>NZ_LZTB01000057.1 GCF_001665685.1 Mycobacterium sp. 852013-50091_SCH5140682
CTACGCCGACCCCGCCGCGGAACACGACGCCATCACCGAAGCCGCACACGCCTCCGAACAGAAGGCGCTCACGGCCTTGCGGGAGCACCAGAGTCACAACGGCCACGGCAACGATTGAGCCCGCGATGTAACCCCGCCCCCTAACTCCTTTCGGAACCGCCTGCAGCACTTGGCAATCGCCGCGCTGCCCGGCCGACGAAAGGGATTCGGGTGAGGACTTGGCTCAGCGCGGCTGCGATGGCGGCTGCCCTGCTCGCCGCAGCGGCACACACGGCGTCGGCAGATCCTTCGGCGTTCAACAACGGTTACGGCAATGCGCAGGACACGGTCAACGCACTGCGCGCGCAGGGCTACGAGGTACAACTCAACGGTGCCGCGGTGTATCCGCTGAGCTCGTGCCGGGTCACCGGCATCGAAGGGTTGCGCAGTTCCAATTCACAGCCGAACGGCAATCGGATCGATCCGACGGAGTCCGACACCGTCTACGTGGACATCTCCTGCCGCGGCGGCTGAGGGCAGTTGCGAACCAGCCCCGCTACTCCTCCTCGCGCTGCCGCTGCCGGTAGGCCGCTACGTGCTGGCGGTTACCGCAGTTACCGGTGTCGCAGAAGATGCGGGAGCGGTTGCGTGACAGATCGGTCAGCACCGCGGTGCAGTCGGGCGCCGCACAGATCTTCAACCGCCTGAGCTCGCCGCCGCGGATCAGGTCCGCGAGGGCCATCGCGATCTCGGCGCCCATGCGCTGCCACAGCGGGTCGTCCGCGGCGCCCAGGTGTAGATGCCAATCGGGGTTTTCCACGTGGCGGGTCAGCCATGGCGACGCCTTGGTCTCGCTCAGCAGCGCGTTGACCCGCTCTACCGTCGCTTCCTCGTCGTCGGCAACGGCCCAGATGTCCCCGATCCGAGTCCGGAGTTCGTGTACCGCGCGCAGTTCGACGTCGTCGCGGTCGCGCCGCCCCGTCCAGCCGAACTCGTTCAGGTACTCGTCGAGAGCGGCGAGGTCACCAAGCTGCTCACCGTCCACCCGATCGCTGTTGACCAGCAGCGCGGCGGCCCGGAGTGTGAGCTCCGTGTCATAAGTGAAAAGCATTTGACTCGTGACTCCTTTCCGCCGTACCGTCACTACCAAAAGTCATTTTACTCATTACACGCGCCCAGGAGGTGTACCCATGGCCACGGCCGCACTCGACCGCCCGAGCACCGAGAACCACTTTCGGCTCGGCCTGCTGTTCGCACTCAGTTCAGCACTGGCCTTCGGGTCCTCCGGTCCGTTTGCGAAAGCGCTGATCGAAGCCGGCTGGAGCCCGACCGGCGCCGTCACCGCCCGGCTCGCCGGCGGAGCCCTGGCGATGGCCATCTTCGCCAGCTTTGTGCGGCCCGGCTGGGTCGGCGAGTCCATCCGGCATGCCAAGACCGTCGTCGCCTACGGCCTGGTCCCGATCGCCGGTGCGCAACTCTGCTACTACAACGCCGTTGCGCATCTCTCGGTCGGCGTGGCCCTCCTGCTCGAGTACACCGCGCCGATCCTGGTGGTCGGATGGGTTTGGGCCACCACGCGCCGGCGCCCCAGCTCGATGACGTTCGCCGGAGTGGGCCTGGCCGTCGCCGGAATCATGCTCGTGCTCAACGTCTTCAGCGGCGCCCACATCAACATCATCGGCGTCAGCTGGGGGTTGGCCGCCGCGGTATGCGCGGCGTGCTACTTCATGATGTCCAACCACGTCAGCACCGACGGCGAAGGTCTCAACCCCATCAGCCTGGCCGCAGGCGGTCTCATCGTCGGAACCGTCGCCGTCGCGCTGCTCGGTGTCACCGGTGTGATGCCGCTGACATTCACGGCGAACTCCGTCGTCATCGCGGGCTTCACCACGTCGTGGCTGGTGCCGGTGATCACGCTGGGCCTCATTCCGACGGCTCTCGCGTACACCCTCGGTATCTTCGGCGTCGCCCGCCTCAAGCCACGGTTCGCGTCGCTGGTGGGCTTGTCCGAGGTGATGTTCGCGGTGCTCTCGGCCTGGATCCTGCTCGGCGAGGCCATGACGGTCAGCCAGGCCATCGGTGGGACGGTGGTCCTGCTCGGCCTGGCCCTCGCCCGCCAGGGAGACCGCAGCGAGCAGGCGGACCCCGAGTCCGTCGGCCAGGTCGAACTCGCGAGCTGGCCCGACATGCCACTGCGGGAGACCACCGAACGGGCAAACGATTAGCCGCGGCTAACCATTTTGTGTGACGATGTCGTCCGTGAGTCTTCTTCGGAAGTCGGCCCGGGTGGCCGCGATCGTCTCAACGCTGGTCAGCGCGGCATTGCCGCTCGCATTCTCAGCTCCCGCCGCGGCTGAACCGTGCTCCGACATCGAGGTCATTTTCGCTCGCGGCACCAACGACGCACCCGACCTCGGGCGCCCGGGACAGGCCTTCGCCGACGCGCTGCGCGCCAAGGTCGGGGGTCGCAGCGTGTCGACTTACGGGGTGAACTACCCCGCCAGCTATGACTTCCTCACCGCGGCCGACGGCGCCAACGACGCCGCCAACCGCATCACCTCGCTGGCGGCGTCGTGCCCGTCGACCAAGATCGTGCTCGGCGGTTACTCGCAGGGCGCAGCGGTGGTCGACATGCTCGCCGGCATACCGCCGCTGGGCAACAAGGTCGGCGAGATCGGGTCGGCACCGCCGCTGCCCAGCAGCCTGGTACCGCAGATAGCGGCCGTCGTGGCGTTCGGGAACCCCGCCGCCAAGTTCGGGAATCCGCTCACCTCATCGGTCTTCGGTGGCAAAGCCATCGATCTCTGCAAGGACGGCGACCCGATCTGCTCGCGAGGCCGGAATCCGTTCGCGCACAGCGACTACGTGACGGCAGGCCTGACGGATCAGGCCGCGAACTTCGTCGCTCGCATCGTCTAGCGACGCCCGGACGCTAGGATTTGGTGTGGCCATTGATCTTGTTCGTCGTTACGCTCCGCTCGTTGCCGCCGCTGCGCTGACCGCCGCGGCCGCACTCGTGACGCCGGTCCCCGCCGGCAACGTCGCCGTCGCCTCAGCCGACGACTGCCCTGACATCCAGGTGGTGTTCGCGCGCGGCACCAACGACAGTCCCGGCCTGGGCCGGATCGGCAACGCTTTCGTCAGCTCGCTCCGCAACAAGGTGGGCGGCCGTTCGGTGGGCACCTACGCGGTGAACTACCCCGCCAGCTACGACTTCCTGGCTGCTGCCGACGGCGCCAACGACGCCAGCGGCCACGTCCAGTGGATGATGGACAACTGCCCCAATACCCGCCTGGTGCTCGGCGGCTACTCGCAGGGCGCCGCGGTCATCGACGTCATCTCCGCGGTTCCCTTCCCGGCCGTGGGCTTCAATGCCCCACTGCCGCCCAACGCGCCTGACCACATCGCGGCCGTTGCGGTGTTCGGCAACCCGTCCGCCAAGCTCGGGCTGCCGATGACGGCCAGCCCCGTCTACGGTTCGCGTGCCATCGACCTGTGCAATCCGAACGATCCCGTGTGCACCGACGGCAACAGCGTCGACGCGCACCGGGCCTATGACGGGGGTCCCACCAGCCAGGCTGCAAGTTTCGTCGCCGGCCTGGTGTAGTCCTCGCCACATAGCCTCCGCACGCGTCAATTCGCTCGGCTAGCATCGCTTAGGTGCTCAAACTTTCCATCGGTCGGCGGGTCAGGCGATGGTTGGGTGTGACAGCGGTGGCGTTGGCTGTGCCGGCGCTACCGATCCTCACGTCAGCCGTTCCAGGCGTCGACGTGCTCGCGGTCGCTTCGGCCGCGCCGTGCCCCGACGTCGAGGTGGTCTTCGCCCGGGGGCGTACCGAACCGCCCGGCGTCGGCACCCTCGGCAATGCGTTCGTCAACGCCCTGCGGTCACGGGTCAACAAGAACATCGGCGTGTACGCCGTCCGCTACCCCGCGGACACCGAGGTGGACATCGGCGCCAATGACATGAGCGGTCACGTCCAGTACATGATCGGCAATTGTCCGAACACCCGACTGGTCCTCGGGGGCTATTCGCTGGGCGCGGCGGTCACCGACGTCGTTCTGGCCGTGCCGTTCACGGCGTTCGGGTTCAAGAACCCGCTGCCGGCCGACGCCGACGGACATATCGCTGCGGTGGCGCTGTTCGGTAACGGTGCGGCCTGGGTGGGCCCGATCACCAACTTCAACCCCGTCTACCGCGACCGGACGATCGAGTTGTGCCATGGCGCCGACCCGATCTGCAACCCCGCCGATCCCAACACCTGGAAAAACAACTGGCCCGACCACCTCGCCGGGGCATACATCGATGGCGGCATGGTCAACCAGGCGGCGGATTTCGTGGCGGGCCGCCTCTGAGCCGGACGACTTCGTCGCCGGATCGTTGCCGGACCGGCACCTATTCTCGACGGGATCGTCAATACCATCGAATGCGTGATTGGCCGTCGGATGTTGGCCGCGCTGATCACCGCCCTGACCGCCGTCGTGGTGCCAATGACGGTGGCGCCGAGCATGGTTGGCGCCGCGAAAGCGGCCACATGCCCTCCGGCGGAGGTGGTGTTTGCCCGCGGCCGCATGGAGCCCCCAGGGCCCGGGCAGGTCGGCGCTGCGTTCGTCAACGCATTGCGTGCCCTGCGCGGACCGAATATCAGCCTGTATCCGGTGAATTACCCTGCCGACACCCAGGTCGACATGGGCGCCAACGACATGAGCCGTCACATCCAGTGGATGACTCGTAACTGCCCGAGCACCCGACTCGTGCTGGGTGGCTACTCACTGGGCGCAGCGGCAACCGATCTGGTTCTCGCGGTGCCTATTTCGGCGTTCACCTTCAACAGTCCGCTGCCGGCAGGCACCGACCGGCACGTCGCGGCCGTGGCGCTCTTCGGCAACGGTTCCAACTGGGCGCTGCCGATCACCGCGTTGAGCCCGGTGTACCGCAACCGCACCATCGATCTCTGCCACTCCGACGATCCCGTCTGCAATCCGAGCAGCCCGTACAAGTGGCGGTCCGAATGGCAGGATCACTTGGCGCCCGGCTACATTCAGTCGGGAATGGTGGCCCAGGCCGCCCGATTCGTCTCCGCTCGGCTCTGACCCCCGCCGACACTACGGTTGTTCGCGACTTTTTGGCGATTTCGCACCGAAAACCGTCGTCTCGGCGGCCGTAGCGCGTAGCGCTCAGAGCGTGCGCAGGTCCCGGGTGACCGCGATCCGGGCAGCCAGCTGATCGTCGGGCGGATAGTCGACGCCCACCAGCGTCAGTCCCCGCGCCGGGGCGGCGGCGAACTCACTGGACCTGCGATCAGCGCCCAAAAGTCCGGCGATCCAGGCAGGTTCGCGACGTCGCTCCCCCACCGCCAGCAGCGCGCCGACCAGTGAGCGCACCATGTTCCAGCAGAACGCATCAGCGGTGACGTGGGCGATCACCACATCGCCGTGGCGCTCCCAGGACAGGCGCTGCAGATCGCGGATGGTCGTCGCACCCTCGCGGAACCGGCAGAACGCGGCGAAGTCCTGTAGTCCCAACAACTCCTGAGACGCCGCGGTCATCGCATCCAGATCCAACGGTCGTGCCCACGGAGTGACAAACCGGGCCTGCTGCGGGTCCACGCCCCACGGCGCCAAGGACAGCCGGTATTCGTAATGCCTGCGCAACGCCGAGAATCGGGCGTCGAAACCGGCGGGGGCACGGACTATTCGGCGCACCCGCACATCTGTCGGCAGGAATCGGGCCAATCGTCGTACCAGCGGCAGAAACTCGGGGTCACCGGGACGCGGTGTGCGCGGATACGCGAAACCCAGTGCGCCAGAGGGTACGTCGACGTGCGCAACTTGACCCGTGGCGTGTACGCCGGTGTCGGTGCGCCCGGCCGTCACCAACCGGACCGGCTCCCGGAACACCGTCGACAACGTCTCCTCCAGCACGCCGGCCACGGTGCGTTGCCCGGCCTGCGGTGCCCAGCCGGCGAATTCGGTGCCGTCGTAGGCGATGTCGAGACGAAGGCGGACGAAAGCAACATGCCCGCCATCGGATTCGATGGCGGGCATGTCGCGAACGTCCTCAGGACTTGGCTTCGTCAGCCTCATCCTTGGCGTCTTCAGCGTCGGCGGCCTCGGCCGTCTGCGCGTCGGCGATGGCCTCGTCAGCGGCCTCGGCCTCGTTGGCCGGGGTCTCCTCGGCCAGCGCAGCCTCGTCGGCCTCGACGACCTCAGCCTCTTCAGCCTTGGCATCGGCGGCCTTGGCCGCGGATGCGGCGGCACGGCGTGCGCGGTCGGCCTCGGAGGTCACGGTCTTCTCCCGCACCAGCTCGATGACCGCCATGGGCGCGTTGTCGCCCTTACGGTTCTCGACCTTGATGATGCGGGTGTAGCCACCGTTGCGGTCGGCGAAGAAGGGAGCGATCTCGGCGAACAGGACGTGCACGACGTCCTTGTCGCGGATCTTCTTCATGACCTCACGCCGGTTGTGCAGGTTGCCCTTCTTGGCGTGGGTGATGAGCTTCTCCGCGTAGGGCCGCAGCGCCCGCGCCTTGGGCTCGGTCGTCTTGATCCGACCGTGCTCGAACAGCGACGTGGCCAGGTTGGCCAGGATCGCCTTCTGGTGTGAGGACGACCCGCCGAGGCGGGCACCCTTGGTGGGCTTGGGCATTGCGACTATCTCCTAAATGGGGCCGGTCCCCGTATCAGGTAGGACCGGGACGGGATCGGGCGGGAATGAGCCCGGTTAGAGCTGTTCGGTTTCGGCGAAGTCCTGGTCGGTGTCCAGGTCGTAGCCGGCATCGCTGGTCCAGGTTCCGGTTGCGGCGTCGTAACCGGCGACCTCGGACGGGTCGAAGGTGGCCGGGCTGTCCTTGAGCGAGAGACCCAGCTGGTGCAGCTTGATCTTCACCTCGTCGATGGACTTCTGGCCGAAGTTACGGATGTCCAACAGATCAGACTCCGTGCGGGCCACGAGCTCGCCCACGGTGTGCACACCCTCGCGCTTGAGGCAGTTGTACGACCGGACGGTCAGGTCCAGATCGTCGATCGGCAGGGCGAACGACGCGATGTGGTCGGCCTCGGCGGGCGACGGCCCGATCTCGATGCCTTCCGCCTCGACGTTGAGCTCGCGTGCCAGACCGAACAACTCGACCAGGGTCTTGCCTGCCGACGCCAGGGCGTCCCGCGGGCTGATCGAGTTCTTGGTCTCGACGTCGAGGATCAGCTTGTCGAAGTCGGTGCGCTGCTCGACACGGGTGGCCTCCACCTTGTAGGTCACCTTCAGCACAGGGCTGTAGATGGAGTCGACCGGGATACGGCCGATCTCGGCACCCGAGGCCTTGTTCTGAACGGCCGGGACGTAACCGCGGCCGCGCTCGACGACGAGCTCGACCTCCAGCTTGCCCTTGTCGTTCAGCGTCGCGATGTGCATGTCGGGGTTGTGCACCGTCACACCGGCCGGCGGCACGATGTCACCGGCGGTGACCGCACCCGGTCCCTGCTTGCGCAGGTACATGGTGACCGGCTCATCCTCTTCCGAGGACACGACCAGACCCTTGAGGTTCAGGATGATGTCGGTGACGTCTTCCTTCACTCCGGGGACGGTGGTGAACTCGTGCAGCACGCCATCGATGCGGATGCTGGTGACCGCTGCGCCCGGGATGGACGACAGCAGCGTGCGCCGCAGCGAGTTGCCGAGGGTGTAACCGAAACCGGGCTCCAGCGGTTCGATGACGAACTTGGACCGGTTCTCGGCAACGGTCTCTTCGGACAGTGTTGGCCGCTGAGAAATCAGCATTGTTTTCTATCTCCTTCTCGGCACCCGCTATTTGATGCCGTCTGGGTGTTGACAGCCGGATGACCGTCAACATTTGCGGCCTACGGCCGCAGAGACATTACTTCGAGTAGAACTCGACGATGAGCTGCTCTGCGAGCGGCACCTGGATCTGCGCCCGCTCGGGGAGCTGGTGGACCAGGATGCGCTGGCGCTCGCCGACGACCTGCAGCCAGGACGGGATCGGCCGGTCGCCTGCGGTCTCGCGAGAGATGATGAACGGGTCGGTATTCAGCGACTTGTCCCGCACGTCGATGATGTCGTACTGCGACACCCGGTAGCTCGGGATGTTCACCTTGACACCGTTGACGGTGAAGTGGCCGTGGCTGACCAGCTGACGCGCCATGCGGCGGGTCCGGGCCAGGCCGGCGCGGTACACGACGTTGTCCAACCGGCTCTCCAGGATCTGGAGCAGGTTCTCGCCGGTCTTACCCGACTTGCGGTTGGCCTCTTCGTAGTACTTGCGGAACTGCTTCTCCAGCACGCCGTAGGTGAAGCGAGCCTTCTGCTTCTCCTGCAGCTGGGTGCGGTATTCGCTCTCCTTGATCCGCGCACGGCCGTGCTGGCCGGGCGGGTAGGGGCGCTTCTCGAACGACTGATCGCCGCCGACCAGGTCGACGCCGAGGCGGCGCGACTTGCGGGTCGCGGGTCCGGTGTAACGAGCCATGAGTCTGTTTCCTCCCTAGACCTAGACCCGGCGCCGCTTGGGCGGGCGGCAGCCGTTGTGCGGCTGCGGGGTGACGTCGGAAATGGCGCCCACTTCCAGGCCGGCGGCCTGCAGCGAACGGATGGCGGTCTCGCGGCCCGAGCCCGGGCCCTTGACGAACACGTCGACCTTCTTCACGCCGTGCTCCTGCGCCTTGCGGGCGGCGTTCTCGGCGGCCAGCTGCGCGGCGAACGGCGTCGACTTACGCGACCCCTTGAAGCCGACGTGACCCGACGACGCCCAGGCGATGACGTTGCCCTGCGGATCGGTGATCGACACGATGGTGTTGTTGAACGTGCTCTTGATGTGAGCGGCGCCGTGCGGGACGTTCTTCTTTTCCCTGCGACGGGTCTTCACGCCCTTCTTGGGAGCGCCTGCCTTCTTCGGTGGCATGGGTTACCTGGCCTTCTTCTTGCCGGCGATGGTGCGCTTGGGGCCCTTGCGGGTACGCGCGTTGGTCTTGGTCCGCTGGCCACGCACCGGCAGACCGCGGCGGTGCCGCAGGCCCTGGTAGCAGCCGATCTCGATCTTGCGACGAATGTCGGCCTGCACCTCGCGGCGCAGGTCACCCTCAACCTTGAGGTTGCCTTCGATGTAGTCGCGCAGAACGGTCACCTGATCGTCGGTGAGGTCCTTGGTGCGCATGTTCCGGTCGATTCCGGTCGCATCCAGGATTTCCTGGGAGCGGGTACGGCCGATGCCGTAGATGTAGGTCAGCGCGATCTCCATGCGCTTGTCGCGCGGAAGATCGACGCCCACGAGCCTTGCCATGTGGCGGTATTCCTTCTTCTGGCGGAGGTCTGTTCCCAGTCCGTTCCCACGTCGTCTTGTGTGGGGTCCGGCCTCCGTTCCGGACGTGTTGAGTGGCCTATCCACTCAGTGGCGCTGGGAGGTCTGCATTCAGTTGTGGGTACTGCTCAAGAGCTTGGCTTGATCAGCCCTGCCGCTGCTTGTGCCGCGGGTCGGAGCAGATCACCATGACCCGCCCGTGCCGGCGGATCACCCTGCACTTGTCGCAGATCGGCTTGACGCTCGGGTTCACCTTCACGGCTTCGCGATCCTGTTCTCTCGTCTTGTCTGGTGGAACTTATTGGGGCGGTTACTTGTACCGGTACACAATGCGGCCCCGGGACAGGTCATAGGGAGAAAGCTCCACCACGACGCGGTCCTCGGGCAGGATGCGGATGTAGTGCTGCCGCATCTTGCCGCTGATGTGGGCCAGGACCTTGTGTCCGTTCTCCAACTCAATGCGGAACATCGCATTGGGCAGGGGTTCGACCACGCGACCCTCAACCTCGATGGCACCGTCTTTCTTGGCCATACTGTCTAGCGATCCTTGCTTTCGTTTCGTATCGTGCGCCCGTGGCACCGCCACACGACCGACTGAAAACGTGAGCTGGATCGAAAGAACTCCTAAAAGTTCCAGGACAGGGCACGCAGAGTCGGCGCGGAAGCCGCACCGTTGGTCCACACTACCCTTTGTTGGGGCTGCGCCAAAATCACCGCTGGCCAGCGATCGCCCGCCGGAAAATTGTGCACGGTAGTACTACGCGACAAGCGACAATAGTCACAGTGATCCGCACCGCCCGTGGTGCTGACCCCGTGCCTTCGGAGACGCCCACATGACGGCTGTGTACCTGGCGGCGTTCGTCGTCGGCGGTGTCGCGCTCCTGGCCGCCCTGCTACTGGCCGATGTCGGTCACGGCGACGGCATGCCCTTCATCAACCTGACCGCGTTGTCGGTCGCCCTGCTCGGGGCAGGCACCGGCGGCCTGATCGGCTCGTGGACGCATCTGGGCACCTTCGGCACCGCGGTGACCGCAGCGGCGTTCGCCGTGGTGCTGGTGTTCGTGTTCAACGGCCTGCTGCTGCCCTACATGCGCCGTCAGCAGTCCAATTCCCACAGGGGCCGGTCGTCCTACATCGGTCTGCTCGGCACCGTCACGCTCGAAGTCCCCGCAGGCGGATGGGGCGAGGTGTCCTTCGTCGACGCCGACGGCAACCGCGTGTTCTCGCGGGCCAAGAGCGCCGAGCTCGCCGCACTCCCCAAATCGACCCGTGTGTACATCGCGGATATCGACCCCGACTACGTCCACGTCGTCGCTGTTCCACCCACCTGAGTAGTTCCCGAGCACCGAGTCTTCAGAAAGGCCAGCACAGTGTCCCTGCTGCTCATCGTCATCCTCGCCGCCGTCGCCGCGATCCTCATCCTGGTGGTGTTGCCGATGGTGTACGTCAAGAACTACATCAAGGTGCCACCCAACGAGGTGGCCGTGTTCACCGGCCGAGGCTCGCCGAAAGTGGTGCGCGGCGGGGCCCGGTTCCGGATGCCCGGCATCGAACGCGTCGACATCATGAGCCTGGAACCGTTCAACGTCAGCATCAACCTGCAGAACGCCCTGTCCAACAACGGCGTCCCGGTCAACGTGGAGGCCGTCGGGCTGGTCCGGATCGGCTCGGCCGACGAAGCCGTGCAGACCGCCGTGCAGCGCTTCCTGACCTCCGACCTGGACGGTCTGCAGCGCCAGATCAACGACATCCTGGCCGGCAGCCTGCGCGGTATCACCGCGACCATGACCGTCGAGGACCTCAACTCCAACCGCGACACGCTGGCCCGCAGCGTGGTCGAGGAGGCAGGCGGTGATCTCGCCCGCATCGGCATGGAGGTCGACGTGCTCAAGATCGCGGGCATCTCGGACAAGAACGGCTACCTGGAGTCGCTGGGCCAACGCCGGATCGCCGAGGTCAAGCGTGACGCCGCGGTCGGCACCGCCGAGGCTGAGCGGGACGCGCAGATCCAGTCGGCCAAGGCCAGGCAGGCCGGTTCGGTGGCCCAGGCCGAAGCGGACACCGCGATCGCGTCCGCCAACCAGAAGCGGGACGTCGAGCTGGCCCGGCTGCGTGCGCAGACCGAGGCCGAGAACGCCCAGGCCGACCAGGCCGGCCCACTGGCGCACGCCCGCGCTGAGAAGGACGTGGGCATCGCCATCGAGCAGGCCGAGGCGGCCCGCGTGCAGGCCCGCATCGAGGTGGAGCAACGGCGCAGCGAGCAGGCGCAGGCCGCGCTGCAGGCCGACGTGATCGCTCCCGCCGAGGCGCAGAAGCGGGCCGATGTGGCGCGCGCCGAGGGGCAGCGCCAGGCGGCGATCCTCGCCGCAGAAGCCAACGCCGAAGCGCAGCGACGGGCCGGGCAGGCCCAGGCCGATGCTCGTAAGGCCGCGGCCGACGCGCTGCGTGTCGAACAGCAGGCCGAGGCCGACAGCATGCAGGCCAAGCTGGTCGCCGAGGCCGCGGGCAAGAAGGAACTGGCCGACGCGCTGCGCGTCGAACAGCAGGCCGAGGCGGCCGGTATCGAGGCCAAGCTGGTCGCCGAGGCGACCGGTAAGAAGGAGATCGCGGCCGCCCTGAACAGCTACAACGCTGAAGCCGCGCGGATGCTCATGCTGCCCGACATCCTGGCGTCGATGGTCAAGGCCACCGAGGCTGCGGCCCGGCCGCTCGGCGACATCGACAGGCTGTCGATCATCGGCGGCGCGGGCGACGCTCAGGATGCCGTCGGCGGCATCCTCGGAATCAGCCCGCTGGCGGTGGCCAAGATCGTCGAGGCGCTCAAATCCTCCGGCATCGACCTGCCTGCCATGCTCAACCGGATCGAGGGTGATCAGCCCGCTGCGGGCCGTAACGACGGGGCGGCACGGCCCGCGCCGTCAGCCGACGGTGAGGCTGCCACGTCGCTCAAGCAGTAGTTGGCGACCTAGCCGAGAAAATCGCTGGCAGCGGGGCGCATAATTGGAGCGATATGACTGGACCCGCGCCCGCGCCCCGTAAGCCAGTGATCCTCACCGTCGACGACGATCCCGCCGTCTCCCGTGCTGTCGCGCGCGATCTGCGCCGGCACTACGGCGAGCGGTACCGGATCATGCGCGCCGAGTCCGGTCTGGATGCCCTGGAGACCCTGCACGAGCTGAAACTGCGCGGTGACACCGTCGCAGTGTTCGTGGCCGACTACCGGATGCCGCAGATGAGCGGTATCGAGTTCCTGGAATCGGCCATGGATCTCTACCCCATGGCCCGCCGCGTGTTGCTGACGGCGTACGCCGACACCACCGCGGCCATCGACGCCATCAACGTCGTCGACCTGGACCATTACCTGCTCAAGCCGTGGGATCCGCCGGAGGAGAAGCTCTACCCCGTCATCGACGGGCTGCTGGAGGCCTGGCACGCCGTCGGCGACCGGGCCATCCCCCACACCAAGGTGATCGGCCACCAGTGGAGCGCCCGCTCGTGGGAGGTCCGCCAGTTCCTGGCCCGTAACCAGCACACGTATCGGGCGTTCACGTCCGATGAGCCCAAAGGCAGGCAACTGCTCGAGGCCGCGGGCCTGGACGGTCGACAGCTTCCCGTGGTCATCACCGAGGGCGGTCAGACCCTGGTCGAGCCTTCCGACGGTGAACTGGCGGACATGCTGGGCCTGTCCACCAGCCCGTCGCTGACGATGTACGACCTCGCTGTCATCGGCGGTGGCCCGGCCGGACTGGCGGCCGCGGTCTACGGCGCATCGGAGGGGCTCAAGACGGTCCTGATCGAGGGCACCACGACGGGCGGCCAGGCGGGACGCAGCTCCCGCATCGAGAACTACCTGGGCTTCCCGACCGGAGTGTCGGGGGCCGAGCTGGCCACCTCGGCTCGCCGGCAGGCCGAGCGCTTCGGCGCCGAGGTCATCACCACCCGCGAAGCCACCGCGCTCGACGTCGCCGGGGCCGCGCGCACCATCACCTTCGCCGACGGCGACACCATCGGCGCCCGTGCGGTGATCCTGGCCACCGGTGTCGAGTATCGGCAGCTGCCGGTGCCGGGGTGCTGGGACGATCCGGTGAACCCGCTCAACTTCGTCGGCCGCGGCGTCTACTACGGCGCCTCGGTCTCGCAGGCCTCGGAGTGCCAGGGCGAGGACGTCTACATCGTGGGCGGCGCCAACTCCGCCGGGCAGGCGGCGATGTTCATGTCGCGCGAGGCCAAGTCGGTGACGCTGCTGGTGCGCGGGCCGTCGCTGGAGGCCTCGATGTCCTACTACCTGATCCAGCAGATCGAACAGACCCCCAATATCCACGTCCGCACCTGTACGGAGGTGGTCGAGGCGATCGGCGAGGACGATCATCTCGTCGGGCTCGTGCTGGAGGACAAGCGCACCGGTGAGCGGGAAAAGGTGAGTTCGACGCGGATGTGCTGCTTCATCGGCGCCACTCCCCGCACCGAATGGCTCGACGGTGTGGTGGCCCGCGACGACCACGGCTTCATCCTGGCCGGCCCGGATCTGCGCGATGTCTGCGGCTGGACGCTGGAACGTCCTCCGCATCACCTGGAAACAAGTGTGCCCGGTGTGTTTGTTGCAGGTGATGTGCGTGCCGAGTCAGCCAAACGGGTGGCCGCCGCCGTCGGCGAAGGGTCGATGGCGGTGATGTTGGTGCACCGTTATCTGGCGGAGGCCTGAGAAGAAATGACAACGATGGGCGAAGGCTGCGTGCGCGAAGAACTACGGACCCTGTTCCTGTTCGAATCACTGAGCGACGAACAACTCGACATCCTGTGTGCCAACGGTCATATCGCGACGTTTGAGCCGGGCCCGGTGTGCACCGAGGGCGAGCCCGCCACGTGCTTCTACGTCATGATCGAGGGCGAACTCGTGATGACCATGAAGTCAGGCGGCATCGACATCGAGACCAACCGCACCTCGATGCGCGGGGTGTACTGCGGTGCGTGGTCGGCGTACATCCCGGGCGAGCAGCCGGTATACGAGGCGTCTGTTCGGGTGACCAAGCCGTCGCGGTTTTTCGTCCTGGACGCCCAGGCGTACGCCGATTTCATGCGCACTGAATTCCCGATGGCGGTACACCTTCTGGAGGGCCACAAGGTCGGTGGTCTGCGCCGCCGCCAGATCATCGGCCAGCGGGAGAAACTCCTTGCGCTGGGCCAACTTTCGGCCGGTCTGACCCATCAGCTCAACAATCCCGCCGCGGCGACCGCGCGCGCGGTCGCCGATCTGCGCGACCGAGTCGGCAAGATGCGCCACAAGCTGGCGATGCTCGGCGACGGGCATGTCCCGCCCGCGGCGTTGCGCGAGCTGGTCAGCATCCAGGACCGGGTGGCCGAGCAGATCGCCAAACACAAGGCGCAGGATCTGACCGCGCTGGAGGCCTCCGACCGGGAGGAGCAGATCGGCGAGTGGCTCGAGGACCGCGGAATCACCAGTGCCTGGGATTACGCACCGACGTTCGTCGACGCCGGGCTGGACATCGACTGGTTCGAGAGTGTCGCAGCCTCCCTCGAGGACGTCGACGCCACCGCGTCCTTCATGAGCGCGATCGGTTGGCTGCGCTACACCATCGAGACCGAATTGCTGATGAATCAGATCGCCGAGGCGAGCAAGCGGATATCGGCGCTGCTGGCAGGCGCCAAGCAGTATTCGCAGATGGACCGCGCGCCGTACCAGACCGCCGATGTGCACGAGCTGCTGCACAGCACGCTGATGATGTTCGGCGACCGGATCGGCAAGGAAGGCAAGGGCGTTCGACTCGTCAAGGACTGGGACAAGTCACTGCCCGAGCTGGCCTGCTATCCGGGGGACCTCAACCAGGTGTGGACCAACATCATCGACAACGCGATTCAGGCGATGAACGGTGAAGGCACGCTGACGGTGCGAACCGGCCGGGACGGGGATCTGGTCCGCGTGGAGATCTGCGACGACGGCCCGGGCATCCCCGCCGACATCATCGAGCGGATCTTTACGCCGTTCTTCACCACGAAACCGTTCGGTGAGGGTACCGGTCTCGGCCTGGACCTCGCGTGGCGGATCGTCGTCGAAAAGCACAGCGGTGACCTACGGGTGCAGTCCGAACCGGGGAACACCCGGTTCATCGTGCTGCTGCCGCTGGAGGCACCCGCCCCCGAAGACCTGCCCGCGCCGGCGTAATCGCACAAGCGGTGAGAATCACTGCGAGTTTTTCGGAATAGCGGTCGGGCGACGACGGGTTGACCCGACCATGACTGACATCACAGGCGCCAAGCCTGACCTCGGTAGTTTCGGCGTTTTTGGGCACTACTCGCAGTTCCAGCCACTGTCGGCAGAACAGTTGCAGGAGATCGAAGCGCTCGGCTACGGGGCGATCTGGGCAGGTGGGTCTCCGCCTGCCGAGCTGGACTGGGTCGATCCGATCCTGGAGAAGACCACCAACCTGCAGGTCGCGACGGGCATCGTCAACATCTGGACCGCCGAGGCCGGGCCGGTCGCCGAGTCCTTCCACCGCATCGAGTCCGCGCATCCGGGCCGGTTCCTGCTGGGCATCGGGGTCGGACATCGTGAGGCCATCGGCGAATACCGCAAACCGCTCGACGCCCTCACCGACTATCTGGACAAGCTCGACGAGTACGGAGTTCCCAAGCAACGCCGCGTGGTCGCCGCGCTCGGTCCCAAGGTGTTGCAGTTGTCGGCTGAGCGCGCCGCAGGCGCCCACCCGTACCTGACCACTCCCGAGCACACCGCGCAGGCCCGCGAGATCATCGGGGCCGACGCGTTTCTCGCGCCGGAGCACAAGGTGGTGCTGACCGACGGATCCGAACAGGGCACCGAAAAGGCCCGCGCGGCCGGCCGCAAGGCCCTCGATATCTATCTCGGCCTGACCAACTACCTCAACAACTTCAAGCGACTGGGCTTCACCGATGCCGATCTGGCCAAGCCGGGCAGCGATGCGTTCATCGACGCCGTCGTCGCGCATGGCACCGTCGGCGATGTGGCTGCGCGCCTCAAAGAGCACCGCGCGGCCGGCGCGGACCACGTGCCCGTGCAGGTTCTCACGTCGCCCGACAAACTGGTACCGGCACTTGCCGAACTTGCCGGGCCGCTGGGCCTCAAGTAATCGAAAGGGACGCGAATGAGCTTGAACCTGGGCCGCTTTGGAGTGTGGACGTTCGGCGCACCGAAGCCCGAACAGGCCGCCGAGATCGAGAAGCTGGGCTATGGCGCCATCTGGCCTGGTGGTTCGCCTGCCGCTGATCTGGCGTTCGTCGAACCGATCCTGGCGGCGACCGACACGCTGCAGGTGGCCACGGGCATCGTCAATGTATGGACGGCCCCGGCGGCCCAGGTGGCCGAGTCCTATCACCGCATCGAGGCGGCACACCCCGGCCGATTCATCCTCGGCATCGGCATCGGCCATCCCGAGCACACGCAGGAGTACCGCAAGCCCTACGACGTGCTCGTCGAGTACCTCGACGCGCTCGACGAACTGGGGGTGCCGAAGGAGCGCCGGGTCGTGGCCGCGCTGGGCCCCAAGGTGCTGAAGCTGGCCGCCGAACGCAGCGCGGGCGCGCATCCGTACCTGACGACGCCTGAGCACACCGCACAGGCCCGCGAGCTCATCTGTCCTGGCGTGTTTCTCGCACCCGAGCACAAGGTGGTGTTGACCGACGGATCGGAGCAGCAGGCGGAGGCGGCCCGCGTTGTCGGCCGGGAGACCGTCGATTTCTATCTGAATCTCAGCAACTACCTGAACAACTGGCGACGGTTGGGATTCAGCGAGGATGACATCGCCAAGCCCGGCAGCAACCGTCTGATCGATGCGGTCGTCGCTCACGGCACGCCTGATGACGTTGCGGAGCGTTTGCGGCAACACCTCGATGCGGGCGCCGACCACGTGGCGATCCAGGTGCTCGGTGGATGGGACAAGCTGCTGCCGACGCTGACGGAGCTGGCCGGCCCGCTGGGCCTGAAAGGCTGACTCGGCCAGCCCGTTAGAGTTGACCCATGCGGTTGCTGGTCACCGGGGGTGCCGGGTTCATCGGTGCGAATTTCGTGCAGGACGCCGTCCGCGACGGCGCGTCAGTGACGGTGCTCGACGCCCTCACCTATGCAGGCAGTCGGGAGTCGCTGGCCCCGGTGGCCGACCGGATCCGCTTGGTCGAGGGCGACGTGTGCGACGCGGCGTTGGTGTCGAGCCTGACGGCCGACGCCGACGCCGTGGTGCACTTCGCCGCCGAGACCCATGTCGACAACGCACTGGCCGATCCGGCGCCGTTCGTGCAGTCCAACGTCGTCGGCACCTTCACGGTGCTGGAGGCGGTGCGGCGGCACGGGGTTCGGCTGCACCACATCTCCACCGACGAGGTGTACGGCGACCTGCCCCTCGACGATCCGGCGCGGTTCACCGAGAACACGCCGTACAACCCGTCGAGCCCCTACTCGTCGACCAAGGCGGCCGCCGACCTGCTGGTCCGCGCCTGGGTGCGGTCGTACGGCGTCCGGGCGACGCTGTCGAACTGCTCCAACAACTACGGCCCGTACCAGCACGTGGAGAAGTTCATCCCGCGCCAGATCACCAACGTGCTCACCGGCAGGCGGCCCAAGCTGTACGGCGCGGGCGCCAATGTCCGCGACTGGATCCACGTCGACGATCACAACGCCGCGGTGCGCCGGATCCTGGCCGACGGCAAGGCGGGTCAGACGTACCTGATCGGCGCGCAGTGCGAGCAGAACAACCTGACCGTGATGCGCACGCTGCTGCGGTTGATGGGCCGTGACCCCGACGATTTCGACCACGTCACCGATCGCGCAGGGCACGATCTGCGGTACGCGATCGACCCGTCGACACTCACCGACGAGCTGGGGTGGAAACCCGTGCACACCGACTTCGAGGACGGTTTGCGCAACACCATCGACTGGTACCGCGCCAACGAATCGTGGTGGGGCCCACTCAAAGAACAGGTCGAGGCGAACTACCAGGAGCGCGGCCAGTGACCGCACGGGAACTCAAGGTCCCCGGGGCGTGGGAGCTCACCCCCAAACTGCACGGCGATTCCCGCGGGATGTTCTTCGAGTGGTTCACCGACTCGGGCTTCACCGGTTTCGCCGGCCACAAGTTCGATCTGCGCCAGGCCAACTGTTCGGTGTCGGCGGCCGGGGTGCTGCGCGGGGTGCATTTCGCGGAGCTGCCGCCGAGCCAGGCCAAATACGTGACGTGCGTGCGTGGTTCGGTGTTCGACGTCGTGGTGGACATTCGCGTCGGCTCCCCCACCTACGGTCAGTGGGACGCGGTGCTGCTCGACGACCGTGACCGCCGCTCGATCTATCTGTCCGAGGGCCTGGGCCACGCTTTCCTTGCGCTGGAAGATGATTCGACCGTGATGTACCTGTGCTCGGCACCGTATGCCCCGGAGCGGGAGCACACCATCCTGGCCACCGATCTCGGCATCGACTGGCCGGAGGGCCACGAGCTGGTGATCTCCGAGCGCGACGCCGCGGCGCCCACTCTCGAAGAGGTGCGCGCCGCGGGCCTGTTGCCGACGTGGGAGGAAACCCGCGCTTTCGTCGAGGAATTACGCAGCGAGTCCTAGGTGCGTCGCAGCACCGCCCCACCCACGAGGCCGACGAATGGGATCGCCGCGAGAATGGCGCTGAGCGTCGCGCTGCCGCCGGTGACGAGGGTGAAATTCGTCAGGACCAACCACAGGCTGCCCAGTAGGCCCGCACACGCCAGGGCCGGCGCGATGCGTGTCTGCCAGGTGCGCCCCGCTGCGTCGGAGCGGTGGCGGGCGAAGTAGACCAGTACCGCCACCGAGGTGGTGAGCATCAGCAGCACCATCCCGACGGTCGCCACACCGGCCATCGAGCCGAACACCCCGACCAGCGGGTCGACCCCGAGCACGGCGAGGATCCCGACGATGACCGCGGCCGTGACGGTCTGCACCACCGAGGACACCGCGGGCGAGCCGTGCGACGAGTGCACGGTCGCCAACCGGTTGGGCAACAACCCTTTTCGGGCCAGCGCGAACTGGTAGCGGGCGATCACATTGTGGAAGGACAGCACGCAGGCGAACAGGCTGGTCAGCAACAGCACGTTGACGATGTCGCGGCCGACCCGCCCGAGGTTGGCGTCGGTGGTGTCCAGCAACATGTTGGCATCACCGGCCAGGGTGCGCTGGGCGGTCTCGGTGACCTGATCGGGACCGATCGCGACGACGAACGCCCAGCAGGTGATCGCGTAGAAGCCGCCGATCAGCAGCACCGCCGCATAGGTGGCCCGGGGAATGGTGCGTTCGGGGTTGCGGGCCTCGTCGCGAAACACCGCGGTCGCCTCGAAACCGATGAATCCTGTCAGCGCGAACAGCACTGCGATACCCAGCGCTCCGTGAGTGAACACCCCGGGGGTGAACGATGCGAACGTCACCCCGGCTGGCCCCGGCTTGGCGACGATCACCAGATCCAGCACCACGACCACGCTGATCTCCAGCACCAGCGCGACGCCGAGCACCTTGGCGCTGAGGTCGATATGCCGGTACCCGAGCAGCGCCACGATCGCCAGTATCACGAATGAGTAAGCAGGCCAGGGTATTTGCGGTCCCCCGTAGAACCGCACGGTGTCGCCGATGGCCCAGCCGATGTAGCCGTAAATGCCGACCTGGATCGCGGTGTAGGCGATCAGCGCGACGGCGGCGATGCCGCTGCCCGGCCGGTTTCCCAGCCCCAGCGTGACATATGAAAAGAAGGCTCCGGCCTCGGGCACGTACGGTGTCATCGCCACGAAGCCGACGCTGAACACCAGCAGAACCGCTGCGGCGATGAGGAATCCGACCGGCGCGCCTGCGCCGTTGCCGAGTCCCATAGCCAGCGGCATGTTGCCACCGATGACGGTGAGCGGGGCGGCGGCCGCGACCACCATGAACACCACTCCGACCGGTCCGAGTTTCCCGTGCAGCCGGCGATCTGCGGTGGTTTCAGTGCTGGTACTCATTGCCCCTCCAGAAGAAGTGCGTGACGAAACATATTGTGGTCCAATGCATGTGCGGTACGGCCGCCGCGCCCGCTGAGGGTGTCCGCGGCGACGAGACAGTTGAGGATGGCCTCTTCGGTGGCCTCGATCACCAGATCGAACAGCCGGGTCATCAGTTGTGGGGCCACCATGCGCAGCCCGATTTCAGGGTGGTCGGTCTCGGGATCCTCGTCCCAGGCGTACGGCGGGATACCGCGGTTGCCGGTGGCGAAGGCCAGCATCAGGTCACCGCTGTACTGCTCCCCGGTTCCGCCGAGCCTGCCGACTGCGAGCGAGGAACGCTGAGCCAGCCGCGTGCACTGGTGCGGCAGCAGCGGCGCGTCGGTCGCGACGACGACGATGATCGAACCCGACCCCGGCGCGTACGCCAGCGGCATCTCGGGCAGGGGCACGCGGTCAGGTCCGATCACCTCTCCCACCGCAATGCCGTTGACCCGCAACCGTTCCCGACGGCCGTGGTTGGCCTGCACCAGCACGCCCACGGTGTAGCGGCCCGCGGCGGTGTCGGTGATGCGCGATGCGGTGCCGATGCCGCCCTTGAACCCGTGGCAGATCATGCCGGTGCCGCCGCCGACGTTACCCTCGGCGACCGGGCCGTCGGAGGCCGTGGCCAGCGCGGCGTGGACGTGTTCGGCCCGCACGTGATGGCCGTTGATGTCGTTGAGCAGCCCGTCGTAGGTCTCGCCCACCACTGGCAGTGACCAGTACAGGCCGTCACCGCGGGCCTGCACCTGCGCGTCGACCAGCGCGTCGCGGACCACGCCGACGCTGTGGGTGTTGGTGAGGGCGACTGCGGTGGTGAGCTCGCCGGATTCGCGTACCCATTCCAGGCCGGTGAGCTCACCGCTGCCGTTGAGCCGGTGGGTCCCGGCGAAGACGGGTTCCTCCCAGATGCCAGCGTGCGGGACGACGACCGTCACACCGGTGTTGACCTCGGGTGACGGCTGAATCGTTGTGTGCCCGACGCGCACGCCGGGGACGTCGGTGATGGCGTTGTACGGGCCGGTGGGGTGATCGCCGACGGCGATGCCCAGGTCGCGAGCGCGTGGCGGCGAGGACCAGGACTTCTCGGGGTAGATGGGGTGATCAGACATTCAACCTCCGGAGGCCCGTAGTTCTTTTCACGTTTGGAAAATAATGTGCTTCTGCGGCGGCTTGCGCAAGAGGAACCACGAAATCGGGTAAGGATGAACCTGTGGCACGGCCCAATCGACAAGCAGAGCGACGCGAGGAAATCCTCGACGCCGCCATTGCGCTGATCGAACGTCACGACCTGGCCACCTTGCGGATCGCCGACGTCGCCGCGGAGCTCGGGCTCACCGCCAACGCGGTGCGCTACTACTTCAAGGAGATGGATCAACTGCTCTCCGAGCTCGCTCAACGCTCCGATTCCCGCTTCTACGACGAACGTCTCGCGGTCGTCGAAAGCACCGACGACGTGCGGGAGCAGCTCGCGTTGACCATCGCCGCGGGCCTGCCGACCGGCCCGGAGGACGCCGAGTGGCGCGCGATCTGGCGGGCCGTGTTGGCTGCCGGGTTCGAACTCGACCAGCGCCGCGACGTGCAGCACATCTATCACCGGCAGGTGGACCTCTACACGCGCATCCTCGAAGCCGGTGTCGGTTCGGGCGTATTCCGACTGGGCTCCCCCGCCCGCGATGCCGCGATGACCCTGATGGCGATGGAGGACTATCTCGGCTACCGCATCGTGGCGCGTGATCCCGAGATCACGCGTTCGACGGCGCTGCGGCTCATGCGCGGTTACGCCGAGCTGGCCACCGGGGCCCAGCTGCCGGTCACGGTGTGAGCGCCAATTCGCGAGCCCCGCTGGGCGCCGCATCGTTGGTGGTGATCGCCGCGATCAGCCAGGAGGTCGGCGCCGCGTTCGCCGTCGGCCTGTTCGCCGCGCTGGGCGTCGTGGGCGCGTTGTTCGCCCGGTTCGCGGTCGCAGGCGTCATCTTGGGCGCGGTGGTGCGCCCGTCGATCCGCGGCCTGACGCGACGCGCCTGGGGTTCGGCGACCGCGTTGGCGACGACGCTGGCCGTGATGAACTTCTGCTTCTACCTGGCGATCGACCGGATCCCACTCGGCGTCGCGGTGACCGTGGAAGCGCTTGGACCCCTGATCCTTTCGGTCGTGACGAGTACGCGGCGCATCGCCTGGTTGTGGGCCGTGCTGGCGTTCGCCGGCGTCGGGCTGCTGGGCCTCCCGCACGGTGGCGGCGGCCACTACGACCCGATGGGATTCGTCTTCGCCGCTGCCGCAGGCGTCGCCTGGGCGGGTTACATCCTGGCGTCGGCGCGCACTGCGGCCGAGTTCCGCCGCGTCGACGGACTGGCCATCGCCACGGCCATGGGGGCAATCGCCGTCGCGCCCTTTGCGATCGCGGCCGTGAACCTGTCCGACGCGCTGCACTGGCACGTACTCGGCGTGGGCCTTGCCGTCGGCGTGATGTCCTCGGTGATCCCGTACTCGTTGGAGCTGATATCCCTGCGCCGGTTGTCCCCCGCCGCGTTCGCCGTGCTCACCTGTCTGTCACCGGTCACCGCGGCCTTGGCCGGGCTCGTCGTGCTGGGCCAGCAGATCGGTGTGCTCGGCTATGTCGGGGTTGTGCTGGTGACCGTCGCGAGCGTCGGCGCAGTCCGCACAGCGCACGCCGGACCGGCCGAACCGCTCGGTTAGGTCACCTTTTTAGCGCGAGCAGACACTCCGGTACGCGACACGCCGCGTTTCCGGTACCGCAGTGACTGCTCGCCGGGATCAGGTGACGGTCAGCTCGCCATCGTGCACCCGCGCCTTGAGGGTGACGGGTTTTCGCGCGGCCGTGAGAACCGCCCACGCGACCGGTTCAGTGAGCTCGGTGCGGATGGTCCGACGCAGACCGCGGGCCCCGTAGACCGGGTCGAATCCCCTGCGCTGCACGAAGTCCACCACGCTGTCGTCGACGTCGAGGTCGACATCACGGGCTTTCAGCCGCCGCACCAGGTCGCCGATCTCCTTGCGCGTCACGCGTTCGGCGGTGGTGTCGTCGAATGCGTCGAATACCACGGTTTCGTCGATGCGGTTGAAGAACTCGGGGTCGAAGAATTCCTCGACCGCCTCGCGCACGACGGCCTGATGCGACTTCACCCCGCGTGCAGGCCACCACCGCCTCTTTCGCTTATCCCGTTGCCGCACAGCGACTTCCAGCGATCCAAGATTGGAGGTCAGGAATATGTAGCTGTTGCGGAACGAGATCTTCTGCTGCCCGTTGGCCAAGCGCAGCTCGCCGGTGTCCAGCACGTGCAGCAGCGCCCGCAGGACGCTGGCATCGGCCTTTTCGACCTCGTCGAACAGCACGATTCCGGGCATGTACGGCCCGCCTTCGATCTTGGCCTTGTCGAAGAGCGTGAAGGACTCTTTGCTGCCCGCGTAGCCGGGCGGCGCACCCGAGAGCGATGCGGCGTAATGCTCCTGCGCCAGAGCGCTCATGTCGATGCGACACAGGTCGTCGGGTCCTGTCCGCAGCGCCGCGGCGACCTGGCGGACCAGTTCGGTCTTGCCAACCCCGGTCGGCCCCACCAGCAGCACGCTGGACAGGGGACGACCGGGATCGGCCACGCCGACATGAGCGATGGACACCGCGCGGACCACAGCGTCCACGGCGTGCGCCTGCCCCAGGATGGCGGCGTTCAGCCGTCGTGAAAGCGCTTTGGGGTCAAAACCATCCGCTGCCTCGGCACCGGCAGGCTCATCGGCCACCTGAGCAGAATTGCGGTTCTGCTCGTGATACATATCGGTGAGGAACGGCAATGCGTCGTCTCTCAGGCTTCGGCGGTCTGCTCGACGGGCAGGGAGCCGACCCGGCAATCCGCCACGCCGACCGTGCTTCTGGTGATCGACTCGACCCGCTCCTGGGCTTTCTGCGCGTCGGTGACCCACAGCTTGTAGAACTCGAACGGGCAGTCGGCGACGCCCTTGTCGCCGTCGCCCGCGGCATGCACCCCCGAGTAGCCGCGGTGGAGCAGTTTGAACAGATGGTTCTGCGACTGGTCGTTCTCCCGGGCGTCGCGGATCGCCGACAACGACAACTGCGCGTACTGGATCCCGTACTCCTCCTCGCCGGTCTCGCCGAGGGTGCGCCCGTCGAATCCGATGATGGCCGAATGGCCGAAGTACGAGTAGACGCCGTCGAAGCCCGCCGCATTGGCAACGGCCACATAGCAATTGTTGGCCCACGCCATCGCTTTGGCCATCAGCACCTGCTGATCCTTGGCGGGGTACATGTAGCCCTGGCACCGCACGATGAGCTCGGCGCCCTTCATCGCGCAGTCACGCCAGATCTCCGGGTAATTCCCGTCGTCACAGATGATCAGGGAAATCTTGAGACCCTTGGGCCCGTCGGTGACATATGTGGTGTCACCGGGATACCAGCCTTCGATCGGGCACCACGGCAGGATCTTGCGGTACTTCTGGACGATGTCGCCTTTGTCGTCGATCAGCACGAGGGTGTTGTAGGGCGGCTTGTTCGGGTGGTCTTCGTGTCGTTCGCCGGTGATCGAGAAGACGCCCCACGTGCCCGCCTCCCGGCACGCGGCTGAGAAGATGGCGGTCTCCTCGCCGGGGATGGTCGCGGCGGTATCGTACATCTCCCGCTCGTCGTACATGATTCCCTGGGTCGAATACTCAGGGAACACAACGAGATCCATGCCCGGGAGCCCCGACTTCATACCGATGAGCATGTCGGCGATCTTGCGGCAGTTGTCGAGGACGTCGGCCCGGGTGTGCAACCGGGGCATCTTGTAGTTGACGACCGCGACGCCGACGGTGTCGTTGCTCGATGAAATGTCTCCGTGCCTCATGACTTACTCCTTGTCGTTGGTTGTTCGATCAGCTGTAGACGGGTTCTGTTGCGGCGGTGTGTGATCGGTGTGAACGGCGTGTACTGAGTGCCTTGGCGGCGATGAACAGGGCAACGAATCCCAGTGCCCAGATGGCCGCGATGCCCGGTGAGGTGCGGTAGGTGCCGCTGAGCATCAGGAATGCGGGCAGCGTGCAGGTCGGCTGGCTCAACAGCACCACCGCCCATCCGGTGAACCGCGTCAGCTGATCGCGATGCAGGCCGAGCACCAGGAAAAACAGCAGCCACAGCACGGACCAGCTCAGCCAGATGACGCCGAACACCGGATCGTGCACCACGGTGAACGACAGCACGGCGTAGACGACGGCGCCACCGGCAACGAACAGCGAAAACCAGCCGATGCCTTCAGGTTCCAGGCCGGCCAGGTTGACGATCCCGACGTAGAGGTAGGTGAACCCGAAGAGGTAGAGACCCGACGCCGCCAGGATCGCCGCGGCGTCGCCGTCGGCCAGCACGAGCATGATGGTCGGCAGCACGCACTGCATGGCGCCGACGAAGAGGTTCAACACGGCGGCTGAACGCGCCGGGACGATGTCCAGCAGCATCAGACCGTTGACGAAAAGCACTGCCCCTACGTAAAGGAGACCGACGCTGCCCACCGGAACACCTCCCAGTTACTTCCAAATGGAATAGATCTATTTGAAAATAAGTGACGGGCGCCACAGTGTCAACAGGCGGCAGGCCTGTCAGTCGGTCAGACTGCCGGGAAGTGTCGTGACGATCTCGAAATCGACACCGGACGCCACGGCGAGGTGCACCGGCTGGCTTGTGCGGTGCTCCAGAAATTCCACGGTGCCGCGTGGACTCTCATAGGCGACGCCGTCCGCTACGGCGTCGATGTCAAGCGGATCCCCGGCCCGGCGGATCATCTCGGCCAGGAAATAGGCTCCCTCATAACAGGATTCGGCCGCACTGCCCAGCGCGGGAGCGCTCGACCCGTTGACGTCGAGGTAGCGGTCCAGCAGCTCCATCGAATTGCGGCCGACCATCGAGCGGAAGTACGAGGCCGCCACGAACAGTCCCCGCGTGGCATCGTGACCGCTGGCGATGAGCATGTTCTCGTCCATGAGCGGGCTGAACCGGAGCTTCTCGTCCTGCAGGCCGCGCCGCGCGAACGTCCGGTTGAACTCGACGGCATCCTGGCCGACGAGCAGCATCAGCACGGCGTCACACCGCGACTGCGCGACCTTGTCGACGAGCCGGTCGATGTCCCCGTGCCCGAGTGCCACGAACGAGCCCCCGACCAGATCGAGTGACAATGCCCGGACGTACCTGCGGACCTCGGCCAGCGAGGTGCGCGGCCAGACATAGTCGTCCCCCACGACGAACCATTTGCGGATGCCGAGGTTGTCGCGCATCCATCGCAGCGCTGGCGCGATCTGCTGATCGGGAGTCTCACCGCAGCAATAGATTCCGCGTCGCCTCTCGCCGCCCTCGTAGAGCGCGGGATACGAGTAGGGCACCCGCCCGACGACGACCGGCGCGAGCGCGTTACGCACCGACGAGATATGCCAGCCGCTGACCGCGTCGATGCGGTCCTCGTCGATCAGCCGTTTGACGTCGGCGGCCACGGCCGCAGGGTGCGCGCCGCCGTCGACCACTTCGATGCGCACCTGGCGGCCGAGGACACCGCCTGCGGCGTTGAGGTCGTGCGCCACCAGCTCGCCGACGGCTTCGCAGGACGGGCCGAACAGACCCGCGGGCCCTTGCAGCGGCACCACCATTCCCAACCGCCATTCGGCGTCGCGGCCCCGCGTACGCACGCCTATGCTCACCCGCGCGTTCCCTTCGACGGTGCCGGGTGCGAGGAGCAAATGGGCCGGCAGGCGAGGCGATCAGCTAGAATCATTCCACTTGGAAGTATCCTCGCGTCGGCGGCGCGAGGCAATCGTCAGTTGGGAGGTCGGCCTGTGACAGACATGCTCCCACCTGGCGACCCGGTCACACCGTCCGGCAGTGACGTCGTGCGGGTAGCCCGCATGATCAGCGCGGTCATCGAGCGTGAACTCGCAGGCGAGGACCTGACGCTCGACGACTGGCTGGTGCTCGAAGCGCTGGGCGCCTCGCCCGGGCTGACGATGGCCGAGCTGCGCGCGCAGACGCTGACGGCCGCCCCGACGCTGACCCGCGTGGTGGACCGGCTCGTCGCCCGCGCCGCGGTGTTCCGGGAGGTCGATGCCGACGATCGGCGCAAGGTCCGCGTCAACCTCAGCAAGCGCGGCGCGGCCCTGCACTCCCGACTGCTGGCGGCCGTCCGCCCCGCCGAGCAGGCGTGGTTCGACGAGCACGGCGTCAGCCCGTGGATGGTCTCCGGCTGACGACGCTTTCGGGCGCGGCGAGCATGCGCTGAAGCATCAGAACCCTTGCGGTACCGACCCTTGCCAAACCACACGACCAATTACTAGGATATGCAAGTATCTCGGGTGCGGCCCGAGTTGCCACCATTGCGCACAATCCTTGGACGGACGTCATGACTACACAGATTCCCCACTTCATCAACGGCGAGCGGACCGCGGCCGGGTCGACCCGCACCGCCGATGTGCTCAATCCCAGCACCGGCGAGGTCCAGGCCCAGGTCCTGATGGCTTCCGCGGCTGATGTCGACGCCGCCGTCGCCGTCGCGGTCGAGGCCCAGAAGACGTGGGCCGCCTTCAACCCCCAGCGCCGGGCCCGCGTGCTGATGCGCTTCATCGACCTGGTCAACCAGAATGCCGACGAACTGGCCGAGCTGCTGTCCCTCGAGCACGGCAAGACCGTCGCCGACTCGCTGGGCGACATCCAGCGCGGCATCGAGGTGATCGAGTTCGCGGTGGGCATCCCGCACCTGCTCAAGGGCGAGTTCACCGAGGGTGCGGGCACCGGCATCGACGTGTACTCGATCCGTCAGCCGCTCGGCGTGGTCGCCGGCATCACCCCGTTCAACTTCCCCGCGATGATCCCGCTGTGGAAGGCCGGCCCCGCGCTGGCATGCGGAAACGCGTTCATTCTCAAGCCTTCTGAACGCGATCCCTCGGTACCGCTGCGCCTGGCCGAATTGTTCATCGAAGCGGGCCTGCCCGCAGGCGTGTTCCAGGTGATCCAGGGCGACAAGGAAGCCGTCGACGCGATCCTGACGCACCCGGACATCCAGGCCGTCGGGTTCGTCGGCAGCTCCGACATCGCGCAGTACATCTACTCCACCGCGGCCGCACACGCCAAGCGCGCCCAATGCTTCGGTGGCGCCAAGAACCACATGATCGTCATGCCCGACGCCGACCTCGACCAGGCCGTCGACGCATTGATCGGGGCAGGCTACGGCAGTGCCGGCGAGCGCTGCATGGCGATCAGCGTCGCCGTCCCGGTGGGCGAGGACACCGCGAACCGGCTGCGCGCGCGCCTCGTCGAGCGGGTCAACCAGCTGCGGGTGGGCCACAGCCTCGATCCCAAGGCCGACTACGGTCCGCTGGTCACCGAGGCCGCGCTCAACCGGGTCAAGGACTACATCGGCCAGGGCGTCGACGCCGGCGCCGAGTTGGTGGTCGACGGCCGCGAACGAACCAGTGACGAGCTGACTTTCGGCGATGTGAGCCTGGAGGGCGGCTACTTCATCGGCCCCACCCTGTTCGACCACGTCACTCCCGACATGTCGATCTACACCGACGAGATCTTCGGCCCGGTGCTGTGCATCGTGCGGGCACACGACTACGAAGAAGCCTTGCGGCTGCCGACCGAGCACGAGTACGGCAACGGCGTGGCGATCTTCACCCGCGACGGCGATGCCGCCCGCGACTTCGTGTCCCGGGTCCAGGTCGGCATGGTCGGCGTCAACGTCCCGATCCCGGTTCCGGTGGCGTATCACACCTTCGGTGGCTGGAAGCGGTCCGGCTTCGGCGATCTCAACCAGCACGGTCCCGCGTCGATCCAGTTCTACACCAAGGTCAAGACCGTCACCGAACGGTGGCCGTCGGGCATCAAGGATGGCGCAGAGTTCGTCATCCCCACCATGAAGTAGACCCACCGTGGATCTCTACGAACTGGATGACGACGAACGCGTGATCGCCGAGACGGCGGCCGCGTTCGCCGAAAAGCGCATCGCGCCATACGCGTTGGAGTGGGATGAGAAACACCACTTCCCCGTCGACGTGCTGCGCGAGGCGGCTGAACTCGGTATGGCGGCGATCTACTGCCAGGAGGACGCGGGCGGCAGCGGGCTGCGGCGACTGGATGCCGTGCGCATCTTCGAGCAGCTCGCGGCCGCCGACCCGGCCATCGCGGCATTTCTGTCCATCCACAACATGTGCGCGTGGATGGTGGACAGCTTCGGCACCGAGGAGCAGCGCAAGACCTGGGTGCCGCGACTGGCATCGATGGACGCCATCGCGAGCTACTGCCTGACCGAACCGGGCGCCGGATCGGACGCCGCGGCCCTGCGCACGAGGGCCGTCCGCGACGGGGACGACTGGGTACTCGACGGCGACAAGCAGTTCATCTCCGGCGCGGGCAGCTCTGATGTCTACGTGGTGATGGCCAGAACTGGCGCGGAGGGACCGCGGGGCATATCCGCGTTCGTGGTCGAAAAGGACACGCCCGGGCTGAGTTTCGGTGCCCAGGAGCAGAAGATGGGCTGGAACGCCCAGCCCACGGCGCAGGTGATCTTCGACGGTGTTCGGGTGCCCGCCGATGCGCTGCTCGGCGGCACCGAGGGCACGGGGTTCGGCATCGCGATGAACGGGCTCAACGGTGGGCGCATCAACATCGCCGCGTGTTCGCTCGGCGGGGCGCAGGCCGCGCACGAGAAGGCGGTGGCCTATCTTGCCGACCGACAGGCATTCGGCGGCGCCCTGCTCGACGAGCCCACCATCCGGTTCACGCTGGCCGACATGGCCACGGGACTGGAGACGTCGCGAAACATGTTGTGGCGGGCGGCCTCCGCGCTGGACGCCAACCACCCCGACAAGGTGACGTTGTGCGCGATGGCCAAACGCTACGTCACCGACACCTGCTTCGAGGTGGCCGATCAGGCCCTGCAACTGCACGGCGGCTACGGCTATCTTCGCGAGTACGGCTTGGAGAAGATCGTCCGCGATCTACGGGTGCACCGCATCCTTGAAGGAACCAACGAAATCATGCGCGTAGTGATCGGGCGCGCGACCGCGGGCCGAGCCCGCACGTCAGCATAAGCGGGCAGAGCCCGCGTGGGATAGGAGTTGCACGTGAGCACAATCGCTTTCCTGGGTCTCGGTCACATGGGCGGCCCGATGGCTGCCAACCTGGTGACCGCCGGGCACACCGTGCACGGATTCGACCCCGCCCCAGCGGCGCAGGAAGCAGCAAAGGCCAACGGCGTCACCATGTTCGGCAGTGGGCCCGAGGCCGTGGCTGGTGCCGACGTGGTGATCACCATGTTGGCCAGCGGCGCGCAGGTGAAGAACTGCTACGCCGAGGTGCTGCCCGCCGCGGCGGCAGGCGCACTGTTCATCGACAGTTCCACGATCTCCGTCGACGATGCCCGTGAGGTCCACAAACTGGCCGGTGAGCATGGTTTCGGTCAGCTCGACGCCCCGGTGTCCGGCGGCGTCAAGGGTGCCGTGGCCGGGACCCTGGCGTTCATGGTCGGTGGCCCCGATGACGCTGTCGACGCGGCCCGTCCGGTGCTGGAACCCATGGCGGGCAAGATCATTCACTGCGGTGCCGCGGGCGCGGGCCAGGCCGCCAAGGTGTGCAACAACATGGTGCTGGCGGTGCAGCAGATCGCCGTCGGTGAGGCATTCGTACTGGCCGAGAAGCTCGGCCTGGACAAGCAGTCCTTGTTCGACGTCATCACGGGTGCGACGGGCAACTGCTGGGCCGTGCACACCAATTGCCCGGTGCCCGGGCCTGTTCCGACGTCCCCGGCCAACAACGACTTCAAGCCGGGGTTCGCCACGGCCTTGATGAACAAGGACCTCGGCCTGGCGATGGCGGCCGTGAAGTCGACGGGTTCGTCGGCGCCCCTGGGCACCCATGCCGCGGAGATCTATGCCAAGTTCGCCGTCGACCATGCCGACTTGGACTTCAGCGCGGTGATCGAGACACTGCGCGGCTGAGCGCTCCTAAGCGGCCGACGGGCTGTGTTGCGCCCACCACGACGCGTGCAGGCGTCGGCAGGTAGCCAGCCGCAGCGCGTCGTCCATGCCTGTGTAATCCGGGCGTACCGCGACTGCCGGGAGAGCCGTGCCCGGCTCGGCGCCGATGAGCACGCTGGCCAGCCCAGCTGCGTTCGCGGCCCGCAGTCCGGTGCTCGACCCGGCGACAGCCAGCGCGTCATGGGCCGACACCCCGAGCTCAGCCAGGGCATGCTGGTGGGCGGCGCCGTGCATCGAGGAGGTGACGTCGTCACCGGTGACCACGGTTTCCACCAGGCCTTCGCCTACCAGCTGGCGCACCAGCGGCTCGACCCAGCGGCGCCTACCGCTGGACACCACGCCTACCGGCACGTCGGCGGCGAAGGCGTCCATGACCAGGTCGTGGAGACCGGCGCGCGGAGTCAGGCCCGCGTCGAGAATCATCTCGTCGAACATCATGTCCTTGGTGGCGCAGATCTCGTCGGCGAGCACCTCGGTGAGCACGTCGCATTCCGGCCCCACGCAGCGCTTGCGGAGCTCCGCTGCGACCCGCTGACGTTCGTCGTGCAGCGCCAACAGTTGCCGATAGCGCGCCACGCTCCAGTCCAGGGACAGGCCGTGCGCAGCGAATGCCGCGTTGAACACGACCCGGTGACCGTCGACATCCAGGTCTGACAGCGCGTCGAGATCGAAGATCACCGCACGCAGCGGGAACCCTCCTGCATCAGTCGGCTCGGGACAGTCCCACCAGAACCGCCCGGCACGCCATGTTTTCTCCTGAGGTGAGGACACCACATGAGAGTGGCCCACATCACAGGACCGGCGCCTCCCCCCTAGGGGTGATTGGGCATGCGAACTTCGTCTGCGGAAGGTGTGGCCGGATCTGCTCCGCGCAAGTGCGCACGCATAGGGTGATGCCATGGCGCCCTCCAGCCCAGTGCGCCTTGTGCTGGTCGATGACCACGAAATGGTCATCGAGGGTCTCAAGGCCATGCTCGCCGCGTTCGAAGACCGGGTTCTGGTGGTCGGCCATGCGATCGGCGCTGAGCGAGCGCTCAGCGTGGTCGCCGAGCTGAATCCCGACATCGTGCTGTGCGACGTCCGCATGCAAGGCTCCAGCGGCCTGGATCTGTGCCGCGACCTGCGGGAACGCGATCCGGACCGCAAAGTGGTGATGCTGAGCGTGTACGACGACGAGCAGTACCTGTTCCAGGCATTGCGAGTCGGCGCCTCGGGTTACCTACTCAAGAGCATCAGCAGCGACGAGTTGGTCCGCCAGATCGAATTCGCCCACGGTGGCGCCACCGCGATCGATCCCGGCATGGCCGCCCGCGCCGCCGACACGGCCGCGCGACTGCAACGCGACGAGTTCTGGCCGGGGGTTCGGCAGGGCCTCACGCAGCGGGAGAGCGAGATCCTGTCGTTCGTGGTGGCGGGGTTGTCCAACCGCGGTATCGCCACCAAGTTGGTGATCGGCGAGGAAACCGTCAAGACCCATCTGCGGTCCATCTACCGCAAGCTTGGCGTCAGTGACCGCGCAGGCGCCGTCGCCACCGCCCTACGCGAAGGCATCTACCAATGAGCAGTGAATTCGGCCCCATGGTGCTCACCGCCGACCGCGAGTTGGCGTTGCTGCGGGAGCTCATCCAGGCCACCTCCAGCGGCCCCGGCGTCGAGCACCTCGCGGCTGCGGCGGCGCGGATGATCACCGCGGCCACCGCGACCGACGTGTGCTTCGTGCACGTGCTCGACGACTCCGACCGAGCCCTGACGCTGGCCGGCGCGACCCCACCCTTCGACGCCGAGGTCGGCAAGATCCGGCTACCGCTCGGCCAGGGCATCTCGGGGTGGGTGGCCAGCCATCGCGAGCCCGTGGTGATCAGCCACGACAAGGAGGCCGATCCGCGCTACCTGCCGTTCGAAACGCTGCGCGGACGGGATTTCACGTCGATGGTGTCTGTGCCGATGGAGACCGATCCGGGCGGCTTGGTGGGCGTGCTCAACGTGCACACCGTCAACCGCCGGGAGTTCGGCGAACGCGACGTGGAACTGCTGGTCGTGATCGGCCGGCTCATCGCCGGTGCGCTGCACCAGGCCCGCCTACACCGGCAGCTGGTGGCCCGCGAGCGGGCCCACGAGAATTTCGTCGAGCAGGTCATCGAGGCGCAGGAGATCGAGCGGCGCCGGCTCGCGGGCGACATCCACGACGGCATCTCGCAGCGGCTGGTGACGCTGTCCTACCGGCTGGACGCCGCGGCCCGCGCCGTCGACGATCCCCGCGCGCTGGCCGAACAACTCGACAAGGCACGGGAACTGGTCGACCTGACCCTGCAGGAGGCCCGCGCCGCGATCAGCGGGCTGCGGCCACCGGTGCTCGACGACCTCGGCTTGGCGGGCGGTTTGGCCAGCCTGGCGCGGTCCATCCCCGGCATAGATCTCGAGGTCGAACTCGCCGAGACCCGGGTGCCCGACCACATCGAGCTGGCCCTCTACCGCATCGCCCAGGAATGCCTGCAGAACGTGGTCAAGCACGCCGACGCCAGCCGGGCCCGGCTCACCTTCAGCTTGGACGACAACGTGGCGCGGCTCGAAATCGTCGACGACGGAAAAGGTTTCGACACGTTCGAGCATCCGCTGGGCAGCGACGAAATGGGCGGCTACGGGTTGCTCTCGATGGCTGAGCGCGCCGAGATCGTCGGTGGCCGGCTCAACATCCGGTCCCGGCCGGGCGCGGGAACGGCCGTCACCGCGACCATTCCGCTGCCCGCCGTGCTCGATTAGGCCCCCGCACGCGAGGAGGACAAGAAGTTCCCCGCACGCGAGGAGGACAAGAAGTTCTTTCAGAAATCCCCGGAGTTGCGCCGCAGCGTCTCGATCGACGCCACCAACGCGCGGGACTGTTCCGTGGACATCCCGACATCCCCGAACACCTGATCGTTGAGGGTCACGGTGGCTTCCTCGACGGTGGACCGCCCCAAGTCGGTGATCTGCACCAGGGTGGTGCGGCCGTCGGTGGGATGCGGTACGCGCTGCACCAACCCGTTGGCCTCCAGCCGGCGGATGGCGTGCGTGACGCTGGTGACGTGCACCTGCAGCCGGTCCGATGCCTTGGTGATGGGCAGCGCACCGGCCCTGCTGAACGCCAGCAGCCGCAGCAACTCGAAGCGCGAGAAACTCAGGTCGTAGGGCCGCAGCGCGGTCTCGACCCGGGCCAGGAGGATCTGGTGTGCGCGCATCACCGATGTCACCGCGACCATCCCGTCGGCCACGTCACCCCAGCCGGCGGCCTCCCAGTTGGCACGGGCCAATGCGATGGGATCACGCTTGTCCGGTGGTGAAGGCACGCTTCTTCATACCGCATCACCGCTGCCTGCGGTGCGAACAGCGCGGCGAACTCAGCGCATCGCCGTGCGCACCGCTCGCAGCACTGCCCGTGTCGACTCTCGCGCCCCCACTGTGATGCGCACACCGCCGTCGGGATAGTGCCTGACCTGCAGGCCTGCCCCGTCGAACACGGCCTGCCAGCGCCGCTCGCAGGCGGGTAGGTAGACGAAGTTGGCCTGCCCTTCGGTGGTGTAGAGACCCATCGACCGCAACCGCAGCTGCAGGTATCGCCGCTCGGCGGTGATCAACCGAATCCGCTGTCGGAGTTGGCTTTCCGCGTCGTAGGAGGCTGCGACTGCCACGAGCCCACTCAGCGGGGTGCCGAACGGCAGTTGCATGGACCACAGCGTGCGACCCAGATCCGGAGCGCAGAAGCCGTAGCCGACCCGCAGCCCGGCCAGCCCGTAGGCCTTCGAAAACGTCCGTACCACCACCACATTGCCGAACCGGCGGACCAAGCTCGGCGCATCGATGCGGTGTTCGTCGGACAGGAACTCGACGTAGGCCTCGTCGAGCAGCACGACGGTGTCCCGCGGTACACGGGCGAGGAACCGTTCGATGTCGGCGGCGGGTTCGACAGTTCCGGTGGGGTTGTGTGGTCGGCACACGATCACCACCCTGGCCTTCTCGGCGGCCTCTGCCATGGCGTCGAGATCGTGATGGCCGTGCCGGTCGAGCGGCACCGTCACCGACCGTAACCGGGCCATTTGCGCGAAGATCGGAAATCCGTCGAAGGTCGGCGCCGCCATCACGATGGTGTCTCCCGGACTGCTGACCGCGTGCAGCACCTGCATCGTGACGCCCGTCGCGCCGGACCCGATGATCACCTGCGACTCCCGCACCCCGACGTGCCCGGCGATCAGCGACCGCAGCCGCTGGGGCAGGAACTCGGGGTACCGGTTGGCGCTGTCGATCGAGGCAGCCATCGCCGACCGCACCGCAGGCAACGGCGGAAAAGGATATTCGTTGAGCGACAACGCCAACGGGTTGACCGCATCGGGTATCGAGCCGACCACGCCGCGCAGCGCAGCGGGTGGTGTGGCCATCAGTTGCGTCCGCCCCAGCAGATGGCAGCCGCCCCGGCGAAGTCGCCGGCATGCGCGAACGCCGCCATCAACACCGTGTCCCCCGACTCGATCCGCCCGGTGCTCACCGCACGGTCGAAGTTCACCGGAATGCCTGCGGCGAAAAGGTTTCCGCATTCGTCGAAAGTATCGACGTGCCTCGATTGGGGCAGCTCCAGTGCGTCGCGCCAATTCCGCAGGAACGCCCGGTTGGGCTGGTTGGTCACCAGCAGGTCGATATCCTTGGGCTGCACTCCGATTCGGTCACACACCGCGTAGGACACCTCGGGCACCTGGCGGTTGCCTCGGGCGAGCACCTTGGTGATCTTGCTCTCGGTGAACCCGATGCACCCCTCTCCCGGGCCTGCCTCCCACCACTTGCGGGGCGGATCGACTGCGATCGTCATGTCACCGGCGAACTCGCCGTAGGTGCGGCACTCCACGTCCAGGATCGGTGACACATCTGACAGCGCAACCAGACCCACCGCGGCCCCGTCGCCTGGCACTGCGGACTGAGCCTTACGCCGGATGGTCTCCTGGTCGAAGATCTGGCCCGCGGCGTTCTGCGCGACGGCGATCAGCGCGCTGCGGCCTTCACCGGAGGCCAGCAGGTTGCGAGCCAGCTTGAGCCCGAGCACGAACGCCGCGCAGCCACCGTTGTGCAGGTCGATCACCCAGTTCGGTTTCATACCAAGGCGATACGCCATGCCGCCACCACCGCCGTAGAACGGCATGTCGGGCATCTGGGTGTGCGTGATGAGGATGTCGGCGCCGGTCACCGCATCTTGGCCGTGCCGGTCGATGAGCCCCGCAGCGGCGCGTTCGACCATGTCGATGGCGGTCTCGTCGGGGGCCACGTGGTGCCGAAACCGGGGCGCCCGGAACATGAGATTGTCTCGCAGCTCGTCGGATTCGGCGAACTGTGCGTAGTATTCGGCGCCGATCGGTTCCCCCGGCAGGTAGGTCGACACGTCCAGCAGGGAGACGGTCTTGGTTGCTGCGCTCATCGTCATGCTCATTTCATCCAGGCCGGGGTGACCGGCAGGCCGTTGCGGTGCCGGTACTCGGCGATCGCTTTGAGGTTGTGCAGTTCGAGCAGATGACCGGCCCCGAACATGTCCCAGAAGTCGCCGACCCACACCGGGCGTCCGGGTGGTGCGGTCTCCGGGTACGGGTTGTTGTCGTAGAACGGGTGATGGCAATTCGTCCACAGCACAACAGATCCCGGCTTGTCCAGCACCACCTGGGCGTCGACGATGCGCATCAGGTAGATCATCCACAGGTGCTTGCCCTGATCCCACGCACAGTGGTAGTCGACGGTCAGCGCCTCGCGGTTGGCCACGGTGCGGGTGTAGATCTCGCTTCCCGGCCCGGTCGGTCCGGCACCGAGCCGGTCATAGGCCAGCCACAAGCCCGGTTCGTCGGTGGTGGTGAATCCGCGCAGACTGTACGTCCACTCCTCCAGGCTGCGGGTGTCCGACAGATAGTCGAACAATTCCTCTGGGGGGCAATCGATGTAGTCGTTGACGGTGCAGTACTCGCCGAACACCTCGTCGTGCGGGTACACCGACCGCATCATCTCCATGATGATCGGCGTGGCCTGCTCCTTCGGTGAGGTTTCGATCCGGATCAGCCCGTCCATGGCTTCGGGGGTGCCCCGGTGGGCGGTGATGTCATCGAGCGCGGGCAGCGACATGGGTTTTGTTCTCCTCGGTGTGCGTTGTGGCGGGTTTGTTGAGAAAGGCTGCGAACGGAGGGATTTCATCGGCAGAGCATTCGATGCTGATGACTGAAGGACCGTCGTCGTCGAGCGCCAGTTGCAGTGCGGCGGGCAATTGCCCAAGGTCGTCGACGCCGAGTGCGGTGAGCCCCGGGAACATCGCGGCCAGACCGGGTCCCAGGTGACTGGGCCCGAACCGGTTGTAGCTGTAGCGGTCCCCGTAGAACGTCTGCTCGCGGGTCACGCACATGGCGTGCGCATGGTTGTCGAACAGCAGGAAGGTGATCGGTAACCGGTACTGCAGGGCGGTGTGAATCTCCATGCCGTGCATGAAGAATGACCCGTCGCCGGCGATGACGACGGTGCGCCCGCCCCTGGCGAAGGTCATCCCGATGCCTGCGCCGAAGCTGTACCCCATCCCACCCATGCCGAGCGCGACGACGAAACGGCCGTCACGCCGGGCAGGCAGGTAGTGGATGGCCGACGCCCCGATATTGCCGGCATCGACGACGATGTCGGTGCCTGCCGGTAGGACATCGTCGAGCACCGCCATCGCATCGCGGTACCGGACGCCGGGGCCGTGGTACGGCGGCGGCCGTAACTCGCTGCGCAGCACCGTATCCGGGACCCGGACGTGGGCGGGTCTGCCGTGGCCCGACAGTGCTTGGGTCAACAGGGCCAGCGATCCACGTAGATCGTCGGCGTGCACATGGGTGCACGGCAGGTATGGTTCGGCCGAACCGATCGAGTAGGTCGGCACCGTGCCCAGCACGTCGTCGAGACCGGCCCGCGCGGTAACGGTCATCCGCGTGCCGACCAGCAGGCACAGCGCGCTGCGCGCCGCGGCGGTGGCGACACCGGGGTGACCCATCACGCCGGATACCCCTAGCGCAGAGGACGATCCGAGGCCAGGAGTGCCTGCGACGTCCTTGGCGTCGGGCACCGTCGCGATGCGCGCGCGCAGGGTGGCCCGCAACCGCTCGAGCTCGGCTCTCGCGTCATCCCTGGCCACCTGCTCACCGGCGATGATGGTGATCGGTCCAACCGCATCCCGCAACGCCGCGGCGAGTGGACCGGGATCGGAAAGCTGTGCGCGCACGTGCATTCCGTTCAGCTTGCCGTTGGCGGGTTCACCCAGATCGGCCTGTTGGATGTCCTTGGGCAGCAGCAGCACGGCCGGTCCGCCGGTGCGGGCCGCCGCCAGCGCCTCGGGCAGGGCCGTGAGAATGTCTCGGGCACTGACCACTCTGCGGCAGTACACGGACACCGCCGAGAACAGGGCCTCGGCGTCCAGTGCGCCGTTGCGTCCGCTGGTGTCCTGGAAGGACCCGCGTCCGTCCAAGGGCGTCGGGGCCTGACCGATCAAGGCCAGTACCGGAACTCGGCTGGCCAGTGACTCTCCCAGGCCCGGCACGGTGTTCAGGCAACCGCCACCCGATGTGGCGGCGACCACACCGATCCCCGCCCCGCTGCGGCTGTAGCCGTCAGCCATTGCGGCCGCGGAGAATTCATGCTTGGCCAGTACCGCGGTGATGTCGTCACGAAAGTGTGCCGCATCGTAGAGATCTTCGATGTTGGCGCCGTCGACGCCGAAGATGTGGGTGACCCCGCTCGCCGCCAGGTGGCCGACGATGTGATCGACCACTCGGTGCCTGCTGGCCATATTCCACCTGCCTTCCGGTTCTGCCTAGTGACACGGCCCGGGAGGGGGCGCGGTTCACCGGCAGCCGGATTTACAGGGTTTTCTCAAGTAAGACTTTTCCGTCGGGCGACGAAACCATTTGCACCGCAGCGATTTCGTTGATCGGCAACGTCGTGTTTCCGCTGGGTAGGGCGGTTGCGCCGGACAATCCGAGCCATGTCGCGACCTCGGTGTGAGTCCCGTCACGGCCGACCACCACCATGCCGAGGTTCTGCGGCGGCGCGTCCTTCTTGCCCCAGTCGCCGTAGGTGCATGCCATGTCGATGCGCGTGCCCCACGCGTAGCTGCTCAGCGCGATGCTGGCATTGATCGGGGTCTCCGCCACCTTCGCCATCTGGAGCATCTCAGCGGTCTGCTGCTGCGCAGTGCCGGTGTGCAGACCGAACGTCTCGGGGCGGATCGCGACGACGAGACCGACTGCCAGCAGCGCAGCCGCCAACCCGACCGCGGCCGAGGTCACCCACCGGGACCGGCGCCGGCGCCAGCTGACTTTCGCGAGCACCGACTCCAACACTTCGGGCCGAAGCGGTGGATCGGGCTGCTCCTCATCGAGCGCACGCACATCGTCGAAGTCGAGCAGGGCGAGCAGGGCGGGCATGCCGCTCAGCTCGGCGACAGCTGCACGGCAGCGCTCGCATCCCGCCAGATGGCCTTCGTACTCGCGGCGCTCGGTGCTCGTCAATGAGCCGAGGACATAGGCCGCGTCCCAGGTCAGGTAGCGGTCGCCGTCCACAGGATCAATGCGGGGTACACCGAACTGCGTCATCGTGTCACCCCCATTTCTTGTAGGTTGAGTCGTAGTGCGCGAACGGCGTAATGCAGCCGCGACTTCACAGTGCCCTCGGGTATCTGAAGGTCGGCCGCGATCTGCGTGGTGGTCCAGCCCTGGTAATAGGCGCGACGCACCACGGCCCGATGCTCGTCGGACAGTTGACTGAGTGCGGTGCTCAGCAACAACCGGTCCAATGCGGTGTCCACCTGGTCGGGGGCGGCGTGGTCGGCCACCAGTTCTGGGTCCGGAACACCCGTCTCGTTGCGGAACCGGGCGCTGCGGCGTTCATCGATAATCATGTTCCGCGCGACCGTGAACAGCCAAGCCCTCGCCGACCGATCGGTGTCCGCGGTGACATCGGGATGTCGCCACGCTCGCAGCAGCGTCTCCTGTACCACGTCCTCGGCGCGCGCCTGATCGCCGGTGAGACGCAGCGCGTACCGCCACAAGGCCGCGGCATGCTCATCGTAGAGCCCCCGCATCATGGCGGCCTCCGGATCGTCCATTAACCAACCTCCGTCTTAGATACGACGTTGGTGGTGATCCAGTTCAATTAGACCTTTGCGCCCGCAGGTGCGCGACGATTCGGGAAACATCGCGCCGGACGATTGCTGAAGCGGAAATCAGCGAGTGAGGATCCGGGGGCCGTCCTCGGTCACGGCGACGGTGTGCTCCCAGTGCGCAGCGCGTGTCCCGTCGGCGGTGATGACGGTCCACTCGTCCTCAAGCACCACGGTTTTGGTGGTGCCGAGGGTCAGCATGGGTTCGATGGCCAGCACCGACCCGACAGCCAGGTAGGGTCCGCGCCCGGGCGAGCCTTCGTTGGGCAGGAACGGGTCCATGTGCATCTGCCTGCCGATAGCGTGCCCGCCGTAGCCGGCGACGATTCCGTATTTGCGGTCGTGCCGGGCTTCCGCGGCGTGGGTCTCGACCTCGATGGCGTGCGAGACGTCGGTGAGCCGGTTGCCGGGAAGCATCGCGGCGATCCCGGCCTCCATAGCCGCCTTGGTTGCCTCGGACAGGGCCTCGTCGGCGTCGATCAGCGTCCCGACGCCGAAGGTGACGGCTGAGTCGCCGTGCCAGCCGTCGACGATGGCGCCGCAGTCGATCGACACCAGATCGCCGGTGGCGAGTATCTCGCCGGCCGACGGGATGCCATGCACCACACGGTCATTGACCGACGAACAGATGCTGGCCGGAAAGCCGTGATAGCCGAGGAAAGATGGCGTGCCGCCACCGTCGCGGATGACGGATTCGGCGATTCGGTCGAGCTCGAGTGTGCTGACGCCCGGCGCGGCCGCGGCCTGGACCGCGCGCAGCGCGGACGCGACGAGCGCGCCCGCGACTTCCATGGCGTCGAGTTCACCTGCGCTGCGCTGTGCGACGACCTTACGGCTGCGCAGCCCCGGCAGGGAGATCACCGACCCCGGCCTATTGTCGGTTCACCGACGCCGCCCAACTGCGGGTTCACCGACCGAGCGCGCTCAGAGCGCGAGCGAACACTTCGTCGAGGGCGCCCACCGCGGCGACGGTCTTGACCTCGTCACCGTAGTACTCCAGCAACGGCTCGGTCTCTTCGCGGTAGACCTTCATCCGGTTGTGGATGACCTCTTCGGTGTCGTCGGCGCGGCCGCGGCCCTTGAGCCGGGCGAGCAGCTCGTCCTCGGAGACCGCGAACTCGAGTACCGCATCCAGCTTGGTGTTACGGGCCTCGAGCATGTCGTGCAGTGCGCGGGCCTGCTCAACCGAGCGCGGGTAGCCGTCGAGGATGAACCCGTTGGCCGCGTCCGCTTGGTCGATCCGGTCCTCTACCAGGCGATTCGTCAGCTCGGCAGGAACCAGGTCACCCGCGTCGAGGTAACGCTTGGCCTCGACACCCAGGGGCGTGCCGTCGCCGATGTTCTTGCGGAAGAGGTCCCCGGTGGAGATTTGCGGGATGCCGAGCTTCTCGGACAGCTTCTCCGCCTGTGTGCCTTTGCCCGCACCGGGCGGTCCGAGTAGAACGACTCTCACTTCAGGAACCCTTCGTAGTTGCGTTGCATGAGCTGGCTCTCGATCTGTTTGACGGTATCCAACCCGACGCCGATCATGATGAGAACCGCAGTTCCACCGAACGGGAGATTCTGCACCGTCCCGGTGTTGCCGATCTCCAGGAACAGGTTCGGCAGAACTGCGATCACACCCAGGTAGATCGAGCCCGGCAGGGTGATCCGGCTCAGCACATAACGCAGGTAGTCCGCGGTCGGCTTACCCGGTCGAATACCGGGGATGAAGCCACCGAACTTCTTCATCTCGTCGGCGCGCTCGTCCGGGTTGAACGTGATCGACACGTAGAAGTACGTGAAGAAGATGATCAGGCCGAAGTAGATCGCGATGTAGACGGGGTCGGCGGGATTCGTCAGATAGTTGGCGACGAACTTGTCCCACCAGCCGCTGCCGCCATTGGGGTTCCCGCTGCGGATCAGCTGCGTGATCAGGTGCGGGATGTAGATCAGTGAGGACGCGAAGATGACCGGGATGACGCCGGCCTGATTGACCTTCAGCGGCAGGTACGTGGACGTGCCGCCGTACATCTTGCGGCCGACCATGCGCTTGGCGTACTGCACCGGAATACGGCGCTGGCCCTGCTCCACGAACACCACGCCGATGATGATGGCCAGCGCGGCCGCGCAGACGGCGGTGAAGACCAGGCCGCCGCGGCTGTCCAGGATGGTCTTGCCCTCCGACGGGATGCGGGCTGCGATGCCGGCGAAGATCAGCAGGGACATGCCGTTGCCGATGCCGCGCTCGGTGACCAGCTCGCCCATCCACATGACCAGGGCGGCGCCCGCGGTCATCACCAGCACGATGACGATCAATCCGAAGATCGAGCTGTCCTGGATGATGTTCAGCGAGCAGCCCTGCAGCAGTCCGCCGTTGGCGGCCAGCGCCACGATGCTGGTGGCCTGCAGGATGGCCAGCGCGATCGACAGATAACGCGTGTACTGCGTCATCTTGGCCTGGCCGGCCTGGCCTTCCTTCTGCAGCTGCTCGAACCGCGGGATGACCACGACCAGCAGCTGCACGATGATGCTGGCGGTGATGTAAGGCATCACGCCAACCGCGAACACCGTCAACTGCAGCAGTGCGCCACCGGAGAACAGGTTGATCAGCGAGTAGATCTGGGCCGAGTCGCCACCGCTGACCTGTTCGATGCACTTCTGCACGTTCGGGTAGTTCACCCCGGGCGACGGGATCGACGCACCGAGGCGGTACAGGATCACCAGGCCCAACGTGAACAGGATCTTGCGTCTGAGGTCGGCCGTCCGCAGCGATGAGATGAAAGCCGAAAGCACTCTTCCTCCTGCGCAGCCGACTCTTCAGCGCGGCGTGCCAAATGGGGCTGGTGGGTCCAGCGTCATGGTCAAGTCGTATACATGCCGGCCCGGCAGGCGTCGGGCCTGCGAACTCAAGCGTCAAACAGTCTACGAGAGTAACAGTTGCGCCCGGGCGGCCCCGCATCGATCAGCTTGACCCGCAGGCCAAGCCCCGTATTCAGCTTCGAAGCGTACAGTCGGCGGCGGCTCGTTACATCACCTAACTAACAGGCATCTAAGGGGAGTTCATGGCGCGCACCGACAACGACAGCTGGGATCTGGCGTCCAGCGTGGGTGCCACCGCGACGATGGTCGCGGCGGCCAGGGCGATGGCGACCAACGCCGAGGACCCCGTGATCGACGACCCGTTCGCCGCACCCTTGGTTCGGGCCGTCGGGATGGAGTTCTTCGCCAAACTGGTCGACGAGGACTTCACCACCGAGGGTCTCGACGAGGAGGCCGCGACCGGGCTGCATCGATTCGCCAACGGCATGGCCGCCCGCACGCGGTTCTTCGACGACTTCTTCCTGTCCGCGGCCCGCGCCGGCATCCGTCAGGCGGTGATCCTCGCGGCGGGCCTGGATTCCCGGGCCTACCGGCTCCCCTGGCCGGACGGCACCGTGCTGTTCGAGATCGACCAACCTCAGGTGGTCGAGTTCAAGGCGAAGACCCTCGCCGGGCTGGGCGCCACGCCGACCACAGATCTGCGCACGGTGGCCATGGACCTTCGCTTCGACTGGCCCACGGCGTTGACCGAGGCCGGATTCGATGCCGCCAAGCCGACGGCTTGGATCGCCGAGGGTTTGCTGGGCTATCTGCCGCCGGAGGCCCAGGACAGCCTGCTCGACCAGATCACCGCGCTCAGCGCGCCGGGCAGCAGGCTCGGCGTCGAGGGTGTTCCGGCGACCGAGGCCAACGACGAAGAGTCGATCCGCGCCAGAATGAAGGACTTCACCGACCGATGGCGGGCGCACGGCCTGGACATCGACCTCAACGAGTTGATCTTTCTCGGGGATCGCGCCGACGTCACCACGTATCTGGAGGGCCACTCCTGGCAGACCACCAGCATCAGTTCCAACGATCTTCTGATCCAGACGGGCCTGCCGCCGGTCGAGGATGAGGCACACGCCGCATCGGTCCTCTACATCAGCGCGCAGCGGTAGGGACCGACATGGCACGTACTGATGCGGACAGCTGGGACCTGGCTTCCAGCGTCGGCGCGACGGCCACCATGGTCGCCGCGGCCCGCGCGATCGCCAGCGCCGAACCACAGCCTCTGATCAACGACCCGTACGCCGCGCCGCTGGTGCGCGCGGTGGGTGTGGACTTCTTCACCAAACTCGTCGACGGCGACCTGGTGCTCGACGGCGAGGATTCCTCGGCGGCCGAGTTCATGACGTCGGTGATGGCGGTGCGGACGAAGTTCTTCGACGACTTCTTCGCAGACGCGGGCGGCGCGGGCATCCGGCAGGCGGTGATCCTGGCCTCGGGGCTGGACGCGCGCGCCTATCGGCTCCCCTGGCCCGACGAGACCGTGGTCTACGAGATCGACCAACCGGACGTGATCGGCGCCAAGACCGCCGCGATGGAGCAGTTGGGCGCCGCCCCCACCGCAGAGCGCCGCGCCGTGGCCGTCGATCTTCGTGACGACTGGCCTGCGGCACTGCGCGCCGCCGGGTTCGACCCTGATCTGCCGACGGCGTGGAGCGCCGAGGGGCTGCTGGTCTACCTACCGCCCGAGGCCCAGGACCGACTGTTCGACCACATCACCGCACTGAGCGCCACCGGCAGCCGGCTGGCGACCGAGTACCACCCGGACATCGCGGCGGCTGTGCGCAACCGCAGCCAGTCCATGGCCGAGCGGTGGCGCAAACACGGATTCGACGTCGACCTGTCCGAGCTCTGGTACACCGGCGAGCGCAATTCGGTCGTCGACTATCTCACCGCCGGCGGCTGGTCGGTGACGGCCCGACGGCGCCCCGAGGTGTTCGCCGAATACGGACGCACTTTCCCGGACTCGGAAGACGCTGAACCACAACGTAATTCATTGGCAGTAGTGGCCACCCGACAGTAAGGAGCAACGATGGCACGCACCGACGGTGACACTTGGGACCTGGCTACCAGCGTCGGCTCGACGGCGACGGGCGTCGCCGCGTCCCGCGCGCTGGCCACCAAGCAGCCCGAGCCGCTGATCAACGACCCGTACGCCGATCCACTGGTCAAGGCGGTCGGGCTGGAGCACTGCGTCCGATTGGCCGACGGCGAGCTCTGCGTCGAGGGCGACCCGATGCTGGACCGGCAGCGGATGTGCGAGCAGATCGCCGTACGTACCCGGTTCTTCGACGACTTCTTCACCAGCGCAACCGAAGCCGGGATCCGCCAGGCGGTCATCCTGGCATCCGGTCTGGACACCCGCGCCTACCGGCTGGGCTGGCCAGCAGGCACCGTGGTCTACGAGATCGACCAACCTGAGGTGATCGAGTTCAAGACCCGCACGCTGGCCGGGCTCGGCGCCGAACCTGCCGCCGAACGCCGCGCCGTCGCCATCGATCTGCGTGACGATTGGCCCGCTGCGCTGCGCGCGGCCGGATTCGACCCGTCGGCACCCACCGCATGGATCGCCGAGGGACTCCTGATCTACCTGCCGCCCGACGCCCAGGACCGGCTCTTCGACAACATCACCGAACTGTCCGCACCGGGGAGTCGACTGGCCACCGAACACATGGACATGAACACGCTCCCCGAGGAATGGACGAAGAAGGTCAGCGAATGGTCCAAGCGGGTCGGCTCCGACGTCGACCTGATGGACCTGTTCTATTCCGGCGACCGTCACACCGCCGGTGACTATCTGACCGGTCATGGTTGGCAGACGACCGTGCTGTCCGCACGTGACGCCTACGCCGGCTATGGCTTCGACTATCCCGATGACCTCGCCGACCTTGCCGGCGATTCGGGTTATCTGTCCGCAGAACGGAAATGAGGATCTGATGGCGCGGGTCGACGGCGACAGCTGGGATCTGGCATCGAGCGTGGGAGCGACAGCAACACTCGTCGCGACGGGGCGGGCAATCGCCAGCACCGCGCCGCACGGTCTGATCAACGACCCGTTCGCGGCGCCCCTGGTTCGGGCCGTGGGCATCGACGCGTTCACCAAGATGGTCAACGGTGAACTGGACTTCGACGCCATCGAGGCCATCGCCCCGGAAGCGGCCGCCAGAGCGCGGACGAACATCGACGAGATGGCAGTACGCACACGGTTTTTCGACGACTATTTCGTCGCAGCCACCGAGGGCGGTATCCGGCAGGCGGTGATCCTGGCGTCCGGGCTGGATTCGCGCGCCTACCGGTTGCCCTGGCCCGCCGGCACCGTCGTCTACGAGATCGACCAGCCCGACGTCATCGAGTTCAAGACCCAGGTGCTGGCCGACCTCGGTGCGGAGCCGACGGCGCAGCGCCGCACGGTGCCGATCGACCTGCGGGACGACTGGCCCACAGCACTGCGTGGCGCGGGTTTCGACCCGGGGCAGCCGACGGCCTGGTCCGCCGAGGGTCTGCTGATCTATCTGCCGCCGGACGCCCAGGACCGCCTGTTCGACAACATCGACGCCCTCAGTGCTGCCGACAGCGCTCTGGCAACCGAATTCGTGCCCGGCCTCAAGGATTTCGATCCCGACAAGGCCCGCGCCGTAGCGGCCGGCTTCAGTCAGCTCGGGTTGAACATGGACATGCCGTCTCTGATCTATCACGGCGAACGACATTCCGCGGCGGACTATCTCGCCCCGAAAGGCTGGCAGATGACCGGTGTTCCCCGGGCGGAGCTGTTCGCACGTTACGACCTGCCCGCGCCCGAGGCGGACGACCAGGACCCGTTGGGCGAAATCGTCTACATCAGCGGCACTCTGGGCTGAGGGCCGGTCACGCCCTGGCGAAACTCAGGGTTTCGCCACGGGCGCCGCCCATCCACAGGTCCTGGCACGCGGCTGCCATCTCCTCGAGCCCGTCCGTGATCGCTCCGAACACGTTGCCGGGCACCCAGCCCTGGTCGCCGTTGATCAGCAGGTTGTTGCGTCCGTAGAAGAGCGCCAGGTCGACGATGGCGCCTGTCGTCCCGGTGCCCGTGGTGTTCTCGTAGCCGTAGGCGGGGTTGCCCAAGTCGTCGGAGTCGAACGAAAACCAGCACAGGTCACCGGGTATCGGCGTCACTGTGGTGTTCTCCCGGCCCGGGTCAGCGCAGAACGCGGGTAGCAGGGTGTAGATCTCGTTGCGGGCGTACTTGCCGTGGAACACCTGTGCCGAGAGCGGCAATGCATCCCAGACGGCCGCACACGTTCGGGGCGCCGCGTCGTCGAGCAACCGGGCGACGCACGTGACCCCTCGCTTGTCGAGCGACACCGTGATCAATCGGCTCATCGCGCCTCCTCCGTGAGCACCGCAGGCACCCGGTGGTGCCAGTCGGTGGCGTCCTGATAGGTCTGTCCGACGCGCAGCACCAGGGCATCCGCGTGCCGGGGACCGACGATCTGCAGACCGATCGGCAGGCCGTTCCTGCTGAACCCGCACGGCACCGAAAGTGCCGGCTGCTGAGTCAGATTGAACGGATAGGTGTACGGCGTCCAGCTGGTCCAGTCCGGCGATCCGGAGCCGTCGGGCACGTCCTGTCCCACGGGGAAGGCAGTGAGCGGCAGCGTCGGCGTGATCAGCACGTCGTAGCGCTGGTGGAACCGACCCATCCGCTCCCCCAATGCCATACGGACGGCGGTCGCGTCGAGGTAGTCCGAAGCCGAGAATCCGGCGCCGATCTCGGCGGTGCGCAGCAGGCCGGGATCGACGGGCCGGGTGTGATCGCCAGTGAGCTTGCCCTCCAACACTTTTGCCTCGCCCGAGAACCACAGCACGTGAAAGGCGTGCACGGGGTCGGGAAAGCCCGGGGAGACTTCCTCGACGTCGGCACCGGCTGCGGCGAGGATGTTGACGGCGGCCCGTACCGCGGCGTCGACCTCGGGATCGTTGGAACCGAACCCGAGGTCGGGCGAATAAGCCACCCGCAGCCCGGCGATGCCGCCGTCGAGACCGGCCAGGAACGATGAAGTGGGAGAAGGCATTGCGGACCAGTCGCGGGGGTCGAAACCGGTGACCACGTCGAGCAACGCGGCCACGTCGGCCACGGTCCGGGCCATCGGACCGGCGTGCGAGAGCGTGCCGAAGGGGCTGGGCGGATAGAGCGGGATGAGTCCGTACGTCGGTTTGAGTGCCACCGTGCCGGTGAATGCCGCAGGTATGCGCACCGAGCCGCCGCCGTCGGTGCCGACCGACCACACACCCATACCGAGGCCAACGGCCGCGGCGCTGCCACCGCTGGACCCGCCGGCGGTCACGGTCGGATTCCATGGATTTCCGGTCACGCCGTAGCGCGGCGAATCAGTGACACCTTTCCACGAGTACTCGGGTGTGGTGGTCTTGCCGAGCAGGACCGCGCCCGAATCACGCAGCCGCGCAACGCTTGGCGCGTCCTCGTCCCACGGCCCTGCCTCGTCGATGAGCCAGCTGCCGCGCAGTGTCGGCCAGCCCTTCGTCCACAGGGCGTCCTTGATCGAGGTGGGGATGCCGTCGGCGGGCCCGAGCGGTTCCCCGGCCTGCCACCGCGCTTCCGATGCTCGTGCGGCCGCCAGCGCGCCGTCCTCGTCGATCAGCACGAAGGCGTTCACCAGGCGGTTGTGGCGGTCGATCGCAGCCAGCGCGGCCCTGGTGACCTCGACGGGCGAGAGCGCTTTGTCCCGGTAGCCCGCCATCAGGTCGGCTGCCGCGGGAATCACGTTGTCCCCCTGACGTATCCGAGCCTCTTGTCCACGACGTTGTGCAGCGGCCGGCCCGCCAGCCACCGCTGGAGATTCTCGGCGAATTGCGCGGCCAGCCTGTCACGCCAGCCGAGCGCGTCTCCCGACATGTGGGCCGTGACGACGGCACCGGGCGCATCCCACAACGGATGGTCCTGCGGCAGCGGTTCGGCGTCGAACACGTCGAGGGTGGCGCCACCGATGCCGCCCGCGGTCAGCGCTGCCAGCAGTGCGGACTCGTCGACGAGCGGGCCTCGAGCGACGTTCACCAGATGCGCATCGGGTTTCATCGCGGCCAGGACGGTCGCGTCGACCAGACCGCGGGTGTCGTCGGTGAGCGGGGCGGCCAACACCAGGTGATCGCACCAGCCGACCGCGGTGGCCAGGTCCGCTGTGGCGACGACCCCGTCGAAATCGGGATCCTCGGCCCGCGCGACACGTCCGGCGCCACGCACGACGAGTCCGGCAGCGCGCAGTAGCCGCGCGATCTCCCGGCCGATGCCGCCCGTGCCGACCACCAGTGCGTTCGCACCGGTGATGGTCCTGGTCTCCCGGTGCTGCCACTGATGCCGTCGTTGCCGATCAAGACTGGCCTGGGTTCCCTTGGCGTATGCGATGACCGCTCCGAGCACGTATTCGGCTATGGGACGGTCGAATACGCCCCGAGCATTGGTGACCACGACGTCGGAGTCCCGCAGTTGGTCGAAGAGCAACGTGTCGACGCCGGCCGCGGTGACGTGGATCCACTCCAGGGCGTCCGCGGATGCCCACGCACCGCGCAGCGCGGTGGAGAAGTAGTCCCACATCAGCAACGCCCGCGCACCCCGCACCGCGTCGGCCAAACCGTCTGCGGCGCAATACCGGAAGTCCACGTCGAGGTCCAGATCCGCCACCCCTGCCGGGCGGTCGCTCGCGCGCTCACACAACACCGCGATCACCGGACGTGGGCTCGACATCAATCCGAGGCTAGGAACCTTTTCGTAGGATTGTCAACAATGTGTTGCCGGTCGACCGGTTCGGCCTCACACTATGGGCATGACGATCGAGGGTTTGGCCCCTCACCCGCCTTTGCAGCAGGTGGGGATAGGTGTCGTGGCGCCATACGACTTCGCCCTCGACCGGGAACTCTGGCGATGGGTGCCCAACGACGTCAGTCTCTACGTCACCCGGTTGCGGTATGCGCCCATGCCCGTGACCGTCGACATGGCGGTGCACATCTCTGAACCCGAGCAGGTGGAGGCAGGCGCCGCCAACGTGCTCGCGGTCTCCCCGCTGGTCACCGCGTACGCGTGCACCTCGGGAAGCTTCGTCAAGGGCATGGCAGGCGAGGCCGCCCTGGTCGCGGCGATGCGCGCTGCGGGCGCCCCGGCCGCCGTGACCACCAGCGGTGCGATGCTCACCGCGTTGCGGCATCTGGGCCTGCGCAAGGTCGCCACTGTCACGCCCTACACCGCGGACCTGACCATCGGACTGACCAGCTACCTCATGGAGGCAGGCATCGAGGTCGTCGCGACGGCGGGCCTGGGGATGACCACCCGCATCTGGGCGGTGCCGTACGAGACCACGGCAGATCTGGTGCGGGCCACCGATGTTCCCGATGCCGAGGCGATCGTCATCAGCTGCACGAACCTGCCGACCTACGACCTGATCGCCCGACTGGAGGCCGACCTGGGTAAACCCGTCGTGACGGCCAACCAGGTGACCATGTGGGCGGCGCTGGCCGTCGCGGGACGCAAGGCCGTCGGGCCCGGTCAGCGACTGCTGGCGCACTGATGACCGAGACCCGCACCGTGCCCACGATCCGAGAGGAGACCGCATGCCGACCGTAGGCATCCTCTATCCCGGCCACAGCGCAGAGGACGATTTCGAAACGCTGGCGGCACGTTTGGGCCCCGCTGTGTCGTTGCCCGTTGCGATCACCAGCGTCGGCGAGGACGCGCACCGCGTGGATGCGCTGCTCGACCTCGGCAAGGCCGAACGGCTCGCAGACGGGGTGGCCCGGCTGAGCGGCGCGCACGCGGACTCGATGATGTGGGCGTGCACGTCGGGCAGCTTCGTGTTCGGCCCCGACGGCGCGCGCCGACAGGTCGACCAGGTGGCCGTCGCGGCTGGCGTACCAGCGTCGTCGACCTCGATAGCTTTTGCAGATGCGTTGCAGTACTTGGGCATTCGCCGCGTCGCTGTTGCCGCGTCGTACCCCGCGGAGGTGGCCGCGCACTTCGTGACGTTCCTGTCGGCCAGTGGTGCGGTGGTGGTCGCGATGGGCAGCCACGGCATCGTCACGGCCGCCGAGGTGGGCCTACTGGCCCCCGACGACGTGATCGAGATGGTACGAGCAGCTGACCATCCCGACGCCGAGGCGGTGCTGGTGCCCGACACCGCCATGCACACGCTGGGCATCATCGAGAGGCTGGAGGCGGCGGTCGGAAAACCAGTGCTGACCGCCAATGCCGTGACGGTATGGAAGGGCCTGCAGTTGCTCGGGCCGGTTCCGTGTCTGCCCGGTCTGGGCACGCTGTTCAGGACGGCCAGGTGACGGACTTCATCGGCCCGGTGGACCAACAATCGACGCCGAGCATCATCGCCGACAAACTGCGTCAGGCCATCGCGCACCGCGAGCTTGAACCGGGATCTCAGCTGGGCGAAGCCGAACTGGCCCGCAGATTCGGGGTGAGCCGCGGTCCGATCCGCGAGGGGATTCAGCGGCTGACCCAGGAAGGTCTGGTGGTCGCCATCCGCAACCGCGGCGTGTTCGTGATCGACATGACGCCCGACGAGGTTCGCGACATGTATCTGGCGCGCGAGGCGGTCGAGCGCACCGCGGCGCGCAAGATCCTGCACGGCGATTACGCCGCAGTCGGCGACGAGCTGCTCGCCATCGTCGACGAGATGGAATCGGCCGCCGAACCCGATGAGCTCAGTGAGGCCGACATCCGCTTCCATGAACTGCTGGTCGCATCGGCGGGCAGCTCACGACTGTCGAGGATGCACCAGACCTACCTGGTCGAGACCCGAATGTGCTTGCACGCCTTGGCCGATACCTACGACACCCCCGGCGACCGGGTCACCGAGCATCATGCGCTGGCAAGCGCCATCCGATCCGGCGACGTCGCGCTCACCGACAAGCTGATGCTCGCGCACATGGAGGACGCCGTCGACCGGCTGATCGCGCGCCGGCCTGCCGACTGAAAGCTACGACGCCGTACTGGGTTCGACGTCGTATTCCAGCTGCGGCGGCGCGGCGGGCGTGCCGGGGATCTCGGTTCCCCCGATCGGGCAACGGGCGGTTTCAGGAACTTTCACCAACGCGATCGCCCCGATGACGCAGGCGATCATCATGTAGTACGCGGGCACCAGGTGGTCGCCCGTCAACGACACCAACCAGTCATTGACCGCGGGCGCGGTGCCGCCGAACAGTGAGGTCGACACGTTGTAGGCGATCGCGAAGCCGGCGTAGCGCACCTGCGTCGGGAACATCGCCGGGAAGGTCGCGGAGATCGTCGACAGCTGCGGCACGTAGAGCAGCCCCAGCACCGCGAATCCGATCACGGCGCCGACCATGTTGGTGCCCATCAACAGGAACATCGGCACACCGGCGATGAACAGTCCGATCAGCGAGAACCACCACATCGGTTTGCGGCCCACGCGGTCGGAGATATGACCGGCGAACGGCAGGAACACCATCATCGTGAGCATGCCGATGATCGGTACGACCAGCGCGTGATTGCTCGACAGTCCGATGGTCCGCTCCAGGTAGGTGGGCATGTAGGTGAGCAGCGTGTAATTGACCACGTTGAGTGCGACAACCAAACCGCCCAGCCGCAACACGGGCGCCCAGTACTCCCCGACCAGATCCTTGAACTGGGTCACCGCGCCTTGTTCGGTGTCCCCGGACTGCTCGAGTTCACGGAATACCGGAGTGTCCTCGAGTCGGGACCGCAGATACACGCCGATCAAACCCAGCGGCGCGGCGACCATGAACGGCAACCGCCAACCCCACGAACCCATTTGGTCATCGGTGAGCAGCATCGAGAAGCCCAGCATGAGCAATGCGCCGAGCGAAAAGCCGGAAAGGGTGCCGAATTCCAGGAAACTACCGAGGAACCCGCGGCGGCGCGACGGCGCGTACTCGGCCATAAACGTTGCCGCACCGCCATATTCGCCACCGGTGGAGAAGCCCTGGATCATCCGCAGCACCACCATGATGGCCGGTGCCCACAATCCGATCGCCGCGTAGGATGGCACCAGCCCCACGCAGAACGTCGCACCTGCCATCAGCACGATGGTGATCGCGAGAACATGTTTGCGTCCGAGCCGATCGCCCAGTGGTCCCCACACAAACCCGCCGAGCGGTCGCACGAGGAACGAAACCGCAAATGTCGCAAGCGCCAACAGGGTGGCCTGCTGGGTATCACCCGGGAAGATGGCGGCCGATATGTAGCTGACGCCGTAGGCGTATATGCCGTAATCGAACCATTCTGTGGCGTTTCCGATCGCCGATGCGGCGATCGCCCGTCTGAGTACGCCCGGGTCTGGCGCACTTTCCGCGGGTTCGCTGTAGTCGATCTCCGGCTTGTCTCCGAAGCCCCTCATCGGGCTTTTGTGCGCAGGCACGGTTCCTCCATGTGTCTGACGACACCGGTCCCCGCCGCGCGCTGTGGTTTCGGCTGGTCTGTTTGGTGAACACCGCAGGGCCAGGCCGTCGTCTCGTCCGGCAATTCAGTAGTTGCCAAGGTCTGACGTTACCTCTCCGGCAGCCGCAATGCACCGCCCCCGGGGCGTGCAGCAATTGTCGCTGCCGTAAGAACGGGGCTCCAAATGCGCTGAGCAGACGCAAAATCGCACTACCGGAGCGGGATTAGTGCGATTCTCCGTCTACTCGCGAGCTCTAAAAGCGGTACTCCCCCAGCCACATCGCGTTGGCTCCGGTCACCGAGCGCTGAGCCTGGTCCAGCACCCCGGCCACCGACGCGATGGCCAGCGAGCCGAGCGCCTCGGGCAGTGACGCCGCAGCCGGTTGTGAGGATGGCTTGGGCGACAACAGGTCTCGCAGCGACGACCCGGGCAGGTGAGCGATCTTCACCTTCGTGTCCTCGTCGAGACCGGCCAGGAGTTTCGCGCGGCGGATCGCGGTGCGCAGTCCGCCGAGTTCGTCGACGAGACCGCGTTCGTGAGCGTCGGCCCCGGTCCACACCCGGCCGCGGGCGACGTCCCGGACGGCCTCCACCGACAGGCCGCGCCCCTGGGCTACCCGCTGTACGAAATCCTCGTAGAACAGGTCGGCCTCGGCCTCGACCTGCGCCTGCTGCTCGTCGGTGAACGGCGCATTGGTGGACCAGGCGTCGGCGTTGGCATTGGTGCGCACCGCGTCGGAACCGACCCCGAGCTTGTCCTTGAGCTCTCGCGACACGAGTTTGCCGGTCAACACCCCGATCGAGCCGGTGATGGTGCCCGGATTGGCGATGATCGCGTCGGCGGCCATGGCCGCGTAGTAGCCGCCGGATGCCGCCACGGCGCCCATCGACGCGACGACGGGCTTACCGGCTTCGCGGGCCCGCACCACCTCACGCCAGATGGTCTCGGAGGCGGTCACAGAACCCCCGGGGCTGTCCACGCGCAGCACGATCGCCACCACATCGTCTTGGGCTGCGGCCTCGCGCAGCGCCGCGGCGATGGTGTCACCCCCGGCGCCGGAGTTACCGAACGGCAGCGCCTGCCGACCACCCTTGCCGCTGACGATCGGCCCGTGCACGGTCACCACAGCGACGGTCGGCTTCGACTTGAGCCCCGGAATCGCAGGGGTGGGCTTGGGCGCCGACGCCCGCGCATACCGCGACAGATACAGCCGCGGGGCACTGTCGTCGCCATCGGATTCCGCTGCGGCACCGCAGAGTTCACTGATCCGGGCGTACGCCTCGTCACGGAAGCCGATCCGGTCGACGAGCCCGCCTGCTACGGCATCGTCGCGCAGCAGTGGTGCCTTGTCGGCCAGCGCGTCGATGGTTTCGACGGATACGTGCCGAGATTCGGCGATGGCCTGCCATACCTGGGTCTGGAGGCTCTCGATCAGCCGGCTGTCGGCTTCCCGGTGCGCGTCGGTGTAGCGATCCTGCGTGAAAATGTTTGTCGCAGACTTGTATTCGCCCCGCGTGACGAACTGCGCTTCGATGCCCACCTTGTCAAGGGCATCCCTGAGGAACATCGCGTTGGTCGCGAAACCGACCAGCCCGACCGTGCCCGACGGTTGCATCCACACCTCGCGGAACGCCGAGGCCAGGTAGTACGACAAGGTGCCCGGATAGGTTTCCGACCAGGCCACGGTCGGCTTGACGGCGCCGAATGCGGCAATCGCGTCGCGCAGCTCCTGTACCGGCCCGGCGGCCGCGGCCGGGATCTGCACCCGCGCGATCAGCCCGGCCACCCGGTCATCGTCGGCAGCCCGGTGTATCGCCGCGACGGCCTGGCGCAGGATCAGCGGACGTCCTCCGACGGAGATCATCGCCAACGGATCGAACCCGGCGGTCTCCGCAGGCACGGACGTCAGATCGAGTTCGAGAACACATGCGCTGGGGACGCCGTTGTGTCGGACGGTGTCGACCTTGCGGACCAGCGCCCGCACATCGTCGGGGCCGGGCAAGCTCGGGAGGAAGTCGAACATGCTCCGAGCCTACCGACGCCGCGGAGCAGGCTCGACGGTCAAGGAAACGGGTTCTCGCCGGCGGCGGCCGTCTAGGCTGATCGGCGATGAGATTTGCGCTGGCAAGCTATGGCACTCGGGGTGACATCGAACCTTCGGTTGTGATTGGCCGGGAGCTGCAGCGCAGGGGGCATGACGTGGATATCGCCGTCCCGCCCGACTTGGTCGCCTTCGCGGAATCGGCAGGACTGTCGGCCGTACCCTATGGAGCCGAGACCCAGGCCTGGATGGATGCCTACCTCACCTTCACCACATCACTGTTCGGCAGATTCTGGAGAATTCGGGACCAACTGCGAGCCGGCCGCGAAATCCAGGAGGTCACCAACCGGACGTGGACGCAGATGAGCACCACACTGACGTCACTCGCCGATGGTGCCGACTTGGTGCTCGCGGGGCAGACGTACCAGGAGATCGCCGCCAATGTGGCTGAACACCATGGGCTTCCGTTGGTCACGCTGCACCACGTCCCTATGCGTCCCAACGGTCAGGTCGTGGCGATCTTGCCGGCTCCGGCCTCTCGCTTGGCGGTGCGCGCGTTCGACTGGCTGATCTGGCGGCTGAGCAAGAAACTCGAAGATACTCAGCGTGGCGCACTCGGCTTGCCGAGAACAACAGGGCCGTCGCCGCAGCGGATTGCCGAGCAGGGGGCATTGGAACTTCAGGCCTACGACCACGTCGCGTTCCCGGGGTTGGCGGCTGAATGGGCAGCATGGAGACATCAACGACCTTTTGTGGGCGCCCTGACGATGGAGCTGGCGACCCGCGCCGACGAAGAAGCCGCGGCATGGATTTCAGCGGGAACACCGCCGATTTTCTTCGGCTTCGGCAGTATGCCGGTGAAATCTCCGGCCGACACGGTCGACATGATCAGCGGGGCGTGCGCAGAGTTGGGTGAGCGCGCCTTGATCGGCGCTGGCTGGAGCGACTTCGATGGCATTGCGCATTCCGATCACGTGAAGATCGTCGGCGCAGTGAACTACGCATCGATTTTCCCGATGTGCCGCGCGGTCGTGCACCACGGCGGGTCGGGTACCACGGCCGCGAGTCTGCGGGCCGGCGTTCCCACCCTGGTCCTTTCGGTGGACGGCAACCAGATGATCTGGGGAGCTCAGCTCAAACGCCGGCTGAAGGTTGGCACGCACCGCCGCCTGTCCCGCACCACCCGCGCGTCGCTCGTCGCAGATCTGAGCCAGATCTTGTCTCCGGAGTACGCGATTCGCGCTCGCGAACTCTCGGCGCGGATGACCAAACCTGCCGACAGCGTCACCGCGGCAGCAGATCTCGTCGAGAACTTCGCCCGGGTGCGGAGGTTCGTCTAGTCAGCACTGAGTGTCGGCGCACCGCCACGCGCGACATGCACACAGATGCCTCTCAGAGCGCCAAACCACAACTGGTTGAGCCGCTCGACCCGGTTCTGGTCCAGTGCCGACGGCGCCCAGGTCCAGGTCGCGTGCAGACGCTGCCCGGTGCCGGTATCCAGGATGGCCGAGTTGAACTCCACGGTATGCCCCAGCGGCGTGAGTATCTCCGAGGCCGCGGGGATGGCCGCCATGGCGTCCTCATCGATCCGCCACAGGTGATCGGACGTGTCGGCCGCACCGGCATCGAAACGCCCCAGATAGTTGAATTCGATGACAGGCTCCGAACCCTCCAGCCGGACTTCATGATTCAGGTACCGCAGCAGACCGTATGTCAGCCCGTCCGGTGTGGCGCGAAGCCGGTCAAGGGCAACTCTGATCAACGGTCCCAAGGCCGCGTCACCGGCGGCCACCTGGGGCCAGGGAATTTCGTCGACGACCAGCGCCACCGGGTACTTGCTGGTGAACCACCCCACCGTGCGCGACAGATCAACGTCGTCGCTCAGTTGCTCGGCTCGTCCGTGGCCTTTGACGTCGATACCGATCGGGCCACCACCGGCGCCGAGGAATTCGTTCCAGGCCAATCCGAACGCGATCAGCAGAATGTCTTGCAGCCCAGCGCCGAACGCGGCAGGTACGTCCGCCGCCAACTGGCGCGTGACGTCGGCGTCCAACGTCACCAGGAGATGGCCTGCCGTGGCGTAGGTGTCGACGGCGGGTTGCACCGCGGGTAGCGCGGCCGGGGTTGCCAGCAGTTGCCGCCACGCATCGGCCATCTGCAGCACCTCGGCACTGCGCGCGTGCTCAGCGAGGATCGAACCCCAACGGGCGAACGATGTCCCGCCGGCAGGCAAGCGCACAGACTGCCCGTTGCTGTGCTGCATCCAGGCAATATTCAAGTCTTCCAGCAGGATTCGCCACGACGGCGCATCCACGGCAAGGTGGTGGATCATCAGCGCCAGCAGGCCGGACGTCGGCACCCACAGCGCGGTGAGCATCGACCCCGCGTCGGGACTCAGTCGTGCCCGCGCGGCCGCCAGAGCCTCATCGGACAAGGCATCCACCGTGTGGACGCAGCGGCGGGCGTCTACGGCCCCTTCCGCGGGGATCGACAGCGACCATGCGCCGTGGTCGTCGTGCGCACGCAGCCGCAAGATCGCGTGCCGATCCAGCAGGGCCTGCAACAGCGCGACGACGTCGCTCTCCGTCACTCCGGCCGGCGCCTGCACCACCACTGTCTGGTTGTACTGATCGATCGGGCCGTCAAAACCGTGCAGCCAGTGCATGATCGGGGTACCCACCAACGCTCCCGTGCCTGTGTCGACCACAGCCGCTTGACCATCGGTGAATGCGGCCACCCGCGCAAGCCGGGCGACCGTCTGCTCGACGACGACATCGCGCTGGCGGCACGCCACACCGGCCGCCCGCGCCCGGGCCACCACCTGCATGGACGACAGGCTGTCCCCGCCCAGGTCGAAGAAGGAATCGTCCACGCCGACTCGTTCGACACCGAGGACTTGGGCGTAGACGTCGGCCAGGATCTGCTCGACCGCATCTGACGGCGCGCGGTAACGGCTGGCGCCGTGGGACTCCGGCGCCGGCAGGGCGCGCGTGTCCAGCTTCCCGTTGACGGTCACCGGAAACGCCTCCAGCGTCACCAGCGCGCTCGGCACCATGTATGCGGGCAATCGATCCGCCAATTGCGCACGCAACTCGGCCGGCTCCGCAGTGCCGGTGACATACCCGACCAGCCGCATGTCGCCAGGGCGGTCCTCTCGGGCGATCACCACCGCCTGGTCGACGCCCTCCATGCCGGCCAGCACTGCCTGGATCTCGCCCAATTCGATGCGATACCCGCGCATGTTGACTTGTTCGTCGACGCGACCCAGATATTGCAGATCTCCGTCGGCACCCCAGCAGACCCGATCACCGGTGCGGTACATGCGTAGTGCGGATGCACCCGCATCACCGAATGGGCACGCCACAAAACGCGACGCCGTCAAACCGGCGCGACCCCAATATCCGCATGCCACTCCGGCACCGGCCACGTACAACTCACCGGCGACGCCGGGCGACACCGGCCGTAGCCACCCGTCCAGCACGAAGAAGGCCAGATGTGGTAATGGCGCACCGATCGGGCTGACGTTCGTGTCGACATCTTCGACGCCGATCTGGCGGAAGGAGGCGTGCACCGTCGTCTCGGTGATGCCGTACATGTTGATCATCCGGGGCCGTTCGGGATGACTGTCGAACCACGGCGCAAGGCGTTGCGGCGCAAGCGCTTCACCGCCGAAGATCACCGTCTGCAGGCTCAGCTGCCCCGTTGCGGGCCGCAGCGCGTCTGCGGTTTGCAGCGCATGGAACGCCGAGGGCGTCTGGCTCAAGACCGTGACGTTTTCGCGCACGAGTAGCGCGTGGAATTCTTCGGACGACCGAACGACATCCTCCGGCACGATCAACAACCGTCCACCGTGCAGAAGCGGGCCCCAGATTTCCCAGACCGAGTAGTCGAATGCCAAGGAATGACAGTGTGTCCAGACCTGACCGCGCGCCAGTTCGCTGCGGAGTGCCTCGAAGAGCCGGGTCACATTGCGGTGAGTGACGGCCACGCCTTTGGGTACGCCGGTGGTTCCCGAGGTGTAGATGACGTAGGCGATGTCGTCGGCGGCCGGGACCGGCAAAGCGTCGCTGGGATGGGCATCGACGGCGTCCTCGTCGATGTCGATGACCGGCACCCGCGACCCGTCGAGTCGCGAACGCAGCTCCGCGGTGGTGATCACGGCCATCGGCCCGGCGTCGGCGAGAACCATCCCGACCCGCGCGTCGGGATGCGCGGGATCAATCGGCAGGTACGCCGCTCCGGTCTTGAGTACCGCAAGGACCGCCACGATCGCCTCGGCGCAGCGTGGCAGCAGAATCGCCACGCGTTCGCCCGGGGCCGCGCCGCGGTCAATAAGCAAGTGCGCCAAGCGATCAGATGCAGCGTCGAGCTCGCCGTAGGTCATCGAGCGCACGCCGCACGTGATGGCCACCGCCTGCGGGTCGAATGCGGCCTGCGCCGCGAACAACTCCGGAATCGACACCGGTGCGCCCGCGGTCTGCGTCAGCGCGGCGCGGTTGCCCCAGCCGTCCAGCAGGCTGCGTTCATCGGCGTCCATCAGGTCGATCGACAACAACCGCTTGGTATGGCCTTCCGGCGTCATCGCCCGTGTCGCACCATCATCTGACCGCATTGGTCCCCCAACCCCCGAACGCTCACCGAGCCGAGCCCACATCGGTCGAGCTTCGACCCGTGATCGGCTCCTCGAAATCTACTCCAGATGGTCGCCCACTGCGGTGAATTCGATTGCCCGGGTTGACCCTTGGTGACAGCCACCTGGCTATCGGAGGCGTTCGACGAGCCCGGCCGTTCAGGTCCCCGCACGCCGCGACAAGCGCTGCCGCAACCCGTCCACGAAGGCTTCGATACCCAAGTCGAACGCCTGTGCTGCACGTGCCGGCCCGGTCGGCGCCTCGTCGAGCGCCCGGCGCAGCTCAGGTTCGATCCCGTCCTGATCGGCCGCCACCACGATGTCCGGAGCCGACGCGTCGAGCGCTGCACCGAGCACGAAGTTCTCGACAGCGGTGATCACCGCGATGATCTCGCCGTCGCCGAAACCTGCCCTGGCGAGTCCCGCGGCGACGGGGTTGTAGGCAGCGATCAACCCGGGGTCACGGATCGGTTCGGTGGCCAGCAGCCGCACCGCCGCAGGGTGGGCACTGAAGGCACCCAGATAGGACTGCGCCCATACGACGCATGCCTCATCCCACGGCATGCGGTCGAACGCCGCGTCGTCGATCCGCTGGGCGACGAGTATCCGCACCATTTCGATGATTTCGGCACGCCCGGCCGGCACGTGGTGGTAGACGGCGGCGACCTGCACACCGAGATGCCGGGCCAATCCGGGCATCGTGAAATCGCCGTTGCGGTCGACCAGTTCGAGTGCCGCGGCACCGATCTTGTCCCGGTTGAGTATGGCCACCCGCGGCCGGCCCATCGGAACCTCCTTCGTCGACTTTATTGAACTCTATTCAATTTGCCTCTTGTGGCGCGGCCCACACTCCGTCTAGATTATTGAATCTCATTCAATTAATCGTGTTCGAGGAGCCCGCCCATGACCGCTGCGACGGAAGCGCACCTGGCGCGTCGGCTGACCCTGCCCTCGGTGGTCGCCTTCGGCGTCTCCTACATGGCGCCCAGCCTGGTGATGGTGATCTTCGGAATCATCGCCGTCGCCAGCTCAGGCACAGCGCCGACCGCGTTCGCGCTGGCCACCGCCGCCATGCTGGTCACGGCTCTGAGTTACGCCAAGCTGGCAGGCATCTACCCGGTCTCCGGCTCCGCGTACTTCTACGCTCGGCACAACCTTGGCTCCCGGGTCGGCTTTCTGGTCGGCTGGAGCGTGCTGCTGGACTACCTGTTCTTGCCGATGGTCGCCTGGCTGACGCAGTCGATCCTGCTCAATGCCCAGTTCCCGGCCATCCCCATCTGGGTCTGGATGCTCATCAACGCCGGATTCACCACGCTCGTCAACATCGTCGGCATCGTGGTGGCCGACCGCGTCAACAAGATTCTGACCGGCGTCGCCGTCTTCCTCGTGCTGCTGTTCTTTGCGTACTGCGTCAAAACCCTTGCAGGCAGCCCGCCGGTCTCCTACACCGCACCGCTGTGGAACTCCGGCAGCACCATCACCGGCGTATCGGCCGCAGCGGCCATCGCCGCCTACTCATTCCTCGGATTCGACGCGGTCACCACGCTCGCCGAAGAAACCAAGGAGCCCAAACGCACCATCCCCCGTGCGGTCATCCTGGTCGTGGGCATCGGCGGACTGCTGTTCATCGTCGGCGCCTACGTCATGCAGCTCGTGCACCCGGGAGATCTCTTCGAGGACGCCCAGGCCGCGTCGTACACCATGTCCGTCGACGTCGGCGGCCAGTTCTTCGCCGACTGGACCAATCTCGCAGGCATCATCGCCGGGTCCGCATCATGCCTGGCGGTACAGCTGAGCACCAGCCGGCTGCTCTATATCATGGGCCGCGACGGTGTGCTCTCCAAGCGCGTGTTCGGATATGTCAACCCCCGCACGCTGACCCCGATCTACTGCGTGTTGATCAGCGGCGCAATGTGTTTCGTCGGGCTCAACCTCTCGCTGGAGACCGCCACCGGCTTCATCAACTTCGGCGCCTTCACGGCCTTCACGGCAGTCAACGTGTGCGTGATCGCCTACTACCTGCGCCACCACCGCACCCGCCGGCTGAGCACCCTCGGGTACGTCGCGCTGCCCGCGGTGGGTGCGATGGTCAGCATCTACCTGCTCACCCAGCTCAGCGGAACCTCACTGGCCATCGGATTGGGCTGGCTCGCAATCGGTGTGGGCTACCTGCTGTGGCTCACGCGTGGATTCCGGCGGCCCACCCCGGAATTGAGTATCGACTACGAGCAGTCCCTCGTCGGGGCCGCCGAGGATGTCGAACCCGCCACAAGAGAGCAGCTCGCATGATGAATCACGCTGTGACACTGGAGAACTGGCAGACCGGTCCGGTCAACCGCCACACATCGGGGCGGATGCGCGAAATCGTGCCCACCGCTCGGGTGGCCGCAGGCCGCACCCCGTTGCCGCTGGCCGAGGACGACCGGCGACTCGACCTGAACATGCCGCTTGCCGACGGCACGATCACCTCGGTTCTGGACGATACGTTCACCGACGGCTTCCTGGTACTGCACGACGGCGTCATCCGTGCGGAGTGCTACCCCGGCGATCTCGAACCCGGACGGCCGCACATGCTGTACTCGGTCAGCAAGTCGATCATCGGCTCGGTGGCCGCGGTCCTGATCGACAGCGGAGCGCTGGATCCGAATCACGCTGTCACCCACTATGTTCCGGAGCTGTGCGGGTCGGGATACGCCGGGGCCACCGTACGGCACATCCTCGACATGCGCTCGGGCATCAAATTCTGCGAAGAGTACCTCGATCCCGACGCGGAGGTCCGCCACCTCGACCAGGCCCTCGGCTGGGTACCGCGAACCAGCCCGGACGTACCGGCGACGCTGTACGAGTACTTGCCTCATCTTCGCCAACAACGGCCGCACGGTGGGGTTTTCGAGTACCGATCGTGCGAGACCGACGTGCTGGGCTGGGTGTGCGAGCGGGCAGCCGGTGAACGCATGCCCGAACTACTGTCCCGCACCCTGTGGTCGCGCTTCGCCGGTGACGACATGGACGCCGGGGTCGACCGCGCCGGCAGCGTCTTCCACGACGGTGGGTTGGCGGCGTCGCTACGCGACACCGCCCGGTTCGGTGAACTGTTGCGCCGGGGCGGCGATCACATCGTGCCGCGAGCCTGGATCGATGACGCACTGACCGGCGCTGCGGACTCCCGCGACGCATTCGCCAACTCCCCCACCGACACTGGGCTCCCCGGCGGGTTGTACCGCAATCAATTCTGGGTGCCGTATCCCGACCGCCGGGTTCTGATGTGCCTCGGCATTCACGGTCAGCTCATCTACGTCGACTTCGATCGCGCGGTGGTGGTCGCCAAGCTGTCGTCCTGGCCGACACCCTTGGAGCCCGCGCTCGACGCGGCAACCCTCGCTCTGGCCGATACGGCAGCAGATGCAGTCTCCTGCGCGAAAAGACACTGAGGTCCGCCAATATCGGCGTGTCGGGGTACCTGCGCGTCTGCTCGCGAGAAAAAGTGACTCCTCAGGGCAAGCGCCGGTACACCTCGAAGGCCAGGCACAGCTCCGCGATGTCGCGGGGCCGCGACAGCGACCGGCCGGTGCGCTCCTCGATGCGATGCAGACGATGGCGCACGGTGTTGGGATGCACGTAGATCTTGGCGGCCGTCTCGTTGGCGGAGCCGCCGGAGTCGAGCCAGGCCTGAAAAGTGTCGACCAGGATCTGCCGCTCCTCGGCGGGCAGGTCGTCGAAGCCGCCGAGGACGTCGTTCCCGATGCGTTGCATGATTTCGGGTGCGGCGACCGCCGCCACCGCCAACGGAGATCCGTCGAAAACCTGCACCAGCTGATCGTCGATCGGCCTGCCCGCGATGGCCAGCCGGGCGAACCGCAGAGCCTCACCGGTGTCCGTGAGATCGTCGAACGGCGGGCTCACGCCCACCCGGTCCGACGCTGCCGACCGCAGGATCCCCAACAGCTCGTCTAGGGCGGCCGAGCGCCGCAGGTGCACGATGCCGACCTGCAGATCGGGCAACAGTCGCCACGCCGACCGGATGTCGCGGGTGTCGAGCTTGCTCGCGATCTCCGGCAGCCCGGTGCGTCCGATGCCCGGAACTTGAGCTGCCGCAACGACATACGGACCCGACGTGGGCAGCCGCAAAATGTCGGCGGCGTCCCACAGGTTCTGGGTATCGGTGATGCGGCCCTGCAGGATCGCCTCGACCAGAGCCGAGCGTTCCTCCTCCTTGCCGAGCATCTGCTGGGTCAACTGCTGGCGGTAGGCTCCGGTCATCGCCTGGGTGAAGGAATCCTGGGCGAGCATGATCTGCGATGTGGTGGCCAGGATGGCCTCGGGGCTGATGTCGAGGTCACGCGCCTGGGCCAGGCTCGCCTCCCACATGAACCGGAACCCGACGCGGTACGCCGACATCACCATCGCCAGCGGCACCCCGGCCAGTGCGCGCCGCACGCCGGTGTCCTCGGCGGCCGATACGTCGGCCAGCTCGGGGCCGCCGTCGGCAGTCAGGGCGTCGAACACATAGACCATCTGGGCCAGGCAGCTGCGGTGCAGCTCGGCGTCGTCGACCAGGCTGCGGTTGGACGCGTAGAACGCGACGTCGCGCCGGATGACCTCGGCCATGGCTGCAGCCAGGGCATCGGCACGGGCCAGCACGGCCTCGGCGAGCCGCACAATGCTCGGATCGGGCGCCGTTGGCATGTGCACACGATAGGCGCGGCGGTCGCGCGGTGTGGGCGCTCACACCAGACTGCTCCGGACGTTGTTCCCGCCACCATGGTCTTCCTGCGCCGCCGCCGTCACAGTTTAGGTATCGGATCAAACGTCGGCACCCGGAGGACACCGTGACCAATCTCAGCACCAATCTCGTTGCAGCAGCTGAGAATTACCCTGATCGAACCGCCCTGATCTGTGAGGGCAAAACCCTGACTTTCGCGCAGTTCAACGCCGCCGCAGCACGGGTCGCCACCTTCCTCGACCGCGCCGGCATCGTCCCCGGCGACCGGGTCGGCATTATGCTGCCGAACAGTGCCTCGTTCGCGGTGGTGTACTACGGCATCATGCGCCAGGGCGCCATCGCGGTGCCGATGAACCCGCTGCTGAAGGCCCGCGAGGTCGAGTTCTACCTGTCCAACACCGGTGCAAAGGCCCTGTTCGGCTCGCCGGCGTTCGCCGAGGCCGCCACCGACGGCGCCACGGCCGCGACGGCCCAAGCGTGGCTGGTCGACGATGCCACGTTGCCCACCCTGGTCTCGGACCTGCCCGAGCAGGCCGAACCGGTCGAGCGGGCCGACACCGACACCGCCGTGGTGCTGCACACCTCCGGCACCACCGGCAAGCCCAAGGGCGCCGAGCTGACCCACGGTGGTCTGCGCCGCAACGCCGACGTCACCTTGCGCACGCTGATCGGGGTCGGCCCGGACGACGTGATCCTGGGCTGCCTGCCGCTGTTCCATGTGTTCGGCCTGACCTGTGGCCTCAACGCCGCGGTGGCCGTCGGCGCGACGCTGGTGCTGATCCCCCGATTCGAGCCGCGCACGGTGCTGCAGGCGATCGAACGCGAGCGGGTGACGGTCTTCCAGGGCGTGCCGACCATGTACTCCGCGCTGCTCGCCGTCGCACCCGAATTCCCCGGTGCAGCACAGACTTTGCGCGTCTGCGCATCCGGCGGCGCGGCCCTGCCGGTGCCGGTCCTCACCGAGTTCGAGCAGACGTTCGGCACCACGATCCTGGAGGGCTACGGGCTGTCCGAGACCTCACCGGTGGCCTCCTTCAACCATCCCGACCGCGAGCGCAAGGCCGGTTCGATCGGCACGCCGATCGAAGGGGTCGAGATGCGCGTCGTCGACGACAACGGCACCGAGGTCGCCCAGGGCGAGCCCGGCGAGATCCAGATCCGCGGCCACAACGTCATGAAGGGCTACTGGAACCTGCCCGAGGCCACCGCAGCGGCGATCTCGTCGGACGGCTGGTTCGGCACCGGTGACATCGGCAAGGTCGACGACGACGGCTACTTCTACATCGTCGATCGCAAGAAGCAGATGATCATCCGCGGCGGCCTGAACATCTACCCGCGCGAGATCGAGGAGGTGCTCTACGAGCACCCGGCCGTGGCGGAGGCCTGCGTCGTCGGCATCCCGCACGACTCGCTCGGCGAGGAGGTCGGCGCGGCGGTCGCACTCAAGGACGGCGCTCAGACTGCAGCCGAGGAGCTGCGCGACTTCGTCAAACAACGTGTCGCCGCATACAAATACCCGCGCCGCGTCTGGCTGGTCGACGCCCTGCCCAAAGGGCCGACCGGCAAGATCCTGCGCCGCGAAATCGCCGTCCCCACCACTGAAAGCAACTGATTGCCATGACCGACAACCGTTTCGACGAACTCGCCGCCCCCCTGGATCTGCTGCTGGTCAATTCGACTCGCAGCTTCGCCGGGCGGATGATGCCCAACCAGTCCTGGGCCAGGCTCGGGGGCAGCCTGGCCCGCCAGCCCCGCACCGTCGCCGACCAGATCGGCGGCCTCGGCCGGGAACTCGCCACGATAGCGACCGGCAACTCCGACCGCGCTCCGGCTCGCTCAGACAAGCGGTTCAGCGATCCCGCCTGGCAGGGCAACCCCCTGATGCACCGCGCCATGCAGGCCTATCTGGCCTCGGCCGACACCGCCGAGCACCTGTTCGCCGCGGCCGACTTGGATTGGCGAGACCGCGACAAGATGCGTTTCGTCTTGGACAACATCCTGGAGGGCCTCGCGCCCAGCAACAACCCGTTACTGAGCCCGCTGGGCTGGAAGGCGCTCATCGACACCGGCGGCATGTCGGCCGTGCGTGGCCTCAGGGCCTTCGCCCGCGACATGTCGTCCAAGCCAAGGGTCCCGGCGATGGTGGAACCGGACGCGTACACCGTCGGTGAGACGGTCGCCATCACCAAGGGTGCGGTAGTGCTGAAGACCCGAATGTTCGAGCTGATCCACTACGCACCGCAGACCCCGACCGTGCGGCAGATCCCGCTGCTGATGGTGCCGCCCGTGATCAACAAGTTCTACATCATGGACATCGCCCCTGGCCGCAGCATGATCGAGTACTTCGTGGCGCAGGGCCAGCAGGTGTTCGCCATCTCATGGCGGAATCCGCAAGCCCGCCACCGGGATTGGGGCTTCGACGCCTACGGTGGTGCGATCCTGGAGGCGCTGGACGCGGTCCGAGACATCGCTGGAACCGACAGCGCACACATGCTGGCGACCTGCTCCGGCGGCATCCTGGCGGCGATGGTGGCCGCGCATCTGGCCGATATCGGCGAGGCCGACAAGATCGCCGGACTCACCCTGGCCGTCACGGTGCTGGACCAGAGCCGAGCCGGCTTCGCCTCCGCGGCGATGAGTGAGCGCTCCGCGCAGGCCGCGATCCGGTCGTCGGCCCGACAGGGCTACCTGGACGGGAAGGCCATGGCCGAGATGTTCGCGTGGCTGCGGCCGACCGACCTGGTGTGGCGGTACTGGGTGAACAACTACGTGCAGGGCCGCGAACCGGCGCCGTTCGACGTGCTGTTCTGGAATGCCGACACCACGCGGATGACCGCTGCTCTGCACCGCGACATGGTGCTGTCGGGCCTGCACAATTCGCTGACCAAACCCGGCGAGGTCACCATGCTCGGCAGCCCGGTCGACCTCGGCAACGTCACCAACGACGCCTACGTGATCGGCGGCGTGGCGGACCACATCTGCCCGTGGCAGGCCACCTACCGCAGTGCGCAGCTGCTCGGCAGCAAAGACAACACCTACGTGCTGTCCACCAGCGGCCACATTGCCGCACTCGTCAACCCTCCGGGCAATCCGAAGGCGTCGTTCCGGGCAGGCGCCGTCGATGACTCCAGCGCCGAGGAATGGCTCACCGAGAACGAACCTCAGAAGGATTCGTGGTGGCCACACTACATCGCGTGGCTTGCGCAGCGCAGCGGTCCGGAAGTCGATGCGCCGCAAGCCCTTGGCGGTCCCGGCTACGAGCCGCTGGCCCCCGCACCGGGAACCTACGTCCATGAGAGCTGAGGCCATGACCGAGACGTACATCGCCGCAGGCGGCCAACGCATCCGGGTGGATGTCCGCCCCGGCACCGGTGTCCCACTGGTGCTGTGCAACGGGATCGGCGCGAGCTTGGAGGTGCTCGACCCGTTCGTCGCGGCGCTCGATCCCGATCTGACGGTGATTCGGTTCGACGTGCCGGGCACGGGTGGCTCCCCGGTCTCGGCGCTGCCGTACGGCTTTCCCTATCTTGCCTGGGTGCTGGGTCGGGTGCTGACGAAGCTCGGTTTCGACGTCGTCGACGTCCTGGGCCTGTCCTGGGGCGGGGCGCTGGCCCAGCAGTTCGCGTTCCAGAACCCGCGCCGATGCCGGCGTCTGGTACTGGTGGCGACGGGCACCGGCGCGCTCATGGTGCCTGCCCACCCGCGGGTGCTGGCGAAGATGTTGACGCCACGACGATTTCGGGATCCGGAGTATCTGTCGACCATCGCCGGTGAGCTCTACGGTGGCGCGGCCCGTGATCACGGTTTCGACATCGCCAAGATCTTCGGCACCCAGCTGCACGCCGGGTCGAAGATGGGCTATCTGCACCAGTTGCTGGCAGGCACCGTCTGGACGAGCCTGTTCGCACTGCCTGCGATCCGCCAACCCACGCTGCTGGTGGCCGGCACCGACGATCCCATCATCCCGATTGCCAACGCGCACATCATGAGTCGGCTGATGCCGCACGCGGAGATGCTGACCCATCCGGGCGGTCACGTCGACCTGGTCGCCAACGCCGATCAGCTGGCCCCGGCGATCAGCAACTTCTTGGAGGAGCCCGGGGATCGCGCCTGAGGCCGTACCGTGGTGTGGGTGAGATTCTCGATTTCGATACCGCAGCTGGTGACCGGTCGATTCGACGATGAGGGTCTGAAGGCCTACCTGGCCCGCGCCGAAGAGTTGGGGTTCGAGGGCGGCTGGACCATGGAGCAGACGATCGGCGAGGCCCCGGGCGTCGCGCCACTAGAGCTGTTGTCCTACGCGGCGGCCTGCACCACGCGGCTTCGGCTGGGCGTCGCGGTGCTCATCACGTCCCTGCACGATCCGCTGCAACTCGCGTCGGCCATCACGGCCGTCGACCAGCTCAGCCACGGGCGCCTCGACGTCGGAGTCGGGCACGGCGGCAATTTCCGGCCGTTCGCCGCGTTCGGCGTGGACCGCGCCACGTTCGTCAGTTACTTCAACGAGGGCTTGGAGCTGATGAAGGCGGCCTGGTCCGACGAGCCGCGCATCACGTTCCACGGCCAATTCCGCGACGTGGAGGACCTGCCGATCCAGCCGAAGCCCGTGCAACGCCCGCATCCGCCGATCTGGTTCGGTGGCACCGCGCCCAATGCGCTCGCCCGCGCGGTCCGGTACGGGGACTCGTTCCTCGGAGCAGGGTCGTCGACCACCGCCACATTCGCCGAGGCGGTGCAGACGGTGCGCCGGGAACTCGACGAGCAGGGCAAGGATCCCGCCGGCTACACCATCGGCAAGCGGGTCTATCTCATGATCGACGACGACCCCGCCCGCGCACGTGAACGGGTTCTCGACGGGCTGCACCGGATCTACGGTCAGATGCCCGGCATCGAGGCGGTCCCGGTGTCGGGCACGCCTGCCGACGTGGTGCGCGGGCTGCAGGAGGTGGCGGACGCGGGTGCCCAGATGGTCGTGCTCAACCCGGCCGGCGCGAACGTCGCCGAGGATCGTGAGCAGATGGAACGCCTGGCCGCCGAGGTCATTCCGCACCTCAGCTAGAGGGCTTCGGCCGCCGCCTGCCCGGCGGCACGCCCGGAGAAGATGCACCCACCCAGGAACGTGCCCTCGAGCGCGTTGTAACCATGCACGCCGCCGCCACCGAACCCGGCGGCCTCGCCCGCGGCATACAGCCCGGCGATGGCCTGACCGTCGGTCCGGAATGCACGCGACGACAGATCAGTCTGAATGCCGCCCAACGTCTTTCGAGTCAGGATGTGCAGTTTGACGCCGATCAGCGGGCCCGCGGACTGATCGAGGATGCGGTGTGGCGCGGCGACCCGGGCCAGGCGGTCGCCGAGGTAGCGCCGTGCGTTGCGGATGCCTTGCACCTGAGCATCTTTGGCGAACGGGTTGGCGAATTGCAGGTCACGCGACTCGATCTGCGCCCGGATGGCTTTCGCGTCCAGCAGCGGCGCGTCGGTGAGCGCGTTCATCTTGGCGACAAGCGATTCGAGATCGTCGGCGACGACGAAGTCGGCACCGTGGCGTTTGAACGCCTCGACCGGGCCCGGCGCCGAGCGACTCAGCAGCCGCTCACGCAGCATCGCAGACCGGTTCTTGCCAGTGATGTCAGGATTCTGCTCCGACCCCGAGAGCGCGAACTCTTTCTCGATGATCTTCTGGGTCAGGATGAACCAGGAATGGTCGTGCCCCGCGATATCGGGATCGGTGCGGAGATGACGCAAGGTGCCCAGGGTGTCGTAGCCGGGCAGATACGGCGCGGGCAGCCGACGGCCGATCGCGTCGAACCACATCGATGACGGTCCGGGCAGGATCCGGATCGCGTGGTCGGGCCAGATCGGATTCCAGTTCTGGATGCCTTCTGTGTAATGCCACATGCGGTCCCGGTTGACCAGGCGCACACCGGCGTCGGCAGCGATGTCGAGCATGCGACCGTCCACGTAGGCGGGCACACCGGTGATCATCGACCGCGGGGGCGTGCCCATGCGGGACGGCCAATAGCGCCGCACCATTTCATGGTTGGCGCCGATCCCGCCCGAGGCGACGACGACGGCCTGCGCGCTCAGTTCGAAATCTCCGACAACGTCGCGGTTGGACGGCGCACCGCGCGGTGCGTCGTCGGGGGCCAGCACCACGCCGCGGACGCCGGTGACGGCACCATCGGTGAACACCAGCTCGTCGACGCGGTGCCGGTGATGGAAGGTGACCAGCCCGTCAGTCGCCGCGGCGAGTGCCGAATTCACAAAGGGCTCAACGATTCCCGTGCCTGTACCCCAGGCGACGTGAAACCGGGGCACCGAGTTGCCGTGACCGTCGGCGCGCAGGTCGCCACGTTCGGCCCAGCCCACGGTCGGCACGAAGGTGATGCCGTGCTCGGAGAGGTACGCGCGTTTCTCGCCGGCGGCGAACTCCACGTAGGCGCGGGCCCACTGGGCGGCCCAGGCGTCTTCGTCGTCGACCCGGTCGAACGCGGCGCTGCCCTGCCAGTCGTTCCACGCGAGCTCGAGCGAATCCTTGATCCCCAGGCGGCGTTGTTCGGGGCTGCCGACGAGAAAGATCCCGCCGAACGACCAGAATGCCTGGCCGCCGAGGTTGGCCGCGTTCTCCTGATCGACGACGGCGACTTTCTTTCCGCGCCGGGTCAATTCACGGGTGGCGACCAGCCCGGCCAGTCCCCCGCCCACCACGATCACATCGGCATCCACAGCCGCGCCTCCCGTCCCGCTCGTATCCGTATTCAATACGAACTCACCGCGAGCGTGAAACCTCTGCGAGAAATCGCGTGGGATCTCGCAGACGATTCACAATCGAGGATGGGGCGGCAACGGAAAAGGGCCCTCGCCGAAGCGAGGGCCCTTTGCACGTCGAAACTTACAGCTCGGTGGCCGAACCGCCTGCAGCGGTGATGGCCTCACGGGCGCTGCCGCTGAACTTGTTGGCGGTGACGTCGACCTTGACGGCCAGCTTGCCGTCGCCGAGAACCTTGACCAGGCTGTTCTTGCGAACCAGGCCCTTGGCCACCAGCTCGTCGACACCGACGGTGCCGCCCTGCGGGAAAGCCTTGCTGATGTCGCCGACGTTGACGACCTCATACTCGGTCCGGAAGCGGTTCTTGAAGCCCTTGAGCTTCGGCAACCGCATGTGGATCGGCATCTGGCCACCCTCGAACGTCACCGGGACGTTCTTGCGGGCCTTGGTGCCCTTGGTACCGCGACCGGCGGTCTTACCCTTGGAGCCCTCACCACGACCAACGCGGGTCTTGGCGGTCTTCGAGCCCGCAGCCGGCTTCAGGTCATGAAGCTTGATAACGCTCATTTGACTTCCTCCACCTCGACGAGGTGATGCACAACATTGATCAGACCGCGGGTCTGGGCGTTGTCCTCACGAACCACGGACTGACGGATCTTCTTCAGTCCCAGGGTCCGCAGGCTTTCGCGCTGCTTCCAGCGTGCGCCGATGATCCCGCGCACCTGGGTGATCTTGAGCTCTGCCATGGTTATGCCGATCCCTCACGCGCGGCTGCAGCAGCCAGCGCTTCGCTCTCGCGTCGGGCCCGCAGCATGCCGGCCGGCGCAACATCCTCGATGGGCAGACCGCGACGGGCCGCCACCTCTTCCGGACGCTGCAGCAGCTTCAGCGCGGCAACGGTGGCGTGCACCACGTTGATCGCGTTGTCGCTACCCAGCGACTTGGCCAGGACGTCGTGCACCCCAGCGCATTCCAGCACCGCGCGGCACGCGCCACCGGCGATGACACCGGTACCGGGGCTTGCGGGGCGCAGCATCACCACACCGGCTGCGGCCTCACCCTGCACCGGGTGGGTCACGGTGCCGCCGATCAGCGGAACCCTGAAGAAGCCCTTGCGCGCTTCCTCGACACCCTTGGCGATGGCGGCCGGAACTTCCTTGGCCTTGCCGTAGCCCACACCCACCATGCCGTGACCGTCGCCGACGATCACCAGAGCGGTGAAGCTGAACCGACGGCCACCCTTGACCACCTTGGACACGCGGTTGATGGTGACCACGCGCTCGATGTAGTTGCTCTTCTCACCACGGTCGTCGCCGCGGCCACGGCCACCACGGTCATCGCGGCGGCCCCGGCCGTCGCGGTCACCACGACCGCCACGGTTGTCCTGCGCCGAACCGGCGCTAGCCTGCTCGGCCATTATGCAGTCCTCTCGTTAACAGTCATCAGAATTTCAGCCCACCCTCTCGCGCGGCGTCGGCCAACGCGGCGATGCGGCCGCCGTAGGTGTAGCCACCACGGTCGAACACGACGGCCTCGATGCCGGCGGCCTTGGCGCGCTCGGCGATCAGCTGACCGACACGGACGCTGTGTGCCTTCTTGTCGCCGTCCACCGCGCGGACGTCGGGCTCGATCGACGAGGCCGCCGCCAGGGTGACGCCTTCCAGATCGTCGACGAGCTGGACATGGATGTGCCGGGCCGACCGGTTGACCACCAGACGCGGGGTCTGGGCGGTGCCGGCGACCTTCTTGCGCAGCCGGGCGTGGCGGCGCAGACGAGAGTTGCGACGGGTCTCAGAGATGTTCTGGCCCACCGGCTTACGCTTGGCGTTTTCTGCAGTAACAGTTTTGGGAGCCATGGTTACTTACCTGTCTTTCCGACCTTGCGGCGGATCTGCTCACCCTCGTAGCGAATGCCCTTGCCCTTGTACGGGTCCGGGCGACGCAGGCGACGGATGACAGCGGAGATCTGGCCGACCTTCTGCTTGTCGATACCCGACACCGAGAACTTCGTGGGCGTCTCCACCGCGAAGGTGATGCCCTCGGGAGCCTCGATCAGAACCGGGTGGCTGTAGCCCAGCGCGAACTCCAGGTTCGAGCCCTTGGCCACAACGCGGTAACCGACGCCGAAGATCTCCATCTTGCGGGTGTAGCCCTCGGTCACACCGGTGACCAGGTTGGCGATCAGGGTGCGAGACAGTCCGTGCAGCGAGCGGTTGCGCCGCTCGTCGTCGGGACGGGCCACCACGATCGCGCCGTCATCGTTGCGCGACACGGCAATCGGCTCGGCGACATCGAGCACCAGGGTGCCCTTGGGCCCCTTCACCGAAACGTTCTGACCGTCGATGGTCACGTCGACTCCGGCGGGAACCGGAACCGGCTGCTTTCCAATACGCGACATATCTGCTTCCCCCTACCAGACGTAAGCGAGGACTTCGCCGCCCACGCCCTGTCGAGATGCCTGGCGGTCGGTGAGCAGGCCCGAGGACGTGGAGATGATCGCCACACCCAGGCCACCGAGAACGCGCGGCAAATTGGTGGATTTTGCGTAAACCCGCAGACCGGGCTTGCTCACGCGACGCAGGCCGGCGATGCTGCGCTCACGGCTGGGGCCGTACTTGAGCTGCACCACCAGGGACTTGCCGACGCGGGCGTCCTCAGTGCGGTAATCGGAGATGTAGCCCTCTTTCTTGAGGATCTCGGCGATGTTCGCCTTGATCTTCGAGTGGGGCAGGGTCACCTCATCGTGGTACGCCGAGTTGGCGTTGCGCAGACGTGTCAGGAAGTCTGCGATCGGATCCGTCATTGTCATGACAGCGTCAATCAACCTCTCCCGCTGCGGTTCCCATACAGCGCGCTCGCACCGGTTCCCGTAAGGGGCCTGGCACATCGCACGGTGGGCCTACTGCGAAGTGTTCATCCGTATCTGACCGGGTTCGGTCAGGGGTCGTACGTCAGCAGTGACACCTGTGGGCGGCACATACCGACTCGCCTGGGCAAAGAGCCACAGGCAACCGGTCAAGTGTAGACAACCGGCAGCTCAGAGCCAAATCTGCGAGACGAGCTCGCCGACTGGGCCCCGAACACCAGCAGCACCCCGCGGGTCCCGGATGGCCGGGTCACGGGGTGCTGCCGTCAGTGCGTTGTTACCAGCTGGACTTCTGCACGCCGGGCAGCTCGCCCGCATGTGCCATCTCGCGCAGGCAGATACGGCACAGCCCGAACTTGCGGAAAACCGCGTGCGGACGACCGCACCGCTGGCAGCGCGTGTATGCGCGGACCGCGAACTTGGGCTTCTTGTTGGCCTTGTGGACCAGAGCCTTCTTTGCCATGTGCTCAGTTCTCCTTGAAGGGGAAGCCCAGCGCCCGCAGCAGCGCACGGCCTTCGTCGTCGTTGGTCGCCGAGGTGACGACGGTGATGTCCATGCCGCGGGGCCGGTCGATGGAATCCACGTCGATCTCGTGGAACATCGACTGCTCGTTCAGACCGAAGGTGTAGTTGCCGGTGCCGTCGAACTGCTTGGCCGACAGGCCGCGGAAGTCGCGGATACGGGGCAGCGCGATGGAGATCAGTCGGTCCAGGAACTCCCACATGCGGTCGCCGCGCAGCGTGACGCGGGCACCGATGGGCATGCCCTCGCGGAGCTTGAACTGGGCGATGGACTTACGAGCCTTGCGGATCTCGGGCTTCTGACCGGTGATCAGGGCCAGGTCGTTGACCGCGCCGTTGATCAGCTTGGCGTCGCGGGCGGCGTCACCGACACCCATGTTGACGACGACCTTGACCACGCCGGGGATCTGCATGACGTTGCCGTACTCGAACTGCTGCTGCAGCGACTCGCGGATTTCGTCGCGGTAGCGCTGCTTGAGCCGGGGAAGGGTCTTCTCTGCGGTGGTCATAGTCAGATGTCCTTGCCGTTGCGCTTGGAGACGCGAACCTTCTTGCCGCTCTCCTCATCGACGCGGTAGCCGATGCGGGTCGGGTTGCCGTCGGAGTCGACCACCATCACGTTGGACACGTGGATCGGCGCCTCCTGAGTGACGATGCCGCCCGATGAGGCCCCACGCTCGTTCTGCGACTGCGCGGTGTGCTTCTTGATCCGGTTGACGCCCTCGACGAGGACCTTGTTGCGCTCCGGGTAGGCGACCAGGACCTTGCCCTTGGCGCCCTTGTCCTTACCGGAGACCACCAGAACGGTGTCGCCCTTGTGGACCTTCATTTACAAAACCTCCGGGGCCAGCGAGACGATCTTCATGAACTTCTTCTCGCGCAGTTCGCGACCGACCGGCCCGAAGATGCGGGTGCCGCGGGGGTCGTTGTCGTTCTTGATGATGACTGCGGCGTTCTCGTCAAACTTGATGTAGCTGCCGTCGGCGCGACGACGTTCCTTGACGGTGCGCACGACGACGGCCTTCACGACGTCACCACGCTTGACGTTGCCGCCGGGGATGGCGTCCTTGACGGTCGCCACGATGATGTCGCCGATGCCGGCATAGCGTCGCGACGAGCCACCGAGCACGCGGATGCACAAGATCTCCTTGGCACCCGTGTTGTCGGCGACCTTCAACCGCGATTCCTGCTGAATCACTCGATCTCCTGACCTGGGTTTTTATGCACGCCAGATTCCGACCTGGACGTGCGCGGTCTTTGTTGACTATGGATACGCCAGACTGATCTCAGAACAGCAACCAGCCAGGGTCTACCCAAGACAACCCCTACATAGTAGGCGAGCTCGGGCAGTGCGCCAAATCGCTGCAGGTCCGGCCCACAGTCGCTACTGGCTCAATCTACGCGCCGCCCACACCCCAGTGCAGCACGCGCGAGGTCAGCAGCACCAGGGCGAGCGAAACGATGGCGACCACCACGAGCCCGATCACGGCGACGACGAGCGGACGCCACCCGGTGCGTGCGATCTGACGGATGTCGGTGGACAGGCCCACCCCGGCGAAGGTCAGCAGGAACGCCCACTTGGAGATGTTGCCGACGTTGGTCAGCTGCCCCTTGCTCAGCAGGCCCGCCGTCGCCACCGCCGACACGGCGAGGAAGCCGAGGACGAACTTCGGGAACTTCTCCCATACGAAGGCGGCCTTGGCCCGCACGCCGGGAGCCAACTCGTCGGCCTCCCCCTTGGATGCCCAGTACAGCGCGAAGCCGAGCACGACGAAACCGATGAGGGCGTTGCGTACGGACTTGACGAGCACCGCGATCTTGCCCGCCTCATCGGAGAAGAGATAACCGGTGGCGGTGGTCTCGGCGGTGTTGTCGACCGCGAGGCCCGCCCAGAGGCCGAACTCGTGATCGCTGAGCCCGATCGCATGCCCCAATGGCGGCAGCGTGAACAACGCCACGGCACCGAGCGCGAGGATCGCCGCGATCGCGTAGCTGACGTCGGAATTGCGGGCCCGGATGGCGCCCTTGGACGCGATGATGGCCGACACCCCGCAGATCGAGGTACCGATGGCCAGCAGGGAACCGAGCTTGCCGGACAGCCCGAACAGGCGCGCGGCGAGGATGATGATGGTGCCCGCCACCGTCATGTCGACCAGGATCTGCACGAGGCTCGTGGCGCCGAGCTTGAGCACGTCGCCGAGCACGAAGCGGGACCCGAGAGCCACGATCCCGACCTTCAGCCAGAACTGGTAGGTCAGTACACCGGGACGGAAAATCCTATGTAGCCCAACGGTGTTGGCGATCACGAGGCCGATGAGAATGGCCCACAAGACATACTCGATGTCGGGCACCCGCCAGTGCTGATGTTTGGCCAAGGCCAGCCAGCCCACCTCGGCGTATTTGCCGGCCACCCCCACAGCGACAAGCAGCAGCAGGCCGGGGAGGTAATCCAGCGGACGCGTGCTGGTGAAATCCGACGCCGACTCGTCGGCGAGATCACGATCGGCAACGGTGCTCATGCCGGTCACCAGGGGATCTTCGGCAGCACCCCGGCAACCGCGAGCGCGGTCACCGCGAGGCCGAGAATCGTTGCCCACCAATCGGATCCGATGCGGGCCAACAATCCCCGCTCGGATACCGCAGCGTTGTCTGCGGGTGTGCCCTCTGCCACCGTGCGCTCCTCCCAGTCGGACCGTCGGCACCCGGCCGACGCCGGGCTCATCCTGGCGCGCGCGTGGGTTCAGGACCTACATATCGGATCGCGGTGAATCTAGGCAGGGCGCGCGGAGGCGGGAGCGATGTCTTCCATCGCTGCGGCAACCGCGAGTACCACGCAGTCCGCGTGCCGCCTTCCGACGATCTGCAGCCCGACCGGAACCCCGTCGACCGTACCTGCGGGCACCGAGATGGCCGGCTGCCCAGTGAGATTGAACGGGAAGGTGACAGCGATGGAACCCCAATGGTCGACAGGGCGTCCGGCGACCTCGGTCGGCATCGGCCCCTCTGCGGCGAATGCGGGCACTTGGGTTGCCGGGGTCAGCAGCAAGTCGAAGCGTTCGAATGCCTCTGCGAAGGTGGCCACGAGCCGGGCCCTGGTGTCGTGCGCATCAGCGAGGGCATCGGCGTCCACGCTCGTCGCGGCATCCAGATAGCCACGCAGCGTGGAATGTAGTTGACGCCCCCGCGGGGCCGTCCGAAGCTGCGCGTAGACGTCGGGCGCCGAGAGCGTCCGGTAGGCCGCACCGCACTGCTCGTCGACCCGTACGCCCGCGGGCACGACGACGGCGCCGATGGCGGCGACGAGCTTGTCCGCCGCGGCCGCCACGACCTCTGCCACACGTGGGTCGCACGGCGCGTTGCCGAGATCGGCGGCGAAGGCGACGCGCAATCCGCGCAGGTCGGCGCCGAGGCACTCTTCGAACTTGGCCGGTGCGGGCAGCGATGCCCGGTCGAACGGATCGATGCCGCACACGCAGTCGAGGAACCGCGCGGTGTCACGGACCGTGCGGGTCAGAGCGCCGTAGTGGTCGTTGTCGGCCGCGCCTCGGTGCCGCGGGCCGCGCGGCACCAGACCGTAAGTGGTCTTGAAACCCACCAGGCCGCAGTAGGACGCCGGGATACGCAGGGAGCCCGCACCGTCGGTGCCGGTCGCGATCGGCACCAGTCCGGCCGCGACCGCAGCCGCCGACCCGCCGCTGGAACCGCCGGGGGTCAGCGCGAGGTTCCATGGATTGCGGGTCACGCCATGCAATTCCGATGCGGTGTAGGACGCGCGCCCGAATTCCGGTGAGGCCGTCAGACCCACGGGGACCGCGCCGGCCGCCACGGCCCGCGTCACGAGCGTGCAGGTGTGGTCGGCGAAGCGCTCGGCGTAGAGCGCGCTGCCCATCGCGAACGGCCAGCCGGCCACTGGGTGAAGTTCCTTGACGCCCAACGGGACTCCGGCCAGTGGGCCAGGATCTTCGCCACGGGCCACCATCTCGTCCACGGCATGCGCCCGCGCGAGTGCGTATTCGGCGTCCACGTGTACGAACGCACCGAGCGCGCGGTTGCGTTGCTCGATGCGGTCCAGCGCGTCCTGGGTCACTGTGGCCGCGGCCAGTTCCCCGGACCGGACGAGATCGGCGATCTCGACAACGCCGGTCACAGCAGCACCATCGTCGCGAACGCGGTGGCCACGACGAGGCCGGTGACCACTGGGAGGAACAACCGCCGGGCCAATTCGACCACCGAGACACCCGTGAGTCCGGCGACGACGATCAGCGACGACCAGATCACCAGCGTGCCGCCGCCGGTCCAGCTGGCACCGTTCTGTGCGATCGCGGCGAGCGTCGCGACATCCGCCGTGCCGTCACCGAGGGTGCCGGCCAGCGAGCCGGTGAACGGCAGCCCCGGCCAACCGTTTCCGTCCAGACCGATCAGCATGCCGACGAGCAGCATCGCGAACGACGCGAACACCGGAACGTGTGGAATGTGGGGCTGCACTGCGGCGACGGCGTCGAACAGGAATGCCGGAGCGTGCGCATCCTCGGGCAGCCCGAGGATGCCCGCCGAATAGTCCGCGAGCCCGACATAGACGAATCCCGCGACGGGGATCACCATGCCCATGGTGCGGAACGAGAATGCCACGCCCTCGGTGAAGTGGGTGCCGACGTCGTCGAGCCAGCCTTTCCGTTTGGCCAGCAACGAGATCGCCACGAGTGTGAGTGCCGCGGTACCGCCGACGAGCGGCGCGCCCAGCCCCTCGTCGATATCGGGCACGATCGTCGTGAACCGGCCCAGCAGCATAAACACGAGCAGCGCGGCGAACAACACGGGCACCGCGACAGCGACCATCAGCGCCTTCGGGGACGGCTTGAGCGCGGGGGTAACCGCCGGTGGGGCCAGGGTGGCCGTTGTGGCTCGGCCGGCTCCGGCCCCGCCAGTTTCGGCCCCGCCGGTTTCGGGCACGGTGCCACCGGCCTCGGCGATGGGCAGCGTGACGGCCGCCGTCTGGTCGGGGTCGATCATCTTGGTCCGCACATCGCGCAGGTAAGCCAGCGCCAACGCCACGGCGCCTGCGATCAACGCGATGATCGTGGCCCGGTCCGCGATCAATCTGGCGGGCACGTCGGCGCCTTCGGCGGACAGCGCAGGCGCCACACCCATGATGTAGTCAGAGCTCAGCGCCATGCCCTGCCCGGCAATCGCGATCGCCAGAGCCGCACCGAGCGCCGGCAGGCCCGCGCGCACCGCGGCGGGCAGCAGGATCGCGGCGATCAGCGGTAGCACGGGCGTGGGCCAGAACGCCAGCGACAGCAGGAAAGTCACCACCGCCAGCACCAGATACGAGATGTGGCCGTTGCGGAACAGCCCACTCAGCGGCCGGATCATGATGGTGTCGGCGCCCAGCGCACGCATCGCCCCGAGCATCGCGGTGACGAGTGCGATGATGATGAAAATCGGTAGCAGTTCCCGTGTTCCGGCGATCGACGCGTTGAACACCGCGCCAAGCCCCATGGTGAAGCTACCCTGGTAGATGAAGCCGGTGAGGAACGTGGCGATCAATGCCGGCGCGATGACGTTCTTCTTCGCGACGACCGTGCCGATCAGTACAACAAGGCCGAGCAGGTAGACCCAGTGGGCTGCGGACAACGGCTTCACCTTCCGTTCGGTCAGGTTGATCAGGCTGTCTGCGGCTCACGTAAAGCGGTGATGTTCAGCAGATCTCGTGATTCTGATGCACCTGGCGCTGCTGGACAACACGAATTGCGCACATTCGCGGGCGAGCTTCACTGTGCACCATGACCACCACACATATCACGAAACCGCTGCGATCAAATCGATTTCGACAGGCGCACCGGACGGCAGACATCCGACGCCGATCGCTGCCCGTACGGGCAGCGCAGCCTCGCCGCATGCCGACCGGATCGCCGCCGAGGCTCCGTCGGCCACTGCAGACAAGTCGTGAAACGTTGGTGCACAAGCGATGTACACCGTCATGCGCAGGCATCGGACGATGGCTCCCGACGCGACCGCGCGTACCGCCGCCAGCGCGTTGTCCGCGGCGATTCCCGCAGCGACGAATGCCTGCTCGGCAGACACTGATTCGCCGACCACCCCGGACATCACCAGAACGCCCTCCCTGCGCGGTGTCATGCCCGCGGTGTAGACGATTCCGTCGTGCTCTACGGCGGGACGGTAGTCGCCTTGCGGCTGCGGTGCGGCGGCCCGGTCAGTCGACACCGATCGCCACCCCCTCCTGACGGGGATCCGCCGCGCCACTGAGCACACCGCGTTCGTCGCGGCAGATCACCTGGGCGCTGCCGCCTGCACCCCACGGAGACTGCGTGACGACGCGGTGCCCCGCGGCACGCAGCTGATCGCGAATGTCCTCCGGGATCCTCGCTTCAACCCGCAGCTCGTCGGGCGCACCGACCACGTCTGCGTCCGAACCGGGGAACACCGTGAAGCGGGGTGCTTCCACCGCGCCTGCCGGGTCGAGCCCGTGGTCGAACAGGTGGGAGATCAGCTGCATGTTCCACTGCACCTGGCCGTCCCCGCCGGGGATGCTGCCGAGCGCGAGCAGCTCCCCCGCCTCGTCGGTGGCGATCCACGCGTTGAGCGTGTGCAGCGGTTTGCGCCGCGGCGCCACCTCGTTGGGGTGGTCGGGGATCAGGTACGCCCCGCGGCCGAGCCGGTTGTTGAGCACCACACCCGTTCCGGGCACGGTGAGCGCCGCGCCGAAGGTGAATCCGAGCGAGTGGATGAACGTGACCGCGCGGCCCTCGTGATCCACCGCGACCGTGCACGTGGTGTCGCCGTCGTTCACGGCGTAGGCGCGCCGGTCTTCGGCCGCTGCGGCGAGCGCGCGACGTTGCCGTTCGATTCGCTTGGGGTCGAGGACATCTCGCGCACCGGAGGTGTCGCTTCCGCACAGCGCGAATCGGTCCTGGAAGGCGAGCCGCGCGGCGCGGGCCATCCGGTCGATGCCCGCGGCGCCCAGCCAGGGCTCGAATCCGACGACGCCGTCGCACAGAGCCGCCTGCTGCAACACCATCCAGCCGGGGGTCGGCAGCGGCGTTTGGTGGATGGTCGCCCCCGCGTAGCTGCCCGTGATGGCGGGTTCGGGGTCGAGCACGGCACCGGCGGCCCATTCGTCACCGCTGAACGGCGCACCCGCCTCGCGCAGCATCGATACCGCGTGCTGGGCGACGTCACCGGTGTAGAAGTCGGGCGGGTTCTTCGCGAGGCGGCGGATGGTGCACGCCAGATCGGGTTGGCCGAGCCGATCCCCGAGCCGGGCCGGTTCCCCGGTGGGCGCGTATATCGACACGAGGCCTGCGTCCGTCCGGATCGCGGTCAGCGTCTCCCGCACATCGGCAGCGGTCTTGGCCGAGCACGGCAGGCCAGTCTCGGCCAGCCGCGCCACGGGTTCCCACAGCTCGTCGAGCGCCACGGTTGCACCGTGCGCGTGCAGCGCTGCCAACGCGGCGGGCGCCCCGGGCACCGCGACGGCCAGTGCCCCGTGCAACGGTATCGAGGACAGACCTTGATCGCGGTAGAAGTGCGCGGTGCCGCCGTCGGGACCGAATCCGGATCCGTTGATGGTCCACACCCGACCGTCGGGTTCCCGCACCATTGCGAATGCATCACCGCCGATGCCGCATTGCCCCGGCAGCACGAGCCACGTGGTCGCCGCCATGGCGAGCGTGGCATCGATGGCATTGCCGCCGGAGGCGAGCACCCGGGCACCGGCGAAGCTCGCCGCGGGATGACTCGAGCTGACCATACCGCCCACCGACAGCGCAGCCGGCCGCTGGAGGTCCGCCATCATGCGCCTTTGCGCCTGCGGCGCGGCCCGGCGGGCATCTCCCCCGGTTCGACGCCGACGAAGACCTCCCCGTCGCGTTCCTCGACCGGATAGGTCTTGATGGCGACGGTCGCGGGCGGACAGATCGGCTCGCCGGTTTCCAGATCGAATGCGCTGCCGTGGCATGAGCATCCGATGCCGTCGTCGACGAGTTTCCCCGAGGACAACAGACAGTCCAGGTGAGTGCAGTAGTTGGAGGTGGCGTAGGCCTTGCCGTTCAGACGTGCCACCGCGAACTCGTGATCGCCTGCGAAGAATCGCCGCACCATGCCTTCGGGCACTTGCCCGGACCGGGCGACTCGCATGAATTCCATTGCTACTCCTGATCAGACGGCGGGGGTGAGATAGACGGTCTTCTCGAGCGTGTAGAACTCCATGAGCGTGGCGCCCGCCTGCTCCTTGTACGTCTGGGTGCTCGATGCCTTGTACCCGCCGAACGGCGCGTTCATCGCCATGCCGGTCGTGGGCTGGTTGATCTTGACCAGGCCGGTCCTCGATCGATGCGCGAAACGACTTGCGGCAGCGAGGTCGGACGTCACGATTGACGCGCTCAGGCCGTATTCGGTCGCATTGGCCAGGTCGATCGCCTCGTCGAGGGACGCAGCGCGCTGGAAGGCGATCAACGGCCCGAACACCTCCTCGGTCACGATGCGCATGGTGGGCAGCGCATCGGAGAAGACGGCCGGACGCACGAAGTGACCGCGATCGCCCACGGTCGTACCGCCGCAGCGCAGGCTCGCGCCCTCGGCGATACCGGTTTGGACGTAGTACAGGAACTTGTCGAGTTGAGCGGCGTTGGCAAGTGGCCCCATGTTGACGCCGGCCTCGTCGCCCGGACCGACCCGCAGTGCCTGCGCTCTGGCCACCACACGGTCGAGCACCGCATCGTGGACCGCGTCGAGCGCCACGACCCGGCTGGTACCGGTGCAGGCCTGGCCGCTGAGCCCAAACGCGCCCTTCACGATGAGCGCGGCGGCCGCGTCGAGGTCGGCGTCCTCGGCGACCACGACGGGATTCTTGCCGCCCATCTCCAATTGCACACGCCGTTCGGGGCCGACCTGCCGGTGTATCGACCGACCCACATCCGTCGAGCCCGTGAACGTCACGGCCGCGACCCGCGGTTCGGCTACGACGGCTGCGCCCGCGACGCCGTCGCCCTGCAAGAGCGCGATCGCGCCGGGTGGCAACCCGCCCTGCAGCAGTGCCTCGACCAGGCGCTGTCCCATCAGAGGTGTGATCTCGGATGGCTTGAACAGCACCGGGTTTCCCGCTGCAAGTGCGGGTCCGATCTTGCGGGACGGGATGTTGAACGGAAAGTTCCATGGCGTGATCGCCGCGACGATGCCGACCGGCTCACGCATGGTGTAGACCATGCCTTCGCCCGCGGCCGGGTATGTCGCTCCCGTGGCGCGGGTAGCTTCACCGGCGTAGAAGCGCAGGTTCGCCGGCGTCCGGCTGACCTCCATGGTGGCTTCGGCCGTCGTCTTGCCCTCTTCGCGAACCAGCTCGGCGACCAGCGAATCCGTGCGTGATTCCAATTGCGCGGCAGCAGCTTCCAGAATCGCGGCACGCCGCTCTGGCGCGGTCGCCGCCCACTCGGCAGCGCCTTTCTCCAAGGCGTCGACCGCGGTGCGCACGTCGGTCCCGTCGGAGGCCGGGAAGCTGCCGATCACGTCGTCGGGATCAGCCGGGTTGCGCCGCTCGAAGGTGTTGCCGGAGACCGCAGGAACCCACTGGCTGTCGATGAAGTTGGCTCCCGTGAGAGTCACGACGCGACCTCCTCGGTGTCCACCAGTTCCCACAGGTCGGTGTCCTCGTCTTGCAGCAGCGCCCGCGCGATGCTGCGGCCCAACAGTTCTCGGCCGACCATGACGTCTTCGCCGCGGTCGACCGTGAACACGCCACGCAGGACGTCACCGTCGAGGTAGAACGCGGTGAAGTCGAATGCGTCGACGTCGCCACGGACAACGAGCTCGCTGGTTGCGGCACCGAGCAATTGGAGGTTGTGGTCGAACTGATCGGACCAGAACCACGGCGCGTCGTCGTTGACGGCCTCTCGGCCGAGCATCGCGTTGGCGACCGCGGCGCCCTGGCGGTTGGCGTTGTCGAAATGCTCGTGGCGCGCGTGGCGCCCGGCGCGCGCCGAATAACGGCTCGCGACATCGCCCGCGGCGTAGACGTTGGGAATCGAGGCCCGGCCTTGCGCGTCCACCACGATGCCGTGATCTACTGCCAGACCGGAGGCAGCGGCCACGGCGGTATTGGGCGCGATGCCGATACCGACCACGACGGCGTCGGCGTCCACCGACGTGCCGTCCGAGCATGTGATGACGACGCCGTCCGCGGTGGTGTGCAGCGCGTCAACGGCCACACCCGCCCGGACGGACACGCCGCGGTCCCGGTGGACGCGGGCGATCTCGGCTCCCACCCGCGGGCCGACGACACCGGCAAGCGGCACGGCGGCTGCCTCAAGCACCGTGACGTCGACACCCAGAGTGCTTGCCGTCGCGGCAATTTCGAGCCCGATAAAACCGGCGCCGATGATCGCGAGCCGACGCCCAGGAACCAGGGCGGCCCGCAATCGCACGGCCTCGTCGACCGTGCGCAGATAGTGCACGAGGTCGGGCCGGGGTCCGGGCACCGACAGTCGGCGGGGCCGCCCGCCGGTGGCGAACAGGACCGCGTCCGCCTCGATCGCCGGTCCGCCCGCCAGTTCGACGCGGCCGGAGGCTGCATCTACGCGGGCCACCGCGGTGCCTGTCACGAGCTCGATGCCGTTGTCGGCCCGCCACTGAGGCGGCAGGATATCCAGCGAGTCCGAGGTGTCTGCGCCGGACAGGAATTCCTTCGACAACGGTGGCCGCTGATAGGGCGCGTGCGGCTCGTCGCCGATCAGCACGATGCGGCCGTCGAAGCCGCGGCGGCGTAGCGTGCGGGCGGCCACCGCGGCGGTCTGCCCCGCCCCGACAGTGACGAATGTCCGGCTGGTCATGCCTGTGCTTCCTCTCGTTCGCGCCCGGCTGTCGCTGCGCTCGTCCCCGGGTTGACGTAGACGGTGCCGGCTTCGACCCGGACCGGATAGATGGGTTGGCAACGGTCCTGGCTTTCCTCGTATCCGGTTTCCAGGTCGAACTGCCACTGGTGACCCGGGCAGATCACCTTGCCGTGCAACAGCGTCCCCTTGGCCAGCGAGCGGTCTTGGTGGATGCAGCTGTCGGCGAAGGCGTACACCTGCCCCGCCGCCTCGAACAGAGCGATGGCCAGACCGTCAACTTCGACGCGCAGCTTGCGGCGGCGGCCGAGCTCCTTGGTGCTCGACACCGCAATCCAATCCGTGGTCATGGCGCTACCTTTCTGCCGAGGCGGCGGGAGAGGGATCAGACGGACGCCGATTCCAGGTCGGGCGCCACGTAGTAGTCGTAGAGACCCTTGGTGTAGGAGAACCGCATCTCTGCGCCCCACCGCACGAGTTGCAGGCACCGCTGCTGAAGCTGCGGGGTGTCGGCGTGGTCGAGCACGATCTGGTAGCCGCGTTCGCCGTGCACCACGTCGGAGGTGATGTGCAGGTCGAAGAACTCGATCTCGTCCTCGCTGAACCCGTAAACCTCACGCAGCGGCACGATCTGCTTGGTGTAGATGCTCGGCACCTGCGATTCCAGGCCGACCACGAGCGCCGCGGTGGCCACCACGAAGTGCTCGCGCTGCGACACCGCGTAGCACCAGGCCTGCAGGCCCCGCGTGATCGCGTTCATGTTGGACGGATCCTCGATGCGCTCCCGCGTGGTGCCGCACGCCTCGCCGAACTTGATCAGCAGATCGGTGTGACGGATGTCGGCCAGCTCCTCCTCGTACATGTTCTGGAGCGTGAAATCCTTTGCCCCGGTGAACTCGTCGGGAGTATTGGAGTAGATGTTGGCCAGGTAGTCGGCGAACGGGCCGACGTAGTGGTAGTGGTTCTCGGCCCACCGCGCGAAGTGCTGCTTGCTCAGCTTGCCGTCTGCCCACGCCTTGGAGAACGACGCGTTCTTGGCCTCGCGGCCTTTGATCGCATTCTCGAGTTCGGCGCGAAACTCGTCGCGCCCGAGCAGCTGGGTCATCGATGCTTCCTTTCGTGAAATGACTTGGGTGTCAAGGAGATTAGCTAGGTAGCGACGGAACCGGCCATGGTCACAATCACCGGCGCCGCAACCTATGAGCGGGTCATGGTGCACAAAAGTGCGCTTCAGGCCCGCGCAACCGAGGCCGTGAGCGCCTCGAACTCCGCAAGGATCGCGGCACCCACGGCCTTGTCCTGCTCGCCGTTTCCGCCGCTGATCCCGACGCCGCCCACGATCTGGCCGTCGAACACCAACGGGAAGCCGCCGACGAAGATCGCGAACTTGCCCGGCAGCATGTGGCTGATCCCGAAGGCCTCGTTGCCGGGCAACGCAGGCCCGTTGGGTGGTTCGTTGAATAGGTGGGTGGCACGTTCGTGCCCCGCGGCGGTGAAGGCCTTGGCGATCGCGATGTCAACACCCGTGAGGCGGGCACCCGGTAACCGGTGCAGCGCAAGGACATTGCCACCGTCGTCGCAGATGCACAGGGTCTGCTTGACGCCGATTTCCTCGGCCTTGGCGCGACCCGCGGCCAGCAGCGGCAACGCGTCGTCGAGGGTGATGCGGTGAATTCGGTGCATTGATGTCTCGCTCTCTCGCGGCAGTCGTGATCGGCTGACGAGGCATGTCTATCAACGGCAGGATCACAACGGGATGGCTAATATGACCTGGATTGACGGCTGAACCGGGTTACATTGCACATGGTGTCTGTGCTGACAAGTCCGGTAATCGATACAGAACGGCACGAGACGCGAGGTGTGACATGCCGGCAACACCGACCGACAGCGAACGCATGACCGTTGCGGGACTGCTCGACGAGTCGCTCATGTCGAGTGCCCGAGTGGTCGCGGGCGCCGACCGCCTCGGCGTCGAGTTGAGCTGGGTGCTTCCGCTCAACGAGGTTCTGACACAACACGATCCGCTCGACGCCGTCGCGGTCTATGCGCGACCTGAGTCCTTGGTCGGCAACAGTGCCGCGCTGTCGGCGCTCATCGCGCGCGGCGCCACGACCCTGCTGGTGGACGGAGCAATACCGGCCGATGTCGGTCACCTGCCCGAGGGGCTGATCGTCATCGAGTTCGGCATCCCGGTCGGGTTCGCAGCGCTGAATCGGCTGCTCGCCGAACGCGCGCTGAGCCAGGAAGTCCACGTCATGCGGTACTCGACGCATGTGCACGCGTCACTCGCGGGCTTGTTCCACCGCGGTGCCGGGCTGGAAATCCTGGTGCGAGAGGTCTCGAACCTGGCGCGCAATCCGGCGGTGGCGCTCGACGCCCGCGGGCACGTGGTTGCGTGCAACGGTGTCACACCCGATGTGCTGGCACCGCTGGCCGATTCGGTGAGCGCGATGCTCGCGGTCGACCTGCCGGCGTCCGAGCGGCGCTCCGACGGACATGACACCAGGATCCAGCCGGTGACAGGCTTGCACGACAGCGTGTGGACGTGTGTGGCGAGTGCGATCCGGCTCGGGAAGTCGTTCGAAGGCTGGGTGGTGATCCTCGTTCCGACGGCCGAACCCGGTCACCATGATCTGGCCCGCTACGCGGTGCTGACCGAGCAGGCCACCGCGATCGTCGGCTCGGAGATGCTGCGGCAACGCAGCGTCGACGAAGCCGAGGAACGCGCGCGCGGAGATTTCGTCCAGGCCCTGGTGCACGGCAGCTTCTCCAGCGAGCACGACATGCGGGCCCGCGCCGAGCACCACGACATCGAACTCGATTCGCGGTTCGGGGTTTTCGTCGCACCTGGCGTCCTGCCCCGCCGCGTGGACAACCCGACCGCAAGCATGGTCCGGCTTGCGCGCTATGCGGCCGGTGTTGCGCCACACCCGTCGGTGAACGCCTATGTCACGGTGATCGGCGACGTCCTGGTCGTGGTGCGGACACTGCGCAGCGAGGACGCCACGGCGATGCGGGAAGAGATGACCGAGTACGCCCGGGCGATGTCGGTCGAGCTGGAGCGGCGCCGTGGGCTGCGGGAACCGGTTGCCTACGGCAGGCCCGCGCGCGGCGCCGGTGAGGTCAGGGAGAGTTATCGCGAGGCCCGGGTGGCACTCGGGATCGCACGCCGCTTGCACCGCACGGGCCCGACCTCCTACCAGGAATTGCGTGGCTTCACGGTGCTGGCACAGGTGGCCGAGACTCAGGAAAGCCGCCAGTTGGTCCGGGATGTGTTGGGGCCGTTGCGCTCTGCTCCTGACCTGTTAGAAACCTTGAGTACCTATCTGGCCGAGGGCGGCAACGTCAACGCGACGGCACGCGTCCTCAACGTGCACCGCAACACCATGCTGGCCAAGCTGGACCGGGTGTCACGGCTTCTGGGCATGGACATCCGGGTGCCCGAGAACCAATTCACGGTGTGGCTGGCGATCCGCCTCGACCTCCTCGACGAAGTGCGCTCGGCGGTCGACCGGGAGGCCAGCTTCCGCTGATCACACCGGGGCAGGGTCCGGACCGAGAAACGACCCGGCCAGCCCCAGGGTGACTATCACCGCGCAGGCGATGAACACCAGCGGATAGCCGCTGATGTCCAGGGCCACCGCGACCCACGCCGCACCGCACGCCGAGCCGCCGAATCGGACCAGATTGAACAGGCCCAGCCCGGTACCGCGTTCGCCCGCGGGTGCGCGCGTCGCGCCAGTCGCCGCGGGCGTCTGAACCAGCGAGATACCGACCCCGGCGGCCACCAGGACAGCCACCATGGCGGGCAGCAGCAGCCGGTGCTGCGCGACCGTGACGGCCAGACCGACCTGCGCGATCAGCAGCAACACCAGGCCGGTGCGCATGACCCGCCGCGGGCCCAACCGGTCCTGCCAACGACCCACACCAGGACCGAGGATCGCCATGGCTGCGGGCACCGTGAACAACGCGATGCCCGCAGCCGATATCGACACCGAATTGCCGACCAGATACAGCGGGACCGCGAGCAAAGCTGCACCGAGACAAAACATCTGGGCGAACGCCGCCACAGCGCTGCGGGCGAACCGGGATTCGGTCACCAGCCGAACGTCGACGAACGGGTTCGGAATGCAGGTGCAGTGCCACGCGAACCACGCCAGTACGACGACCGCGATCACCACGACGCCGAGCGCGAACCAAGCCGTGACGTCGGGTTGTGACACCAGGGCCAACCCGAGCATGAGCAGTGCCGATCCGATCGTCAACGCGGATGCGCCCGCGAGGTCGAACCGCATCCTGGTCCCGGGATACCGCGGCACATAGCGGAGGGTGCCGACGAAGCCTGCCAGCGCCACCGGCACGAGCGGCACGAATACCCATCGCCAACCCCAGTGGTCGGCCACCAGGCCACCCAGGCTCGGCCCGATCGCCTGCCCGATGCCGTTGGCCGACGCCCATGCACCCATGGCCCTGCCTCGTGACTGCCCCGAGAACATCCAGGCGATCAGGCCCATCACCGCGGGGGCGAAGGCAGCGGCGGCGACCCCGCCGGCGGCTCGCCATGCGATCAGCAGGGGCAACGTCGGCGCGGTCGCCGCGCCGACGGCACAGACCGCCGTCGCCAGCAGTGCCATGCAATATATGCGTCTGCGCCCGAAGCGGTCCCCGAACCAGCCGGCCAGCGGTATGGTCGCGGCGAAGCAGACCAGGAAGCCGACGACGACGAAAACCCCGTTGCCGAGTGGAGCGCCGAACTCGTCGATGATCGCGTTCAGCGGAACATTGACGACATTGTTGCTGAGGGTGCCCACCACTGTCCCCGCCAGCAGCGCCGCCAATCCCAGTGGTGTGCCATCGTCCAGCGCCGGGTCCGGCGGCCCTGCGCTTCGAACATCGGTCATGGTGCGTGTACCCAATCTGGAAGCCGGCGAATTGCGGCCTGAGCCATGGCGTTTGCCAAGTCCTGTCGACCCGCACCAAGCACTGTCTCACCTGGGCCCGGCCAATTGGGGAATCCGTCGGCGCGATACTGCACACCCCGACACGGCCAGACCTGGACAACGTGCACAAGCCGGCGAATCGTTACGTCACGGAAATCGGGCGATACGCCACCGACAAGTTTCGAGCATATTGCACACGGTGAGGCAGTTCCGGATGTGCACTGTAGTCGTTGACCCAGGTCGTGACCGCGCCGAACATTCCACCATCGACTGCACAGCCCACCAGCAGTTCAACGAGAGGTCCCGAATTGGACACCCATCTCACCGCGGCGCACTGGATCTACCTTGCAGGCATCGTCGTCATTCTCATCACGATGGCAATCCGCAAGAACATCGTCGTGCCTGCGGTCACCGCAACACTCATGACGGCCTGGGCGTTCTCCGGAAGCCTCATCACCGGCCTGTCGTCGATCTTCAACGCCAGCCTGACCGCGGCCAAAGAACTGTTCAACATCTTCCTGATCATCGCGATCGTGACGGCGATGCTGGGGGCGCTGCGGGAGATGGGCGCCGACCGCATGATGGTCACGCCGTTTCGCCGAGTGATGCGAGCCGGAACCAGCAGCTTCATCGTGCTCGCGATCGTCACCTACGTGATCTCGCTGTTCTTCTGGCCAACACCTGCTGTGCCCCTGGTCGGGGCGGTGCTCATCCCTGTCGCGATCCGGGCGGGACTGGCACCGCTGTCGGTCGGCATGGTCATCGCGATCTCCGGTCAGGGGATGGCGCTGTCATCGGACTACATCATCAAGGTGGCCCCAGGTATCTCGGCTAAGGCCGCCGGGGTCGACGCCGACACGGTCGCCGACAAGGCCATGGTGCTGTCGCTGATCGTGGGCCTCACCGCGCTCGTCATCACCTACGTATTGCAGCGCCGCACCTGGCACCACCCCTCGCCGGAACTGCTGAAGGACTGGGAGGACGCCGCGGACCGGCGTCGCGATGATGACGACGCCTCGTCCGGTGAGGGTGCGCCGGCGGTGCCAAGCCCCCCGCCTCCGCCAGTGCCGGAACCAATTCTGGCTGGTGGTGCCACCGCGACCGTCACCACCACCGTCATCCTGACCGACCCGGTCGAAGAGCCACAGCACCCGCAGAAGACTTTGGCGGCAAAGTTTTTCGCAGTGCTGGTTCCCCTGGTGTACTTCGCGTTCATCGTCTACCTGCTACTGGGAAAGTTCACCAGCGTGGTGCCCCCACTCAAAGGCGGAGACGCAGCTGCCATCGTCGGCGGCCTCGCGGCCTTGCTGCTCTTCGCAGCGTCGGCCACCAACGACAAACGCAACTTCCTAGAGACGTCGTCGCAGCACGTCGTGGACGGGCTGGTGTTCGCGTTCAAGGCCATGGGGATCGTATTGCCGATCGCCGGATTCTTCTTCATCGGCAACGGCGACTTCTCGGCGGCGATCCTCGGGATGCCCGCCGACGCCCGGGGCCCGGCGTTCCTATTCGACCTCATCACCGCCGCCCAGTCGCATCTGTCGCCGAATCCCGTCGTCACGTCTTTCGCGGTGTTGTTCGTCGGACTCATTGCAGGGCTTGAAGGTTCGGGCTTTTCGGGGTTGCCGCTGACTGGCTCGCTCTCGGGGGCGCTCGGGCCCGTCGTCCACATGGATCCCTCGACCTTGGCTGCGATCGGGCAGATGGGCAACATCTGGTCCGGCGGCGGCACGTTGGTGGCGTGGTCTTCGCTGGTGGCGGTCGCGGGATTCGCGCGGGTGCCCGTGCTGAGCCTCGCTCGCAAGTGCTTCCTTCCCGTGATGACGGGATTGGTGCTGGCCACCGTCGTCGCGATCATCGTCTTCTGAAAGATGGTGCGGCTGGACCGGCCATCGCTCTGGCGGGGTTCACGGCCGGAGCGCTCGCCGCAGGCATGGCAGTGCGCCGCCGAACGTCATCCGGCTGAGACACCCGCATCACGGCGCTGCTCACCATCGGCGCGGCGGTATTGCTCGCGCTGACGGTCGCCGTCGCGGTCGGCGCCGAAAACCCTCCTGGTGGCCGGCTCGCCGGCGTGGGGAACCGGCGGCTCGCGGCGATCGTCGTCATCTTTCTCGGCGCCGTCGCGGGTGCGATGCTGCTGCGGTTGCACATCGCGGTGCCGCTCAGCCTGGCAGCCGGGCACACGTGTCTGGTGGTGATCGTGGGCCATCTCGGATTGCGCGAGGAATCAACGGCTCTCGACGCAGCGGAAGCCGATGTGCGTCGTCGAACTGTCCTGGGATTGCGGTGAGCGGGCGGCCGGGCGGTAGCGGTGGCAATACTCCGGCGCGCACAGATGCGAGCCGCCTTTGAGGGTCTGGTTGATGCTGGGATCCGCGGCCGCCGGTGGACAGCACGCGGGCTGGACCGCGCCCGGCTGGTGATGGGCCGAGAATCGCGTCGACGTCCATTCCCACACGTTGCCGATCATGTCGTACAGCCCAAAGGCGTTGGCGGGGAACGAACCCACCGGTGAAGTACCGGTCCAGCCCAGCGCACCGTCGTTGCGGTACGGGAACCGGCCCTGCCAGGTGTTGGCCATCAGCTGACCGCCGGGCATGACATCGTCGCCCCAGGGGTAGACGGTGTCGGCTCCCCCGCGTGCCGCGTACTCCCATTCGGCTTCGGTGGGCAGCCGCCGGCCCGCCCACGCGGCATACGCCGCGGCGTCGGGGTAGGCCACCTGTACGACGGGGTGATCCGGCTGACCGGGGTCGCGGTCCGGCCCGAACGGGTATCGCCAGCTCGCGCCGGGCGCCCAGTCCCACCATTGCCGCCAGTCCTGCAGATTCACCGGCCCCGCGGTGGGCCGGAACACCAGCGCCCCCGGTAATAGATCTTGTTGGGCCACACCCGGATACAGCGCCGGATCCAACGGACGTTCGGCGATGGTCACATATCCGGTGGCAGCGACGAACTCGGCGAACTGGGCGTTGGTGACGGGGTACTTCTCGATCGCGACCGACGCCACCGTCGCGGTGTACACCGGAGCCTCTTCCGGGTAGAAGCGCGTCGAACCCATGCGGAACGCTCCCCCGGGCAGTTCGACCAGTTCGGTGTGCATGCGGTTCAGAGTAGTTCTGTCAGTCCTTGCAGAAGGCCAGGGCCAGGGTGGCTTCGACGTCCTCGTACGGTTCACCCGACAGATCGACGGTGACCCTGGCGATGGTGGCCCCGGTGAAGCCGAACTGCCCGCGATAGTTCTTCGACACTGCCGAACCGGTGTTGCGCCCGATGCAGATGCCGCCGCCTGCGAGCGCGAACATGCCCGGGTGGGTCCGCATGGCAGGCATTTCGGCCACTGCGACGTCGTCGATGAACAACGCCGTGTCGCCCAGCGGCGTGTGACTGTTCTCGACGGTGCCGGTGCGGGCGTACCGCACACCGAAGATGTGCCGTCCCAGCGGGATCGGATCCGGCGAGGTCAGCTGCTGCTCGATCTCGCCGAGGAAGTTGTACACGTAATGCAGGCGCCCGTCGGCGACGTACAGGACGTGCCCGCCGTGCGCACCGCCCTGCTTGAACAGCACGCCTTGGGCGTCTGGGCGCTCGACGGTCAGCTCGACCAACACCTTGAACGATTGCCCGCGCAGCTCGGCGGCAGCGCCAAGGCCGACCTCTGCGGTGTTCGGGTAGTAGGTGTACGTGGAGCGGGCCCCCGCCAGGTATGGGCGCCACCGCGTCATCGTCTCCAGGATGTTGAGATCGGCCAGCGGCAGACCGTTGTACTTGTCGGCTTCGGCGAACCACAGTGCCTTGAGTTCTTCGAGTTTGTCGGGCTGCTCGGCGGCCAGGTCACGGCACTGGCTGCGATCGGCTTCGATGTGGAAGAGCTCCCAGCGGTCGGCGTCGAAATGGGACCATCCGGCAGGCGTCGCGGCGTGCACAGTGTTGGCGAACCAGCCTTTGTGCCAGATGCCTCGGGTGCCCAGCATGGTGTAGAACTGCGTCTCCTTGCCCGTCGGCGCCGTCGGATTATCCAGCGCCACTTTGAAACTCACACCGTCCAGCGGCTTCTGGGCAACTCCGCGCACGGTGGCGGGCGGCATGATCTCCAACAGGTCATACACCGTGGGGGTGATGTCGCAGACGCTGACGTAGTTGTCGCGGACCTCGCCGTGCGCGGCAATCCCGTTGGGCCACGAGATGATTGCGGTGTCGGCAATGCCGCCCTCGTGGGAGGCGTACCGCTTGAACAACTTGTAGGGCGTGTTGAACGCCATCGCCCAGCCGATCGGATAGTGGTTGTAGGTCTCCGGTGAGCCCAGCAGGTCGATGAACTTGAGCCCTTCCTCGGCGGTGTCGATGTAGCCGTTGAAGAACTTGGTCTCGTTGACCGATCCGTTCGGTCCACCTTCACCGCTGGCACCGTTGTCGGAGATCACCACGATCACGGTGTTGTCGAGTTGACCGGATTCGTCGAGGTAGTCGAGGACGCGCCCGATCTGGGCGTCGGTGTAGGACAGGAAGCCGGCGAAGACCTCGGCCATCCGGCTGAACAGTCGCTTCTCGTCGTCGTTCAGGGTGTCCCACGGCCGCACGGTGTCCTGCACCGGCCACGGTTCACCGTTGGGCCCCTTGACATCTGCATAGGGATTGATCGGCGAGAGCTCGGTGTCGGGCGGAACGATCCCGAGGCGCTTCTGATTCTCGAGCACGATCTCGCGGTATCGCTCGTAGCCCATGTCGAAGCGGCCCGCGTAGTGGTCCGCCCACTCCTTGAACACGTGATGCGGAGCGTGCCCGGCTCCGGGGCACAGGTAGGTGAACCACGGCTTGTCCGGCGCGATCACCTTGGAGTCGCGGATGAACTCGATGGTCTTGTCGGCGAGATCCTTCGACAGGTGATAGCCCTCCTCGGGCGTGGCCGGCGGATCGACGGGATGGTTGTCGTACACCAGGTCCGGATACCACTGATCGGTTTCGCCGCCCATGAATCCGTAGAACCGTTCGAAACCGCGCGAGCACGGCCAATGGCGTTTGGTGGCAGCGAGATTGGACTCCTCCAGCGGAGTGAGGTGCCACTTGCCCACGCAGTACGTGTTGTAACCGTTCTCGGTGAGCACTTCCGACAGCAGTGCGGTGTCCAACGGAATCCGCCCATTGCAGTTGGGGAATCCGTCGGTGAACTCCTCGATGGTGGCCATCCCGACCGTGGTGGCGTTGCGGCCGGTGAGCAGCGAGGCCCGGGTCGGTGAACACAGTGCGGTGGTGTGAAACTGCGAGAGTCGAACGCCGCGCTCGGCGATGCGGCTCATCGCGGGCATGTCCACGAGGCCACCGAAACAGTCCCAGGTGGCGATGCCCGTGTCGTCCCACACCAGATACAGCACGTTGGGCGCATTCTCATCGGCGGTCGGCGCCGCGTATGGTCCCCAGTCGGGTTCGGAGTCCCGGATGTCCAGTTCGATCTTGCCGTTGAAGTCGGTAGCCATGGTGAGCCTCACTCCCGGTTGGCGATACAGCGCCGATAAGGGCGATCGCCCGGAGAGTACACCCGGTCACTGAGGGTTGCCGGGGAAACTGACGACCCCGACAACATGCTGTCAACCTTCGGAATTGGGCGCCGACGTGCAGAGCGGATCATCGGCGTCGGTTGGCGCCTCCGGTTGTCCGGCGAGACCGCGCAGCGGGCCGGTCAGCCGCGCGGCGAGCGGGCTGCTCACGGCGACGAGGCCCAGTATCACCGCCACGACGGTCGGACCGGCGGCACCGTGCGCGTCGGCCGCGACACCGGCGATGGCCGTGCCGCCGGCACCGCCCACCAGCGCGGCGCTGTTGAGCCAGCCGAACGCCTCCGTGGCCGCATGGTCGGCGATCTCCGCGGACACCATGATGTACAACGCGGACATTGCCGGCGCAAAACCCAAGCCGGATACGAACAACGCGCAGAACTGCAGTGCCAGATTGTCGATGACGCCGAACACGGCGGTGCCGAGTGCCACGGTCGACAATGCGGCCACCAGGCCCGCAAGCCCAAATCGCCGGTGCCCGAACGCCAAACCCCCGATGACCGATCCCACGCTGGCCACCGCGATCGCGAGGCCCGCCATGATGCCGGTGCGACCCAGCAGCGCGACGATGCCGACTTCCAAAGCCATGAACGACGCGACCATCGCGAGGCTGGCGACCATGGCGAGAATGACCGTGCGGTTGGCCATCACCCGGCCGAAGCCCGACGACCTGGGCGTCACCGGTAGGCGAAGATGCTTGGCGCTGACCAGAAACCACCCTGTCCCGACAACGGTAATCCCGGCGGATACGACCAGAGGGATCGCCGTGGAAAGGGTGGACGCGAGGAACGTGGCGGCCACCGGGCCGATGACCCAGATCAGTTCTTGCGCAGTGGTGTCGAGAGCGAACAACACGCGAACCGCGTCGCGGGCGACCAGTTGTGGGTACAGCGCCCGCACCACCGGCATCAACGGCGGCACGGTTGCCCCGATGAGCAATCCGAGCACGATCAGCAGCGCCGCGGAGCCACCGGCGAACGCGAGGGCCAACATCGCGGCGCCGTTGGCCAGGGCCGCGACGACCAGCGTCGCCACCATGGCACGTCCGGCGATTCGAGCGGTGATGGGCATGGCCACCGCCTCTCCCACGCTTACCCCTGCGACCACGACCCCGGCCTGCGCATAGGACCCGCTGATGGCCTGAACGTGGAGCAGGATCGCGAGGTTGAGCATGCCGAGCGGCAGGCGGGCGAACAACTGAGAGGCCGTCATGTTCAACACGCCCGGCATCCGGACCACATCGCGATACGCCCGCATCACCAACTCCCTCACCGACCACGCGTGACGGGACATCACTATACCGTCCAGACGGTACAGTTCATGCCTGCTGTCGTAAGCTCTGGGAATGGCTTCGTCGCGGGACCGCATCCTCGACGCCTATGAGGACCTACTTGCCGTCGAAGGCGAGCGGTACGCCACGCTCGACGCGGTGGCCGCAAAGGCCGGGGTGTCCAAGGGCGGCCTGCTGTATCACTTCCCCTCGAAGGACCGCCTCGCCGCGGCCGTGTGCGATCGTCTGCTGACGCTGGCCGCCGAAGATGTGCAGCGAATGCGCACCGCACCCGAGGGACCGGCCCGCTATTACATCCGCACATCGCACTACGCGGGCACGCCGCTGGATCGGGCGGTGGTGGCGGTGTCCCGGCTGCAGCAGGCCGGCGACGATCGCGCTCGCACCGTCATCGAGACGGTCTCGGCCGACTGGCTCAACGTTCTGCATGAGACGCTCGGGGATCGCAACGTGGCCCGCGCGGTGAAACTGATGGGCGACGGCCTCTACTTCAGCGCGTTGCATCGCGCGCTCGGCGGACACCTGGCCGCCACCGAGCAGGACGACGGGTTGCTGGCCGTGATCGATCAGATCACAGCCGGCTCAAGTGCGCCGACCGATCGGTAACCGGAGCCGGCCGCCGCCGCAGCCAGAGCTGCAGCGCCAGCAGCGGAATCGTCCAGCCCAACCACGCGCCCACGCCCGCGACCAGCCACACATACTTTTCGTCATTGCCACCGAAGATGCTGTCGCGCAACGGTTCCAAACACACATACAGCACCGGTGTCCAGATCCGGTTGGTGATGATCGAGAGCGCCAGCGTCGCACTGCGCAGCATTTGGCGCTGATGCGCGCCGAACCGACGCCGCCGCGCAGCGCTGAATCCGTCGACGGTGAACCACAGCCACAGCGCCGCAAGGGCGACGTTGCTGACCGCGAGGATCGGGCCGAACGGCGTTGCCGCCCCGATGACCATCGCGCACAGGGCCGCCGGAATCGCCGTCGCGACGTACACGCGCCCGATGCGGCGGTGCACTTTCGGCTGACGCCGCCGCAGCCCCGGCCAGATCTGCCCGACCGCGCACACCATCGCCACGCCGGCGAGCAAGACATGCGCGACCAGTAAGGGATAGTGCAGCCCGAACGTGGACGGCACGCGCGTACCGCCGGTCAGATACGGCGGCAGCGAATACGCCAGAAATCCCACGACGATCACCGCCAGCGCCACCGCGAGCCGCACCGAACGCGGTAATGCGTATGTCATACGCAAAAGCGTATTGCATACGCACCCGGATGTCACTGGTTACGCTGAGCGTTGATGGCAGGCTCCGAACCCCCGCTCCCCCGCGCGTTGCGTCTGCTCTGGCAACAAGACCCGGCGCCGCGACGATCACGTGGGCTGAGCCGGGAGGCGATCGTCGCGGCGGCGATCGAACTGGCCGACACCGACGGGTTGGCCGCCCTATCCATGGCACGACTGGCGGAACGACTCGGATGCGGCACCATGTCGCTGTACCGGCACGTGGCCAACAAGGACGAGCTGGTGACGTTCATGCTCGCCGCCGGACCGGGCCCACCGCCGTCGCCGCCGCAGGGTACGGATTGGCGTGGCGCACTGACGAATTGGGCACGCGAGCTGTGGGCCGTGTACCACCGACACCCCTGGATCCTGCAGACCGCATCCAGCGGGCCGCCCGCCGATCCCGGGCAGCTGGCGTGGCTCGACGCCGGTCTGGCAGCCCTGTCCGGCGCAGGCTTGACCGAACGCGACAAGCTCACCGCCGTCATCGCCGTGCTGGTGTTCACCCGGGGCTCGGCGGCATTGGCCATCGAGGCGAGCGGAATCGACGACCGGGCGTACCCGGCGCTACTGCGTCGCCTCGTGGACCCCGTCCGGTTCCCCGCACTGGCAGCAGCCGTCGACGCCGGAGCGTTCGATCAGGCCGACGACGGCCCGCTCACTGAATTCCATTCCGGCCTGGGACAACTGCTCGACGGCATCGCCGCCAAGACCCGCTGATCGGCTTAGCCGACATGCGCCTTCAACCGCGCCGCAATGCCGTCGAGCAGGAGATCCAGAGCCGGTTCACACCCACTTTGGCGCATCGACTCGTCGAGTAGCCGGCTGGTCGCGGCGATGTTCGGGTGCGTCTCGGCGGGCAGCTGGGAATAGGTGTCGCGCCACTTGCTGTCGTCGCGCTGACGATGTTCGGGGGGAAGGGCCTCATATGCCGCGTCGAGCGCAGCGAACCCCAACATCTGATCGATGAAGGCGTGATACACATCGACGGCTTCCCGGTCTGGGAAGCCGGCGTCGCGCAATAGGCCCAAAACCGTTTCGATGAGCTGGATTTCGTGCGGGCCACCGGTCACCCGGCTCGCCGCGAGAACCCCGGCCTGCGGGTGCTCAAGGTAGACGCGGTGCACGCGCAGCCCGAGTTCCCGCATGGCGTCACGCCAGTCAGCACCCGGTTCCCAGCCCTCGGCCACGCGTCGCAGCAACTCGTCGGTGATCGCGAGCACCACGTCCTCGATGCCGCGGAAGTAGCGGTACAGGGCGGTCGGGTCAGCCCCCAGCGCGAGACCGAGGCGCCTCACCGTCAGCCCGGCCGCGCCGTGGTACTGCAGCACCCGCAATGCCGCCTCGACGATGAGTTCTTCCGACAGGACCGCGCCCTGCTTGGTCTGGCGTCGCCGCCGGCGTGGCGACTCGGACTTCAGTTGTCGGCTCATCCGCACCGCCTTCGCTTATGTCAACGCCCTTGCTCCATTTTGCGGCGCTGCTGTGTCATGGCCCACAACAAACCGCAATCGGAGGCCGTATTACCGCCGTCCGCCCCACCGAATCGAGGAGACATCGCAATGCCCGCTGCGCCGGCCACCATCGTATTCAGCGGAGGTCCGGTCCTCACGATGAACTCGGCTCGATCCCGGGTGGAGGCGGTCGCGGTAACGGGCAACCGGATCACCGCGGTCGGACCGGAGGCCCACGCCCTGATCGGGCCGGACACCGAAGTCGTCGATCTGTCGGGCAGGCTACTCATCCCCGGTTTCCAGGACGCGCACGTCCATCCGGTCGGCGCCGGTGTGGAGCGCCTGACGTGCGATCTTCTCGGTGTCGACGACGCAGCCGCCACTCTGGCCGCCATCGCCGCATATGCCGCCGCACATCCTGACCGCCCCTGGATCACCGGCGGCGGATGGTCCTTGGAGGCCTTCGACGGCGGCATCCCGACCGCCGACATGCTCGATTCGGTGGTCGCCGACCGTCCGGTGTACCTGCCCAACCGCGATCATCACGGAGCGTGGGTGAACACCGTCGCCCTGCGGATCGCCGGGATCACCGAGGACACGCCGGATCCCCCGGGTGGACGCATCGAACGCGATGCCGACGGCCGCGCGACGGGGATGCTGCAGGAAGCAGCGATGGATCTGGTGTCGGTATACGTTCCCCCGCCCACCGAGGACGAGTTGTACCGGGCCCTGCTGGACGCACAGGCACACCTGCACTCGTTGGGCATCACAGCGTGGCAGGACGCCATGCTGGGCAAGTACGCCGCAGTGCCGGATGCCGAATATGCCTACCGGAGAGCCATTTTCGAGGAAACCTTGACGGTGCGGGTCGCGGCGGCGCAGTGGTGGGAACGCGACCGCGGAGCCGAGCAGATACCGGAGATGGTCGAACGCCGCACCGCGTTGCACCGCGGGCGACTGCGCGCGAACACGGTCAAGATCATGATCGACGGGATCGCCGAAAACCAGACCGCGGCGCTGCTGTCCCCTTATCTCGACGGCTGCGGCTGCTGCACCGCCAACGCCGGCGTCAGCTTCGTCGACCCCGAGGCGTTGCGGCACTACGTCGTCGAACTCGACGCACTCGGGTTTCAGCTGCACTTCCACGCCCTCGGCGACCGCGCTGTCCGGGAAGCACTCGACGCTGTCGAGGCCGCGAGGCGTGCCAACGGTTTTCGCGACACCCGCCCGCACCTGGCGCATCTGCAGGTCGTCGATCCGCACGACGTTCCGCGGTTTCGCACCTTGGGGGCCACGGCGAACATCCAGCCGTTGTGGGCCTGTTACGAGCCGTCCATGGACTCGCTGACAATCCCCTTTCTCGGCGAGCGACGGTCGCTCCAGCAGTATCCGTTCGGGGATCTGCTGCGGGCCGGCGCCGTCCTCGCCGCAGGCAGCGACTGGCCCGTCAGCAGCGCAGATCCTATCCAGGGCATCCACGTCGCGGTGAACCGACGGTCACCCGGCACCACCGACGACCGGGTTTTCCTGCCCGAGCAAAGGATCGACCTCATGGCGGCAATCGCCGCGTACACAGCGGGCTCGGCCTACGTCAACCACCTCGACGACACCGGAGTGATCCAGCCCGGATACCTCGCCGATCTCGTCGTGCTCGACCGGGATCCGTTCGACCTGCCCACCGAGGAGATCTGCCAGACCCGGGTCGAACGCACCTATGTCGACGGTGCACTCGTCTACGCAGACGTGTTGTCGGCCACGGCCACCCGCTGATCACATCCACCGAGCGAAGGATTCACCATGACCGAAGCCACCCTCGCCGAGGCGCCGACCCGAACGCAAAAGTCCGGTGCGGCAATACAATTACGCAACATCACCAAGCAGTTCGGTGCTGCTACCGCGGTGGGCGGCGTCGACCTCGACATCCGGGCCGGCGAATTCCTATCCCTGCTCGGCCCGTCGGGCTGCGGTAAGACAACCCTGCTGCGCATGATCGCCGGATTCGAAGAACCCGACGGAGGCGACATCCTGCTCGACGGCTCATCGATCGTCGGACTCCCACCGAACAAGCGGCCCGTCAACACCGTCTTCCAGTCTTATGCGTTGTTCCCGCACATGACCGTCGCGGAGAACGTCGCATACGGGCTGCGTCAAAAGCGCACTCCGAAAGCCGAAATAGGCCGCCGGGTGGGCGATGCGCTGCGCCTGGCCCGCATGGAAACCTTCGCAGGCCGCAATCCCAAGAATCTCTCCGGTGGACAGCAACAGCGGGTGGCGCTGGCGCGCGCGTTGGTCAACCGCCCGAAGGTCCTCCTGCTCGACGAGCCGATGTCGGCGCTGGACCGCAAGTTGCGTGAGGAAATGCAGGTGGAGCTCAAGCTGATTCAGCTCCAACTCGGCATCACTTTCGTCTTCGTCACGCACGATCAGGAAGAAGCGCTGTCGATGAGCGACCGGGTGGTGGTCATGCGCGACGGTGCGATTCAGCAGCTCGGCACCCCGGCAGAGATCTACAAGTCACCGGCCAATTCGTTCGTCGCCGGTTTCATCGGGAAGCAGAACTTCCTCAATTGCATGGTCTCCGGCCCGGATACGCTCACCGGCCCCGAGTACACCATCCGGCCCGATCGCAATGCCATGGAGGGCCACCAAGCCGGTCAGCCGGTGGTGGCGGTGGTGCGCGCCGAGTCCATCTCAGTAGGGCCGGTTTCCGGTGAAACCCCGATCAACGCGGTCGACGGAACGCTGGCCAACATCTCCTTCCTCGGCGAGACGGTGCAGTACGTGGTGACAACGGCATCCGGCGTCGAGCTGCTGTCGCGGATGCCCGCCGCTGCGGCCCGGCCACTCGATCTGCACTCGGCGGTTCGATGCAGTTGGGACGGAGACCCGGTGCACGTCTTCCCCGCGGATCCGTCCACCGTCGCGGCTGAGAAGTGAATCGCATGGACCAGTTACGGATCCTGGCCTCCCCCAGCGATTCCCGGCGAATCACCCGCAGGAGCCTGCTGGCCGGTTTCGCCGTGGCAGGAGCAGGCCTGGCGCTGTCGGGCTGTTCGCGCGGCGGTGTGCCATCGCCTGCTCCGGACGGCCGGCTCGAGGACCAGCTCAACATCTACTCGTGGGGCGACTACGACGATCCGGACAACCTGGCGGAGTTCGGGCGCCGGGGCGTCACGGTCCAGGTCGACAACTTCGGCTCCAACGAAGAACTCGTGGCCAAGCTCGGCGCTGCCCGGGGCACGAGTGGCTACGACATCGTGGTGCCGACCGGCAGTTACGTTCCGATGATGGCGCGCGCCGGCCTGCTGGAGCAGCTTGATCACACATATCTGCCCAACCTCTCCAACGTCGATCCCCTGTATCTGCACCAGCCCTGGGACCGCACCAACACCTACGCAGTCTGCAAGAACTGGGGTACGACGGGGTACGTCTACGACACCCATGCCATAGGCCGCGAGTTGACATCGTGGAACGACTTTCTCGATGCCGCGCAGAAGGAAGCCCGCGGCAAGACCACGGTGCTCGAGGATCCGTGGGAGGTCTGTGCGATCTTCTTCGCCGCCAACGGTATCGACCTGAACACCACCGACGAGCGCCACTTGGACGCCTGTGAGCGGTTCATGGTCGGCAAGATCGCGCCGACCATATCGGCATTCGTGTCCCAAGTGTCGTCGCAGCTCGCCCAGCGCCAGTTCGCGCTCATGCAGGCCTTCAACGGCGACGTGCGCCTGGCCCTTCTGGAGGACGACGATCCGGACCGCTGGCGCTTCGTGTTCCCGACACCCACCGCGAATCTGTGGATGGACACGTGGGCCATCGCCAAGGGTGCCCAACACCCCGACGCCGCTTATGCATTCATCAATTACATGCTCGAACCCAAGGTGGGCATGAAAGAGATGGAACACATCGGCTACCCGACCGGGCTGATCGGCCAGCGCGAACTCGCCGCGCAGAACGAAGTCCCGATGATCGACCTGATCTACCCCACCCAGGCCACGCTGGATCGGCTGACTCCCAGTGAGGTCACCGACGCCACCGGCCGATTGGTCAAGATCTTCAATCGCATGCAGGCGGGAGCCGTGACGTGATCCGACTGTCCACGGGAACGAAATCGAATGCAGCCCTGTCCTTTCCGCTGTGGGCCTATCTGGTCTTCTTCTTCCTGATCCCGACCACCCTGATCGGCTGGTACAGCTTCGGGAGCAAGCCCGACATCTACACGGCCCGCTCCAACGAGCGGATGTCCTTCGACCGCTACCTCGAAGCCGGCGACGCGACCTTCCTGACCACGTTCTGGAACACCCTGCGCATCGCCGGCCTGGGCACGCTGATATGCCTGGCGATCGGCCTGCCGTTCGCCTATTGGCTGGCTGTCAAGGTCGCCCCACGCCGACGCGCCGTGTTGCTCGCGCTCGTGCTGATCCCGTTCTGGACCAACTTCCTGGTCCGCACGCTGGGATGGCAGATCATGCTGTCCCCAGAGGGTTTTGTCTCCGGCGTCATGAACAAGATCGGGCTCGCCGACGGCCCGCTGTCGATCCTCTATACGCAGACGGCAGTGCAGATCGGCGTGGTCTACAACTATCTGCCACTCATGATCATGCCGCTGTACGTCGCACTGGAGCGTTCCGAGGCCAGTATGCGTGAGGCGAGCAAAGACCTCGGTGCGGGACGCCTGCGAACGTTCATCGACGTCACGGTCCCGTCTGCCTTGCCTGGCATCGCAGCCGGCTGCCTGCTGGTGTTCATACCGCTGATGGGCGACTACATCACGGCGTCCGTGCTCGGCGGAGCACAGGGCAACATGGTGGGCCAGCTGGTCGCCGCCCAGTTCAACATCGCCCAGAACTGGGCGCTGGGATCGGCGATGGCCATCATCCTGATGACCTTCATCCTCGCCACCGTGGTGGCCGTCGGCGCCGTCGCATTGATCGTCAAGGCACTCATCAAGCGGTCCCGCCGCGTCACGATTCCCGAAGGGGCACAAGCATGACCGATACGCTCGAGCGTCCCGTCCCGGAAATCGCAACCCCGCAGCGCAAACGCAGATCGTGGGATCCGGTCGCCGTCGGATTGCGGTTGTGGGGCATCGCGGTGTACGCGTTCCTGTTCCTGCCGATCATCGTGATCGTCGCCTACTCGTTCAACACCGGGCGGATCCTCGCCGCGTGGCAGGGTTTCGGATTCGGCGCATACACCAGCGCCTTCGACAACATCATGATCAGAAACTCGGTACTGACCTCCCTGCAGGCGGCGGCAGGCGCGGCGGTGCTCTCGACCGTGCTCGGCACGCTCGGCGGGCTGGCTCTCGCGCGCTCGCGCAACGGCAACCGATGGGCGGTCGCGCTCACCGCGATTCTCGCCGTCACGCTGGTCACACCTGAAGTGGTGACGGGTGTTTCACTGCTGCCATGGTTTGTGTCGTTGGGGACCGATGCCGGATTCCTGCCGATGAACAACGGAATGGTCCGACTGGTCATCTCGCATACGGTGATGTCGGTCGCCGTCGTGACATTCATCATCCGCGCGCGGATGCAGGGAACGGACCTGCGCCTCGAGGAAGCCGCCGCGGACTTGTACGCGGGCAAGTGGAACGCATTCCGCCAGATCACTTTGCCGCTGGCGTTTCCCGGAATCCTGGCCGGCGCCCTGATGTCGTTCACGCTCAGTTTGGACAACACGATCGTGTCGAGTTTCGTTCAGCTGCCCGGGTCCACGCCGTGGCCGGTATATATCTTCTCGTCGTTGAAGGTGGGTCTGCGCCCCGAAGTGGCTGCGGTATCGACTCTCATGCTGTTGCTGACGCTCGTGGCGCTCGGTGTCGTCGCGTTCGTGCTTCGCCGGACGGGCGCAGGTTCGCGGGAGATCGCGGCGACTCTCGCCGGCGGATAACGCTTGGAAGGGCCTAAGCGACGTACACCTTGCGCAGCGTTTCGCGGACCGTCCAGGTGGTGCGTTGTCCGGCATGAAGCCGGACAACGCTGCCGGGATGCAGGTCGATGGTCGGGGAGCCGTCGTCGAAGGAGACGGTCGCGTCACCGCTGAGAACCACGAACACCTCGTCGGACTCGACGTCCCGGGAGACGCCGGGTGTATGTTCCCAAACACCGATGGTCACGTCCGACAGGGAATTGAGATCGCGGTATGCCGTTGTCGGAGTGCCGGTGACGACCGACTCCTGAGGCAGTGGGGTGTGGTCGAGCGTCAGACGCGCGGCGTCGACGGCGTCACCGATTGTGCTCACGAATCGAACCCCAACCCCACAGAGTCGAGCGCCTTCAGCAGGACGTTGCGGCGTCCTTCCTGGTGATCGGCACGGTCCAATGACCAGCGTGTTGCCTGAATCCCGGCCGATGCCAACGGTTCTGGAGGGAACGGCAGCGGCAGCGACTTGACCATCTCCAGTTCGGTGCGCTCGGTCGGCGTGCCGCTGAACCGGTCGAGCATGACCTCGGCCGCGAAACGTGTTGCCGCCACGCCCAGCCCGGTGAACCCGGCGGCGTATCCGACCCGGTCTCCATACGCGGATCCGAAGAATGCGCAGAATCGCGTCGACGTGTCGATCACGCCGGCCCAACGGTGGGTAAACGTGACGTCCTCCAGCTGCGGGAACGTCGTGAAGAAGTGACCGGCCAGTCGACGGTAGGTGGCGTCGCGGTCCTCGTACTGAGGCCGGATGCGGCCGCCGAAGTGGTAGATGGCGTCGTACCCGCCCCACAGGATGCGATTGTCCTTGGACATGCGGTAGTAGTGGAACTGGTTCGACATGTCGCCGATGCCTTGCCGATGCCGCCAGCCGATGTCGGCCAGCTGCGCTTCGGTGAGCGGTTCGGTCATCAGCGCGTAGTCGTAGACCGGCACGGTGTGGTAGCGGTACCGCTTCAACAATGACGGAAAACCGTTGGTTGCCAGGATCACTCGGTCGGCCCGCACCGAAACACGCTCGGTGCGTACGGTCAGCGGCCCTCCACGACGGTCCTGTCCGAGTCCACATACCTTGCTGTGCTCGTAGACCTCCACGCCGAGTTCAGCTGCGGCGCGGGCGAGTTCGTACACGAGCTTGGCGGGATGAACCAGCGCACAGGTGTCCTTGGACCACACGCCGGCCAGGTAGGTGGGCGAAGCGACCTCGGCACGCATGGCCTGCCGGTCCAGGTACACCTGCCCCGGCCCCAGCGGCGCGGACGCCAATTCGTCGGCCTGGTAGGGCTCTACCGCAACCGAGATGGACCCGGTGCGCTCGAAGTCGCAGTCCAGACGCAACGTATCGACGGTCTTCTCGATGCCGTCGAGGTTCTCCATGCCCAGCCGGTCAAGGGTCTCCATCTCATCGGGCCACCGGCTGCGACCGTTCTCGGCGCCGTGGGTGAGCGACGCGTCGACGAAACCGCCGTTGCGACCCGAAGCTGCCCAGCCGATGGTCTGACCCTCCAGCACGGCGACCCGAAGACCCGGGTCACGCTGTTTGGCCAGCAGCGCCGACCACAGGCCCGTGTATCCGCCGCCGACGACGACGAGGTCGTAGTGTGTCGCCGCCCTGGTCAGCGCCGGGTAGCCGGGATGGGCAGGCACGTCATCCAGCCAGAAAGGCTGCAACACGGTGTTTGCCAGTGAGCGCTCGACGAGGCCGGCAGCGGGCCTGTTCTTTTCGAAAACGGTGTGCACGGGATTCTTCCTGAAGGTGAGGTACCACCCAGTAAGAAGCATCCGCACCGTTAGCTCAAGGGTGTTGACGTAAGCGCAGCAGCTGCGGGATGAGCACCCGCGTGTCCGGCACGAACGGCCAGTCCGGATCAGCCAGGTGCGCGGCGAGCTCGTCGTCGGTCCACCACCAGCCGGCGCTGATCTCCTCGGGCTGGTGCCGGATCGGGCCGTCGCAGTACGTCTCGAACGCGAACACGTGGCAGCGCATGGGTTTTCCCGCCCACTGCCCGTCCCATGCCGCCGACGCGAGAGCGGTCAGCGGTACCCCGGAAATGCCGAGTTCCTCGTGCAGTTCGCGGGTCGCGGTCTGCAACGGCGTCTCGCCGGGATCGATGACTCCGCCGGCCAGGCAGTCGTGCATACCGGCGAACACCGCCTTGGTCGGAGTGCGTCGGTGCACGTAGATGCGGCTGCCGTCGGACGAGCGGACCAGCACGCCGGCGCTGCCGTGCCATAGCCCCTCGGCGTATACACGCGACCGCGCAGCGGTGCCGGTCGCATTGCCGTCGGCGTCGTACACCGTCACGAGTTCCTCGCTCATGTGCGCCACTTTCCCCGCCGAGCAGACATGGCGGTACGCGACACGCCGCGTTTCGAGTACCGTCGTGGCTGCTCGGGCAAGCGAAACTAAGGCGTGGCCGGCCGTACGGCTCGGTACCCTGACACCGAACTGCGCCCGCTGGCTGGGGCCGGCTAGCGGGTCCCCACGCGCTCATTGACCCGGTAGAGCCGCCAATCAGGCTGGCCGTCACCGTCGTTGGGAATCTCGAGCTCCAGGGTGGCGACGTCGGCTCCAGTGTTGTACAACGTCGGGTACCGCAGATTGAGCGCATCGGAGGTGCCGCGGCCGATGGGCGGCACCGCGAGCAGATATCGGATGCCGTTGGCGCTCGGATCGTTGAGCAACTCGGTGAAGTCCGGGTCGGACGGGATCACGAAAACCCGCGGCCGTGGCGACGCGGCGAGAATGCCGAAGCCGTACACGGTGTCGGTGATCACCGAGCTGTCGGGCAGGTTCAACGACTGTAGGTACTCGGCGATCCTGCGTTCGGTGCCGAAGGTCCGGGCGATGCGGTGTTCGGTGGCCTTGCGCACCGTGACGTTGTAGGGATCCGGTTTCAACACCGCGCCCAGCCCGTATTCCTGTGGAGCGTAATCGGGTTGGGCCATACCCACGATCGTCACGGGGATGCCGATGGCGACGACGGCCGCGACCGCCACGTAGCGTACGGCCGAGCGTTTCGGCGTTTCGGCGGTGGACGTGACGACCTCCGGTGCGTATCGGCCACGCCGGGTCGGCGTCGCGAGAACACCGTCGGGTACCGCGAGCATGGCCAGGCATGCCGTCATCGGAATCGCGATGATGAAGAACCGCAGGAACGGAAACGTCGATCCGGCCGCGTAACTGTAGGCCTGGAACGCGAGCACCGCACCGAACAACGCCACCGGCACCAGCAGCACCTGCCAGTTGGGTCGACCCCATCGCTGCAGCAGAACCCACAGCAACAGCGGGAGCAGAGTCGGGGCCAGCAGCATGATGCACACCAGCGCGAACTGCACGCCGTGCGCGAAATTCGGTGCGGTCTGGCCTGATTGCTCCAGGATCGCGGTGTTGCCGTACTGAGAGGTGAACTGCGCAAAGGCTTCACCGGTGATCAACCACCCCGCGGCGGCCCAGCCCAGGAAGGCCAGCGCGCCCGGCCCGCTCACAATCAACAGATCCAGAATCGCCCGCCGCATTCGTGGGCGCGGTGTGGCGCGCACATAGGTGGTCAGGCCAACCAGGATCCCGGCAGCGCCGATACATGCCGCGGCGTCGTAGCGGGTCAAATACGCCAGCCCCATCGCGATACCGCCGGCGGTAACGAGGTGGTGCACGTCGTCGTCGACCATCCACATGATGAGCCGGCGCACCGCCCAGGACATGAAGAAGATGAACGGCGCCTCGCTCATGCCGTTGGAGCCGTAGAACACGATCATCGGGTTGAGCGCGAACAACACCGTGATGGTCAGCGAATACGCCCGGGGCAGACCACGATCGGTGCCCATGCTCAGGATCTGCACGGCTGCGCCTGCCATGAAGGTGGCCGACATGATCGTGCCTGAGAACGCGCGTGCCGCGATGTCCGCCCACAGGGTGCTCAGCGCGATGGCCGGTATCTGCACCATCGCCGCGACCGGCGTGAAGATGAAACCCAGCGCAGCGAGGTGCGGATCGCGGCTGAACAATACGGATTGGGTGGCCGCGACCCGTGACAGCGTGTCGCCCATGATGAATCCGTGGTGGACCTGCAGCCAATACCCCACCGCGAGATAGACGACCAGGAACACGAAGAAGACCGTGAATTTGAGCCGGCGGTCCGACCCTGCCGGCGCAGTGCCGGTCATGCGGCGGCCGCTTCGTCCGTCGTGGTGTCCTCGGGCCGCTCGGCCAGCCCGTGAAACGTCTTCTCCCAGAACGACGGCTGCCGGATCATCTGATAGCAGCCCTTGGCCGCGGCCACGCTCATCATCACCCAGAACAGCGGTACGCTCAGCGCCGCCAGCAGCAGATCCGACCGGTCGTCCTCGCGCAGGGCGACCATGTTCATGTACATCACGGTGAAGTTGCCGATGACCATCGCGATCAGCGCCGGGAAATAGATGAACACGGGGAACACCTCGCCCACCACAGCGGGCTGGCCGAGGAACCACAGCACCGTGATGAACCAGAACAGCAGATTGAGCACCGCGATGATCGGCGTGCCCGCGAGTACCAGGGTGAACCGGATGAAGCTACGCAGGCCGAGAGTGCGGTAGAGCTTGAGCGGCTGGCGGATGTGAACCAGCCAGGTCTGCAGATAGCCCTTGTACCATCGGGATCGCTGCCGAATCCAGTTGATCACATCGCTGTTGGCCTCTTCCAGGGTGAAAGAGTCGATGACTGCAGTGCGGTATCCGTGCGACGCGATACGCAGGCCGAGATCGGCGTCTTCGGTGACATTGAACGGATCCCAGGCACCGATTGTGCGCAGGATGTCACGCCGCAGATGATTCGAGGTGCCGCCCAAGGGAATCGGTGACGTGCTCACCATCATCCCGGGCAGCAGATAGCCGAACCACAGCGCGTACTCGGCGGTGAACCACGCGGTCAAGAGGTTCTGGTGGCCGTTGTGGTAGACGAGCTTGGCCTGCACGCACGCCACATTCTCCGGCAGCTGACGGAAGGCCCGCACCACGCGGCGCAGCTGCAGCGGTTCGGGTAGGTCCTCTGCGTCGAAGATCGTGACGATGTCTCCGGTCGCGAAATGCAGACCGTAGTTGCATGCCTTGGGTTTGGTGCGCGGCTCAGCCGGCGGCACCAGAAGGATGGTGATGACGTCGGATTCGCCGCATGCCTCGGCGGCGTCGATGGTGACCTGATCGTCGGCCTCCAGCAACAGCAGCACCTGAAGCTTGTCGCGCGGGTATTCCAGGGCGTCCATCGCGCCGATGAGGTCGGCGACCACCTCCGGTTCGTTGTACGCCGGTACCAGGATCGTGTACGACGGCAGATCGGCGTCCGAAATCGACCGGGCCGCCTCGTCGGAGATCACGATGGGCCGCGACGCCAGCCCGCGCTTGAAGATCAGCACGCGGTCGCCCAACGTCAGCAGATAGGCCAGCGTGCACAGCCCGATGAGCACGACCGCCGTCTGCATCGGCCGCCACACCCCGCAGGCGATCACGACCGCGAGCAGACCCCACAGCACCGGCTTCTGCCAGCCCAGCAGCGGGGTCGACGCGGAATGCACCGGATCGTCTTCCCGCAGGCCGTTGATCGCGCGGTGCAGGGCGTACTCGCGCTGATCGTCGGTGACAGTTTCCGGGTCGAAGGTCTCGCGATATCTCATCGGCCGGTCTCCGCCCGAGCGAACTGCTCGGCCACCAGCGCCCGACCGAACTCGGTGAGCAGTTCGGCGTCCTTGTATGTCGGCAGCCGCTGCACCAGAACAGAGTTGCCGCGGAACAACACGGTGAGCAGGTTGCGCAGAGTGGACACCAGACCACGCTGCGGATCAGGGAACGGCGCGTCGGGCAGGTGATTGTCGACCGCGAAGACGTCGACGAGCTGATCCTTGTTCGTGTCGCCCCACGCGAACCGCAACACGTCCCAGGTCACCAGCAACCGGTCGTCGATGGCAGAGAAGAGCTTTCCGCGCACCCCGTGGCCGAGGTCGACAGCGCGTGGCGCACTGAGCCGCGTACCGGTGGTGTCGTAGAGTACCTGCCCCGGGTAGGCGTCGAACGAGAACGGCAGCTCGCTGACGATGCTGTCCACCATGAGTATTCGTGGCGCAGAAAGCTTGTCGAAGCGGGCATCGCCGACATTGGCAACCATCCGTTGGCGCACCAGGATCGCGTCGTCACCGTAGTAGCGGGCCACCCCGGTATAGGTCTGCTCCCCGACGGCGGTCCAACCGGGCGGTGCTGACAGGCGTCGTCCGGGAACGAGGTCGTAGGGGGCGCTGCCGCTGATCTCGGTCACACTCAGTTGTTTCGGCAGCGGCATCAACGCCAGCGCGACCGCGACCGCGACGACGAGCGGGATGGCTGACCAGATCTGCTTGGCGGCAAGGGGTTCGATCTTGCGGTCCAGTATTTTCTTGGGCTGCCCCCGCCGGGTGTAGAGAAACGCCGCGACGCCGACCGCGACGATCGCCGTGAGCGACGGAAGCATCTGATACGCCAGGACCGGTGCGTCGGGCGCCAGAAGCTCAAGGGCGAACAGAAGTACGAACCCGAAGAGGAACGCGCCGGCGGCACCGACCGCCGCGCGCTTGCGATTGCGTCCCACCGCGATGGCGGCCGCGGCGGCCGCGATGAACAGCGTCCCGATTCCTGCGGCGAACTTCCCGCCGCCCAGCGTGATCACGACCACCTGGTACGGCAGCGCCGACACGAGCGACAACAACACCCACACCCAGCCGAATCGGGCGACTGGGCGCACACCGAACAGCACAATGCTGCTGCTGAGCACGAAGAGCCACATGGCCAGCAGATCCAGGCGCATGAGGTGGAAGAACTCCGAATAGCGTTTGAGCAGCACACCCTGGACCATGAGCGCCAGCCCCAGACCGATGATGCCGACGATGACGTCGGTCTGCCGATCGTGGATGGGCAATTCGGTACGCCGTCGGAAGTTCACCCCCAACGCGGCGAGCAACCCCGCGATCGGAACCATCCACACGTAGCCGATGAGGCCGCCTGCCAACGTGGTGTCGATGAGGTTGAGCACGCTGTCCCAGAACGCGACGAGCGTCAGTAGGGCGATGAGAAGCCACCGCGACACCAGCCGAACCGTGGGATTGAGGCCGAGCCACCATGACTGCAAGGACTCCCATCGCCCCGCGTCGGCGTCGACGGTCACGGTCACGGCTAGCCCCGCGACCGCCGGGCGCGCCAGGCGACGGCCCCGGCACTGAGGGCAGCGAGGACGACCACGACGGCACCGATACCGAGGTAGAGCGCCTTTCGGTCACCGCTCGCCGCCACCGACTCCGGTTGCGGTGCCGCAGTGTTGACTTCGATGGGGTCACGGTCGGCCACGGCGATCAGTGCATTGCCGGTCAGGCCGGACCATCGGGCCGTGTCGGCGTTGAGCCATCCGAGCAGCCGATCGAGCTCATCCGGGGTGTTGGTGGACGTCGCGACCAGCAGCGTGCGCCCACCGGAGTAGAACGTCTGCAACGAGCCGAATCCGATCTTCGGATCCAGCGTGAGGGTGCTCGATGTGCCACTGCCGTCGACATTCTCGACGGTGATCTTGTCCTGCGAATCCACCGACACCGGCAGAGCGATCGACGCGGCGTCCCAGCGATCGGGGCTCACCACCACAGCGGGGTTGGAAGACGTGATGGCGTCCTGGCGGGATACCACTGCAGTGTCGAACGGACGAGCACTCAGGCGCTGCAGACCGGTGAGGATCAATGCAGCCCGCCGCAGATTGGCGAAACCGTCGTCGATCCCGACCTCCAGACGCGGCATCAACGCCTGGGGCAACGCCTGGAAACCGCCGGGAACCGGAGGCTTGGCCAGCTTGCTCTCCACCGGCGTCTCACCGTCGATGGTAAGGGTGATGGGCTGGAACTCCCCGCACCGCCCGGTGTTTCCCGCCGCATTCACGGCGACGTCCAGATTCGTGTAGCGCTGCAACAACCGGTCCGGCACGTCGATCCAGCGGTCGATGCGGCCGTCGCTCTCGGTTGCCCACCTGTCGATGGTCTGTCCCCCGATGCTCACCACGACTTGTCCGGCCACGCTCGACGGCAGTGGCGTGTAGGACCCCTGCAGATGGACTCTGACGCCGTGAACAGACCTGCCGAGCCTGGTCTGGTCCAGTGGCACAGTCACCCGCGGGTTGACCAGTGCAGTGGCATTGACGCCTGGCTGTCCGAGCTTGCGGATGGTGGTCATGTCTCCGGGTAGCTGCGGAGTCGTCGACAACGGCCCGGCGACGGCTTTGGAGCGAACGGCAAGTTTCGAGATGTCACTGGACAGCAGCCGGGCCTGATTGGTCAGCTCCCCGGGTGGCCCCGAAACCACGAGGGTGGGAACGGCATTGGGTCCTTCCAGGCTCAGGCCGGGCGCTTGTCCTTCGCGCACCACGATCTGCCGTTCCAGCGGGGCCGGAGGTGGTACCGGCCCGCCGTCGGTCGGCACGAGGTCGACGGCAGTGCGCTGCAGGCCGTAGCGAGCCACTGTCGCCGTGACGAGTCGCAGCGCCGCGTCCGACTCCGCCTTCGACGGATTCGACGGGACAAACACCGTGATCTTCTGCAATACCGGCGGCAGGAAGTCGGCGATCGTGGCGGGCGGTAGTTCCTGGCCCGTGTAACGGATCGCCGCGTCGACCAGCCGCAACGGGTTGGTCGCATCGTAGACGCAGTACCCGTCCGGCAGCGTGAGATAACTGCGCAAAGACACCGTGACCGCATTGTCGACGACTCGGGCGCCGGCCAGCGGGATGGATATGGGTCCTTGGCCCGCAGGCAGCGGAACACGAGCCAGTGTGCGGTCCTCCTGGGTGACGTCAAGTGTTCCGCCCCGCGCATTGACCGGCAGCACCGCGGTTGCGACCAATTCGGCCGCAGTGAGTCCCGGCTGCACCGGGACCGTCACAGCCTGTACGCCTTCGACGCCGTAGAGCGCGATGTCAGGATCGGAACCCAACGTCCTCAGGCTCAGTGTCGGCGAATTTGCCAGCGACGGAGTATCTTCCGGCGCAGCAGTCGCCACCCCCGGGAGAACTGTTCCGGCAACCACGATCACAGCAGCGAACAACGGCAGCATCCGTGCAGTCACACGTCGAAGCCTAAGCCGGGACATTACCGATGCGCCCGGGTTCACAGAAATCGTTATCTCCGTAAGGACGGTGCATCAACGTCATTGGCATCGAGCGCTGCAGGGGAACTGTGCGGCCACCAAGGCTCGCCCGAAAAGGGTGAGGAGCTCAACGTCCTTGAAGGTCGGGGTCTGCTCGTCGAGAACGGCGTTGCCGCGGAACAACAGCGTGACCAATGTCCGCAGGGTGGACGCGATGTCCTCCGACGGGTGGGGAAACGGGGCATTCGGTTCGTGATTGTCGACCGCGAAGACCGTCACGCGCTGCGCCAGATCCTTGTCACCCCAAGCGAATTGCAGCGAATTCCAGGTCACCAGGAGATTGTCGTCCACCACCGACAGCATCTGGCCGTGCACTCCGTTGCCCAGATCCACCGGGCGCAGTTCGCTCAGCCGCGCACCGGTCAGCCCGTACACGACCCGTGCCGGATACACCCCGAACGTGAATGGCCGCTCACTGACGATGCTGTCGACCACGAGGGTGCGCGGCTTGGCCAGCTTGTCCCATCTCGGATTTCCGGTGTCCGCACGCATGTATTGGCGCACCAGAACAGCATTGTCACCATATAACCGATGCACCTCGTGGTGGTTTTCGCGAGCTGTCGTCGACCACCCCTGCGGTGCGTCCAGCGGCTGGCCCGGCGACAACACATCGGGGCTGGACCGGCTGATCGGGGCCGTGGTCACCTGAGTCGGCAACGCGCAGAACGACAGTGCCACCGCGACCACGACGACGAGCGGAACACCTGCCCACACCTGCCTGGCGGCAAGAGGTTCCACCCTGCGGTCCAACCACCGCTTCGGAACACCGCGGCGCGCCGCCAAATACATCACGACGTTGACCACACAGATCGCCGACACGGCGGGCACTTGCTGATAGACGATCAGCGGCGCAGCGGGATGCACCACGCTGATGGTGATGAGCACCGCGAATCCGAACACCCACGCACCCACCGAGCCGATGATCCCACGACGAACCGTCCGGCCCACTGCAATACCGGTGCCGATCGCGGCAACGATCAGCGTGGCCGCCCCCGCGGCGAACTTTCCCCCGCCGAGGATCACCACCGTGAGGTAGTACGGCAAGGAGAACCCCAACGCGAACAGCGTCCACACCCAGAAGAACCGCAGCACCGGGCGAAGGCCGAACAGCACGATGCAGCAGCACAACACGAACAACCACGCCGCGACCAGATCCAGCCGCAGCAGATGGAAGTACAGCGCGTATCGGTCGAGCAGCGCAGCCTGGATCATCAGTGCCAAGCCCAAACACATGATGCCGACGATGATGTCGGTCTGCCGGTCGTGGATCGGGAGCTCGGTGCGGTTGCGTCGGGATACCCCGACGGCCACCAGCGCGGCTGCTACCGGCACGGTCCACACGTAACCGCCGATCCCGCCCGCCCTGGTGGTGGCGATCAGACTGCCGAAGCTGTCGTGAAACGCGAACGCGGTCAGGCCGATGATCAACGCCCACCGCAGGGCAAGTCGATAAAACGGATGGACGTCGTAGTACCGCGCCAGAATCGTCGTCAATCCGGCCCGGCGCGTCGAGACTGCCGACGACACCGTTGCCGATGATGTCGTCGTCATCCCCGCCGGCGGCGCACGCTCATGGCTAACCGGGCCGTCAATACACAGTTTCTACGCTCAGCCCAATAGTCCTCGACAACATGCCATTTCCCCGCTCCCATACGCGCGATGGTATGACAGCCGCACCGGTGAGCAAACACGAATCGGCCACGCAGATCAGGCGTTACACCGCCATGCCGATACAGCAAATCTCTGCGGCGAGTGGTGACCAGCAACGGCGGTCGACTTTTGCCTCGGTAATGCGGTAGCGGCGAAAACGCGCGAGCCGGAGGTCAAATTCCCGGGACGGGCCTCACGGCAGCACCACCCGGCCGACCATGTCGGCAGGCGGCGCTGTCCCCGCTGCTCCCAGTGGCTCGACGGTCAGCCCCAGCGCCGAGGCCGGTCCGATATCGGCGACCATGACCGTGCGCGCATCACCGGCCGCCGACCCGGCAGGTACGGGAACGCCGTCTTTCATCAGCCACACCCGGTAACCCATCCCCGGGGGCGGCGCAGTGGCACCGTCGAGCACGAGGATCCCGTTGCCGCGTTCGCGTGAGTACACAACCGTCGCGGTGCCCCCGGAACGCAGCCCGGTCGACACGGCACGCACGTCGGGAGCGGTCAGCACCTGTTCGGCGACCGGCGGTGTAGGCGAAGGCCGCGATACCCAACCTGCCGCAAACGCCCCGCCCGCGACCACCAGCGCAGCCGCCGCGGCAAGAACCGCATAACGCGGCCGGGTTCCGCGGTCCGGTTTTGCGCTACCCGCCAGAACCCGATCCCGCAGGCCCGCAGGCGGCGTGGCGGCCGTCGTCGCCGAAAGCGCAGCCATCGACTCCCGGACCTCGGCCACCTGGGTCCGGAAGGCATCCGCCACGGGGCGGGGCGCCCCTGCCACGCGCTGCTCGATGTCGGCCCGCTCGGCATCGGAGACCGCGTCCATGGCGTACGGCACCACGAGGTCGAGCAGGTCGGGTTCGGAAGGATTGCTCATGGCGCACCCAGACAATCACGTAGCTTGCGTATCCCGTCACGCATCCGCGATTTCACGGTCCCGAGACTCGCAGACAACCGCTCTGCCACCTGTACGTAGGTCAGGCCGTCGTAGTAGGCCAGATCGATCACCTGTCGCTGCACGGCGGTAAGCCCCTCGAGGCACCCAGCCACCCGGCGGCGCTCATCGACGAGCACCACCGCGTCGGCCACCACATCGGATGCCCGATCGATATGCGTTGTGCCATAGTGCAGTTCGCGGCGGCTACCCGCGACCTCGGCACGCACCCGGTCGACGGCCCTGCGGTGAGCAAGCGTCATCAGCCACGCCAGCGCGGAGCCTTCGGCAGGGTCGAAGCCATCTGCGGAACGCCATACCTGGGCGTACACGTCCTGCGTCGTCTCCTCGCTGTACCCGGAGTCGCGTAACACCCTGAGTACCAGTCCGAACACCCGAGCACAGGTCGCGTCGTACAGCGCCGCGAAGGCGTCGGCATCGCCGTCGGCAACACCGCGCAACAGGGCGTCGAGATCGGGGCTGCGCTCAGACGTCGGGGCCATCGTCGAGCAGCCTAGCGCCACTGGTCATGACTTCGCCTGCGCCAGCAGATCGCGGATCATGCCCTCGGTGACGTCGTAGTCGCCCTCCCCGAACTTCAGATGCCGCACCACACCGTGCGCGTCGATCAGATAGCTCGCCGGCCAGTACTGGTTGTGATAATTGGTCCAGGTAGCGTACGAATTGTCCAGGGCGACCGGGTATTTGATGTGCAGATCCGCAGCGCCCTTGACGACGTTGGCGCGGATCTGCTCGAACGGATACTCGGGGGTGTGCACCCCGATCACCGTGAAGCCCTGATCCTTGTACCGGTCGTACCACGAGGTGACATGCTCGATCGCACGCTGGCAGTTGATGCACGAGTACGTCCAGAAGTCGACGAGAACCACCTTGCCGCGCAACGCTTTCAGGTCGACAGGTGCGTCAGACGGAGTGTTGAACCAGCTGTCGATACCGACGATGTCCGGGGCGGCGCCGCAGTCCTGCAGTCGACTGGCGCCCTCGACACAGGTGGACAAGGCGTTGCTCGCAGGCGCGATCTGAGTCTGCAGGGACGCGGTGTAATCGGGGATGTTCCGTTGCACCGTGGCAGGCAGGTTCAGCGCCAGCGCCACGGCGACCACCAGCATGACGACACCACCTGCGATGCGAACCTGCCGCTGCCGGTGCTGAAAGGCTTTGACGCGCTCAGAAATTCGGCGCCCGGCCAGAGCGAACACCAACAGTGGCAGGGCCGTGCCAACCGCGAAGGACAACGTCAACGCGATGGTGTCCAAACCCACCCGTCCCGTTGCTCCCGCGACCACGACGGCGGCGAGAACCGGCCCCGCACACGGTGCGTAGAGCACGCCCAGTGCCAAGCCGAGGCCGAATCCTCGGCGCCCGTCGGCGATGTCACGTTGCGGGAGGAGCGCAAACGGCCGTTCGAGAAGTTGCTCGACGCGCGGAAAGATCAGGCCGATTCCGATGACCACCAATGCCAGCAGGCCGACCCAGCGGATGATGTCCGCGGGCAGGTGCAGCGATTGCAACACCGCGGCCCCCGCCAACGTCACCAGGCTGAAACTGAGCACAAGGCCCGCGATCACCCGGTAGGGTGCCCTGTTCGTGCCGGAGAACAGGACCGCGGGCAGGACCGGCAGAATGCACGGCGAGATGCCGGTGAGAAGACCGCCGAGAAATCCGATGAGCACGAGTGTGTACATGCCCCGTATTCGGAGCGGACGCCGGCGCGGATTGGTGCCATTTTTCTCTGCCGAGCAGTCCCCCGCAAGCGGGAGGGGCCCCCAGCAAATGTCCCCCAAAACCGGAGTTTTGGGGGACATTCACGTCTGCTCGCGCGGGAAGTTACCCGCTCAGAGAAATTACTTGGCGCGCTCGAGCACCTCGACCAGCCGCCAGCGCTTGCTGGCCGACAGCGGCCGGGTCTCCATCAGCGAGACGCGGTCGCCGATGCCGGCGTCACCGTTCTCGTCATGCGCCTTGACCTTCTTGGTGGTGCGGATGATCTTGCCGTAGAGCGGGTGGCTCTTACGATCTTCCAGCTCGACCACGATGGTCTTCTGCATCTTGTCGCTCACCACGTAGCCGATGGCGGTCTTACGACGGCCACGGGGCTGCTCGGTGGCCGGGGTGTGCTTGGGGCCCTTAGTTTCTGCCATTACGAATCCTCACCACCGGGCCCGGAAGCCAGACCCAACTCACGTTCACGCAGCACGGTGTAAAGCCGTGCAATCTCCTGGCGCACAGTGCGCAGCCGACGGTTGTTGGCCAGCTGCCCGGTCGCCATCTGGAAGCGCAGGTTGAACAGCTCTTCCTTCGACTCGCGGAGCTTGCTCGTCAGCTCGTCGTCGGTCAGTTCGCGCAGTTCACCAGGCGAAGTTCCCACTGCCATCAGAACTGCTCCTCTCGACTCACGATGCGTGCCTTGATCGGCAACTTGTGGATTGCGCGAGTCAACGCTTCCCTGGCGATCTTCTCGTCGGGGTAGCTGATCTCGAACAAAATGCGTCCGGGCTTGACGTTGGCGACCCACCACTCCGGCGAACCCTTACCGGAACCCATACGGGTTTCAGCAGGCTTCTTGGTCAGCGGGCGGTCCGGGAAGATGTTGATCCAGACCTTGCCGCCACGCTTGATGTGCCGGTTGATGGCGATACGAGCGGACTCGATCTGCCGGTTGGTGATGTAGGCATGGCCCAGGGCCTGGATGCCGTAATCACCGAAGCTCACCGAGGTGCCGCCGCTGGCGATGCCACGCTGCTCGGGGTGATGCTGCTTGCGGTGCTTGACCTTGCGGGGAATCAGCATGTTCAGCTCTCCGTGTTCTCTGCGGAGGGCGCCTCAGCCGTCACCGGCACTGCGGACTCCGCGGTCTCCTCGGCAGCACGGCCGGCCTCGGTGCTCGTCGCGGTGGTACCCGACGAACCGCTACGACGCGGACGGCTGCCCGAAGGACGCTCACGACGCGGACGGTCGGAACCGGCCGGCGCGGCGGCAGCGAGCTCGCGCTTGCCACCGACGATGTCGCCCTTGTAGATCCACACCTTCACGCCGATCCGGCCGAAGGTGGTCTTGGCCTCGTACAGGCCATAGTCGATGTCGGCCCGCAGCGTGTGCAGCGGAACCCGGCCCTCGCGGTAGAACTCCGAGCGGCTCATCTCAGCACCGCCGAGGCGGCCCGAGCACTGCACCCGGATGCCCTTCACGTTGGGCTGACGCATCGCCGACTGGATGGCCTTGCGCATGGCGCGACGGAACGCGACACGGTTGCTCAGCTGCTCGGCGACACCCTGGGCGACGAGCTGAGCCTGCGACTCAGGGTTCTTCACCTCGAGGATGTTGAGCTGAACCTGCTTGCCGGTCAGCTTCTCCAGGTCCGCACGGATGCGGTCGGCCTCGGTGCCGCGGCGGCCGATGACGATGCCGGGACGCGCGGTGTGGATGTCAACGCGAACCCGGTCACGGGTGCGCTCGATCTCCACATCGGCGATGCCGGCCCGCTCCAGGCCGGTGGCCAGCAGGCGACGGATCGCGACGTCTTCCTTGACGTAGTCCTTGTACTGCTTGTCGGCGTACCAGCGGGACTTCCATTCGGTCGTGATGCCGAGTCGGAAGCCGTGGGGATTGATCTTCTGGCCCACTACTCCGAGCCTCCCTTCGAGTCAGCGGACTTCGCGGCCGTGTCTGAGGCTGCCGCCTTCGCGGCAGCGGAAGCCTTGCTGCCCTGGGCACGACGGCTGCGAGCCGACTGCACGGACGCACCCTTCTGCTTGGGCGGACGGCTTTCCACGATCACGGTGATGTGGCTGGTGCGCTTGCGAATTCGGAACGCACGGCCCTGGGCACGCGGCCGGATGCGCTTGGCGGTCGGGCCCTCGTCCGCGAAGACGGTGGCGACGACCAGCGTGGCCGGATCGAGCCCTTCGTTGTTCTGTGCGTTGGCGGCAGCGCTCGCGATCACCTTGGCGACCGGCTCGCTGGCGGCCTGGGGCGCCCACCGCAGGATGTCGAGGGCTTCCTCGACACTCTTGCCGCGGACCAGGTCGATAACGCGACGGGCCTTGGTCGGCGAGATGCGCACGAAGCGCGCCTTCGCCGTCGCTGACGGGTATTCGGTAACAGTGCTCATCGACGCTTGCTCTTCCGGTCGTCCTTGATGTGACCCTTGAACGTGCGCGTCGGGGCGAACTCGCCGAGCTTGTGCCCGACCATCGCCTCGGTCACGAACACCGGCACGTGCTTGCGGCCGTCATGCACCGCAAAGGTGTGCCCGATGAAGTCCGGGATGATGGTCGACCGACGCGACCAGGTCTTGATGACCTGCTTGGTGTTCTTGTCGTTCTGAACGTCGACCTTCTTCAACAGATGGTCGTCGACGAACGGACCCTTCTTCAGGCTGCGTGGCATCGCTATTTACTCCTAGCGCTTCTTGCCGGTGCGCCGGCGACGGACGATGAGCTTGTCGCTCGCCTTCTTGGGCTTACGGGTGCGGCCCTCGGGCTTGCCCCACGGGCTCACCGGGTGACGACCACCGGAGGTCTTACCCTCACCACCACCGTGCGGGTGGTCGACCGGGTTCATCACGACACCACGGACGGTGGGGCGCTTGCCCTTCCACCGCATACGGCCGGCCTTGCCCCAGTTGATGTTCGCCTGCTCGGCGTTACCGACCTCGCCGACGGTGGCGCGGCAGCGCACATCGACGCGACGGATCTCGCCCGACGGCATACGCAGCGAGGCGTAGGTGCCTTCCTTACCGAGCAGCTGGATGCTGACACCGGCGGAGCGGGCCAGCTTGGCCCCGCCACCGGGCCGCAGCTCCACGGCGTGGATCACGGTGCCTGCCGGGATGTTGCGCAGCGGCAGGTTGTTACCGGGCTTGATGTCGGCGTTGGCGCCCGACTCGATCACGTCGCCCTGCTTGATGCCCTGCGGCGCGATGATGTAGCGCTTCTCGCCGTCAAGGAAGTGCAGCAGCGCGATGTTCGCGGTGCGGTTGGGGTCGTACTCGATGTGCGCGACCTTGGCGTTGACGCCGTCCTTGTCGTGGCGACGGAAGTCGATCACGCGGTAGGCGCGCTTGTGGCCGCCACCCTTGTGCCGGGTGGTGATGCGGCCGTGAGCATTACGCCCACCAGTGCTGCTCAGCGGACGAACCAGCGACTTCTCCGGAGTCGAACGAGTGATCTCGGCGAAATCGGAGACGCTCGAACCGCGACGACCCGGGGTCGTCGGCTTGTACTTGCGAATTCCCATATCAGTTAAATCCTCTTAGTTCCCGGCGTTACGCCGGTGCTCCGAACAGATCGATCGGCTTGCTGCCCGCGGCCAACGTGACGATGGCGCGCTTGGTGCTCTTGCGCTGCCCGAAGCCGGCGCGGGTGCGCTTGCGCTTGCCCTGCCGGTTCGCGGTGTTCACCGAATCGACCTTGACGTTGAAGATCTTCTCGATAGCGATCTTGATCTGCGTCTTGTTCGAATCCGGGTGCACCACAAACGTGTACACGTTGTCCTCGATCAGCCCGTACGACTTCTCCGAGATGACCGGAGCCAGGATGATGTCGCGGGGGTCTGTAATCGTTGCCATCAGACCGACGCTCCTTCTTTCGTGTTCGCGCTGATGTAAGCGTTCAGGGCCTCGACCGAGAACACCACGTCGTCGGCGTGGAGCACGTCGTAGGTGTTGAGCTGATCCGGCGAGATCACATGCACGCCAGGCAGATTGCGAACGCTCTTGGCGCCGACCTCATCGGTGCGACCGATGACGACGAGCACCTTCTTGTTCTCAGTCAAGCTGCCCAGGAACGTCTTGGCGCTCTTGGTCGAAGGGGTCTGGCCCTCGATCAGCTCGGTGACCGCGTGGATCCGCTCGTTGCGGGCCCGGTCCGAGAGCGCACCGCGCAGCGCGGCGGCGATCATCTTCTTCGGGGTCCGCTGGCTGTAGTCGCGCGGCTGCGGTCCGTGGACGACGCCACCACCGGTGAACTGCGGTGCGCGGGTCGAGCCCTGACGGGCGCGGCCGGTGCCCTTCTGCCGGTACGGCTTCTTGCCACCGCCGGAGACCTCACCGCGAGTCTTGGTCGCGTGCGTGCCCTGACGCTTGGCCGCCAACTGCGCGGTGACCACCTGGTGCATCAGCGCGATGTTGGGCTCAACGTCGAACAACGCAGCGGGCAACTCGACGGAACCGTCGGTCTTACCAGCCGGAGTCTTAACGTCAATTTTCAGAGTCATTACTTCTCGCCTCGCTTGATTGCGCTGCGGACAACAACCAGTCCACCGTTACGTCCGGGGATGGCGCCCTTGATCAACAGCACGCCGTTCTCGGCATCGACCTTGTGCACCTTCAGGTTCTGCGTGGTCACCCGGTCGGTGCCCATCCGGCCCGACATGCGAGTGCCCTTGAAGACGCGGCCCGGGGTGGCGCAGCCACCGATCGAGCCGGGGCGACGGTGCACAGCCTGGGCGCCGTGTGCGGCGCCCTGGCCACGGAAGCCGTGGCGCTTCATGGTGCCTGCGAAGCCCTTGCCCTTGCTGGTGCCGGTCACGTCGACGTAAGCACCGTCGGCGAAGATCTCGGCGGTCAGTTCCTGACCCACCTCGTATTCGGCGGCAGCAGCCTCGTCATCGAGCCGCAGCTCGGCCAGGTGGCGACGCGGGTTGACGCCCGCGGCGGCGTACTGGCCGGTGACCGGCTTGTTGACCTTGCGCGGGCTGATCTCGCCATAGGCGAGCTGCACGGCGGTGTAGCCATCGCGCTCGGTGGTACGGATACGGGTCACCACGTTGGGGCCGGCCTTGACGACCGTCACCGGGACGACTTTGTTGTTCTCGTCGAACACCTGCGTCATGCCCAGCTTGGTGCCCAAAATGCCTTTTCTAGCCATTTGATTCGGGTCTCCTACTGGATGTTGACGTCGACACTGGCCGGCAGATCGATGCGCATGAGAGCGTCAACGGTCTTAGGCGTCGGGTCGAGGATGTCGATCAGCCGCTTGTGCGTGCGCATCTCGAAATGCTCGCGCGAGTCCTTGTACTTGTGCGGCGACCGGATGACGCAATACACGTTCTTCTCGGTCGGCAGCGGCACAGGGCCCACCACACTGGCACCGGTACGGGTGACCGTTTCGACGATCTTGCGCGCCGAGGCGTCAATGGCCTCATGGTCGTAGGCCTTGAGCCTGATGCGGATCTTCTGTCCCGCCACGCTTCTCCTACCTCGCTCCTGCTTCGTACATCGGCCGGCCGTCCCGGGGACGAACCCGTCGGGCCTGGTGCCCCGGCGCGGATTGCGCCGAGAATTGCCGCCGCTGTTTACCTGTCTATGGTTCACCGGCCCCCGCGGTCGGGTGTGTCGCCCTCCCGCACACTCGCTCGCTCAGGAAATCCGTCACAATCGAGGCTGGAACCGGATGCGCCCATGTGGACGCTGGTCGGATGCCCGGGCCAGGGAGTACCCAGCTCAAGGCAACCTGAACAGTATGCCTTAGATCGTCGCGGGCGCCAAATCCCTGGTCGAAGCCGCAACAGAGCCCCGCCTGCCCATCGAGATCCACCGTAGGGACAGATGAGACGCCGAGTTTATCGCTACGTGAATCTCGGCGCATCGGATCCGCGTCCACCAGCCGAGACATACCTTACTCCTCAGTAAGATAAGGCCCATGACCACCATCTCAGGGGCGCAAAGCGCCACCTACCGGGCGTGGCAACAGTTGGCAGGCAAGCCGCTGGGCACCCGATTGTTCTCCGCGGCCGCCATGGCACGCGTTCCGTATTTCGCCTCGATCGTGCCGCACGTCGTGCGCATGGAGCCCGGCCTGGCCGAGGTGACGGTGCCCAAGTGGTTCTTCATCTACAACCATCTGCACACCGTGCACGCGATCGCGTCGTGCAATGCCGCGGAGATGGCGATGGGCATGTTGATGGAGGCGACGGTGCCCACCAGCCACCGCTGGATCCCCAAGGCCATGACGGTGAGCTACCTGGCCAAGGCCACCACATCACTGCGCGCAACGGCTCGATTGGACCCGCCGGACTTCGCGCTGATCACTGAAGGCGCCGACATCGTCGTGCCCGTCAGCGTCACCGACCGCCACGGCGTCGAGGTCGTACACGCCGACATCACCACCTGGGTGACCCCGGCCTGACGCCCTATTCGACGTAGGTGCCGTGCCCTTCCCGCACGAGCTCACCGTCGAAGATCAGCACCTCGTTGACGAGTCCACCGCGCTGGTTGCGGTAGTTGATCACCAAGCTGGATTCGCCGCGGTACACCGCGAGCACGTCGAAATGAAGATCCGGCATCCCGGCGAGCGCGGTGGTCCAGTAGTCCCGCAGCGCGGCCTTGCCCCGCACCACCCCGCGGCTTTCGGGCACGACGCGCGCAGCGACCGGCGAACTGAACACCACGTCGTCGTGGAAATGTGCCAGGACGGCTTCGACGTCGTGGGCGTTCCAGGCCGTGACCCAGGCGTCGGCAAAAGCCCGCGGCTGCGGTGTCGGCATCCTCAGCGACCTTTCAGTCCGGCCCAGAACGGGCACTGGTGTTCCTGCTCGAACCCGTCGGCCATGTGACTACCGCTGGACTGCAACGACATTCGAGGCGAACCCGCGCCGTCGGCGGCCGGCCAGCCCGGACTACCACCGGCGACGAACCGGCTCCAGTCGTCGATCATGGTGTCCGACAACGTCTGTTGCGCGGGGTTCAGCGGCGGGGCACCGCCGATGTCGAACAGGTACCGCAGCTCCAGTGAATGGCTCGCACCGACCGGGAACGGCAGGGTCCGGAAGGGTTCGGGCGCGGGAGCATCCCGGTCGTTGAATTCGTAGGCGTACACCGGCCCTGGCAGCGTCGCGGCCATCCGGTCTGCCACGCAGGAGAAGTCGGCATCGGTGACTGCCGCCGAATATGCCTGCGCCACACCGCCGTACCGATCCGCAGGATACTGTGCGGCGACTTTTCCGGCGTCGGCGCCGAACGTCTCGGCGAGCAGCCGCGGGTATTCGTCCGCAGTGAAGCGCTCCCCCGCCTGCAGGTAACGCATCGCCACGAACAACGTGAACTCATCGCGGGTGGTGCCCACCATCACGGGCACACGGGATCCCTTCCCCTCCGCGAACGCCGCCAACGGCGCAACCGGCAGAACCTTGGTACCGGTGACCGGACCGGTCAGCTCGTCGCGGCCGATGTTGTAGTACCAGACCGGCTTTCGCAACCGGTCCACCGGAAGCGCACGCAGACAGTCCGCCGCGGTCGCCGGGTCGGGGCACCCGACAGCGGCCGCGTAGTCGAGGCTTCGGCGCTGCGCGGTGGCCAGGTCGGCCTGCGCCTGACACGGCGCGCTCATGAGGATTGCGGCCCGGAACAGCCCCACCGACCCGGGCGCCACCAGGTGATTGCACACCGACATCCCGCCGGCGGATTCCCCGGCGATGGTCACCTGGTCCGGATCGCCGCCGAACGCGGCGATGTTGTCATGTACCCACCGGAGCGCGGCCTGCTGGTCGAGCATCCCGTAGTTGCCGACATCGCCTGCCGGCCCGAGCCCCGGATGAGCCAGGAATCCGAGAGTGCCGAGGCGGTAGTTGATGCTCACGACGACGATGTCGCCGCGCGCCACCAGCCAGCGGGAGTCATACACTCCGCTGCTGCCGTTGACGAACGCACCGCCGTGGATCCACACCATCACCGGTCGGCGCTCGCCGGATGCGGGCGGCGTCCACACGTTGAGGCTCAGGCAATCCTCGGAGGTGTTGCGCCCCCGCTCGGGATCGGCGGTCGGGTCCTGGACGCATCGGGGTCCGAACACCGAAGCGTCGCGCACTCCGGCCCACCCGGGTGCCGGAGCCGGCGGTGCGAATCGCAGAGGCCCGACAGGCGCGGCGGCGTAAGGGATCCCGGCGAACAACCGGTGATCGACCGCCACGTTACCGCGCAGCGTGCCCTGTGCGACGTGTACGTACGACGGGTCCGCCGCCGGTTCCGCGGACCCCGACACCGTCCGAGTGGCGCCGCGACCGCATCCCGCGAGCATCAATCCCGCGATGACCACGACCACGGCGAGGACGGCCGTCAAACGCCGACCCGGCCGGCGCACCTTTGCTGGCTGCACAGTCGCCGAGCCTAGCCGGTGGCGATCCGGCAATCCCGCGCCCGAAGTGGCGCCGATCACATAGACTGGCTACTTGACACCCGTCAACTGCTGCTTGGAGGAGTTTTTGCATGAGCGCGCCTGCGATGGACGACGCCGCCAGGGTCCTGGCCGATCCAACGGCCTACGCCGACGACGCCCGCCTCCACGCGGCACTGACCCGACTGCGCGCCGAGAACCCGGTGGCGTGGGTGGACAACCCGCCGTACCGCCCGTTCTGGGCGATCACCAAGCACGCCGACATCATGGCCGTCGAACGCGACAACGACCTGTTCATCAGCGAGCCACGACCGCTGCTGGCCACCGCGGCCGCCGACGATCTCGCCCGACAACAACTCGAAGCCGGCATGGGTCTGCGGACACTGATCCACATGGACGATCCGCACCATCGCAAGGTCCGGTCCATCGGCGCAGACTGGTTCCGCCCCAAGGCAATGCGAGATCTCAAAGTCCGGGTCGACGAACTGGCCACGCGTTATGTCGACAAGATGGCCGCGGCCGGACCGGAATGCGATTTCGTCACCGCGGTGGCGGTCGATTTCCCGCTGTACGTGATCATGTCGCTGCTCGGGCTGCCCGAGGAGGATTTCGGTCGCATGCACATGCTGACCCAGGAAATGTTCGGCGGCGACGATGACGAATACAAGCGCGAGGGCGGATCGCTGGACGACCAATTGGCCGTGCTGCTCGACTTTTTCGCGTACTTCTCGCAGTTGACCGCGTCGCGGCGGGCCAACCCGACCGGCGACCTCGCGTCGGCCATCGCCAACGGACGGATCGACGGAGAACCGCTGTCCGACGTCGACACCGCCTCGTACTACGTGATCGTCGCCAGCGCGGGCCACGACACCACCAAGGACGCGATCTCCGGAGGGCTGCTTGCCCTCATCGAAAACCCCGGCGAGCTGGAGAAATTACGGGCCAACCCCGAATTGATGGGCACCGCGGTCGAAGAGATGATCCGTTGGTCCACGCCGGTCAAGGAATTCATGCGGACGGCGACAGCCGATACGACAGTGCGTGGCGTCCCGATCGCCAAGGGCGAATCCGTCTACCTCGCTTACGTTTCCGGCAATCGCGACGAAGACGTGTTCGCTGATCCGTTCCGCTTCGACGTCGCGCGCGACCCGAACAAGCACCTGGCCTTCGGCTACGGCGTCCACTTCTGCCTGGGCGCGGCGCTGGCCAGGATGGAGATGGCGAGCCTGTTCACCGAACTGCTCGCGCGTCTGGACCACATCGAATTATCCGGGACGCCAGTGCTTTCCGCCACGACCTTCGTCGGAGGGCTCAAACACCTGCCGGTGCGCTACTCGTTGCGTTGATACCGTCGGCGCGCTCAGCGGACGATGAACTCCGCGGCGCGATGGCCGATCATCGCGATGGTCGCGTGCGGTCCACGACTGGTGATCGACGGCATGATCGAACCGTCCACCACCCAGAGCCCGGTGATTCCGTGCACTCGGCAGGTCGGGTCGAGCACGGCGCCGGGGCCGCTGCCCATCGGCGCGGTGCCCGCCAGATGCTGCGACGTCGACCACGACGGCGCACCGACTTCCGCAGTGCCCCCGATCAATTCACGAGCCAGCGCCGCGCCTTCGCGTAGCGCTTCGACATCGGAAGCCACGCTGTCGTAGCGGTGCTCGATGATAGGAGCCGTCGTCGGGTCTGCCGAGGCGAGCCGGACCCGCCCGCGCGACCGCGGCCGCATGAGCGCCACCCCGAGGTGCGGCAACTCGGCAGGATCGTGCTCGGGCCCGTGCACCATCGCGGCGAACCCCGCCGTGTACGGCCGCACTTCGATACCGTCTGCGGTGGTCAGCACGGCCTCCAGTGGCGGCAGGTCGTGGGTGGGCGTCCAGTCGACGGGCAGCACCCACTCGGGGTGGTCCACCGTCGCGGTCCCGACGGGCAATCCCGCCAACACTGCGATCCCCAACCGCTCGAGATCGACGGCCGGGCCGATGCCGGACAGCATCAACAGCTGAGCCGATCCGATTGCACCGCTGCACAACACAATTCGATCCGCGGCGAGGATTTCACCGCCGAGGCACTCCACGCCGACGGCGCGGGTCCCGGCGAACAGGATCCGGCAGACCCTGGTGTCGGCGCGGACTTCCAGGTTGGGGCGCTGCAATGCCGGCTGCAGGTAGGCACCGCCCGGGCCGAGGCGGGTTCCGCCGTTGATGTTCAGCGGCACCGCGCCCACACCTGCCGGCAACGTCGCATCGATGTCCGACCCGTTCAGATCGGGCAGCCAGCCGAATCCCGCCGCCGTCGCCGCGGCTACGAAAGAGGCCGTACACCCGTCGAATTCATGCACGCGCCGGACCAGAATCGGCCCGTCGGAGCCGTGCAGTGCGGTAGCGAAGTCCAGATCCGTCTCGATCGCAAGGAAATGCGGTAACACCTCGCGCCAACTCCAGCCGGGAATTGCCCAGCCGTCGAAGTCCGGGGGCAGCCCGCGGCAAAAGTAGCCCCCGTTGACGGCCCCCGAGCCGCCGACGACCGAACCGCGGATGATCTCGGTGTGGCGGGGCGGATGCTCGGTCAAGGTCGACCGATAGTGGCGCACCACCCCGCTGGCGGCGCCGATCGGTAGCCGCAGTCCGTCCGTGATCTGAGCGGCCACCCGCGGGTCCGACGGAGCAGGCCCGGCTTCGACGACACACACGCGGCAGTCAGGAAAGGAGGAAAGTCGTTCGGCCAAGACCGATCCGGCGCTGCCGGCACCCACAACCAGAACGTCGACTGTCGGGCGCAGGTTAACTCCGCAGCTGCGGTTTGAGTGCCCCGAGGTTGCGCTCGCGCACGACACCGGTCCACAGACCCGTGCCGTATGCGATGTCGTCGAGGCGCTTGAGCATGATGTGGGTCAGCAGGCCGACGGGCTTGGTGTCGTCGTCGGCGTTACCGCGTCTGGTCGCCCAGTCCACCACCCCGTCGACCACGGCCGCCAGCAACACCGCCTGCCGGGCCCGGCGGAAGAGCAGCGCGGCGATCAGCGCGATGGGCCAATAGTGCCGACAGATCGCCGAACACAGCTGCAGAGCAGCGGACCACAATCCGGTCGCGGTGACGACGGCGACGTCCCGGGGTTCGGTGTCGACCGTGCTGAGCGAGCGGGCGATGCGCCTGCCGGTCATGACAGCGACGATCAACGAGGCCAGATAGCCGATGCACGAACCGATGGCCAGCAACAACCAGACCACCAGGCTCCAGCCGGAGATCACCAGCGGCGCCGTCTTCCCAGGATGCCGCACGGTCAGCGGAGCAGCAGATGTGCCATAGAAGGCCTTGCGGCTGAACCAGTCTCGAAGATTTGTGCGGTGATCGTGGGCAACCAGCGCGATGGGCTCGTACCGTAGCCGGGCGCCGGCCTCGACGAACCGCCAGCACAGGTCGACGTCCTCACCGGACTGCATGGTCTCGTCGAATCCGCCGACGCCGAGCAGCGCCGAGCGCCTGCAGATGATCGCCGCGCTGGGCACGTAGGACACCGTCCCGTACGGAACCACCGGGGCCTCTCGGACACCGAGGTCCAGCGATGACCGCACGGCCTCGTACCGGGCAACCAGGTTGTCGGTGGTGTGCAGCCCGACGATCCGGGGCGCGACCAACGCCACGGCGGGATCGCAGAAATGCCCCAGCAACGCTTCCAGCCAACCACGACGCGGGACGACATCAGAGTCGAGGAACGCCACGAAGTCCGTCTCACAGGCCGCCAGGCCGGTGTTGCGGGCAGCTGCAGGCCCGTTGCTGCGGGCGTGCCGCAGCACCTGGACGTCGCAGTGCATCGCGGCGAACTCTTCCTCGGACACCGGCACCGCGGAGCCGTCGTCGACCACGATGACCCGAAGGCCGCGCAGCGCCCCGATCAGCCGATGCAGTCCAGATACGTTGTCCCGTACCGGAATAACCACGGTGACGTCGCGGTGCGACGGTCCGCTTGCGGGGCGCGGATGAGCGACGGTGGCGTCGAGCAGGGTGCGTGCCAGTTGCGCGCTGACAGCGTCGTGGACCTCGAGGCGACCCCCGTTGAGCATGGTCTGCGCAGTCGGGGCGAGTCGCAGCAGGCGCGTCGGCGATCCACCCAGCAGAGCGGACCCCTCACCGAGCACCTTGACGCGACGGTCCACCTGCACGGCAAAGCCGTCAGGCAGCCTCGGCCCGGTCACGTCAGCATCCCGTTCCGGTCGGGCAGCCAGCGACGGATCCGATCCGTGCACCCCTCGACCATCTCAGCAAAGATACGCTCCCCCTCGGACGCAGTGGCGGTGGTCGGATCACCGAGCACTCCTGCCGCGCTGACCGCGGCAACGCCACCACGACGCAACTGCGGCATCAATTCCGCCAGTGGCGCTGTGTTCCCCGGTGCGACCTCGTCGCACCACACATCGCTCGGTGAAATATGTAGCAATACAGAAGTTTCGGTATGGCCGGCATGCGCGTCGGCACCGACCGTCGCGCACGGGACCCAGCCGACGTCGCGGCTCTCCGATCGGAGCAGTGCGGTAGCCGTTGCCAGCGCCTCCACATTGCCCCCGTGGCCGTTGACGAACACCAGACGCGACACCCAGCTCGTGGCCGACCTGCCGTACTCCACCAGCAAAAGCCGCAATGCCTCGGTGCCGATCGATATGGTGCCCGCGAACCCCTCGTGCTCCCCGCTGGCTCCGTAGCCGATCGCCGGCGCCAGAACCCAGTCGGAGCCGGACACGCCGCCGAGTCGCTCGACCGCGGCACGCGCCACCGCCGAGGCGATGCGCGTGTCGGTGTCCAGCGGCAAGTGCGGTCCGTGCTGTTCGGTAGAACCGACCGGGATGACCAACATGGGCGACACGTTGCGTAGCTGCCTCGTCGTCGAGTTCCCGAGCTCGCTGGGGAAAGCCACGTGCCGATGGTAGGCCGAATTCACCTGGAGTGCGCCAATTGTTGAAGCATGAGCAGCAATTGATTTCCCGGAACTTCTCCGCCGGCTCCCCAAAGCCATCACGTGCGCCTCTCCAGCCACCCCTGTCACGGGGAGGTTACGCGCTACGGACCGTCCCGACCAGACCCCCGGTCAAATGCCAGCGGTCGGTGGCACTCCCAGCGACCGCAGGAATCCCGGCGGCACCAAGATGTCATCGGGAGACAGATCGTGGATCGAGGCCTTACCGAGCCCGCGCAGCGCCGAGTCGATCCCACCCGAGAGGATGTCGAGCACGTTCTCCACGCCGGCCTGTCCGTTGGCAGCCAGACCCCACAGATATGCCCGACCGATCATGACGGCACGCGCACCCAGCGCCACGGCCTTGACGACGTCGCTGCCCCGTCGGACACCGCCGTCGAGCAAAACCTCGACCTGGTCACCGACCGCCTCGGCGATCGCAGGCAGGCACCGAATCGCGGCAGGCGTGCCATCGAGGTTGTTGCCGCCATGGTTGGAGACGGTGATTGCTGAAACCCCGGCATCGACAGCACGTTTGGCATCATCGACCCGCACCATGCCCTTGAGCAGGAACGGACCGCCCCACTGCTCGCGCAGCCAGGCGATGTCATCCCAGGTCGGCGGCGGGGTGCCCATCCACTGCCCGTACGCCTCGAAGAACGTGGGCCCCGGCTCGCCGCGTCGCCCCTGATTCGGAACCCGCAGGTCCGGCGGACGCAGATGCTTGCCGAAGCTCCACAGCCACCGCGGCTTGGTGAGCACTTCCGGCGACATCTTGATCATGGTCTTGAGATCCATGCGCTCGGGAATCTTGGGGCTACCCCAGTCACGGCCGTGACTGAAGCTCCAGTCGGTCGTCGCGATCAGGCCGACCGCGCCGGCATCCTTCGCACGCTGTACACGTTCGGCGATCTCGTCGCGGCTGCCGAGCCAATAGATCTGGAAGAAGATCTTGTCGTTGACCGCGGTGACTTCTTCCATCGGCTTGCTGGCAAACGACGAAAGCCCCATCGCGGTACCGCGTGCGGCGGCCGCGCGGGCAACCGCCACCTCGCCGTCGGGGTCGACGGCCTGCACGCCGGTCGGCGAGATGATGACGGGCATCGAAATGTCCTGACCCATCACGGTTGTCGACATCTCACGCTTCTCGGTGGCCCCCACGACGTGCGGGGCGAAGCCGAGCTCGGCAAATGCCTCGACGTTGTCGGAGACCGACACGCCCTTCTCACTGGCCGAGATCAGTGAGGAGTAGGCGGAGCGGGGCAGACGTTTCTTCGCTCGCTGCTGAGCGATGGCGACGGTTTCGAACCAGGTATCGCGGGCCATGATCAGATCGGACTTTCGTTGCAGAATTTCTTCGGAGGGACGGTGAGGAGCTTGAGCGGGATCGGTCCCTTGCTCGAGCGGGAATGGTCGACGCTGGACTTGGGCTTGTCCCGCTCCAGCGCGAGGGCGGGCTCACCGTAGCCCTGCACGCACTCGGGATCGGGCCCGTCCATCGGCAGACCGGTGAAGAACTTGGCGGCCATGCAGCCACCGCGGCAGCTGTCGTAGTGCCCGCAGCTGCCGCACGCACCGGCCGACTGCGGTTCCCGCAGCTCGCGGAACAACGGGGCGTTCTGCCACACATTCTGGAAACCGTTGTCTGACAGGATATTTCCGGCCAGGAAGCGGTCGTGGATGGCGAACGGGCAGGCGTACACGTCGCCCACCGGGTCGATCAGACAGACCACCCGGCCGGCTCCGCACAGGTTGAGACCGGCCAGCGCACCCGGTTCACCCAGGCCGGACAGGTGGAAGAACGAATCCCCCGTGAGCACCCGCTCACCGTGGGCCACCAGCCAGTCGTACAGCTGACGCTGCTGGGCTGCGGTCGGATGGAGTTCGTCCCAGACATCTGCGCCGCGCCCCGAGGGCCGCAGCCGCGTGATGCGCAGCGTGGCGCCGTACTGATCGGCCAACGCCTTGAAATCGTCGAGCTGATCGACGTTGTGGCGAGTCACCACCACCGAGATCTTGGCGTCCTTGAAACCGGCGGCCTTCAGGTTCTCCAAGGCCCGGATGGCCATCGCGAACGAGCCGGGGCCGCGCACCGCGTCGTTGATCTCGGCGGTCGCCCCGTCCAGGGAGATCTGAACGTCGACGTAATCGCTGGCCGCCAATTTCGTTGCCACCTGCGGCGTGATGCGCACGCCGTTGGTGGAGAACTTCACGCCGACATGGTGGGCGGTCGCGTAGTCGACAAGCTCCCAAAAGTCCGACCGCACAGTGGGTTCGCCGCCGCCGATGTTGACGTAGAACACCTGCATACGTTCGAGCTCGTCGATGATGTCCTTGCACTGCTGCGTGCTGAGCTCACGCGGATCGCGTTTGCCCGAGGACGACAGGCAGTGCACGCACGCCAGGTTGCAGGCGTAGGTGAGCTCCCAGGTCAGACAGATGGGAGCGTCGAGGCCATGCTCGAACTGCTCGACCAGTCGCGGTACGGGTGCCGGCGCGGGAGCCGAATCCAGAACGGTCATGGGACCTCCTTGAGAACGAGCATCTTGGACTGGGCAAGCACGCCCAGGGCATGCAGGTACGGGGCCTGCTGATCGTCGCCGACCCCGGCGGCCCGGCACGCCGACCGGACGTCGGGATGGTCGGCCAGAGAATTGACCACCGTCACTATCGTCCGGTTCTTCAGGAACGAAAGCTTGCGCGTACCAAAGTGATACAGCAATGCACCGAACGGCTCCGGCCGCACCGCCACCTGGTGGTGCAGCCGCCAGCCGCGTTCGGGATCGAACGACGGTGCCGCGCCGGTGGGCGCGGACACAGGCCCGGTCATGGTCAGTAGACCCCGCACATCCCGTCGATCGACACCTCTTCGACGAGGGTCTCGGTCACGAGTTCGGTGTCGGATTCGACTTGCTGATTCGGTTCCATGGATTTACCCCTTTCGTACGCTGGGCCTGGACTATTGTGACCCAGGTCGCAACAATATGGCATCGAGTGCCGAAATGGAAGGCCGGGTTTCAGATGAGTGCGGGACGGCGTCGGTCAACCACCCAGGACCACATCGCCGGAGTGGCCATCGAGTTGTTCGCGGCCCGCGGGTTCGACGAGGTGAGCGTCGACGACGTGGCCGCCGCGACCGGCATCTCGCGGCGCACGCTGTTCCGGTACTACCCGTCGAAGAACGCCATCCCGTGGGGCAATTTCGATGCCCACCTGCAGCAGTTGCGCGAACTGCTCGCGACGCTGAGCCCACGCGTCACGCTCGGGGAAGCCCTGCGCGAGGCGCTGCTGGCGTTCAACACCTACGAGGCCGACGAGATGGCACAGCATCGGCAACGGATGCGTGTCATCCTGGAAACCGCTGGGCTGCAAGCATATTCAATGACCATGTACGCAGGCTGGCGCGAGGTCATCGCCAGCTACGTGGCGGTCCGCACCGGTCGGGCAGCCACCGACCTGATCCCGCAGACCGTGGCATGGCTCATGCTCGGAGTCGCGCTGTCGGCCTACGAGAACTGGCTCGCCGACGAGTCGGTGTCGTTAACCGACGCCATCGGCGAAGCATTCGACATCGTCGCACCGGGGCTGGATGTGCTCGCCGAGTAGCGAACGGTTTTTCGTTGAAATTGGGGTGTCGGAGTTTGGGCTCCAACGGCGACGATAGGGGTGTGAGCGCCGAAACAGACGCTCCGCGGGCACTGTTAGCCCTCTACGACGAGGCGCTGCCAGTGGTGTACGGGTACTTCGCCCGGCGCTGCGGTGACCGCGGAACTGCCGAGGACCTGACGTCGGAGACGTTCCTGGCGGCGATGGATGCCGCCCGCAAACCGTCCCCGCCGCAGCTCTCGGTGCCGTGGCTAATCGGGGTGGCCCGGCACAAGCTCGCCGACCACTACCGGCGCCGCCACGACCGATTCAGCATCCCGGTCGCCGAGTTGCCCGAGCCGGTCGACCCGGCCGACGACTGGGATGCCGAGCTGGACCGCATCGTGGCCGAAAGCGTGCTGGCCCGGCTGCCCGAGCAACACCGCACCGTGCTCGCACTGCGCTACATGGACGACTGCTCGGTCCCCGAGTGTGCCGAGCTGATCGGTCGCACCGTGCAGGCCACGGAAGCCCTGCTGGTGCGGGCCCGCCGGGCGTTTCGAACGCATTATCCAGAACCGGAAGGAGGGAAGTCATGATCAACAACAACCACGATCCGCTGACCGTGCTGGCTGACGCCGACCTCCCGGTTTCCCCTGATCCGCAGTTCGCGGCGAGGCTGCGAGCGCGTCTGGAATCGGCTCTCACACTTCCGAATCGAACGCAAGGAGTTGTTATGACCGGCACCGATACCGCCATCGCAGACCTCAATGCCCCCGCCGTCACCGCCCAGGAACCACCCCGCGGTGCCGCACTCCCCTACCTCGCCGTGCCCGACGCCCGCGCCGCCATCGCGTGGTACATCGAGGCGCTGGGTGCCGTGCAGGTCGGCGAGCCGATCGTGATGGATGACGGCCGCATCGGCCACGCCGAACTCAGTCTGGCCGGGGGCGTGCTGTACCTCGCCGACGAATTTCCCGAGATGGGCCTCAAAGCCCCGGCACCGCAGTCGAATTCAGTGAGCCTGATGCTGCACGTGACCGACACGGACGCCGCGTTGAATCGGGCCCGCCGGCACGGCGCGCATGTGCAGCGGGAACCGTATGAAAACTACGGATCGCGCAATGCGACCATCATCGACCCTTCCGGCCACCGCTGGATGCTGTCCGGCCCGTCGACCGGTCTGCCCGCGCTGATCCAGCACGGCGACGTCGGATATGTGTCGGTGTGGGCCCCGGACCCCGACAAGGCCGCGGTGTTCTACGGACATGTGCTTGGTTGGATCTACGACCCGGTCGCCCGCAAGATCATCAACACCGTGCAGCACATCGGTATCTATCCGATGCCGGGCGCACCCACGCTGTTCTGCTGCTACGCCGTCACCGATCTGGACGCGGCTCGGCAGGCCATCACCGCGGGCGGCGGGGTCGCCGGCGAAACCCAGGCGATGGAATTCGGCACGGTGCTTGACGCCACCGATCCCAGCGGGACGCCCTTCGCGGTGTTCCAGCCGTCGACCGAAGTTCCCCGCCCCGCCCTCAATGGCGCAGGGCCGGGCGAACTTTCGTATCTCACCTACGAAGTGACCGATTCAGCGGCATTCAAGGAGTTCTACGGCCGGGTGTTCTCCTGGACGTTCGAGCCGGGCCGGATCCAAGACGGCTGGGCCATCGAGGGCAGCCAACCGATGTCCGGCATGGCAGGCGGCAGTGCGACCACCACCACCGTGCCGATGTGGACCGTCGCCGATATCGAGGCCGCGGTCGCGCGCGTGCGGGAAGCCGGCGGCACCGTGCTGCAGGAGCCGGCCCAGCAACCGTATGGATTGATGGCCGAGTGCACTGACGACCAGGGCAGCCGGTTCTACCTCGGCCAGTTCTAGCGCGATTTGTGCACCTCCGGTAACGCTCAGCGTTACGGCAGGTGCACAAATCGCACGGGGAGAGGGGTCAGCCGAGGACGTCGGCGATGGGAGCGCCTGCGGCGATCTTGCTGCGGACCTTCATCACCTTGCCCGGCATGCCACCGCCGACGACGCCGACGACCACGCCGTCCCGCTCGTAGTAGGCCAGGAACTTGCGGCCGTCGTCCTCGACGACGTGCACGGTGTCCTCGGCCTCGGGTTCGCCCAGGCATTGGATCTTCACGTCGTACTGGTCACTCCAGAAGTACGGCACCGAGCTCAGCGTCGAAGCCTCCTGGCCAAGCAGCGCAGGAACCAGAGCCCGGGCCTGGTCGGCCACGTTGCTCCAATGTTCAACGCGCACTTGGTCTCCGACCGCGGTGCGCCATGACGCCACGTCGCCGATGGCCCACACGTCGGCGATATTGGTCCGGCCCACCTCGTCGCACACCACACCGTTGTCGACCGCGATGCCGCTGCCGTCGAGCCACTCGACGGCCGGATGCGAGCCGATGCCCACCACGACCAGGTCGGCGTCCAACTCGGTGCCGTCGCCCAGCACGACCTGCTCGACCTTGTCGGTGCCGCGCACCTCGGTGACACCGACGCCGCAGCGGACATCGACACCCTCGGCCTGGTGCAAGCGGGTGACCAGGGCGCCGATCGTCTCCCCCAGCACCGACGCCAGCGGCGTGGGCTGCGGCTCGACCAGCGTGACCTCGACGCCGAGCTTGCGCAGGCTGGCGGCCACCTCACAGCCGATGAAACCGGCGCCGACCACCACGGCGCGGCGGGCCGAGCCGGCGTCGGCACGCAGAGCCAGGCTCTCGTCGTAGGACCGCAGCACGCGGATACCCGGCAGATCCGGGAAAGAGCGAATGCGCTTGGGTACCAAGCCCGTTGCGATGATCAGCTGGTCGTAGGCCAGCTGGCTGCCGTCGGCCAACGTGACCGTCTTGGCACCGGCGTCCACTGACTGCGCGGCCGAACCGAGGCGCAACGTGATGTTGTTGTCCGCATAGAATTCGGCGGGTTTCAGCGTGACGTCATCGGTCTCGGCACGCAACACTTCCTTGGACAGCGGTGGCCGATCGTAGGGCAGATGGTCCTCGTCGCTGACGATCGTGATCGCTCCGGAGTACTCCGAACGTCGCAGCTGCTCAGCGGTCCGGGCAGCCGCGAGGCCGCCTCCGACGATGACGATGCCCCCAGGTGTAGTCACGAGGGGGTTTCTACACGATCATCTCGCAGGGTGGTAGGCCACCCTACGGATGGGCACTGTTACGGTCTGGCCCGCTCGATGAGCCTGGAGAGCACCACGATGCTCTCACTGCGCTCGATGTCGGCGCTGGCCCGGATGCGTTCCAGCGCCTCCTCCAGGTGCCGCATATCGCGCGCGAGAACGTGCAGGATGGCGTCGGCGGTGCCGGTTACCGTTGCGGCACTGACGACTTCGGGAATGCCGACCCACGCGGCTCGCAGCTCGGCAGGTGCGATGGTGCCATGACAGAACACCTGAACGTAGGCCTCGGTACGCCACCCCAGTGCGTTGGGGTCCACCACGGTGGTGAAGCCACGGATCACCCCGTCGGCGATCATGCGGTCGACTCGCCGTTTGACTGCGGGCGCCGAAAGGCTCACCCGCTGACCGATCTCGGCGTAGGTGGCTCGGGCATGTTCGGCAAGCTCGGCGAGGATCTGCTCGTCGGTCTCGTCAAGACGTTCCATGTCGTTCCTCTGCACGCAACAAAACACCGCGACGATGCTTTTGTTGCAATGTATCGCTGGTAGACGCGCAATAACCAGCGATTGATTGCGTGACGACAGCTTTCTATCGTCGATTCATGACAACACTGCACGATGTCATGCCCGCGGCCGTGCCCAGACCTCGCCGCGCCACCACCCGCCGCTACGCCATGACGGAACCCCGGTATTTCGCCGTGGAGTACGCGATCAACCCATGGATGGACACCTCGACCCCGGTTGACCCGCAGCGCGCGGTGGACCAGTGGGACGTCCTCCGTCGGACATACCTCGACCTCGGCCACTGCGTCGACCTCGTCACGCCCCGCACGGGTTTGCCCGACATGGTGTATGCCGCCAACGGCGGCATCGTCGTCGGCGACACCGCCGTGGTGGCGAGGTTCGCGTACCCGCAACGCGCGCCCGAGGCCGACGCCTACGCCGAGTGGATGGCTGCCCGTGGCCTCACGCTCGCCCGCACCCAGCATGTCAACGAGGGTCAGGGCGACCTCCTCGTCGTCGGATCAACTCTGTTGGCAGGCTGGGGTTTTCGCACAGAGCGCGACGCGCACGACGAGATCGCCGCCATCACCGGACTACCCGTGGTGAGCCTGGAATTGGTCGACCCGCGCTTCTACCACCTCGACACCGCCCTGGCCGTGCTCGACGACACCACGGTCGCCTACTACCCACCGGCGTTTACCGACGCCGGCCGGGCTCGGATAGCTGAGCTGTTTCCCGATGCCATCGAGGTCGCCGACGCCGACGCCCATGTGCTGGGCCTCAATGTCGTCTCCGATGGCCGTCACGTCGTGATGCCCGCGGCGGCCACCGGCTTCGCGACCCAACTCCACGACGCCGGATTCGAACCGATCGGCGTCGACCTCACCGAACTGTTGAAAGGCGGCGGATCCGTCAAATGTTGCACCCTGGAGCTACACCCGTGAGCATGCTGGATGGCGTGGACACCGACACAGTCTCCGCAGCCATCGCACTCGACGATCGCTACGTCGCACACAACTACGCACCACTGCCGGTGGTGGCCGCCAGCGCGGAGGGGGTGTGGATCACGGATGTGACCGGCCGCCGGTACCTGGACTTCCTCGCGGCGTATTCGGCCGTCAACTTCGGCCATCGCCACCCGGAGATCATCGCGACCGCGCACGCCCAGCTCGACACCCTCACGCTCGTCAGCCGCGCGTTCCATTCCGATCGGCTGGCACCGTTCTGTGCTGCGCTGGCCGAGCTGTGCGGCAAAGACATGGTGCTACCGATGAACAGCGGCGCCGAGGCCGTCGAGAGCGGGATCAAGGTGGCCCGCAAGTGGGGCACCGACGTCAAGGGCGTAGCCCCGGACGCTGCCAATATCGTGGTCGCCCACAACAACTTCCACGGCCGCACCACCACGATCATCAGCTTCTCCGACGACGAGACCGCGCGCCGCGGATTCGGCCCGTACACACCCGGGTTCCGCTCGGTGCCGTTCGGTGACGCCGACGCGCTGGCCGCCGCGGTCGATGACAACACCGTCGCAGTGCTGATCGAACCCATCCAGGGCGAGGCCGGCATCATCGTCCCGCCCGCGGATTTCCTGCCGCGGGTGCGCCAGATCTGCACCGAGCGCAACGTGCTGATGATCGCCGACGAGATCCAGTCCGGGCTCGGTCGCACCGGCCGCACCTTCGCGTGCGAGCACTGGGACGTCGTCCCCGATGTCTATCTGCTGGGCAAGGCACTCGGCGGTGGTGTGTTGCCGCTGTCGGCAGTGGTGGCCGATCGCGACGTGCTGGGCGTGCTGCACCCCGGCGAGCACGGTTCCACCTTCGGCGGCAACCCGCTGGCCGCGGCGATCGGCAGCACTGTGGTGAGCATGCTGCAGCGGGGTGAATTCCAGTCCCGCTCAGCAGAACTCGGTGAGCATCTACACAGCCGGCTAGTGAAGTTGATCGGTCACGGCGTTCATGCGGTACGGGGACTCGGGCTGTGGGCAGGCGTCGACATCGACCCGGACCTCGGCAGCGGCAAGAAGCTGTGCCTGGCGCTGGCCCAACGTGGCGTGCTCGCCAAGGACACTCAAGGGTCCACGCTGCGGTTCGCCCCGCCCCTGGTGGTCACAGCCGACGAGATCGACTGGGCCATTGATCAATTCGCCGAGGCCCTCGCCGACGCGCGCCGGTAGTCAGTTGCGCGAGCAGACACCGCGGTACTGCAACCACGGCGTGTCGCGTGCCGCAGCGTCTGCTCGCGGGAGAAAGGCGCGGGAAAACTCAGTATTTCAGCACACCGCGGTCGACGGCGATCTGGCTGCCCGACAGGGTGGCCGAGCCGTCCCCGGCCAGCCACGCCACCACGTCGGAGACCTCTTCGGGCGTCATGAAGGTGGACAGCCCCTTGCCGTCCTGCCCCACCGGCTGCAGCGGCATGGGCGCGAAGCTGTGTAGGTAGTTCGGGTACTTCGAGAACACCGCGGCCATGGCCTCCGGCTCGATCATCGGGGTGTCGATCGAGTACGGGTGGATGGAGTTGACCCGAATTCCGTACTCACCCACCTCCAATGCCAGCGCATTGGTCAGCGCCACCAGGCCGTGCTTGGACGCCGAGTAATGCCCGTTGCCCGGCGTTGCCTTGAGACCCGCCGACGAACTCACGATGACGATGGACCCGCCGTTGCCGGCCTCGATCATCGCGGGCACCGCGGCGCGGATGGTCCGCCAGGTGCCGTTGAGGTTCACGTCGACGACGGTGTCCCACTGCTCGGGCGACATCTCGAAGAGCCTGCCCCAACTGAGCACACCGGCGTTGGCCACGACGATGTCCAGACGGCCGAACTGCTCGACACCGTCGGCGACGATTTGTTGCTGGGCGGCGAGGTCGCGGATATCGACTTCACGGGCCAGCACCTTGCGGCCCGCGGCCTCGACCGCGCGGACCGTCTCGGCGAGATCCTCGGGCGTGGCCGGCGCATAGGTGATGGTGTCGTCCACCGCACGGCATACGTCGATGGCGATGATGTCGGCACCCTCGTTCGCGAGGCGCACCGCATGGGCCCGGCCCTGACCGCGGGCCGCCCCGGTCACGAATGCCACCCGACCCTCGAGCGTTCCACTATCTGCCACGTCACCGGTCCTTTCACTGAGCCAGCGACCAGGCTAACAGCAAAAGTAGAACGTGTTCTAGCCCCAGTGTGCGTGCTGGGCGCCAGGAAGCTATCCGCCCGTCACCACGGCAACGGGTCGCGGATGATCGGGCAGGTCATGCAGTGCCCGCCGCCGCGGCCGCGGCCCAGTTCCGCGCCAACGATGGTGATCACCTCGATGCCCGCCTTGCGCAGCAGCGAGTTGGTGTGGGTGTTGCGGTCGTAGGCGAACACCACGCCCGGTTCGACGGCAACCAAGTTGTTACCGCTGTCCCACTGCTGACGCTCGGAATCGTATTTCGTGCCACCGGTTTCCACGACGCGCAGGCGAGGAAGCCCCAGCTCGGCGGCAACCATCTCGACGAACGGTTTGGTGGCTTCCTCGACCTCAACCCCCGGCGCGGTATCGCTGGGGTGCAGCACGAACGTCTGGATCGCATCCACGATCTCGGGATAGATGGTGACCACGTCACGGTCGGCGAAGGTGAAGACGGTATCGAGATGCATCGCCGAACGCAGCTTCGGCATGCCCGCCACGAGCACCTTCTCGGCCGCTTCGTTGGCGAACAGCTCAGCCGCCACCTGCGTGATGGCCTGCCGCGACGTTCGCTCGCTCATCCCGATCAACACGATGCCGTTGCCGGGCACCATGACGTCTCCGCCCTCGATCGTGGACAGACCCCAGCTCTCCTCGGGATCACCCCACCACACGGTGGCCCCGACGTAATCGGGATGGAACATGTAGATGGCCTTCATCAGCAGGGTCTCGTCGTGGCGGGCAGGCCAGAACAGCGGATTGAGCGTCAGGCCCCCGTAGATCCAGCAGGTGGTGTCGCGGGTGTAGAGGGTGTTGGGCAGCGGCGGCATGAGGTATTCGGTGATACCCGCGGCCTCCCGCGCCAACGACCGGTAACCCGAACACATTTCGGGCGGCAGGTCGCGTATCGACATCCCGCCGATCAACAGTTCGGCGAGCCGTCGCGACGTCAGTGAGTCGAGGAAGCCACGGGTGTCGTCGACCAGGCCGAGGCCGACCTCGTTGGGAACGATCTTGCGATCCAGCAGCCATGCCCTGGCCTCGGGTATGTCCATGGTCTCGGTGAGCAGGTTGTGCAGCTCGACCACTTCGACCCCACGCTCGCGCATCTTGTCCATGAAGTCGAAATGGTCGCGCCGCGCGTTCTGCACCCACAACACATCGTCGAACAACAAGTCGTCACAGTTGGTCGGCGTCAACCGTTCGTGGGCCAGGCCGGGCGAGCACACCAGCACCTTGCGCAGCTTGCCCACCTCGGAATGCACGCCGTAGTCCTCGGCCGGATCCATGTCGTTTCCTCTCGTCGCACCCTCGAAACAGCTAAATCTGGATGGCTCCCGAAGCCAGGCCGTACACGCCCCCCACCGCCCCGAGCAGGATGACCACGAAGAGCGCAGCCTCGGCCGGGCGGAATACGCGCAGGCCGCGTTCGCGCCGAGCAATCCAATACAACAGGGCCCCAGGGGCGTAGAGGATGCACGACATCAGCAGGTGATCCCACCCGGCGGCATAGACCAGGAACAACGTGTAGAACGTAGCCAGCGCCGCAACGACTGTGTCGGGGACCAGTGAGCGCCGGTCGCCGTAAGTCTCGCGCGTGATGGTCAGTTTCAGGGCGTACCCCGCGGCCAGCAGATACGGGATGACCGCCAGCGCCGCCGTCAGATCCAGCATGAAATCGAGCGCCTCGGACGTGAACAGCAGCAGGATCAGCAGCAGCTGCACAAGCCCGCCGGCCATCACCAGCGCGGTGACAGGTGCGCCCTTGGCATTCTCCCTGGCCAGGAACCTCGGCATATCGTCGGTTTTGGCCGGGATGTATAGGATTTCGCCAGCCATCAACGTCCACGCCAGATACGCGCCGAGCACCGACAGGATCACTCCGACCCTGATGAAAATCGAGCCCCAGTGCCCCACAATCGATTCCAGCACAGAGGCCATGGACGGCTGGGCGACTCCGGCCAACTCGGACTGCGGCAGCACGCCATAGGACGACAACGTCACCAGCATGAACACCGCCAGCACCGAAAGAAAACCGATCACGGTGGCGCGGCCGACATCCTCGCGCTTGCGCGCAAATCGCGAATACACACTGGCGCCTTCGATACCCATGAACACAAAGACCGTGATCAGCATGGTGCCCTTGGCCTGATCGAAAAGCGATGCCCAGGAATAGTTTCCGTCGCCACCCCAGAAATTGTCGGCAAACACGCCACCCTTGAAGGCGATCAGGGCGATCACGATGAACACCAGGATCGGGATCACCTTGGCGAAGGTCGCGATCCGATTGATGATCGCAGCTTCTTTGACGCCCGCCAGGATCAGGGCGAAGAACAACCAGACGCCCACCGACGAGCAGAGCACCGCGACGACAGTATCCCCTGCGCCGAGCGCGGGAAACAGTGCGCTTGTCGTCGTCATGATCAGCACCCAGTACGACGTATTACCCGCGCACGCCGACGCCCAGAATCCGAACGCGGAATTGAACCCGACGTAATCGCCGAATCCCGCCTTTGCATAGGCATAGATACCGGCGTCCAGTTCGGGCTTGCGCGTGGCGAGCCGCTGGAACACGAACGCCAGCATGAGCATGCCGGTACCCGCGATCGTCCAGGCGATCAGCGCACCGGCGACGCCGGTCTCGACGCCGAATCGGCGTGGCAGCAGGAAGACACCCGAGCCGACCATCGATCCGACGACCATGGCGGTCAACGTCGGCAGGCTTACCTTTTGATCCTTCTCCGCCGTCTGTTGGTCGGATGTGACCACTGCCGTCCCCCCGAGTTGATCTGCCTGCGCTTATAACTCCGCGATGATCTGCTGCCGTTTTGCCGTGTACTCCGTGTCCGTGATGGCACCGGTGGCGCGCAGCGTCTCCAATTCCTGTAACCGTTGCGCGGTCGACGGTTCGGGAGCGGGCATGGTCGGCGCCGGCACCGGCGCAGCCGCCGGGGCTTGCTGCGCGGCCGCACGCCGCACGACGTTGGTGACTTGTTGACGCACCACGGGGTTGGATCTGATGTCGACGGTGCCGTTCATCGGGACGTTGTTGGCCTTGAGAATCCGCAGGATCTCCAGCAGTGGCCCGGCCTGGCCCGACAGGTCGTAGGTCCGGTGGTCTTCGTCCACAGTGAACTGTGCCGGCACCAAACCACCCACCAAAGCACTGCGTTGCCAATCGATTTGATAGTCGTTGGTGGCAGGGTCGACGAGCACGACGAGTTTGCGGGCCGTGATCAGCGGCAGCCGCGTCACCGAGGCGATGACCCGATCCTGGCTCTCGAACGGCGTCAGGCCCGGCCCTTCGATCCGAAGATTGAGCTTCACCAGTGGTTGGTCGTTGATCTGGGTGCCGGTCTCGGCGATGCCGATGACCTGAGCCAGTGCGAGCACTCCCTGCTGCTCCAGGAACTGGGATTTGGCCGCCGACTTGGCGCCGTAGTTCGTCATCGCCAATGCGACCAGGACATCCGCCGCGGTGATCAGCAGACCGGCCCAGAACATCCACCGCAGCAGGTCGCTCTCACCGATGGCGAAGTACACGACGAGGAAGATCGGCCCCACCAGGCCGCCGCACAGCAGCACCCACAGCTGAGCTTTCAGATACCGCCCAACCACGTGACCCTCCTCGGATCGCCGATACGGGTGTCAGATTATCGCCATTAAAGCTCGATGTCTGGCCTGCGCGCAGGAAACTTACGCGTGTGACAGATCAACGGGCGGTGACGCCACCGCGCGACCGCTGGATTCTGGCGGCGGTGTCCACCGCGCTGTTCTGCGTCCAGTTGGACTATTTCGCGGTCAATCTGGCACTACCCAAGATGGCAGATGACCTGGGTACCACGGCCACCGATCTGCAGTGGGTGATCAGCATTTACATGCTGACGCTGGGAGCATGCATGGTGCCCGCCGGTCGCATCGGTGACATCTTCGGTCGCCGCCGCACCCTGCTGATCGGCATCGCCGTATTCGGTGCGTCATCGGCGGTGTGCGCCGTGGCCCCGTCCGCAGCGTGGGTGATCGGGTCGAGAGCGGCCCAGGGAGTGGGCGCGGCGCTGATCTTCCCCGTCTCGGTCAGTGTGCTGACCAATTCGTTTCCGGCCGATCGGGCCGCCAGGGCCATCGGATTGGCTTACGGGATAGGCGGATTGGGCAACGCCGCGGGCCCGCTGGTCGGCGGCCTACTCACCCAGACCGTCGGATGGCGCGCGATTTTCTGGTTGCTCGTGCCGCTGGCCGTCGTCTCCGCCGTGGTCGGCGGCATCACCATGTCGGAGAGCTCCGACCGCACGGTGCCGCGCCGGGTCGATCTCACCGGGCTCGCTCTGATCACCATCGGCATCGGCCTGTTCACGCTGACGTTCGATCGCGGTCCGAGTTGGGGTTGGTTGTCGCTGCCGACGGTGGCAGCGTTCATCGTCTCGGTCGTGGCTATGACGGCGTTCGTCGTTACCGAACACCGGGTCAAATGGCCGCTGGTCGATCTCTCGCTCCTGCGAGACCAACGGTTCAGCGTGCTGATCGTCACGGGCACGGTTGCCAACATCGCCTATGTGGTGGCGATTTACCTCTCGACCTTGAATCTGCAGGAGGTGCGGGGCCTCGATCCGTTGACGGCGGGGCTGGCATTCCTGGGCCCGTCTGCGGGTGCGGCCGCAGGCGGTGTGCTCTCGGGACGGCTGGCGACCAAGTACCCACCCATGGCGGTGATGGGAACGACAGGGGCGGCCGCCGCGATTTCGCTTGCCGTGCTTGCCCTCTCACACAGCTGGCCGCCCTATCTCATCGCGCTGACGGCCTGCGGCTTCACCATGGGGCTGGTATACGCCTTCACGACTGTGGCGACCCAGGCGGTGGTGCCGCCGGAGCGGGCCGGCGCCGCGGCGGGCGTGGCACTGACCTCCATGGTGACGCTGGGTGGCGTCGGCATCGCAGTCACCGGCACTGCGCTGGAGATGCTCGTACACGCGGGATCGTCTGCCGGCAGCGGCATTTCGGCCATCCTGCTGACCATGGCGATCCTGCTGCTGCCCACCTCGCTTCTGGTGCTGGGGTGGGCCAAACAGAGCACCCGGTGAGAGAAGTGCCGGACCGCCGCCGGTGACGGCGACGGTCCAGCATTCAGTGGTTCCTTCGCGGTGTCAGCCGATCTTGACGCTGCTACCGTTGCCGTTGAACTTCGAGGTGTTGACGCTCGTCTTGTTCTTCGACGTATTGCCGCTGTTGGCGCTCGAGTTGGCCGAGCTGGTCGCACTGCCACTGGTAGCACTGCCGCCGGTCGCGGTGCTGGTGCTCGACTGGGTGCTGGTGGCACTGCCGCCCTTGGTGGTTCCACCGGTGGTGTTGCCGGTCGTGGCATTACCACCCGTCGTCGCGCCACCGACGCCGGCTCCGCCGACCGCCGGGCTGACGCCCGTCGTGGTGCTCGCCGCCGTACCGCCCGTCGTGGGACCACCGACCGCCGCACCACCCGCGTTGACCGCGGTATGGGCCGACGTGCTCGTGCCGGGGCCGCCGACCGCCGATGACGTGGCCGGACCGCTGGTGGACACGCCACCGATGGCCGGGCTCAGGACGCTGGCCTGCGGGTTGTTGATGTTGCCCGACGCGGTCGCCTTCTGGGTGGTGTTGCCGTTGCCCGTGGTGCCGACCACCGTGGTGGGCTTAGGGCTGGGGTTGAACAGGTTGGAGAAATTGAACAACGAGGCGTTGGCCATCGGTGAATCCAACGCAGCCAGGGCGCCGAATCCCAGCGCAGTGGTACCGGCGACAGTGCCTGCAGCGAGCGTCTTGTTCCACGACGTCGGTTTGCGAGGCTTGGTGTGCTTACCCATTTTCGAAGCTCCTTGGTATTTTGCCGTTTTTGGGCATGGCTGTATTAATTGAGGGACCGATATAGGTCCGATCCATGGAAATGCATTCGCACCTGTTCGGCCTGCATCAGCCGCCATCAGAAAGGCGCATACCGCGCCTAATCACCAGGTGGACTACGGCTTATGTCTTCCAATTCGTACGCACCGAGCCTGCAGGGTGTCACGCCTATACACCTCCCCTGAAATGCCATTTGCGCTGGAATCTATTGCGGTTACACAAGCGTGTCAAGCATTTAATTTCGCTCGTGTTGTTTGCATTTTAAATTGCAAACATAACGGCAGCGAATACCGTTTCGCGGGGTCACACGCACGCGAAAACTTCACAGTAGATTGAATTACACGTCGAATGCACCGCGCGCGCAGCGTCGAATTACAGCAGAATTCAACGGGCAGCCGTCGGCGACAATCAAGCCCATCTTCCATCGCAGAAAAGGCGATGGCTCATCGACGGCGCCCGCACGGGCCCGTCCGCGGGAAACTAATCTGCGCGCGCACTGACGGCGGCAGGTCGGTGTGCTGCTGATAACGCGGCGTCATCCGTCGGCCTTCGCGTGCCGCGGGCTGCTGCCGGACTGACCGGACAGGCCCGGATGCCGATGTCGGCGGCCGGAACGACAGCGAAGGCAGGGCCGAGGTCGTCTGGCGGTTGAAGATCTGCCCCGACCGGTTGGACTGCTGGGTGGTGTTGCCGTTGCCGGTCGTGCCGACGACGGTCGTCGAACCGCCGCCCCCGCTCACATCCAGCATGCGATCCGATTGCTCACAGCAAACTTTCAGCAAACGCTGTGCAGACGACCTCGATCTAACCGTTATCTGCAGAAAAATTTGCCAGAATCGCCACCTCAGGTGCGATTCGACTGGTAAGGCGATCGGCCGCTCTGCGCGAGACCGTCACATCGGCGGTCCGACAGTGCCGACATTGCTGCCAATGTTGCCCGCAGGCAGCGCCGATCCCAGCAGCTGGTAGAGCGGCCAGGTCCACGCGTACCCGCCGGACCGCGCCCGCGCGTAGCTCGTGTGGATGGCCACCCCGGCCGGTGTCACCTCGTCGTCGTCGGTGATCGCGTCGCAGACCGGATCGCCGACATCGCACACGCTGATGGTGCGGGAGCCGACGGATACCGGCAGCGGAGTCGTCGGCGCATGCGCCATGAGCGGCCACTGCTGCGCCATCCCCTTCCCTGCAGCACCGCGCACGGCGGTAGCGCTGCCGAGGTTGTACGTAGGATCGGCGGGCAACCGGTCACCATCGGCAACCAGCAGAACCGCCGCGAGATTGGGATTGCCTGCCAGAGGTTGCAGGTTCCGGTGGACCACCATCGCGCCTTGTGAATAGCCGGCGAGCACCACCTTGGTCGACGGGCACTGCTGGGTAAAGGCGGTGTACTGATTTGCCAGCGCGGCGACGCCGGCGTCGACACTGCTCATGAAGCCAGCCCAGCCGAGCAGATTGCCGGTGTCGGGTACCGCCACCGCCGGATAGTTGACCGCCTCGGCGGTCATGGTCCTGCCGTCGCTCTGCACCTGCTGGGACAGGTCCTGCAACGACTGGTACACCACCCGGCCCATGCCGCCGTACGAAGCCGGATCGTCACGCTCACCCGAGCCGGCAACACCCATCCAGTGCACGTCCGGACACGCCACGGCATTGGCCGGAGCGGCCGTCAATCCGACGAGCCCCACGGCGCCGACGGCGCACCACATAGCCACGAAGAGACGACGAATCACAGCGGAACCCCCAACCCACGCACAGCAAAACTACCTGCACTATCGCCCCAGTAGTCACAGGCGTTACGCAATTGCTACGCGAAAACGCAAAAGCGGCGCCCACCCGAAGGTGAGCGCCGCTTCTGCAGCAGTCAGATCAACTACTTGTAGGCGAACCTACTTGTTGATCTTGGTAACCCGGCCGGCGCCGACGGTACGGCCACCCTCGCGGATCGCGAAGCGCAGGCCCTCGTCCATGGCGACGGGCTGGATCAGCTTGACGGAGATGTCGGTGTTGTCACCGGGCATAACCATCTCGGTGCCCTCGGGCAGGGTCACCACGCCGGTCACGTCCGTGGTACGGAAGTAGAACTGCGGACGGTAGTTGTTGAAGAACGGCGTGTGGCGGCCACCCTCGTCCTTGGACAGGATGTAGACCTGGCCCTCGAAGTCGGTGTGCGGGGTGGTGGTGCCGGGCTTGACCACAACCTGGCCACGCTCGACGTCCTCACGCTTGATACCACGCAGGAGCAGACCGACGTTGTCACCGGCCTGGCCCTGGTCGAGCAGCTTGCGGAACATCTCGACACCGGTGACGGTGGTCTTGGTCGTGGTCGGGCGGATGCCGACGATCTCGACCTCTTCGTTCACGTTGACCACGCCACGCTCGACGCGACCGGTGACCACGGTGCCACGACCGGTGATGGTGAAGACGTCCTCGACGGGCATCAGGAACGGCTTGTCGGTCTCACGAACCGGATCCGGGATCGACTCGTCGACCGCGTCCATCAGTTCCTCAACCGACTTGACCCACTTCTCGTCGCCTTCCAGCGCCTTGAGCGCCGAGACGCGGACGACCGGGGCCTCCTCGTCGAAGTCCTGCGCAGCCAGCAGCTCGCGGACCTCCATCTCGACGAGCTCGATGAGCTCCTCGTCGTCCACCGCGTCCGACTTGTTCAGCGCGACCAGGATGTAGGGCACACCCACCTGGCGGGCCAGCAGCACGTGCTCGCGGGTCTGCGGCATCGGGCCGTCGGTGGCGGCGACCACCAGGATGGCGCCGTCCATCTGGGCCGCACCGGTGATCATGTTCTTGATGTAGTCGGCGTGACCGGGGGCGTCCACGTGGGCGTAGTGGCGCTTGTCGGTCTGGTACTCCACGTGGGAGATGTTGATGGTGATACCGCGCTGACGCTCCTCAGGCGCATTGTCGATCTGGTCGAATGCGCGCGATTCGTTCAACTCCGGGTACTTGTCGTGCAGAACCTTGGTGATTGCTGCAGTAAGCGTGGTCTTGCCGTGGTCAACGTGACCGATGGTCCCGATGTTGACGTGCGGCTTCGTCCGCTCGAACTTCGCCTTCGCCACTGTGGTGTCCTCCTGGACTGTGTTGGTGCTTGTACTTAAGCAGTGTTGATGTGTTCAGTTGTGCGGTCTGCGACGCTACCGGGCTACTGACCCGTCGCCTTCGCAATGATCTCCTTCGACACGTTCGCCGGAACCTCGGCGTACGAATCGAACACCATGGAGTAGTTCGCCCGGCCCTGGGTCTTCGACCGAAGGTCGCCGACGTAGCCGAACATCTCCGACAGCGGAACCTGCGCCTTGACGACGCGCGCACCACTGCGCTCCTCCATGGCCTGGATCTGACCACGGCGGGAGTTCAAGTCGCCGATCACGTCGCCCATGTAGTCCTCGGGCGTGGTGACCTCGACGGCCATGATGGGCTCGAGAATGACCGGCTGAGCGGCCTGGGCGGCCTTCTTCAGCACCTGCGAGCCGGCAACCTTGAATGCCATTTCCGAGGAGTCGACCTCGTGGTAGGCGCCGTCGAGCAGGGTGACCTTGACGTTCACCAGCGGGTAGCCGGCGAGCACGCCGTACTGCATGGCGTCCTGCGCACCGGCATCCACCGAAGGGATGTACTCGCGCGGGATGCGGCCACCGGTGACCTTGTTCTCGAACTCGTAGGTCGCACCGTCCTCGCCGTGGAACGGCTCCAGATCGATGAGGACCTTTGCGAACTGGCCCGAGCCACCCGTCTGCTTCTTGTGGGTGTACTCGACCTTCTCCACCTTGCGGCGGATGGTCTCGCGGTAGGCCACCTGCGGCTTGCCGACGTTGGCCTCGACCTTGAACTCGCGACGCATGCGGTCCACGAGGATGTCCAGGTGAAGCTCGCCCATGCCGCCGATGACGGTCTGGCCGGTCTCCTGGTCCAGGTGCACCTTGAAGGTGGGATCCTCTTCCGCGAGCTTCTGGATCGCGGTGCCCAGCTTCTCCTGGTCGCTCTTGGTCTTGGGCTCGATGGCCACCTCGATGACCGGGTCCGGGAAGGTCATGGACTCGAGCACGATCTGGTTGTTCGGATCGCTCAAGGTGTCACCGGTGGTGGTGTCCTTGAGGCCGATCACCGCATAGATGTGGCCGGCGGAGGCCGTCTCGACCGGGTTCTCCTTGTTGGAGTGCATCTGGAACAGCTTGCCCAGCCGCTCCTTCTTGCCCTTGGTCGAGTTGATGACCTGGGCACCGGAGTCGACCTTGCCCGAGTAGACGCGGACGTAGGTCAGCTTGCCGAAGAACGGGTGCGTGGCCACCTTGAACGCCAGCCCGGAGAACGGCTCATCGGCCGACGGCTTGCGGGAGATGATCTCGTCTTCCTTGCCCGGAACGTGGCCTTCGGCGGCCGCGACGTCCAGCGGGGTCGGCAGGTAGTCGATGACCGCGTCGAGCATGGGCTGCACACCCTTGTTCTTGAACGCGGAACCACACAGCACCGGGTAGCCGGCGCTCGTCACGGTCAGCTTGCGCAGGCCCGACTTGATCTCGTCGATCGTGAGCTCTTCGCCACCGAGGTACTTCTCCATGAGTGCGTCGTCGGTCTCGGCGACCGCCTCGATCATGGCGGTGCGGTACTCCTCGGCCTTCTCCTGAAGATCGGCCGGGATGTCGACGACGTCGTACTTCTCGCCGAGCTTGGTCTCGCCGCGCCACACCTTGGCCTTCATCTCGACCAGGTCGACGACGCCTTCGAAGTCACCCTCGGAGCCGATGGGCAGCTGGATCGGGACGACGTTGGCGCCCAAGCGATCCTTCATGGTCTGCACCGAGAAGTAGAAGTCGGCGCCCAGCTTGTCCATCTTGTTGACGAAGCAGATGCGCGGAACGTCGTACTTGTCGGCCTGACGCCACACCTGCTCGGACTGCGGCTCCACGCCTTCCTTGCCGTCGAACACGGCCACGGCGCCATCGAGCACTCGGAGGCTGCGCTCCACCTCAACGGTGAAGTCGACGTGCCCCGGGGTGTCGATGATGTTGATCTGGTTGTCGTTCCAGAAGCAGGTGGTGGCAGCCGAGGTGATGGTGATACCCCGCTCCTGCTCCTGCTCCATCCAGTCCATCGTGGCGGCGCCGTCGTGCACCTCACCGATCTTGTACGAGATACCGGTGTAGAAGAGGATGCGCTCGGTCGTCGTCGTCTTGCCGGCGTCGATGTGCGCCATGATGCCGATGTTGCGGACCTTCGTGAGGTCGGTCAGCACGTCCTGTGCCACGGCTAGATTCCCACTCTTTCGCTTGCTTGATTAGGTGTTCGGATGCACCCTCGCGGGCGTCCGACACTGGACGCCCGGAGGGCGGACATCACCAGCGGTAGTGCGCGAAAGCCCGGTTCGCTTCGGCCATCTTGTGAGTGTCCTCACGACGCTTCACAGCGGCGCCAAGGCCGTTGCTCGCGTCGAGGATCTCGTTGGCGAGCCGCTCGACCATGGTCTTCTCGCGGCGGGCCTTGGAGAAGCTCACCAGCCAGCGCAGGGCCAGCGTGGTGGAACGATCGGGACGAACCTCGACCGGCACCTGGTAGGTGGCGCCACCGACGCGGCGGCTACGCACCTCGAGGGCGGGCTTGACGTTGTCGAGCGCACGCTTGAGCGTGACGACCGGATCGGTGCCGGTCTTGTCGCGGGCCTGCTCCAGCGCACCGTAGACGATGCGCTCGGCCAGGGACTTCTTGCCGTCCAGCAGAACCTTGTTGACCAGCTGGGTGACCAGCTGCGACCCGTAGACCGGATCGTTGACCAACGGACGCTTCGGCGCGGGACCCTTGCGCGGCATCAGCTCTTCTCCTTCTTGGCGCCGTAACGGCTACGGGCCTGCTTGCGGTTCTTGACACCCTGGGTGTCCAGCGACCCGCGGATGATCTTGTAACGGACACCGGGGAGGTCCTTCACACGACCACCACGCACGAGCACCATCGAGTGCTCCTGCAGGTTGTGACCCTCACCCGGGATGTAAGCGGTGACCTCAACGCCACTGGTCAGCTTCACGCGGGCAACCTTACGAAGCGCCGAGTTCGGCTTCTTCGGGGTGGTGGTGTACACGCGGGTGCACACGCCGCGGCGCTGCGGGCTGCCCTTGAGGGCCGCGGTCTTGACCTTCGCGACCTTGTCGCGGCGACCCTTGCGGACCAGCTGGTTGATGGTTGGCATGTACCGGCTTTCTGTGTGTTGCTTTGTGCTGCTCTGTTGTTCTTCAAGTCTCTGTACTGCAGTTACCCCCGAGGCGCGTACCCCGCGGCCGGGCGTGTCGCACGTGCTCACACCGGAGAAATTCCGATGCGTGTAAGACATGCGAATTGGCCCGGCGTGCGGGCACGCTTGCGAAACACTTAGCCGCATGCGCCTTTCCGGCCAGGCACGATCCACCACAATACCAGGGCCGACCGCGACGAACCAAACTCGTGCGCAGCCGACTAATCGCAGGTCAGAGCCTACGCCTGTCGACGCTGCATCCCGGACGCCAGGCGCAGCAGCATGTCGGTGAACACCGCATCGGTGTCAATATCGTCCATCACGCCGGTCATCTCCAGCAGTACAAAACCGTGCAGTGCCGACCAGAATTCCAGCGCGGCATAGAAGGCGTCCTCCCCTTCCAGCCCGAACGAGGCCAGCACGTCGATCACCGGTCCGGCGGCGGCCTTCGTGGCCGCGGAGTACTGCGGGTCGTCGCCCCCGAACGGCATCCGGGTGAACGCCGAATACCGGCCCGGGTGGTGATGGGCATAGCTGCGGTACGCGCTGGCCATGGCCACAATGGCGTCTTCGCGCGTGCGGCCCTGCCCGACGGTGTTGAGCATCCCGATGATGTCGTCGATGACGCGCATCCGGACCGTGCGGCGCAGATCTTCGAGGCTGTCGACGTGGTTGTACAGCGACGGCCCTTTGGTGCCGAGCTGGCTGGCCAGTGCGTTGATGGTCAACGCGTCCCAACCGTCGCGGTCGAGGAACGTCAGGGCGGCGTTCACGATCGCGTCGCGGCTGAGCCGGGTGGTCCGCGCCGGGCGCGGTCGGCCACCGGCCGCCTGCGAATCCGGCCGAGATGACATGTGCGCTCCACCTAGTCGAGTCGACGGGACGTTTCTGGTCGACGGGAAGGGACCCTGAACTGGGTCGCGGTGAAACTCTAGCCGTTCCCTGTCGGTAAACGTCAGTTCACGCGGTCCTGGCTGACTTGGGCGAGTTGCCCGGTGACCGTGCACAGATCGGGCAGAACAGCAGGGTTCATCGACTGGATCGACCAGGTGATGACGTCACTGCCCTTACTGATGTAAATGCTGCAGACATTGGCGTCCTGGGCTTTGAACCCCTTGTTGCCGTTGATGGACACCTCAGTCAATGTGCGTCCGGCGCGCTGTTCCAACGTCCGTTCGGCGTCCATGTCACTGCCCCGATACCACCAGGTCGAGATGCCCATGCCGGCCCCGAAGGTGCCAAGCATGGTGTTCTCCTGCCAGAAGCAGCCGGTGTCACTGACCACGGCCTTGGTGAACATCGAGCCTGCAGCCTTCGTCACATCGGCATCGGTGATGCCGTTGCAGTCCACAGAGTGGAAGCCATCGCTGGGCGCGGGTGCGGCGGGCTGGCTGGGCTGCTCGGACGGTCCGCACGCGGTCAGTACCGCCGCACCGACCGCGGCACCGAGGATCAGGGTTCGCGCTGCCATGTCAGAGCTCCGCCTGCAGGGTCTTGGACAGCAGCATCTGGGCGTCCTTGCACGGGTCCCCGCTGGTCTGCCCGCGGTACTGCACCCACCAGCTCAAGACGCCCGATCCCGCGGCGGCAGTGGCCGCGCATGCCGCGCCGGTGATGTCGCGGCGCGCGAGGAACGCCTGATGGCGCTCGACGACGGTGTCGGTGATCTGTGCTTTGCGCTCCTGCGCCACCGCCCGTTCCCGCTCAAGCGATCCGGACTCGAACCACGAGAAGACGACATCGAGCATGACCGGCGACGCGTTGGAGCCGGCCTTGCGGGACAGTACGTACTGGCAGACCGCGCCGCTGTAGGGGCGGACGATGTGGTCGGCTTTGAGCAGTTCCTGGACCGAGCTGTCGGTCAATAGACCGCAGCGGTCGTCCACATATCCGTAGCCGCGGTCGGTGCCTGCGCCCCCGGAATCGGCCCGTTGTGCCGTGCCGCTGACGGTATGCGAGCACCCCGCGACAGTCACTATCGCGGTGACCGCCACGGCAGCAGCCTCCACAACACGCCGACGCATCGGACAACACGCTACCGAGCACTGCGAACTCCCGCGACTGATCACCCGGGCACCCCGAACCGCCCAAGGGCCGCCGAAGCGATGGCGGCGCAACGTACGCTTCCCTGCATCGGATGTCGTTGCACCGGATTCGGACGAAGGGGATGACCGTGCGTTGGACAGCTGCATGCCGAAGATTGAGTGCGGGTTTGGTGGTGGTACCGCTGGCGCTGGCCGCGGGTGTGGCCCCGGCCTCCGCCAAGGACGGCGATACCCACATCACGGGGCAGGGCATCAACCAGACCATCGATTGCAACGGCGCGACGTTGTTCGTGAACGGCACCGGCAACACGGTCACCGCCCTCGGAACCTGTTATGCGGTCACGGTGCAGGGGTCGTCGAACATCGTCGTCGCCGACAACATCATCAACGACGTCACGGTCTACGGCTTCGATCAGACGGTGTTCTTCAAGGGCGGCGACCCGGTCCTGGTCGACCGTGGCCGTGAGCTCGGGATGACGAACCGACTGGATCGCGTACCCGCCTGATACGGAAAGTGAGAGAACATGCATAGCTACACCACCGGGATCATCGGCGTTGTCGCGGCAGGTGCCGCCGTTTTCGCGCTGTCCGCGTGCGGCGGCGGATCGGACAACAAGAACTCGTCGGCGTCCGCGACGGCAGGCACGTCGGGCCTCAACGTCGAGATCGGCAACACCATCAACTACGCCTCGGTCGGCACCACCGCCGACATCGATTGCGCCAGCGGCAAATCGCTCACGATCGGCGGCACCAACAACACGCTGACCGTCAAGGGCACGTGCTCCAGCGTCAACATCGGCGGCTCGGACAACAAGATCACGTTCGAGAAGATCGACAAGGATCTGGCCGTGCTCGGGTTCAACAACACCGTGACCTACAAGGCCGGCGACCCGAAGGTGTCGAACACCGGTAACAACAACACGGTCAACAAGGGCTGACCGGACCCCTAACTTTTCGACGGTTCGACACCGCTGGGCCGGCAGGTGCCGTCCGCGATCTCGTAGCCGATCTCGGCGAGCAGCCGGCCAGCCTCCCGCATGCTCGTCTCCGCGTCGGGAGCGCGGTCGAGCGTCGCGTAGCACTGCACGAAACCCGCTGCCCGCCAATCCTTTTCGCCCAACGTCGTGCGGCCGCACACCGCGACGACCGGAATGCCGAGCTCGGCCGAGACGCGGGCGACGCCGATCGGTGTCTTGCCACCGAGGCTCTGCTCGTCGAATGATCCTTCGCCGGTGACGACGAGGTCGGCGCCGACGAGTCGGTCACGCAGGCGCACGAGGTCGACGACCACGTCGACGCCCGCTCGGCGTTCGGCGCCCAGTACGGCCAGTGCGGCGAATCCGACACCACCCGCCGCTCCGGCGCCGGGCATGAGCGCGAGGTCGCGTTCGTCCTGCAGAGCCCGCTGAATCAGGCGCGAGAACGTCGTCAAGCCGGCCTCGAGCGCGGCGACCTGCGCAGCGTCCGCTCCCTTCTGCGGGCCGAACACGGTCGCTGCGCCCGCCTGCCCCAGGAGCACGTGGTCGACGTCGCAGGCCAGGACGAAACGAGTGCGGGCCACGCGCGGATCGAGTCCAGACAGGTCGACCACCGCGAGCTCGCGCAGGACTCCCCCACCGTCGGCGAGTTCGGTGCCCGAGGCGTTCAGGAGTCTCGCCCCGAGAGCGGCGATCAGGCCGGCGCCGCCGTCGGTCGAGGCGCTACCGCCGATCGCGAGCACGATGCGCGTTGCCCCGGCGTCGAGCGCGGCCGCGATCAGCTCACCCGTTCCCCGTGAGCTTGCGGCCAGTGCGTCGCGGCGATCCGCGGGGACCAGCGCGAGTCCCGAGGCGACGGCGAGTTCGACGACGGCTTCGTCGCCCCTCAACGCGAACGATGCCTGCACCGGGGCGCCGAGCGGGCCGTGGACGACAGCTTCCCGGCGCTCGTAGCCGTTCGCGAGCGCGGCGTCGAGGGTGCCCTCGCCGCCGTCGGCCATCGGGACGACGGTCGTCGCAGCGTCGGGTCGGGCCTCCCGAATTCCGGCAGCCAGGCATTGGGCGGCTTCTTCCGCGCCGAGGGAGCCCTTGAACTTGTCCGGCGCGATGACGATGCGCATGGGGCTCCCGAGTCGTGCGGAATTCACCCGCGTTTGCCTCTCGACGTACTGATACATCAGTAATATACTAGTCGCACGCCAACCATATACCAATGGCGAAACTTTCGGCCATCGCCGTGATCAGCTGATGAGGAGTACGACAGGATGCAGCAACTCGCCCACCGGCTCGAACGTCTGGGGACCGAGACGGCGTTCAGCGTCGCGCAGGCCGCCGCGGCCTGGAAGGCGAAGGGACACCGCGTGTATCCCTTCCACCTGGGCGACATCAACATCCCGACCGCCCCACACATCGTGGATGCGATGAACCGGGCGATCGCCGACGGCTACACGGGCTACTGCCCGGGCCCCGGCATCCCCCAGCTGCGTGAAGCGCTCGCCGACGACCTGGGATCGGCCCGCGGCATCGACCTCTCCCCTGACAACGTCGTCGTGATGACCGGCGGCAAGCCCGTCATCACGAAGTTCCTGCAGACGGTCATGAACCCCTGCCAGGAAGTGCTCTACCCGAACCCCGGCTTCCCGATCTACGAGTCGCAGATCGAGTACCTCGGCGGCACGGCGCTGCCCTACCGCTACGTCCCCACCGACGAGGGCTTCGCGATCGACCTCGATCAGCTGCGGGCCTCGATCACGCCGAACACGGTCGCGATCATCTACAACGACCTGCAAAACCCCATCTCCGCCGAGTCGACGGCGGCCGAGCGTGAGGCCATCGCGCAACTCGCGCAGGAGCACGACCTCTGGGTGCTCTCCGACGAGGCCTACTTCGAGACGCGCTACGAAGGCGTCTCGAGCTCCATCGCGTCACTTCCCGGCATGCTCGAGCGCACGGTCATCCTGTACACGTTCAGCAAGAAATTCGCGATGACCGGCTCACGCCTTGGCTGTGCCGTCGCCCCCGTCGACCTCGCGAAGGTGTTCAGCACGCTCAACACCAATGACGAGTCATGCACGACGCACTACGTGCAGTGGGCGGGCGTCGAGGCGCTGCGCGGCACCCAGGAACCCGTGCACCAGATGCTCAAAGCCCTGCGCGAGCGGCGCGACGCCGCATGTGAGGCCGTGAACGCCATTCCCGGTATGAATGTCGCTGTGCCCCACTCGACGTTCTACCTGTTCCCCGATGTCACCGAGGCCATGGATCGGATGGGTTACACCGCGGTCGGCGACTTCGCCGCCGTCGCGCTGCACCAGACGGGCGTCTCGTTCTGCACCCGCGAGCACTTCGGCCGGCGCCAGCCGGGCGAGGAGCGCCAGTACATCCGCCTCGCCTACTCCGGCATCGAGGTCGACGACATCCGCGAGGGCCTCGGCCGTCTGAACGAGTGGATCAGCGCCAAATGAGCCGCGTCGTGGTCACCGGGCGAGTTCCCGATGCCGCCCTCGAGAAGCTGCGCGTCGAGCACGAGGTCGACGCGTGGCCGGGCCCGGAGTCGATCAGCCGCGATGAGCTGCTGCGCCGCGTGGCCGGCGCCGACGCCATCCTGACCCTGCTCACCGAACGCGTCGACGGAGACCTCCTCGACGCCGCAGGCCCCCAGCTCAAGGTCGTCGCGAACGTGGCCGTCGGGTACGACAACATCGACGTCGCGGCGTGCCGCGAGCGCGGCGTCGTCGCGACCAACACGCCCGGCGTGCTCACGGAGGCGACCGCCGACATCGCGTTCGCCCTCATCCTCATGGCCACCCGCCGACTCGGCGAGGGCGAGCGCATCATCCGCGACCGCCAGCCGTGGAAGTGGGGCATGTTCTTCCTCCTCGGCACGGGCCTGCAGGGCAAGACCCTGGGCGTCGTGGGCATGGGCGGCATCGGCCAGGCGACCGCACGCCGCGCCAAGGCGTTCGGCATGGACGTCGTCTACCAGTCGCGCAGCGAGATCGACCCCGACGTCGCGGCCGAGCTCGGCGCGCGGCGCGTCGAGCTCGATGAGCTGCTGGCCGTGTCCGACGTCGTCTCGCTGCACTGCCCCTACGGGCCGGCCACTCATCATCTGATCGGCGCCGAGCAGCTCTCCGCGATGAAGAGCTCGGCGTACCTGGTCAATACGGCGCGCGGACCGATCGTCGACGAGGCGGCGCTGGCCACCGCGTTGCGCGACGGCACGATCGCCGGGGCGGGCCTCGACGTCTTCGAACGGGAGCCCGAGGTGCACCCCGAGCTCATCGAGCTTCCGAACGTGGCGCTCGTGCCGCACCTCGGCTCGGCCACCATCGAGACGCGAACCGCCATGGCGACGCTTGCCGCCGACAACGCCCTTGCCGTGCTGGGCGGAGAGCTGCCGCCTACCCCGATCAGCTGACCGCTGGCGCCCGACCACTCGGAGGTATGCCTTCGGGTGGTCGGGCGTATTCGCGTTCGTTGGTTCTCAGCGAAATCGCGGAAGCCTGAAGCGCCGCTCGGGGTCGTCCTCGAAGATTTCGGGCGAATACAATTCGTTGCGGGCCTGTTGCAGGAATTCACTGTTCGCATCGCGCCGGTCATCACGCAAGGCAATTTTTCGTCCGCCACTGATAAGGCAAAAGCCTGATGCTGCGTCGGCGCGTGGATGACATAGGTCAAGACTGCGCCGAGCACAAATGATTTTGACTGCTGATTAGGGCGTCGTTTGATCACCAATCTCGGAAGCACTTCTGGTGGCTGTGCTGCTGGATTGATCATGAATTCGGGAGTCATTGGGAGGTCTGCTGTGACACCCAGGTGGGCCAGGGAGCCTACGACGCGCGGGATCTGACGGAATCGCTTATCGATGAGGCCCCGGTACACAGCGCGGGACGACACGATGCTCGCCGTCGAACGCATCGACGAACTCGGCGCCGAGTTGCAGATCAACCGCGTCATTAGAATGACCGCCATGACAGTGCCCGATCGGCTCGCCGCGCTTTCTGAGCGAATCACCGCACTGACCGGGCGAACCCTTAGCCGCGACGAGGTGATGGCTGTCGTTGGCCGGGCTTTCGAGCACGACATCGATCTCGAACATGACGGGCATTTGCGCGCCTTGCTCGGTGGGCTCGCGTCGGCCAGCTTCGGCAATGGTGCGCCGCCTCAGCCACCACAGCCGGCACCCAAGGCCACCCGTGCACCCGCTCCCCAGCCAGCAGACCTTAAAACCAAGTCACCTACGCGCCGCGCGGGGCTTCTTGCGGGCGGGATTCTCGTCGCATTGAGTCCGGTCGTTATGTTTGCCTCTCAGACGGCTGACTTTCTGATCCGCGACACCCGCGACCCCAGCCTGCCAGGACCCGCACAAGGCATCGGAACGTGGACGCTGTGGTCGGTCGTTATCTGGTTGGGCCTGGCTGTGGCGTTCGGTCTCATCGCACACTCGATGGGCGCTACTGCCCCGTCGGCGCGACGCCTCGCCGTCACCACCGCCGCAGCTGCGCTGGCGAGTGCTGTGGCGGCGCTCGCGGCAGCGCCGACCGTCAACGCGTTACCCGAAATTGCAGCGGCGGCGTTGATTGTGGCTCCGTCGGCAGTCTTTGGAGTCGCCGTGCTGGTCCTCGCCGTCAACGGGCGGCCGATATTTCGGAAGTTTGGTCTGATTACCGGCGTCGGATACGGCGTTTTGGAGACTTTGCACGTCATCACGTGGTTTGTATTCGGCATCGAAGCGAGCGGACCGCTGTTCATGCTGTCGCTAGTGTTCCTGACGCTTTTCGGCATCGCCGTCAGCGTTGGACGGACTGCCCCTGCGGTGCCGTCGCCCGGTGCGCAACCTCAGGCGATGCCGGTGGCTCGGCGCCCCGTTCAGTCTGAAGCTGGCGCATCACTGCAGCCACCGCCGGAACCGCCTGCGCACGGAGGGCCGTCGTCAAACCGGAAATGGTTGTTGCGCACGGTCGGGATCATTGGCGCAGCGGCTCTGGTAGCTGCGTTGGCGTCAGCTGCCGTGTACTTTGTGCGCGATCACGGGAGCCAGTCCGCGAGCGTCGAATCGCCTGTCCTGCCAGTGAATACGATCACTGCGACGATCCCAGTCGGCAAGGGTGTCAAAAGTATTGCCCTCAGCCGTGATGGCAAGACTGTGTACGCCACGAACTCCAGTGACGGCACCCTGTCTGTCATCGATACCGCCAGCAATGCTGTGACAGGCACGATCCCGGTTGGCATGTATCCAGCCGGGATCGCTATCAGCGCAGACAGCAACACCGCATACGTCGCCAACTCTGGCGCAAAATCGATATCGGTCGTCGATTTAGGCGCGAAGGTGATCACCGACACCATCGCGATCAGCGGCGACCCGGAGGGGATTGCGTTAAGTCCCGACGGTGCCACCGCCTATACGGCCAACAATTCCGCAGGGACAGTGTCGGTCATCGACCTCACCGCAAAGAAAGAGGCAAAGGTCGTGGGCAAGGGTGACTCTCCCACAGAGATCGCGATTGCTCCTAACGGCACCGCATTTGTCACCTACAGCATGGAGGACGACGTAGTGACCCTCGTCCCGGATGAGGGTTTCACGAATCATGTTGGGGTGGGCCGGCATCCCCGCGGGATAGCGGCAGCTCCCGACCGGGACACCGTTTATGCCGTCAACACTCTCGACAGCACGCTGACTGTCATTGATGCTTCCAGCAGGACGGTGCTGGCCACCGTGGCCCTAAAGGGAGTCTCCAACGCAAAGGACGTCGCGGTGAGTCCCGATGGCACCACCGCATATGTCACCGGCGGCTACGGAATCGGGGTAGTCGATCTGACCACCAACTCCATGTCTAGGACGATCCCTGTCGAGGACGACCTCGGGCCAGTGGCCGTCAGCCCGGACGGAAAGACTGTCTACGCCGTGAGCATGCTGCACAATACGATTTCGATCCTGCAGCACCGCTGACCGCCCGGGCGGGCAGAGCGAGAACTCCCGTGAGAGACCGGCGTTAGCCTCACACCATGGACAGAGAACTCCGCGCTGGAGATTATCGGATCACCAATCTCGGAAGTACATCTGGTGGCTGCGGAATTGTCCGCACACAACAGTTTCGGCTACTCGACAACGAGCGCGATCGTCAACGCCGTTTAGCCCGGATGAGCCAGTGGGCAGCACCGTAGAACACGCCTTGGTCGGTCAGATGATCGGCGATGTTGGCTCTTAACGTGTCCGGCGCACGACGGCGGGATCGATCGTCGAGTTCACCGAATGCCCCCGCCGACTGGGCGGCGATGAAGCTAAACGCGTCATCGATGTCGCGGCCGTAATACATCGGGGCACTCAGTGCGGTCATCTCGACGTCGCCGAAGCCGGCGGCCCGCAAGATTTGGTGACTTGGTCACAACAACGACTGCGGCGTTTTCGCAAACGCGGCCCGGCCTACGGCGGCCGACCAGCCATTTTTGACGCGTGAGATAGTTTTTCAGGCAAATACCGCAGGCCAACTAGACAGTATTGCTAAAGTGTGCACGCCCTGTCAGCCACTTCACAGCGAAGGCCCGAAGCGACTTGTCCCACCCCACTCCTGCGCGGCTCCAGAAGACCAAGGCTGCCGCGGTCGCGACCGCCGTCGTGGCCACCACCGCCGCGCTCACCGCTGGTGTCGCGTCATCCGCGCCGGGCGCACTGCTGGCCGAAAAACGAACGCTTACAACGGAAGTCAGCCTCACCGCGGCACCCCAGTTGCCATCGATGCCGAAAACTGTCGGCATCTACGGGGTCGGGCCGGTTTTCTGGGCTGCCGAGCTGTTGGGCATCACGCCGCAGAATGTCGTTGAAGCAGCCGCGGGAGTGGTCGGCGGCAGCGAGTTGGCCACGGCCGTCAACGAGCTGCTCGACGTCCTCGACAAGATCTCGCCGATCGAGGCCGGGGTCAAAGGCCCGCTGCCCAGCGATGTCTACGACGCTGTCAACGGGCTGCAGTACACCACCACCGGCGTTGCGGATGCCCTGACCGCGCCGATCAAAGGCATCCCGGTGATCGGCCCCGCCCTCGCCAAGGCGTTCGCCAACGCTGTTGCAGCCCTGGTGAAGACCGCGCCGATCCTCAACCAGCGCCGGGCCATCATCTTCTCCGAGAGCCTCGGCGGGCTGACCACCTCGCTGGCCTACCGCGACATGATCAAGGCCGTGCAGTCCAACGATCCCGACTGGGGCGTGGGCGTCACCGGCCAGTGGCTGGTGTTCTTCAACAACCCCAGCCGCCCCGGAGGTGGATTGTTCGCCCTGGCAACGCCTTTCACGAACCTGCTCGGGGTTAACCTCTCGACCCCACCGGCCGGCAGCTATACCAACGCGGACGCCAACAACGGCAACATGACCAAGGTCCTCAACACCTCGATCCTCGACATCACCTGGGCCTACAACCCGCTGTCAGACGCTCCGACCACGCTGAATCCCCTGGCCTGGGCCAACGCCGCGGCCGGCGGGGTGTTCCTCACCTACCTGATTCCCGGCGACGGCAACAACATCGACAGCCTGATAGTGCCCTTGGGCCTCGGGATCGCCGACGGCCTCAAGGTGATGCTGGACCCCACCGGCGGTCAGGGCGTCGCGATGGTCCCCGGGTGGGCCGACATCGTCCGGACCGCCAAAGACATCGACTGGCTGCACCTCGGTTTGGGTGAGGCTTTGGACAAGGTCGCCGACGCCACCAAGTTCCCGGGCACCGCCACCTACATCACCTATGACTCGGGCAATCTGCCCTTGCTCGAACCGTTCAACATGGCGCCACGCCTGCTGAATCTGGTTCCGGGAGTTCATGTTCCGACGCCGCTGACCGACAGTGTCGAGGACGCGCTGCGCATGCTGGTCAACATGGGCTACCAGGACGTCGACCCGGTGACCCTGCAGCGCACATACACCATGGGCGGCGACCAGGCCTACCTGTGGCATTCGCCGCTGACCCCCACTCAGCAGCTCGCTGCGACGCAGACCGTGTTCAACGCCCTTGTCGACGGCATCGAGGCCAACGCCTTGACCCCGTCGAAGTGGACACCGAAGCTGCCCGGGGTCGACCTCTCCCCCGTAACACAGAACGCGTTGTCCGAAGCCGGGGCGAAGGCGCTGCGCGACGCGATCGACCAGATCCAGAAGAACGTCACCGATCCGATGTTCCATGCCGTCGAGACCGGGCTCGCACCGGTCACCGGCGCACTCGACGGGGTCAACACGCAGGTCACCGGGGCCATCGACACGGCGCTGAAGGTCAAGGAACCCGCCAAGACGACGGCAAAGTCGACGACGCTCGCGGCGGCACCGGCACCGGTCACCTCGATTCCGTCAACGGGGACCGCAGTGCGTACTGTCGACGTGGCGAGCAGCTCCACCAGGCTCGACAAGACCGCGCAGAAGATCACCGAGTCGCTCAAGAGCGCGCCCGGAAAGCATGCCGCCGATCCGAGCGATCCGCTCAAGAAGTCGGTCAAGGACACCGTGGCGAAGGTCCGCGCCGGCGTGAACGACACCGCGGGCAAGGTCGAACAGGCGGGCAAGGACATCGCCAAAAAGATCGACCAAGCGACCAAACCGGTGAAGGATCACGACAAGGACAGCTCGTCAAAGGGCAAGTCCACGAAGGCTTCCGGCAAGGCCGCGGCGTAGCTCACGATCAAGACAAATCGGGCGGGCTCTTGCGAGCCCGCCCGATTTGCGTGAGGTTCTCGGCTGACTAGCCGCCGCTGCTTGAGCTGCTGCTGTCGCCACCGCCAAGGGCGCCCTTGATGCCGCTGACGACCTTGTCCCAGCCACGAATGCCGTTGTCGGCGCTGCCACCGCCGCCGGTACCGAACAAGATGGGCGAGCCGTTGTTGGGCTTGAAGACACCCGAATACGAGCCATTGGACGGCTTGCCGGTCGGAAGAGTGCTCTTGTCGTTGGAGGTCGGCAGGCTCGGCGTGTCCGGGGTGACCGGTGCCTGTTCGGGAGCGTCCTGCTTACCGGTGTTGAACGACGGCGGCGTGACGTTGGAGAGAGCCGTCGTGATCGGGTTGGTGACCTTCGGCGTTTGACCTTCAGGCGCCTGAGTGTCGACCGTCTTGCTCAACGTGGTCGGCGTGAGGGTTTGAGGTGCTTCCTGCTTGGTCGTGTTCTGCGTGGCGGCAAAAGGAGTGGCATTGGTGACAGCGTCCGCGATTACCGGCACCGCACTAAATGCGGCAATACCGCCGAGCCCGGTCTTCACCGAGATGTCGCCGCTCGTCAGGAAACTCTGCCAATTCGGGATCGCGCTGAATGCATCGATACCCGCCAACTTTGTGACGTCACCTGTCTGGAGGAACTGCTGCCAGGCATACGCTCCGCTGAGTGCGGCGTAGCCGGGGTTTCCAGTCGTCGCGTCCGGCACAAATGCCTGCAATCCCTCGCTGGGAACTCGCGAGAAGGCAACTAGTGCATTGACCGATGACAGAGGTGCCAGATCATCGACGGTCGCAGTACCGCTCGCGATCTTTTGATAGACGGGAATTGCATCAAATGCGGCCTGCTTTGTGAAATCTCCGGCGAGAAGGTTAGGAACGGCGCTGAAAGCATCGATGCCGCCCAACCCGGACGCATTGGTTATATCGCCAGTACTAAAGAAATTCTGGTAGAACCACAGCGCGCTAAGCGCTGCGTAGCCGGCCTGATTCGGATTCGTAGGATCTTCAGGATCATTGGCGACCGGAACAAACGAATGCAGATCGCCAGTGGCGAGGAAGTTCTGTAGTGCCGGGATACCGCTCAGCCAGTCGAGGTCCGTGAGCGCCGACAGGCGTACGTCACCGTTGAAAGCGTTGGCAACGTGGGCTGCCTGCATCTCAGCGCCCGGCACCGCCGCCGCAGCCGCAATGCACGCCGCGCAAGCCAAAGCGGCTACGGCACTCGGAACCTTCGACAACGCCATCGACGTCCACCCTTCTCGGATGTGGATGACGACAGTGTTTTGTTTGCTGACGCCCCGGGTTGCCCCTCCACACGATGGCAGCAAAGTACCTCAAAAGGAACGCGGTCGCACCCCGTAATGGACGCCGACGTCAGGAGTGCTTGCGAGGGGAAATACCTCCGCCGCCCGCGTGCCGGACGTGATGTTGTGAGTTAGCCGCCAGTCCGCTGTCTGGCGGCTCGACTAGCTCGGGCGATCTACTCTGCGCCGCTGCTGCTTCCGCTGTCGCCGGAACCGCTGTTGTCCTTGGGCAGGCCAAGTGCGCCGCGAATCCCGTTGGCCACCTTGTCCCAACCGCGGATGCCGTTGTCGGCGCCGCCGCCCTTGCCGGTCCCGAACAGGACGACCGGATTGTTGGGCTTGAAGACGCCCGAGTACGACCCGTTGGACTGCTTGCCGGAGGATCCGGAGCTCGTGTCAGCGGCCGCCGGAGCGGACGCGGCTTCGGGTGCGGCCGGTGCGGCCGCTGGGGCTCCAGCCTCCACCGACTCTGCAGCCGGCGGCGTGACATTGGACATCGCCGCCACCGGGTTGCTCAGGGTTGGCACCTTGTTCGGCTCAATGTCGGACTTCTCGGTCACGACATTCTTGTTCAACGCGACCTTGGCCGCCGCTCCCTGATCGTCCGTTTCGCCTGCGACGTCCGCGGTTTCTTCGGGGGGATCCGTCGTAAGTGCCGCCTTGTACACAGGTATTGCGCTGAACGCGTCAATGCCACCGAGTCCGTCGGATGAAACATCCTGGCCGCCGCTCTCGATGAAGTTCTTCCAGTTCGGGATCGCACTAAAGGCGTCGATGCCAGCCAGCTTCGTTACGTCACCGCCGGATTCGATGAAGTCGCGGTACGACGCAAGCCCACTTAGAGCGGCGTAGCCCGCCTGCGATTCGTTGACGTCAGGCGTGGTCGGATCGTCTTCCACAGGAACAAACGCGTCGAGTCCCTGGGTCGGGAAATTCTGGAATGACGTGATCCCGTCAAAAACGGATACGCCGGTGAAGTCACCGCCGAGCGCATTCACATACCCCGGAATACCGTTGACCGCAGCGGAATACGTGAGGATGGCGTCCGGTCCGCTCAGGTAAATCGGAATCGCGTCGAACGCGGCAATGCCGCTCAACCCGTCATACCCCAAGTCGCCACCGAGGAGATTCTGGTAATTCCAGAGGGCGCTGAGCGCGGCATAGCCGGGCCAGCTCTCGTCTACGTCCGGAGTTGTGGGGTCGTCCGAGACCGGAACAAATGCCCATGGGTCTTGAGTCACGAGGAACTCCAGCAGCGCCGGGATCCCATTCAAGGAGTCGAGCTGGGTCAGCTGGAGGAAGTCGGCCGACAGGCGAACGTCCCCGCTCACAGCCTTGGCGAGGTGGGCCGCCTGCATTTCGGCGCCCGGCACTGCCGTCGCAGCCGCGATGCAGGCCGCGCATGCGATCGACGCCGCAGCGGCAGGAATCTTGGTCCACGCCATCGTCTGTGTTCCTCTCTCGGATGCTCTACGCCTGACTGTGATCCAGCTGTGTCCCACTTGAAAGAACGCTGTCACACGGTTGCGTAGGAAAATACCTTAAAGTCCGCTGAGATGCGCGATGTATCTCCTGCTCATCGGGGCAATTTCGCCGGATGTCGCGAAGCGCCGATCGCCACTGCCGACGCGGTGAACACTGCCGACCTGGGCAGATTGACACACCAGCAAATATCTCACTCCGCGTCGGCAAGGTCCGTGGCCCACGATTGGCATCGTCCGAGGCAGCCGCGATTTCGCCAGAGAAAGCCCGCCTGAGCAGGGTCGATGGCTCATTGCATATGCAAAGAAGGGCCAACTCACGACGATTTCACAGCTGGTGTCCAGCGACTTCACGCCGTACATTAAGGACAGCACTCAGCAAACATCACAAGGAGCCGACATGATTCTTCGACGCACTGCCGTCGGCGCCGCTCTGATCGCGGCCCCACTCGCCTTCGCCGCGCCGGCAATGGCCAAGCCCAGCGGCATGAACTTCGACTGCGCTCCATGCGTCGGCGACATCAACAATGACGGGAAGAACGACCCGGTATGGAACGAAGTGACGTCCTTCGGCCCATGGGAGACGGTGTTCGACGGTACAAACGGAACGCTCGGCGATAAGAAGGGCGCCTGGGAGTCCGGCGTCGAGGCCATCAACGGCGGCGCGTGGGAGAAGGCGTTCCCGCCCGCCGAGTAACAAACTCGATTCACACAACACCCTCGTGGGAGCCAGGCTCCTGCGGGGGTGTTGTCGTATTGGCAGGAACGAGCGTGAGCGAGGTATCAGTGGGCTAACTTTGTGAACCACAACACTGAAGAAGAGTCGAACCATCGGGATGTTTCCTGGGAAAACGCGGACCTAGGGTGCAATCGGCTCAACAACGAGACGACCTGCAACGAAGCGCCGCGCCCGCGCCGAACCACCCGCGCTGCAGGACCCGAAACCGGGACTTAGAGTGCCGATCTATGACGCTGGTGAAAAATTTTCAGCAAACAATGACGCCGGGTGCGAAGCCTTCGCGCGCAAAGACCAAAGGACTCGAGAAGCTCATTCGCCGCACTGCGGTCGGCGCCGCTCTGATCGCGGCACCACTGGCCTTCGCCGCACCTGCCCTGGCCGACCCCAGCAGCACGGTCAGTTGCTCCAATCCGTGCAAGCCGCCGACGTCCGGCAAGACCACCACGGTCACCGCCAGCGGTGCGCCCAGCACGTCGTCCAAGTCATCGAGTGCGAGCACTCCGCAAGCGCCATGGGAGGCGTTGACCGCCAACGGCCCGTGGGAGACCGTGACCGCGAATGCCCCGTGGGAAAAGGTCTTCGGTGGCAGCAGCGGCAAGGGCCCTTGGGAGCAGGCCACCTCGAACGGCCCGTGGGAGAAGATCTGGCCGGGCAAAGACGCCAAGGGGCCCTGGGAAAACGCCGTCGACAAGCTCACCGGCGGCATCGCCAAGGCACTCTCGCCGTTCGGCTGAGCCGCTCGCAGCACATCGCCACCGCAGCGGGGGTGTGGATTTTTGGTAGCCGCACCTAGCCTTGGTGCATGCCTCGGTGCGTATTGGTCACCGGCGCCACCGGAACACTCGGACACCACGTGGTGCCGGAAGTGACGGCGGCCGGACACTCACTACGGGCGCTGAGCCGCCGGGAGCGTGTCGGATACACCGGTGTGCATTGGTGCCAAGGCGATCTGACCAAGGGCGCAGGCCTGGACGCCGCGCTCGACGGCGTCGACGTCGTCATCCACTGCGCGACGCAACCCACCGGCAGCAAGGACGTCACCGCCACGGAGAACCTGCTCGCCGCGGCGGCCCGGGCCGGCGTCGAGCACATCGTCTACATGTCGATCGTCGGCATCGACCAGATCCCGCTGCCGTACTACAAGGCCAAGCTTCGGGTCGAAGAGGCACTGGCGGCGTCGAGCGTCGGGCACACCGTCCTGCGCGCCACCCAGTTCCACGAACTGATCGAGAAGATCTTCGCCGTCCAGCGCTTCTCACCGGTCCTGTGGGCCCTGAGCGGCGTGCGGTTCCAGCCGATCGACACGCGGGATGTCGCCGTCAGATTGGCCGAACTGGTCGACGCCCCTCCGTCCGGGCGGGTGCCCGACATCGGGGGCCCGGCGGTGCACGGCCACGACGAACTCGGGCGGATGTACCTCGCGGCGCGGGGCAGCAGGCGGCACGTGTTCAGTCTCACGCTCGGCGGTCGTGTTGTCGCGGGTTACAAAGCTGGGGCCAATCTGGTGCCGGAAAATGCGGTCGGCACCAAAACTTTTCAGGATTACCTCAGTTCAGCCAGATAAAAATTCGGCAGACTGGCGGTTTCGCTGGTGCGAGGGAAGCCACAGTTTGGCCAACCGTCTTGCATGTGCAGGCGTTCGTCGTAGGCTCGTGTCTGATGAGCACTTCAGCGCCGCAGAGCCGGTCGACGCGAGCTGCCGACACTGATCGAATTCAGGTGGCGCAGCTGCTCACTGAGGCCGCAGCCGCGGGCCGCCTGCCGATGCCGGAATACGAGGATCGGTTAGCCAAGGCTTACTCGGCGCAGACGTATGCCGATTTGGCGCGATTGAGCAACGATCTGCCCGGCGCCATTCCATGCAACAAAGGTGGCCCTTGCCATCCCGCGCCGTCGACGCTGTTGCTGGCCATCATGAGCGGATTCGAACGTCGGGGCCGGTGGAATGTGCCGATGAAGCTCACCACATTCACCCTTTTCGGCGGCGGCGTTGTCGATATGCGCTATGCCGACTTCACCGCGCCGGAAGTCGAAATCCGGTGCTATTCGATTTGTGGCGGGCAGACCATTCTGGTGCCACCGGAAGTCAACGTCGAAGTCAATGGCCTCGCCGTCATGGGCAGCTTCGACCAGTCCGTTCCCGGGGAGGGCTCCCCCGGAGCCCCGCGCGTGCGTATCCGTGGCTTCTCGTTATGGGGCAGCGTCGGGATCAAACGCAAGAAGCGACGCAACCAGATCGAAGAGTAGCGACGAAGAACGGGCGGGCCGATTGGCCCGCCCGCTGCTGTATTTCGTGCTGATCAGTGGTTGCAGGTGGCTGCGGCGACGCAAGTAAGCGACTTGTTGGCGTTGGAAGGCTTGGCGCTCGTGGCATTGAGGACGTTGGCCCCGGCGACCGCCTTCGGCAGGGTGCCCGGCAGGTCACTCTCGTCCGGGAGGATCTTGTTGCCGACGGTCAACTCCGCCCACTTCTGGGTCTGGTCGTAGTAGTACTTGCCGGCGTTGACATTCAGCTCACCCTGGACGGCGCCGTTGGTGCCGGTGGTGAGGGGAGCCGGGTTCGGGTTGCTCGCCGTGCGGGTGCTGGTGTCGACGCCGCCGGCCGGTGTGCCGAAGTTGATGTGGTAGCCCTCGCCCAGCGGGCTGTCGTCGAGCGTCTTGTTGATACCCGGCGTCTGGTTGAAGACCTTGTCACCGACGGCCTGTGCGACGCGCACGCCAGGAGCAGGGTTTCCGAATCCGGGACGCTTGACAGCATCAGCCGACGGATCGGTGGACGCCGACGCGATGCTTGCAGGGACGACCGCGACCAGCGCGCCACCGGCCAGCACACCGGCCACCAACGTGCGCGTGCGCACCGATCTTTCAGAAGCCTTGCGATGTTTTGCCATGCCTGTACCCCTTCGTCATTTCGGCATTGCGCCGCAGCTCGATTCAGGTCCCCGCGACGTGCTGTGGCGCTGAGACGGAGCGAAATGTAAGGCACTTTGACAGAGCGCGCCAAGGGAAAACCCATGTTGTTCACCGGTTGTTCGGTCAGCGATAAGAACAATGACAAACACCTTAATTTTCGACGGCATCTGACGCGTTCGGCGTGTTCCCCGGCGCGAGTGTGGGCGGCATCACGCACATTATTTGCTAGACCCCGCACCGCAAATCAAGTATTGCCCGTACTTCCGCTTGCCTGCCCACGCTTGCCAACAACCCAGTCATCCCGCGGGACCCAACGGAAGGCCCGTCCCGCCGAGCGTGGCGCGTCTGCGACCTGGCCAATCCCCTTCTCGCCCAATTCAAGTGCACATCACATCGGTTTCTCATCGGCCACCAAGGTGGCGGCGGTTGGCTCGAAACATCTGAACGCGAAGGAGAAAACGATGTCAGCACAGCCGCGCAACAGCGAAGTCGTCCTGGTACTCGACGCGGACACCGAGCGTGGGCGCAGCACCGCGCACCAGCTGTTGCAGGCGGGTTGCCGCGTAGCCGTCAGCGCCCGGCATGCAGCACCACTGGCACGGATCATGCATGGCTACAGTGCATCTCAGATCATCGCGATCGCCGCTGACCCGTCGGATGCGGCTGCGCTCGACCATCTCATCGCCCGGGTCGAACTCCGATTCGGCCATGCCGTCGACCGCATCGTGAGCACCGACAGCGTCGGGCAGGGGCTGGCACTGGCGTCCTGATCGCCGCGTTCGACAGCCGCCCGGCCGGCCCCGCACAAAACTCATGCTTGACGGCCACGCGCTCTCACGGCACACTCGTATTGACCAATTGTCGACAAATGCACAATTTCGACTATCCGCCGGACGACCCTCCGGCCATCGACAGGAAGAGAGCACCCGATGGGCACGCTGTTGTCAGGGAAGACCGTCATCGTCACCGGCGCCGCACGCGGCATTGGCCTGGCGACGGCCCACCACCTGCACGAAGAGGGCGCTCAGGTGGTCGCCACCGTTCGTTCGCCGGAGCACCTGCCGCAGCTCAAAGTTGACGACGACCGCCTGATCGGCCGGGTTGTCGACGTCACCGACGAGCAACAGGTCAAAGACCTCGTCGCGTTCACCGTCGACACCTTCGGCAAGCTCGATGGCATCGTCAACAACGCGGGCATCCTGATCCCCGGCACCATCCTGGACGCCTCGGTCGAGGACTTCCAGAAGACGTTCGATGTCAACGTCAAGGGCGTCTTCCTCGGCTCCAAGTACGCGATTCCGGAGCTGCTCAAGGCCGGCAGAGGCTCGATCGTGAACTTCGGATCGATCAATTCCATTGGCGCCGAGAAGCTGCTGACCACCTACACGGCCAGCAAGGGTGCCGTGCTCACGCTGACAAAGGCCATCGCGCTGGACTTCGGCGCTCAGGGCATTCGCGCCAACACAGTGTGCCCCGGCTTCGTCGACACCCCGCTCAACGTGCCGCACTACGAGGCACTCGGCGGCCGAGAAGCACTCGAGGCCGGGTTGCCCGACTTCCAACCGATCGGACGCGCGATCGAGCCCATCGAGATCGCCCACTCGGTAGCGTTCCTGCTGTCGGACCACTCCACCGCTATCACCGGCACCGCATTCGTCGTCGACGGCGGCGTGCTCGCGGGCGCATAGGTCACGTCGCACAGGAAGTGAGGCCAGGCAATGACATTCGATAACAAGCCGGTCGACGTACTGGTGATCGGCGCAGGCCCGTCCGGTGCAGTGGTCACCCACACGGCGGCCGCTGCCGGATTGAGCGTCGTCTGCCTCGAGCAGGGCGACTGGGTCAACCCGAGCGACTTCCCCGCCAACTTCCCGGAATGGGAGTTGCTCATCCAACACAATTGGGCGCACGACCCCAACGTCCGCGGCCTGCCGTCGGACTATCCGGTCGACGTCACCGACTCGGACATGTGGCCGGTCATGTTCAACGGCGTCGGCGGCAGTTCCATCTACTACGGTGCCGAATGGCCCAGGTTGCTGCCGTCGGACTTCCGCGTGAAAACCCTTGACGGCGTTGCCGATGACTGGCCGATCAGCTACAACGACCTCAAGCCCTATCACGATGAGGTCGACGAATTCATCGGTGTCTCGGGCGTCGGCGGGGACACCGCCTATCCGGAGGGCCTGGACTATCCCCTGCCGCCGCACCCGTTGGGGAAGCCCGGTATGAAAGCGGCCGCGGCGGCCAACGCGCTCGGCTGGCATTGGTGGCCCGGGACCAACGCGATCCCGAGCCAGAAGAACAAGACCCTGGAACAGTGCGCCCGCTGGGGTGTCTGCGAGTGGGGCTGTCCGCAAGGCGCGAAAGCCTCGTTCGACCTGATCTACCTGCCTCAGGCGCAGCAAGCCGGCGCCGAGGTCGTCACCGGAGCGCGGGTCTCCAAGATCGTCACCGACGAAAACGGATTGGCCACCGGCGCCCAGTACATCGACCGCGACGGCACGCTGAGGTTCCAACCGGCACAGTCGGTAGTGCTGTGCGCCAACGGCATTGGCACCCCGCGGCTGCTGTTGTTGTCGGCAGATGACCGCCACCCCGACGGCCTGGCCAATTCGTCGGGCCTGGTCGGCAAGAACCTCATGCTGCATCCGAACTGCACCGCGCTGGGCTACTACGAGGAGGACCTCGAAAGCTGGCGCGGCCCGGCCGGTCAGCTGATCCACTCCATGCAGTTCTACGAGACCGACGCCTCACGCGGGTTCGTCCGCGGCGCCAAGTTGCACGCGCTGCCGACACCCGGTCCGCTCAACGCGATCGAAGCCCACCGCGAACTCGATTTCGACGAGCTCTGGGGTCCGGCCATCCACGACGTGGCCCGCGCGGCCCGCAACGGCATCCTTTGGGCGGCCAACACCGAAGACCTGCCTGAGGAACACAACCGCGTGACCCTCTCGAAGACCCTGGTGGATTCCGACGGGCTGCCCGCCCCGAAAGTCGAGTACCGGGTCAGCGAGAACACCCGCAAGCTCCTCAAGTTCACCGTCGAGCAGATGGTCAAAGCCCACGAGGCCGCCGGCGCCAAACGGGTTATCACTCAAGAACTCTGGGTCGACCAACCCGGGCACCTGCTGGGCACCGCACGCATGGGCGACGACCCCAAGACCTCCGTCGTCGACTCGTACGGCAAGTGCCACGACGTCGAGAACCTCTACATCGCCGACGGAAGCATCTTCGTCACGTCGGGATCGGCCAATCCCACCTGCACCATCACCGCCCTCGCGCTGCGGGTCGGCAAGAAGGTCGTGGAACAGACGACGGCCAGAAAGGCAATGGCATGACGATCCAGTCCGATCAGAAGCGTCTGTCGGTTCCACCCCGGGTGACCAAGCCACCGCGTCCGCTCACCGACACGGAGCTCACCACCCTGCTGCGCATCGCCGACACGCTGATCCCCGAAGCTGGCCCCAATCCCAAAGCCAGTGCGGCCGAACAGTTTCAGCCCTACCTTCAGCTCGCGCTGGCCGCGCGCGCGGACGTGTTCGACGCCGTCCTGACGGCTGTGCACGCCCTGTCCGACGTGCCGGACGGCGAGCTGCGCGGCGCCCTCAAGAAGATGTGGGCCGAGGACAAATTCACCTTCGATCCGCTGTCGTCAGTGATCGCCGGCGCGTACTTCATGACGCCACAGGTCAAGAAACTCATCGGCTATCCCGGCCAGCACCGCGATCCCGCCGGCTTGGAGGACGCCGCCAACGAATTGGAGACGGGCATCCTCGACCCCGTCATAGAGCGCGGGCCGATTTACGTCTCCGCCGCCGGGGAGTGAGCAGCCGTGCACCTCGTCGACTGGGGGCGGCAGCTGCTCCAGCGGCTCGCCACCGGTGAGATCCCGTTGATCACCGACGAAGCCTGGCTGCCCAACCCCATCGACGACATCTGGCCGCACATGCCGTACGACGTAGACAGCACAGCGTGAAGGACTACTGTCGACAATTAGGCAACAAGGCTGGGAGGAGTTTCCTGATGGCTGCAGTCCCGCAAGACGGCGCGCTGTCAACGCTGAGCGAGGCAGGCCGTGACGCGGTATCGCTGGGGCGAATCACGCAACGGACGACGCCGAGTTCTGTCGCCCAGGTGCTCCGTACCGCGATCCTCGACGGAACCCTCAAGCCCGGAAGCCAGCTACGCGAAACCCACCTCGCCACCGACCTCGGCGTCAGCCGGGCACCCCTGCGCGAAGCGTTGGGCCTGCTCGCCGAAGAAGGGCTCGTCGACAAGATCCCCTACCGCGGCGCGTTCGTCGCCGAAGTCAGCGCTGACGGGATGGCCGAAATCGCCAGCCTCCGCAAGCGTCTCGAGCCATACGCCATCGAACTGGCGCTGCCGAGCCTGCGCGGAAGCGGGCGCGTGAAGGTGACCCGCGCACTTGAGGACATGGAGATCGGCGCAGACAACAACGATCCCACGGCGACCATCGACGCTCACATGAGCTTTCACCGGGGATTTTATGAATTGTCCGGCCACAAACTGCTTTTGGAGTTGTGGCGCAGCTGGGAAGCTCAACTGCAACTGTTCTTCTCGGCCGATCACCAGGCCTTCGCCGACCTGCACGACATGGTCGCCGATCACAAGCGGTTGCTGAAGATCATCGACACCGGCGATCTGGACGCCATCACCGCCGAAATCGACCGGCACGTGCACGGTGGCCGGCCCCAAGCCGAAGCGGCCGCCAGGAAGGCGTGAAGCGCCCGCTCCCTGAGCTCGCAATGCCCGCTGCCCTGAGCACCCAGAGACCGCCGGGCCGCGGGCTCGTCGACGTGCGATGGCCCCTCCCGCCGACGCCTATGACGGGCCGCTAGCCGCCAAATAGTGATTGCGATCACCTTCCCAGACGTGTAGATTGTCGACAGTAGTACAAAACAAGGGTCGCGGGTCAGCCGTCATCCATTCCGCAGCCGCATCCCCCGCTTATTGAAAACATGAGGTCACCATGGCGATTACCCCCGAGGAGTCTGGCGTGTTCCACCGTCGACCTCCGTCCACTCCTGCAGTCGACGCCGACGCCGCCTACCTTGAGAAGCTCGGCTACAAGCAGGAACTCAACCGCAGCCTGGGACTGTTCTCGGCGTTCGGCGTCCAGTTCACCTCGATCGCCATCGCCTCGGGCATTTTCACCACCCTGGTCGTCGGCATCGGCTTCTTCGGGCCTGCCGCGTTCTGGTCGTTCCTCGTCGGCGGCGCGTTGCAGGTGTTCACCGTCGGACTCGCCGTGGCCATGCTGGTGTCGTCCTACCCACTGGCCGGCGGCGTCTACCAGATCACCGGGCGCATCACCGGCAAGCCCTGGCTGGCATGGCAGACCGGCTGGTGGCTGCTGATCGCGCACACCGTCGCCGTCACCGCCTGCTCGGTGAGCATCGCCCCGTTCATCGCCGGCTGGTTCGGTGTGACGTTCGAGAATGCGGTCGACGCGCTGCCTTGGACACTCGGGCTGATCGTCCTGGCCACGATCATCAACATCGCCGGCGTCAAAGTTGCGGCGCTGCTGAACAATATCGGTGTCGTCGCCGAATGCATCTGCGTGTTCGGCCTCATCGGCGTGCTGGTGTTCTTCAAGCATCCGACCCAGCCGTTGGCCTTCCTCACCGACTCCGGCGGCACCGCCACAGGCGGCCACTGGTTCGTCCCGTTCCTGTTCGCGATGATCCTGCCCGCCTACGCCATATCGTCCTTCGACGCGACCGGCAACGCGTCCGAAGAGACCAAGAACGCCGCGCTGAAAGCACCGCTGGCCTCCGTACTGGCCAACGTGTCGTCCTACGTCGTCGGTGTCGTCATGGTGGGGATGCTGATGCTGGCCATCCAGGACCTGCCCGCCATCATGGGCAGCGCCCTGCCGGTCAAGGACATCCTCGACACCGCGGTCGGCTCGGCCTTCGCGAACGTCTTCGAAGCGGTCGCGATCGTCGCCCTGTTCGCCGCCGTAGTCATGTTGCAGCTCACCGGTATTCGCGTGCTGTGGTCGCAAGCCCGCGACGGCCAGATTCCCGCCGCGCCCTGGATGCGCAAAGTGAGCACGCAACGCATCCCGATCAACGCGACGCTGACGATCTTCGCGCTGTCGGTCGTCTTCGCCCTGTGGTCGTCGCTGCTGTCGGTGCTGACCGCCATGACCGCACTGGCGTGGGGCCTGGCCTACGGCGTCGTCGTCACCGTCGGCCTGTACGCCCTGCTCAAGAAGAAGCTCCCCAAACATCCTTGGCATTACGGCAAATTGAGCCCGGTGATCTTCGTCCTCGCGATCGCGTGGTCGGCCGTCCTGTGCACCCTGCTGGTCTACTCCGACCCGATCCATGTCGGGCTGGGCATGGTGATGGTGATCGGCGCGGGCGCAGTGATCTACATGACGATCCCGAAGAGCCGCCGCGGCAAGTCCATCGATACGCAAACCGGCCACCTCTGATCCACACAGAACCGAAAGGCACTCCGCTATGACCATCTCCGTCGCGAACCTCATTGACGGCAAGACACTTCCCGGCTCCTCCGACCAGGCCCGCGAGGTGCTCAATCCGTCGACCGGTGAGGTGATAGCCGAGGTGACCGAGTCCACCGTCGACGACGCCGATCGCGCCGTCGCCGCGGCCCGCGCAGCGTTTCCCGCGTGGGCGGCGCGCACTGCGGGCGCCCGATCCGAACTACTGCATCAACTCGTCAAGGTCCTCGAGGACAACATCGACGAACTGGCCCGGCTGGAGACGATTGACGCAGGCAAACCCACCACGGCGGCCAGGGATGTGGAACTGCCCGGCATCGCGGGAGCGCTGCGCCACTTCGCCGGTGCCGCACGCGTTCTCACCGCCCAGGCGGCCGGCGAATTCGTCGAGAACAACAGCAGCTACACCCGCCGCGAACCACTCGGCGTTGTCCTCGGCATCACGCCGTGGAATTTCCCGCTGTGGCAGGCGGTGTGGAAGCTCGGGCCCGCATTGGCCGCGGGCAACACCGTGGTGATCAAACCGGCCGAGCTGACACCGCTGGCCACCATCCGTTTTGCCGAACTGGCCCAAGAGGTCCTGCCGCCTGGCGTGCTCAACATCGTCCACGGATCCGGAGACGTGATCGGCGACGCCCTCGTGCGTCATCCCGACGTGAACCTGGTGTCGTTCACCGGTTCCACTGCGGCAGGCCGCAAGATCGCCGCCGCAGCCGGAAGCACCCCCAAGCGACTGGTACTCGAGCTGGGCGGCAACGCACCGGTGATCGTCTACGACGACGTCGATCTCGAAGCCGCGTTGCCCATCCTGACCAACGGCGTGTTGTTCAACGCAGGCCAGGAGTGCATGTCGGCGACGCGGATGCTGGTCAGCGAGAAGATCCACGACACCTTCGTCGCAGCGCTGGCCGATCAGCTCAAGGCCGTCAACGTCGGGGATGCCTCAGATCCCAACACGGTTCTGGGACCGCTCATCTCGCAGGTGCAGCGCGATCGGGTGGTCGGTCTGGTGGACGGCCGGACCGCCGGTGCTGAGCTCGTCACCGGCGGCCACGCCCTCGACCGGCCGGGCTTCTTCTTCGAGCCCACGCTGATCACCGGCCTCGGCCAGGACGACGATCTCGTGCAGCAGGAGATCTTCGGACCGGTTGCCACCGTCCAGACATTCACCGACGAAGCCGACGCGCTCGCGAAGGCCAACGCCGTCGAACAAGGGCTGGCCGCCTCGGTGTGGACCCGCGACATCGGCCGAGCGTTGCGCAATGTCAACGCAATTGAGGCGGGCGTGGTGTGGGTGAACAACCACATGGCCGTCGGACCGGAAGGTCCGCTCGGCGGGTTCAAAGGTTCGGGTTACGGCAAAGAAGGCGGCACCGCGGGACTCGAGGAATTCACCCGCACCAAGCAGGTCATCCTGAGCCTGTCATGACCGAGGAAGACGGCACCGCAACGACCGACCCAGATGTCCGGGTACGCCAATACGTGCGGCGTCTGGATTCGCGAGACCCCCACCGCTACACCCCGTGGGCCCAGATCGCGATGACGGTGCCGTCCGCCTCCGGCATCTGCTGGCTCGTCTGTTTCATCGACGGCGAGGTCGACGTGTGGCGCGTCGACGACGAATCGGCCGGCTACCAATTCCATTCCACCGATTCCCCTGAAACGGGCGCACAATCGAAGTAGAGCCTGTTTCGACGCGAGGGGAGTGAGACGGAAATGGTCAGAACACACACGGTGGTCGCGGGAGAAACGCTGTGGGCATTGGCGTTGCGCTACTACGGCGAAGCCGAGTTGTACCGGCTGGTCGCCACCGCCAGCGGCGTCACCGACCCCAACGTCATCAATATCGGACAACAGCTCATCTTTCCCGACTTCACCCGGTACCCCGCCGCCGCGGGAGACACCTTGTCGGACTTGGCCGTGCGCTTCTACGGCGACGCGGGCCTGGCCCACTTGATCGCCGCATCCAGCGGCATCGCCGACAACTCGGCACTGGTCGCAGGTCAGCAGCTGATCATCCCGAACGTCACGAAATACCACGTTGCTTCCGGGGATACGTTGTCGGCACTGGCGTTGCGCTTCTACGGTGACGCCAACTTCTTCCCCGTGATCGCCACCGTCAACGGCATCGCCGACCCCAACGCTTTATCGGTCGGGCAGTCGCTGATCATCTTCGCCGGGCGCAGCGACGGCTTCGGTCTGCGCATCGTCGACCGCAACGAGAGCGACCCGCGGCTCTGGTACTACCGCTTCCAGACCGACGCCATCGGGTGGAACCCCGGCGTCAATGTGCTGCTGCCCGACGACTATCAGAGCAGCGGCCGCACCTATCCCGTGCTGTACATGTACCACGGTGGCAACGACGATTTCCGCTCGTTCGACTTCATGGGCATCCGCGACTGGACAGCGGGTAAGCCGATCATCGTCGTGATGCCCGACGGCGGGCACGCGGGCTGGTACTCCAATCCCGTCAGTTCATTCGTCGGGCCGCGCAACTGGGAGACCTTCCACATCGCCCAATTGCTGCCCTGGATCGAAGCGAACTTCCGTGCCTATGCCGAATACGACGGACGCGCAGTGGGCGGATTCTCGATGGGCGGCTTCGGCGCCCTGAAGTACGCCGCCAAGTACTACGGCCATTTCGCGTCGGTGAGCGCCCACTCGGGGCCGGCGAGCCTGCGCCGCGACTTCGGACTCGTCGTGCACTGGGCCAACATCACATCGGCAGTTCTCGACCTGGCCGGCGGAACGGTCTACGGCGCACCGCTGTGGGACCAGGCCAGGGTCAGCGCCGACAACCCGGTCGAGCGCATCGAAAGTTACCGCAACAAGCGGGTCTTCCTGGTGGCCGGCACCAGCCCGGACCCGATCAACTGGTTCGACAGCGCGAACGAGACCGAGGTGCTCGCCGGCCAGCGAGAGTTCCGCGGATTGCTCGACGCCGCAGGCATTCCCCAAGACTGGCATGAGGTGCCCGGCGGCCACGTGTTCCGACCCGAGATGTTTGCCATCGACCTCGACGGCATCATTGCCCGGCTTCGCCCCGCGGCCTAGGAGTTCTTGGCAAGCGCCAATTCGGCGTGCCGCGCACCACTGACGCTCCAACACGTCACGTGTCGTGGAGCAGTGGCGTGGCACACACTCTCATTCATTCATGACTGAGTGAGGGAGAGATTCGACTCGATGACCACGCCGAACGAAAGTGCCCGTAACGGGGACGACGAGCAGCTGGCCGTGCTCGGCTACACGGGCGAGTTCAAGCGCTCGATGGGCTTGTTCGCCAATCTGTCGCTGGGATTCACCTACCTGTCCCCGCTGGTGGGCGTGTACTCGCTGTTCGCGTTCAGTCTCACGCTGGGCGGTCCGCCGTCCATGTGGTGGATCGTGATCGTCGGGCTCGGTCAGATGACCGTCGCACTCGTGATGGGCGAAGTGGTCTCGCAGTACCCCGTCGCCGGCGGCATCTACCCGTGGACACGCCGGCTGTGGGGACGCAAGTACGCCTGGCTGGTCTCCTGGATCTACCTCTGCGCCATGATCGTGACCGTCACGTCGGTCGCCGAATTCGGCGCGGCGTTCGTCGGACCGCTGTTCGGCATCGCGGCGTCGGACCTCAGCGGCCTCGCGATCGCCGTGGGTCTGCTACTCCTGGCCCTGGCGTTCAACTTCAGCGGGACCAAGGCCCTGGCCCGCATCGCGCGCATCGGTCTGGCCGCCGAGTTGATCGGCGTCATCGCGTTAGGGCTGTATCTGCTGCTGTTCGAACGTAAGCACTCGTTCGGCATCCTGTTCGACTCGATGGGCGCGGGCGGCGATCAGCCGTACGTCCTCGCGTTCATCGCGTCGGCGTTGACGGGCCTGTTCCTGTTCTACGGATTCGAGGCATGCGGCGATGTCGCCGAAGAGGTCGCCGACCCGGGCCGCGGTATTCCCAAGGCGATGATCCTCACGATCGTCATCGGCGGCGTGTCTGCGCTCATGTCGTACGTCGGCTACGTGCTGGCGGCCCCGAACCTGCAGGAGATCGTCAACGGCGCAGTGACCGACCCGATCCCGTCCATCCTCGACGGCGCACTCGGCCATCTCGGATCCAAGCTGTTTCTCGTCATCGCTGTGACGGCCTTCGTCTCCTGCGTGCTCTCGCTGCAGGCTGCGGCCAGCCGGCTGCTGTACTCGTTCGCGCGAGACCGCATGCTTCCCGCCAGCTCCTGGCTGTCGCGCATGTCGGCCAACCACGTGCCGACGAACGCATTGCTGACCGCGTGCCTGGTGCCGATCGTCTTGTGCCTCTTCGTCTACTGGAATCCTGACGCACTCCCCCGCATCACGGCATTCGCGGTGTGCGGCATCTACATCGCATTCCAAGCCGTGGTGCTCGCCGCACTGCGCCAGCGCCTGAAGGGCTGGCGTCCCGGCGGGGTCTGGACTCTCGGCCGCTTCGGTATGGCCGTCAACGTCATCGCGCTGCTCTACGGCATCACCGCAATGATCCTGATGGTGATCCCCGTGCCCGGGTCCGAAGGATTCGTCAATCGCTGGATCGTGGCCATCGGCCTGGTGGTCGTGATCGGTTCCGGCGCGATGTATCTGCTGCTCGGCAAGCCCGACCGCCACAGCGTCGACATCCCTGAGAACGACGCGATCGAGGTCGCCGATCGCCTGCGGGCCTTGCGCCGCGCGGGTACCGTTCCCGAAACCTCCCTCGAACACTGACCGACATCAGGAGAAAAACCATGCGCCCCAACGCTGTTCCCAGCCTCATGATCGCCGTCGCGGCACTGGGTGGTGTCGCTGTCGCCACATCGGCCGCGGCAACTGCCGATCCCGGCACCGTCACGGTGATCGAACACGCCACGACCGACACCGTCACCGATCTCGGCGCCAAGGGCGACAGCGTCGGCGATCTGCTCACCTTTTCCAACGAGGTCTTCGACGCCGCCGACGGGCAACCCGTGGGCAAATCCACCGGCGTGTGCACCCGCACCGTGGTCGGCGTGGAGTGGGACTGCGGCTGGACACTGAGCCTCGCCGACGGCCAGATCACTGTCCAGGGCCCATTTTTCGACGCCGCGGATTCGGTCTTGTCCATCACCGGCGGCACCGGACGCTACTTCGCGGCGCGCGGGGAAATGGCGCTGGCCCACATCACGCCCGACGGCAGCAAGTACCAGTTCACCTATCGGCTGGGCTGAGACTCTTTCTTACCGACCGTTTCGAGCCCGTCCACCAGCAGCGACATGCCGTGGTGGGCGGGCATTTCGATCGCGAAGCTGTGCAGATCGTCGACGGTCGCCAAGGGCTTGCCGGTGAACATGTCCGACACCGACGCGCCGGGCGGCAGTGCCTTCGAGCGGACAGTGCCCGCGATCTCCTCGTTGGCGAAGTTGAGCACCGTGAGCTGGTGGTCACCGCCCGCGAGCTCATGGACGAGCACCAGCATGCCGCGATGGGACACCTCGGGGATGTCGACCTGTCGGCTGGTCGCGATCTCGTAGTGCTTGCGCACCCGCAGAATGGCCTGCAGCTGCCGCAGGAAACTGGTCTCGTCCGCGAGCTGCTCCGGGATCGACCCGTAAAGGCTTCTCCCCCTGGGCATCCCGGCGATCGATCGGGTTGCCGTCGGATTGTGCCCCATCAGGTCGTGCGCGGCGCGGTGAATCCACCTGGTGTCGCCGCCGTGCAGCAGCTCCTCGACGTCGGCGCGCGGCAACGTCAGCATCCCGCACATGTCCCAGCCCGACAGCGCGAACACGCCCGGCTGCAGCGCATTGAACATCGCCAGCAACAGGTGAGCCCGCCGGATCCGATCGATATCCTCGATGTCGTCGAGATCGGTGATGCCCAGCGTCGCGGCGATGACGGTCGCAGTGGTGCAGGCGATGCCGTTGGTGGTGAAAACCAGGTTGTACGGGGCATTCTCACCGGTGAGCTTCTCGGTGAGGTCGCCACGGATGATGTCGCCCAGGGCTTCCCCTGTGACCTCCTCACCCCGGAAGGTGTAGATGTCGTCGCGGTGGCCGGTCGACCAGTGCACCAGCTCGTAGGTCAGCTCGTCGTGGTTCTGCAACGCATGCACCAGCGAAGCCGGCTCGACGCCGAGTTCGAGGGTGGTGCGCAGCGTCAACCGCAGGAACTCGGTATCTGCGGTGGCCAACGCATGCTGGTAGGCCGGGCGGTTGATGAAGTCGTAGGACAGGTCAGCGCCGGCCTCCCCGATCTCCCGGATGTCGTCGATGGTCAGGTTCAACTCTTGGAATGTGAACCCGCCCACCTTGCGGACCATGCTGGCGATCAGGTGGTTGGCCGCCTCTGAGAGCGGGTGGCCCTCCGACCAGGCGGTGCTGTCCTCGGCTGCCGTCTTCTCCGCACCCAGAAAACCGTTGGCGTCCAGGCGAAGTCCACCGGTGCCCAGGTCGGCCAGGGAATGCAGCGCATCGCCGATCACCAGCCGCATACCCGCGAACGACGGGTCCAGCCAGTTGATGGACGGCTGCCCGTCCTTGAAGTAGTGCAGATAGACCCAGCGCCGCTCCACGCCGTCGATGCCCATGACAGGGCGGGTGACGCTCCAGTTGGTCTCCTTGACGCCTTCGGCGTAGAAGATCACCCGCTGCAGCCGCCCGATGATGTACCCGGCCTTGTCGAGCCAGTCCTCGGTGACGGTGTCGATGTTGACCGAATCGTGGCCCGCCGGGACCTCGGGCAGGTGGCCCCAGTCCAGGGGGTCGACCTCGACCATGTGGTAAATGCCCGGATAGTCGGCGTATTTCATCTCGGCCAGCCGGAAATCCGCGCCCTTGCCGGTGTGTCCGGGCACGATGTCGTCGATGATGGTGCCGCCGTACCAGTTGGCCGTCCCGCACATCTGCCGGAACTCTTCCTCGGTCCCGAATGCCGGGTCGATCTGAGTGCTGATCCGGTCGAAGTGCCCGTCGACACTCGGCGTCAGCTGCCAGCCCGAGATGCCGCCCGCACGTTTGACCGGGCCCGTGTGGATCGCATCGACGCCGATCTCGGCGAACGCCTTCCACATGTCCTCATCGGCCATGGCCTTGAGAAACGACTCCCCGGGACGGGTGATCAGCGAAAGCGGATACGCCGTGAACCAGACCGCCGCGGTCTCGACGGCGCCCCGCGGGCTGGGCGTGGCATAGGGGTTCTGCCACATCGAGCCCTGGCCCGAAAACTGCTGGCTGATCTCGTTGGCGTCGGCCAGCATCGACTGGCTGAGCAGCCAGGACACATATGCCGGGTTGTCGCCGGTGGCGGGCCCGTCCTGGGCCACCGAACGGCGGACGAACGGCGACTTGACCCTCGGGCGAAACCGCAACGCCCGAGGCCGCGCGGGGTGCAGGTGTTCGTCGAAAGTGATTTCGGTCGGCTCGTTGGTCTGGTCGTCGGGTTCCGGCTCTGCCGTCATGTCGCCAGCCTAGGCAAGGCTCCGCGAGTTCGACGAAAATGCCGCGCAACGGGCGTCCGCACGACACTTGCGTCGAATTCGGCTCACACCGGCCAGGTGTCGGACAGCTTGTATCCCGTCGGGAAAGGATCGGCCGGGTCGAGCCCGACCTGACTGATCTCGGTGATGTAGGCCTGGCCGCTGATCCGCGGGATGACGGCGTCGTATGGCCCGACGGTGCTCATGCGGTCGATGCGGGCGCCGAACTGCGACCCGATCACCGACTCGTGGATGAACGGCTCGCCGACATCGATCAGCCCCTGGGCCTTGAGCACCGCAAGCCGGGCCGAGGTCCCGGTGCCGCACGGTGAGCGGTCGAGGCGTCCGGGCGAGACGATGACGGCGTTGCGTGACGTCAGCACGCCGTCCACCCGGTCCAGCGGGCCGACGAACTCCGTCTGGGTGATTCCTGCAAACTCGGGGTTCTCCGGGTGGGTCACCGGAATCTGTTCAGCAGCAGCAGTTTTCACGCGCTGACCGAGTTCGCACAGGTCACGGGCCTCGTCGGGGGTCAGCTGCAGGCCCAGTTCCTGCGCCGATGCCAGCACATAGGCCATGCCACCCCAGGCCACGTCGACGGTCAGCGTCGGATAGCCCTCGAGCTCCAGCGGCGCGGCCAATCGATAGGCGAACGCGGGCTGATTCTCGAACTCGACGCTGGTCACCTTGCCGTCCTGACAGGTGCAGCGAATGCGGATCAGCCCGGCGGGCGCCTCGAGCACGACGTCGGTGACCGGTTCGACCATGCGGATCATCCCGGTTTCCAGTAGCGCGGTGGTGACGCAGATGGTGTTCGAGCCTGACATCGCCGGATACTCCGTCGACTCGGAGATCACATAGCCCAGCTGGGCTTCTGGATCAGTGGCGGGCACAACGTAATTCACGCAATGAGTGACGGAGCCGCGGGGTTCGTGCAGCAGCAGCTTGCGCAGGTCGTCGTCGTGATCGCGGAAGAACTTCATCTTCTCGAACACGGTGGCGCCGGGCACGTCACCGATGCCGCCGGTGACGACGTTGTTGATCTCACCGCCCACGTGGCACTTCACCACGTTGATCATCCGACTCCAGCGCATGCGTCCTCCTCGGCTCGGCGCGCTCGCGTCGCCAGGGCCGCGGTTGCAGCCACGACCCCGGTGACCCGGTACAGAACGTTAGGCGTAGTTGAGTCCGGTCTCGGCGACCAGCTTGCGCAATTCATCGAGCTTTTCGGGCTCAAGGTCGCCGTAGGGGGCGCGGGCACTGCCCAGATCGATGCCGACGGCCTGCGCGACCGCCTTGGTCGACACGGCATAGCCTTCCTTGCCCAGGAAGTCGAACACGTTCCACAGGCGCTTGAAGATGGCCAAGGCCTCGGCGGTCTTGCCTTCCTTGGCCAGCTCGAAGATGGCGACACATTCCTTCGGGGCGAAATTCGGTGCGCCCCAGATGGATCCGGCAGCGCCCGCGGAGAATGCCGGCAGCACGATGGTGTCCCAGCCGACGAAGGTGTCGATCACGTCGCCGAGGTTGAAGATCAGATCGAAGGCCTGCTCGATGGACCCGGAGGTGTCTTTGACGTACTTGACCGCGTCGGTGCGCTCAAGCAGCTGACGGTAGAACGGCCGGTCCAGGTTCATGCCGGTCACGCCCGGCAGGTTGTACGCGATCACCGGGATGCCCGCTGATTCGCCGACGGTGGCGAAGTACTCGATGACCTCACGACGCGTCGGCGCCTCGTAGAACGGCTGCACCACCAGCACCGCGTCGGCTCCGGCGGCCGCGGCATGCTTGGACAACTCGACCGCCTCGGCAGTGCGCGTCGAACCGGTCTGCGGCGCAACGGGAACCCGGCCCGCGGCCTGTTCGATGACGATCTCGTTGACCCGCTTGCGCTCGTCGAGCGTCAGTGCCGCGAACTCGCCGGTGCTACCACCCGGCACCAGGCCGTGCAGACCATTGTCGATCAGGAAGTCGACATGAGACCGCAGCCGGCTCTCGTCGACCTCGCCATCCGCACCGAATGGGGTGGATACCGCGGCAAGGATGCCGCCGAGCTTCCTGGTCATCGTGTGTGTCCTTTGCACTGGGAGCGGTCTTCGTGACCGCGAATTGTCCGAGCGAGCCGCTCGTGATCAGCATAGCGAGATTGCTGATTGTCGACAAGTACACAATGCTGCGGAGCTCGACTTCAACGCAAGTGTCGTGTTCACGTCGCCGGGAGCAGCGTTTTCGTCGAACTCGGCGCGTTTGGCCGCCACCATCGGCACACGCGACCCGATTAGGGTTGGCGAGTGAGTTCTCCCGACACCAAGTGGACCTGCGTGCTGTTCGACCTCGACGGCACCATCGCCAACTCCGCCAAGAACATCACCGAATCCTTCGCCGCGGCGCTGAGCGAGCTGGGCCTGCCCGTCCCGCCGCCTGCCGAACTGCGCACCTGGGTGGGCCCGCCACCGGCAGAGTCGTTCCGGGTGCGGTTCGGGTTCGACGACGCCACGGCCGAGCACGCGCGGCAGGTGTACCGCAAGCACTATCAACGGATCGGCAATGCCGACATCCGGCCGTTCGACGAGGTCCTTCCGGCTCTGGAAGCACTTGCGCAGCAAGGTATTCCCATGGCGGTGGCGACGTCGAAGCCTGAACACACCGCGATCGAGGTGCTCGGCCGGCTCGGCCTGGCCGACTATTTCGTCACGGTCTCAGGCGCGTCGAGAGACGAAACCATCAGTGACAAGGCGTCGATCGTCGGCGAGGCACTGCGTCGGCTGAGCGCCGACGGCGTCGACACCAGCAATCCCGTGATGGTCGGCGATCGCCTGCACGACGTCGTCGGGGCAGCCGAACACGGCGTCCCCACCATCCTGGTCGACTGGGGATACGGGACACCCGCCGAGCACACCCAGGCGCTCGCCACGGTCGGCTCAGCGGACGCGCTCACGCGTGCTGTCCTGCCAGCCACGTGAGCGCAGCGCTGTGCGTGCTTGGTCGACGATGTCCCGGCCGTCGTCCTCTTTGATGACATGGATGACGTGCCAGCCGAGGCGCTGCAGCACGCGGTTCACCCGGACATCCAGGGCGTACTGAGAACGGCTGGTGAGGTGTTGCTCGCCGTCATACTCGGCACCCACTTTGAACTCCTCCCAGCACATGTCAATCCGTCGCACGTAGCGGCCGTGGTCAGAGACGACGAATTGAGTGGCCGGCCTGGGTAATCCCGCGTCGACGAACAGCAGCCGCAACCACGTCTCCCTCGGCGACTCGGCTCCGCCGTCGACGAGTGGCAATGCCACGCGGAGGCGACGCAGGCCACGGACCCCGGGATGACGTTTGGCGATCAGCATGACGTCCTCGAGCGAGAACGGGCAGGCGTTCATGAGCGCATCCAGGCGTTCGATGGCCTTGCCGCGAGGCAAGCGGCGGGCCAGGTCGAACGCGGTACGCGCAGGCGTGGTGACGCGCATGCCTGCGACTGTCATGACCTCGTCGGCGTGCAGCGTGTCGTAGCGGATCACCAGGCCACGCTGGTGCCTTCCCGCGGTGAACACCTCGACGGGGACGTCGTCATCGACCCATTTCGCGCCATGGACCGCCGACGCGGCCACCCCGGCGATCACGCCGCCGGACGTGAGCGTCGCGCCGCGAATCCGATCTCGTAGGGATACCTGGTGCCGTAGCGGCACGTACACGTCGCGATAGATCGGCCGGTACCGATGCCGCAGTTGGCCCTTGGTGAGGTGACCTGCGGCTACGGCGTCGCTGCCGACGAACGGAATGCGCACACCTGCTTAGACGCACGCCGAGCGATTTCGGCTCCCCCGGCCTCGAATTCGACGCAAATGTCGCTGCGTGGCCGGCTGCGCAACACTGTCGTCGAAATGGACGCACGATAATGGCGCCATGAGCACGTGGACCAGAAACCTCCGTCTCGCGACGGTCACGGCCGGTGCGGTATTGGCGTGGTGTGAATGGAGAACATGGCGGGCATCACGGGACGCGCTGCCTGCCGACGGTCTTGACCCCGGCCGGATCACACCCGGCGAGGCGATTCTCGTTCTCGGCTGCCCCGAGCCTGTCCTGCACCGCTGGCGCGTGCGCATCGCGATGCGCTCGACCGATCCGTCACATGCGCGCTTCGTGTTCTCGGGCGGAGCCGTGCGGTCCGAACTCTCGGAAGCGCAGATGATGGCCAACTATGCCGTCGTGTCACGCGGAGTGCCCGCGGCCAACATTCACCTCGACGATCAGTCGCGCACGACGGTCGAGAACATCAGGAATTCGATACCGCTGTTGTCCGACGCTCCGGCCATCAAGATCGCGTCGAACACGTTCCATGCGCGTCGGGCGCGACGCATATTGCACGACGAATCACCGGAATTGGCAGCACGATTGGTGCGGGCCCGCGATTACCTCCCCGCCGAGTGGGGTCCCCTGCACGCGGTCATGGCGGGGCACGAAATCGTCCGCCGTCTGGTCCGGCGGGCGCAGGGCACTTAGCGTCGGCGGGTTCGCAGATAGTCGCCGACGACCGCGGCACCCAGCCCGTCGAGATCGGGCACCACCACGCGACCGGCGACGTGCCGCGCGACCTGGTCGACGAACCGCGCCAGCTGCGGATCGCTGCCGAGCCGGAAGATCGTCACCTGCGCACCGAGCCGGGCGACCTCGTCGAAACCGCGCACGGTGTGCGCGAGGGTGCGGGGGTGCGGTGGATAGTCGAAGAACACTTCGGCCCCCTCGTCGTATCCCTCCAGGTGGGCGGTGGGTTCGCCGTCGGTGACCACGAGAACGACGGGCTGCGCGTTGGGATGCCGCCGCAGATGCCGCGACGCCAACGCCAACGCATGATGCAGATTGGTGCCCTGCTCGTAAACCCCTTCCAGCGCGGTCAACTCGGCGGCGCTGACCGTGCGCGCGTAGCGTCCGAACGCGATGATCTGCAACGCATCTGACCGGAACCGCGTGCTGACGAGATGATGTAGCGCCAGCGCCGTGCGTTTCATCGGCAGCCAGCGGTTCTCCATGACCATCGAGAACGAGGTGTCGACCAGCAGCGCTACACACGCCTGGGTGCGGGTCTCGGTCTCGGAGATCTCGACGTCTTCGACGGCGAACCGGATCGGCCGCTCCGCGACACCGGTGCCCGCCTGCCGCAACACCGCGTTGGTCACCGTGCGGGTGACGTTCCACGGCTCGGTGTCGCCGAACTGCCAGGGCCGGGTCGCTCCCGTCAGCTCGCCCGCCGCGCCGGCCCGACGGGTGTCGCGTTCCCCGTGCCGGCCCGAAAGTTGTTGCGCCACATCACGCAGGGCGGTCTGGCCCAGTTGACGCATGGCCTTGGGCGACAGCCGCCACTGCCCGTCGGAGCCGCGGTCCAGGAAGCCCTGGCTGACCAGGGCCCGCTCCAGCTCGGCGAGCGTGCGGGCATCGATGGCGGCCTGGTCGCCCAGCTGACGCGCCAGCGCGTCGAGGTCGACGTCCTCCATCGTGGCCCCGGAATAGCTCTGCGACAGCGCGTCAGCGAGCTGCTCCAGTTCGGCGATATCAGACAGCGCCTGCGCGCCCTCGCCCATGCCCATCGGGTTGTCACCGGAAAACCGCTGCGACCCCGACCAGTCCTCGCCGGGACGCGCGGCTTGCAGGTGGGCGTCGAGCCGGTTCAGCGCGTTCATCAGCGACGGAGACCCGAAAGCCTGCTCCGCCAGGGCATCCAGCTCGGCGCGCTGCTGCGCCGAGAGGCTGTTGCGGAAACGTTGCGCGGCGGCCGCGCGCTGTGCGAGCGAGTCGAGCAGCTCGTCGATGTTCGACGGGTTCTCCGGGAAGAACTCGCCGTGCTTGTCCATGAAGTCCTGAAAATCCTGCTGGGTGTCCTCGCCGCGGGCGTGCTTGTCCAGCAGGTCGTTCAAGTCGTCGAGCATGTCGTTGACCCGCTGGCGGTCCTCGTCGGTGGCGTTCTCCAGCGCCTGCTTCATGCCGGCGAAACGCTGATCGAGCATCTCGCGACCGAGCAGATCCTTGATCTGCTCATACTTTTCGCGGGCCTCCGGCGAGCGCCACGAGTACTCCGAGAGCTCTTGCACGGCCTTGGCGGGTGACGGCGACAGCGACTCGAGCTGCAGTTCGCCGAAGCGGGCGTCGTCGTCGAGGGCTCGGGCGAGCTCCTTGCGCTCGGCAAGCACGGCCTCGTCGAGCAGCTTCTTGATCTCCTGCAACGTGCCGTCAAGATTGTTGCGGGACAGCAGTTCCCGCCGACGCCGATTGGCCTCGGCGGCCAGCCGGTCGGTGCCACGCATGTCACGCGTCCCGCGGCGCAGCAACTCCGAGAGCGCGCGGCGCGGCGAGCTGCCCTCCATCACGTTCTGGCCGATCTGCTCGAGTGCGTCGCGCAGATCGATCGGGGGCGCCAGCGGATCCGGGCCGCCGCTGTATCGCGAATACCGCGAGGTGTGCCCGTGCCCTCTGGCCGCCTGGCCACTAGCCATAGACCGTCTCCCCCTCGCCCGACACCTTGTCGATGCGCTTGGCCAGATAGAGCGCTTCCAGGGCCAGTTCGATCGCTGCGGCCCGTTCTCCGACCGATCGGGCTCCCAGTCGTGCGGCCACCGCGTCCAGTGCAGGCAGGGCGGGAAGGGCTGCCAGTACGTCCTTGGCGGACACCCGCTCGCCGGTGGTCACCGGTGAGCCCTCCTCGACAGCAGCCACCACGGGGCCGACGTCGATGCCGCCCAACAGCCGTTGCGCGGTGTCGGCGGTTGCCCGGCGCAACAGATGCTCCAACACGGCCTGCTCACGGCCTTCCTCGCCGGTCTCGAACTCCAACTTGCCGCGCAGCACATCGATCACGGTGGCGAGATCCACCACGCGCGCCACCGGATCGTCCTCGCCGATGATCGCCGCACGGTGCCGGGCCGAGGCGGCGACCGTCTCGGCCGCCGCGATGGCGAACCGCGCCGACACACCCGATCGCTGATCGATCGAGCTCGACTCCCGCAGATTGCGCGAGAAGCGGGCAAGCACGCCGAGCAGATAGTCGGGCACCTCGGCGGACAGGTGCGCCTCCTGGCGGATCACTCCGATCTCGGATTCGATCTCCAGCGGGTAGTGCGTGCGGATCTCAGCGCCGAACCGGTCCTTGAGCGGGGTGATGATGCGACCGCGGTTGGTGTAGTCCTCGGGGTTGGCGCTGGCGACGACGAGCACATCGAGCGGCAGCCGCAGCGTGTAGCCACGCACCTGGATGTCGCGCTCCTCCATCACATTGAGCATCGACACCTGGATCCGCTCGGCGAGGTCCGGCAGCTCGTTGACGGCCACGATGCCGCGATGCGCCCGCGGAATCAGGCCGTAGGCGATGGTTTCGGGGTCGCCGAGGCTGCGGCCCTCGGCCACCTTGATCGGGTCGATGTCACCGACCAGGTCGGCGACGCTGGTGTCCGGAGTAGCGAGCTTCTCGGTGTACCGCTCGCTGCGGTGCCGCCATTCGATCGGCAGGTCCTCACCGGAATCGGCAGCACGCCGGATGGATTCCGGCGTGATCGGGCTGTAGGGGTGCTCCCCCAGTTCGGCGCCGGCGATCACCGGTGTCCACTCGTCGAGAAGCCCGGTCAACGCCCGCAACAGTCGCGTCTTGCCCTGACCGCGTTCGCCCAGCAGCACCACGTCGTGTCCGGCGATCAGGGCCCGCTCCAGTTGCGGAATCACGGTGTCGTCAAATCCGAGGATGCCGGGCCATACGTCACGCCGGTCGGCAAGGGCCGCCAGCAGATTCTCCCGAATTTCGGCTTTGACGCCTCGCTCACGGTGCCCGGATGCGCGCAGCTCACCGACCGTGCGAGGCAGATCCTTGGGAAGACTCACTACACCAAGCTACGACTGCTCCGGCGGCTCGGCATGGTCACCGGTCTGACTTGCGGTCACCATAGGGCCACAAAGTCGTGGCGACTGGCACTCGCCCGGTAGTCTGCGCCCATGCCGTTGGCTAGCGGTCAAGTCTTCGCGGGGTTCACCATCGTCAGGTTGGTGGGCACTGGTGGCATGGGCGAGGTCTATCTGGCGGCCCATCCCCGGCTGCCGCGCGAAGACGCCCTGAAGGTGCTTCCGCAGACCGTTAGCGCAGATAATGAGTTCCGGCAGCGGTTCATCCGCGAAGCCGACATGGCCGCCACGCTGTGGCACCCACACATCGTGGGCGTCCACGATCGAGGCGAGTTCGAAGGCCGGTTGTGGATCTCGATGGACTACGTCGACGGTCACGACGCCGCCCGGCTGCTGCACGACGTGTATCCGTCCGGGATGCCCGCCGCCGATGTGATCGAGATCATAGCCGCGGTGGGCGACGCGCTCGACTACGCCCATCAGCGAAAGCTGCTGCACCGCGACGTCAAACCGGCCAACATACTGGTCGCCGGCAAACACGGTGCCAAACGCAGGATCATGCTCACCGACTTCGGCATCGCACGCCGGGCCGACGAGGTGAACGGGTTGACGTCCACCAACATCACTGTGGGCTCGATGTCCTACACCGCGCCTGAACAGCTGATGGGCCAGACCCTCGACGGCCGGGCCGACCAGTACTCGCTGGCCGCCACCGCCTACCGCCTGTTCACCGGGTCGCCGCCGTATGCGCACAGCAACCCGGCAGTCGTCATCAGCCACCACCTGAGCTCCCCGGTTCCCAAGCTCGCGGCCACCAAACCTGAACTGGCCGTGTTTGATTCGGTGATGGCCAAGGGTTTGGCGAAAGATCCCAAGGACCGGTACGACACCTGCCACGACTTCGCCAATGCGTTGGCCGAGGCAGCCGCGGGCGCGTCGGCGACCCTCAAGATGCCTGCGCTCGCGCCCCCGCCGCCGGCTGTCTCTTATACACATCTGACGCTGCCGACGATCGCATA
>NZ_LZTB01000058.1 GCF_001665685.1 Mycobacterium sp. 852013-50091_SCH5140682
CGCTACCCAGTGCTGGCGGTGTTCGCCGCGACCGCCCTGGTGCTCTCCGCGGTCTACATCCTGTGGACCTACCAGCGAATGATGACCGGACCGGTCCTTGACCAAACACGGCACTTCCGCGACCTCGAACTTCGTGAAGTCATCGTCGTCGCTCCACTTATCGCGCTTCTTCTGGTGCTCGGTGTGTATCCGAAGGTGGCGCTTGACGTGATCAACCCCGCGATCTCATATATCCAGACCGTTCCTGCGTCGAGGATGAATGCGCAATGACAATTCTCAAGCCCAGCATCGAGTACGCGTTGTTGTCTCCGATGCTGATCGTCTTCGGAGCCGCAGTGGCCGGGATACTCATCGAGGCGCTGCTACCCCAAGATGCTCGGTACCGCGCCCAGGCCACGTTGACTGTGGCTGCGCTCGGGTCTGCCTTCGTCGCGGTGCTACTTGTTGGGTCCCACCACGGCACCGCGGTGATGGGCTCCGTCATGGTGGACGGACCGACACTGTTTTTCCAAGGCGCGATTCTGGTGGTCGGCCTATCAACGGTGGCGCTGATCACCGAACACCGACTCGCCGCCTTCGCCCGCCAAGGGTCGCTGATTCCTGACAGCCGCGAAGAGCAATGGGCCGACGCCGCTGGGATCGTCCAGACTGAGATATTTCCGTTGTTTCTGCTCACGACCGGCGGAATGTTGGCATTCTGCGCGTCTGCTGACCTTCTGTCCATGTTCGTCGCGTTGGAAGTGCTTTCGCTGCCCCTATACGTGCTTTGTGGGCTCGCACGACGTCGCAGGCTGATGTCGCAGGAAGCCGCTTTGAAGTACTTCCTGTTGGGAGCGTTCTCATCTGCGCTCTTCCTCTATGGCGTCGCACTCGTCTACGGATACTCCGGAACACTGACATTGTCGGGTATCGCCGAATCGCTGTCCGGCCAAGGCGGTCCAATATCGTTGGCCATTACCGGAGTTGGCCTGCTATCGGCCGGGTTGCTGTTCAAAGTAGGTGCGGTTCCGTTCCATTGGTGGGTGCCCGACGTGTACCAAGGCGCGCCGACTCCGGTCACCGGATTTATGTCCGCCGCGACGAAGATCGCGGCCTTCGGCGCTATGTTGCGCGTCTTTTACGTCGCTCTGCCGAATCTGGTCACCGACTGGCGCCCGGTTCTCTGGGGCTGCGCCGTCCTCACGATGCTGGTCGCTGCTGTGCTGACAGTTACCCAGACGGACATCAAGCGCTTGCTCGCTTACTCGTCCATCACGAACGTTGGATTTCTGCTGCTGGGACTGTCAGGATCCCAGGATGGGTTGTCCGCGACGATGTTCTACCTCGTCACGTACGCCGTAACAACCTTGGGTGCATTTGCCGTGATCTCGACGATCAGACAACCCGACGGCCAAGAAGCAACTGACATCCTCCATTGGTCCGGACTCGGCAGATACTCACCCAAAGCGGCCGGCACACTGACACTGTTCCTGCTGTCAATGGCGGGTATTCCATTGACAGCGGGGTTCGTCAGCAAGTTTGCGATCTTTCAGAGCGCTGCCAGCGCGGGCGGCGGGCCTCTGGTCCTGGTAGGTGCGATCAGCAGTGCCATAGCGGCTTTCGCTTACGCCCGCGTGATCGTGATGATGTTCTTCAACGCACCTGATTCCGAGACACCTCGGGCCGTGTTGCCGGAATGGCCGACAATCACGGTTATCGCGCTAGCCGCAGCAGCCACAGTAGTTTTCGGCGTCATCCCCCAGCCGCTGCTCGACCTGGCGACCCGTGCTGGGTCCTTCTTGCCCTGACCGTCGTAGCGAGTCGTCAAGGGCTAGAGCGACTCGCCGACCAGTGCGACCAGATCGGCGAGGCGGTTGGAGTAGCCCCACACGTGGTCGTACCAGGAGACGACCTTGGCCTGGTTGTCGTTGTCGATGACTTTGGTCAGGCCCAAGTCGAACAGCGAGCTGTGCGGGTCGGTGACGATGTCGCTCGACTTGACACGATCGGCGCGTCGTAGCACTTCATGATGCCCTTGAGCGGGCCCTCGGCTTGCTGCGCCGCGACGGCCCGGTAAAAGTTGCGGCCGAAGCCGGTGACGCCTACCCGGATGGTCACGTGATGTTCTCGGTGACTCTTTGGTTTCACGAACAACACCATAGGATCCGGGAGCTTGCCATGTTCTCCCCCGACTAGATGGCCGCGCAGAGGGGTTCGACTCACACAAAGCCCCCGTCTCGTCCCCCGGTTGGGTGCGGCGCGAGACGCCGGATAACCGCAAGCTAGAGATCACCCCAGCTGGCAGAGGAGGTCTGCAATGTCATCGCAACTCGTTCTAGCAACGGGTGACCGGGTGCGAGTGGCTTCAGGAGTGCTCGGCCGGCTGGGGTGGGTCCGTTCAATCTCACCGGGTTACGTGCTCGTCCAATACGATCACGGTGAGCGTCAAGTTGTCGACCTCACTCGACGCTCGGTGCAAGCTATCGGATAAGAGATCCGCACGCGCTGTGATTCATAGGTTCGCCAACGCCACGGGGACAGCGCATCGGTTGAGGGGGTAAACGCGCTGTCCCCGGGCGAGACTCAGGCTGACTGGAGTTCAGCCCGCCGTCGCGCTGCGGCACCGTTGGCAGCCACGCGTTCGAGTAGCGCAGCCTGCCCGGCCTCAATGCGGTCGGGATCACCATGCCACGCCGTCAACGCAGGTGACACCAGTGCGCGGCCAAAGGAGAACGTCAGTGGCCACGGCGTGTGATGCGACTGCATCGCCTCCAGATTGGCTGTAGCCCGCTCTGGCGACTGCCCGCCAGATAAGAAGGCAACTCCGGCAAGGTCGCCCGGCCATGCCCTCAGCAGATCCACAGTGATGTCGGCGATCTCGTCCGGCGTCGATCGGCGCCCGTATCCATCACCTTCGATAACCATGTTCGGCTTGAGCACGATCCCCGCAAGATCCACATGGAGCAATGCAAGTTCAGCTCGCACGGCGGTGTGAACTTCGCTTGTCACGTCGCGGCAGACGCTCGGATTGTGAACGCCCTCCATGAGCACTTCGGGTTCGACGATGGGAACAATTCCGGCTTCCTGACATGCCGCGGCGTACCGCGCCAATGCGCTCGCATTCGCCCGAATCGCCCCGCAGCTCGGCGATTCGGCGGTTATGGAGAACACAGCCCGCCATTTGGCGAATGCGGCACCCATCTGTGAGTACTCAGCCAATCGCTCCGGGAGTCCGTCGAGACCCTCGGTAATCGTCTCGCCGGGCAGGCCCGGACACGGCTTAGCCCCGATGTCGACCTTGATTCCCGGCAGAATACCAAGACTGCGCACTGCCTCCGTGAAAGGTGTTCCATCGCTGAAGTTCTGCCGCAGTGTCTCGTCGCAAAAGATGATGCCCGAGATGCTCGCAGACAGGGCCGGTGCAGTAGCGAGCAGTTCCCGATACTTGCGACGGTTCTCTGCCGTCGGTTCGACTCCAGCCTGCTGCAACCGCTTCGACATGGTGGAAATGCTCTCATCGGCGGCAAGGATCCCCTTGCCCGGCGCCATCATCTGCGCTGCAATCTGTCGACAAATCGTCATCTGGTCCTGCCCTTCGGTTCCATGGTGGTGGTCCGAAAGTTAGCGGCCTGCACCACTTACAGCCTCACCAAGGAGGTGGATGCGCGGGGTGAAACCATAAAGTATTTACTTGAGAATCGGTCGAAGAATGTCAATAGACACGTTGATTGTTCACTGGCAGCATTCCACCCATGACAGATCGATGGAATGCCGGGGTGATCCCCTACGCCGAGATGGGTTACTGGCAACCGGACTATGTGCCAAAAGACTCCGATGTGCTGTGCGCGTTTCGGATCACGCCGCAGCCCGGCGTGCCCCCAGAAGAGGCAGGGGCAGCGGTTGCCGGCGAATCTAGCACGGCCACATGGACAGTGGTATGGACCGACAGGCTGACGACCTTCGAGCATTACCAGGCCAAGTGCTACCGCGTGGACGCAGTGCCGAACGCACCTGGGCAATGGATCGCCTGGATTGCCTACGATCTTGACCTGTTCGAGGAAGCGTCGATCGCCAACTTGACAAGCTCGATCATCGGCAATGTTTTCGGATTCAAACCGCTCAAGGCACTTCGCTTGGAAGACATGCGTATTCCAACCCAGTACGTCAAGACTTTCCAAGGCCCAGCGCACGGTGTAGTGATGGAGCGTGAACACCTGAACAAGTTCGGTCGGCCTCTGCTCGGCGCCACGACCAAGCCCAAGTTGGGTCTGTCAGCGCGAAACTATGGCCGCGTGGTCTACGAGGCGCTGCGTGGAGGGCTGGACTTCACCAAAGATGACGAGAACATCAACTCGCAACCGTTCATGCGTTGGCGCGACAGATTCTTGTTCTGCATGGAAGCTGTAAACCGAGCACAAGCCGCCACCGGTGAGATCAAAGGTCATTACCTCAATGTCACCGCGGGCACAATGGAGCAGATGTACGAGCGAGCCGAATTCGCCAAGGAACTCGGTTCGGTGATCGTGATGATCGACCTGACCATCGGGTACACCGCGATCCAATCGATGGCGAACTGGGCCAGGGCGAACGGTGTCCTACTGCATCTGCACAGAGCCGGTCACGGCACCTACACCCGCCAGAAAACACATGGCATCAGCTTCCGGGTGATCTCCAAGTGGATGAGGTTGGCTGGTGTGGACCATATTCACGCGGGCACGGTCGTCGGAAAACTCGAGGGAGATCCCAACTCCATCGCCGGCTTCTACGACACGTTGCGGCTCGACTCCGTTGCGGCCGACCCGGTCAAGGGTCTCTACTTCGATCAGCATTGGGCGTCTATGCCCGGTGTCATGCCAGTTGCGTCGGGAGGCATCCATGCCGGGCAGATGCATCAATTGCTCCACTATCTGGGCGAGGACGTCGTTCTTCAGTTCGGCGGTGGCACCATCGGTCACCCTATGGGGATCGCTGCCGGTGCCGAAGCAAATCGCGTAGCGCTCGAGGCAATGATCAAGGCTCGCAATGAAGGCCGCGACTACTACGAGGAGGGACCGGAGATTCTCAAGAAGGCGGCGGCCAAGAACCGCGCGCTCGACACCGCTCTGGCCACGTGGGGCGACATCTCGTTCAACTACGAGTCCACGGATACTCCCGACGTCGTCGCCACACCTACCCTTACCTGACCAGGATTGGACCGTACATGCGAATCACCCAAGGCACCTTCTCCTACCTTCCGGATTTCACAGACGACGAGATAGCGGCTCAGATCAACTACGCGCTCGACAACAATTGGCCACTGTCAGTCGAATTCACCGATGACCCCCATCCACGCAACGTGTACTGGGAAATGTGGGGATTGCCGATGTTCGACCTGAAGGACGCCGCCGGGGTGATGCTGGAGGTCAACGCGTGCCGTACCGCATATCCGAGGTCCTATGTCCGCCTGAACGCATACGACGCACGTCTCGGCCGTCAAACCACGGCGTTCTCATTCCTCGTGCAACGGCCGGAGACTGAACCCGGTTTCAGGCTCGACCGCGCCGAGGGTTCTGACCGAAGGATCGCCTACACCACATTTTCCTACGCTGCAACCCAGCCGCCGGGGCACCGTTACGGATGACCGATGGTTGACGCGACCAGACCCCAATACCACCCTTCGACACACCTTCTGGAGTCGATCGATGGGTATCACGTGCCGGTGACCGTGTCCGGTCCGGACACCGGTCGCGTGGTCATCATGCTCGACGAAGCACCACGGTGCTTAGGTCCGTACGCGCTCGTGCGGGAAAGATTGCATGTCGCTGCGTTCCGCATCATCGGCGTGCATGCGCAAGCCGGACTGACTCCCAAATGCGTCGTGAACATTCTTGACCAACTCGAGGTGACCGGCGGGCTGCTCGTTGGTGACGGCTACGGCGGCGAACTGGCGTGGAAACTCGCCGCCACGCAACGGCATCGTTTCACTGGCATGGTCGTTGTCGATTCCGGTCACCCAAAGGTGCCTGGTATCGACGGAAAGGTGCGCGATACCCACTGCCCCACAGTGGAACTGGATACCACCATATTGGTCGGCACGGCGGCTTTTGATCGAGTAGCGCGCGCAAGCAGGCGCTATGTGCATGGCGAATTTCGATTGGTAGAAGTCGCTGGAGTGCGCGGGTCCCGCCACTTCACCGCTCAACTCACGACCGAGATCGTGTTGCGCGCACTTTCGCGGTGACTAAACAGGCGTAAGTGACGATTGCTATGTCCTTGCGCCGATCTGCAGCTCGCCCATCTCCGACCAGTCATCTCCATTGATCTCGGTGTGGATGATTCGCGGTGTCCTGCTCAGCAGTGGACGCATCGACTCCAGGCCGTCGCGGAAGTGCTGGGAGTCCACGTGTTCGCGACCTGCCTGCTGGTCCCGGAATGCCTCTACCAGAAAATACTCTGATGAATTGTCGACACTGCGCGACCATTCGAACCACAGGTTCCCCGGCTCTGCACGGGTCGCTGCAGTGAATTCTGCAGTACGTGAGAGCCATTCATCTTGGCGGTCCGGCACAACATTGAACCGGACCACGATGAAGATCATCGGTGCAGTCCTTCCAGCAAGATTTTGAGCGCGCCGGTCTCGCCGGCTCGCCCGAACACGTCGTAGGCTGTCTCGAAGTCACTCAGCGCGAAACGGTGGGTGATCAGCCCGGAGGTATCGAGTTGCCCGCCGGCGATCAGATCGATCAGGGTCGGTGTCGAATACGTGTCGACAAGACCGGTGGTCACCTTGAGGTTCCGACTCCAGAGGGTCTCCAGATGCAGGGTCACCGGTGCCCCGTGGACACCGATGTTGGCTACACGTCCACCCGGCCTCACCAGCGCCGTGGCCAGCTCGAAGGTGGACGGAGTACCCACCGCCTCCATTGCCACGTCCGCACCCGGACCGCCGGTCAACTCCGCGATCACGGCGACCGGGTCATCGGCCCCGTTGTTCACCAGGACGTCGGCACCGAGTTTGTGTGCGGCGTCAAGCCTGCTCTCGGTCCGGTCAATCGCCACGATGTGGCTGGGGCTGAACAGTTTCGACGTCAGGATCGCCGCAAGACCGATCGGCCCGACACCGACTACCGCGACCACGTCAGCAGGCCCAACGCGACCGTTGAGGACGCCTACCTCGTAGGCGGTCGGCAGGATATCGGCAAGCAAGATCATCTGCTCGTCGCTGATTCCGTGGGGAACTTTGTACGTCGAATTGTCCGCGAACGGCACCCTGACGTATTCCGCCTGGGTGCCATCGACGAGGTGGCCCAGGATCCAGCCACCACCGCCCAGGCACTGTCCGAATGCGGCCGCACGACAGTATCTGCAGGATCCGCACGCGCTCACACAGGAGACCAGCACTCTGTCCCCGACAGCCACTCGCGTCACCGCCGATCCGGTTTCGACCACGGTGCCGACAGCCTCGTGCCCTAGTACCCGGCCCGCAGCCACGTCTGGCACGTCACCGTTGAGAATGTGTAGATCGGTGCCGCATATCGTCACGGCGTCCACCCGAACCACCACATCGGTCGCATCCCGGATCGCCGGATCGGGTACGGATTCCCACGATCGCCGGCCCTCGCCTTGGTAGACAAGCGCTTTCATGTCACCTCCTGCGTCAGTAGATGTTCGACGGACGGACCATGCCTTCAGCCAGGTCGCCGAAACCGGGCGCGATGATGGCGCCAGGATTTCCGAGAACCTGTTCGACGACCGCCGTTTCGGTCGTGATCAGCAGGGCCGCGATGGAGGCCGCGCTTTCCAGCGCCGCTCGAGTGACCTTGATCGGATCGATAACGCCCTCGTCGAACATGTCGCCGTATTCGCCTGTCAGCGCATTGAATCCGTGACCGAGAGGAAGGTCTTGCACGATCTGGACGACATCGTCGCCCTCAAACCCGGCATTGTTCGCTATCCAGCGCAGCGGCTCGGCCAATGCGCGGCTCACCACCTGGGTCCCGATCGTCTCATCCCCGGGCAACGCGAGGTCGGCCAGCGCCCGGTGGGCCTGTGCAAGTGCGGTGCCGCCGCCGGCCACGATGCCGGCTTGCAGCGCTGCCCGGGTGGCCGCCAACGCGTCCTCGACCCGCAGCATACGTTCCTTGAGCTCCACGCTGGTCGCGCCGCCAACGCGGATGACCGCCACTCGGCCGGTCAACCGGGCGATACGCAGATCAAGGTTGTCGCGGTCGGCATCGATCCTGGCGCGCTCCCGCTGGGCCTCCAGTTGGCTGACCCGGGCGTCCACCAGGTGATGTTCGCCGCGGGCCCCCACGATGGTGGTCTGATCCTCGGTTACGGTGATGCGGTCACACGATCCGAGATGCTCTATGAGCACTTCGGACAGTTCGATTCCGGTGTCCTTGGCGACGACGTGGCCCCCCAGGGCGACTGCCAGGTCCTCGAGTTCCGCGACCCTCCGGTGGCCGAAACCAGGGGCCCGGACCACCACAGATTGCATGGTCCGGTGCATGTTTCCGCCGACAAGCAGCTGCAGTGCGTGCCCGTCCACATCCTCGGCGAGCACCACCAGCGGGCGATCAGCCCGTTTCGCCGCCTCGATGGTCGGCATGATGTCCTGAACCGCGGTGATCTTCTTATTGGTCAAGAGGATCAGCGGGTTGTCGAGCACAGCCTCCATGCGCTCGGGATTGGTCACCATGTAGGCCGAAATATAGCCGTGGTCGAACTCGATCCCGTCGACGATGTCGACCGACAGCCCCAATGCGTCGCTTTCCTCGGTGGTGATCACCCCCGCCTCTCCGACATGCTCGACCGCACGGAAGATGGCCTCTCCGATGACGTCGTCGTCGCTGGCAGCCAGCGTGGCGATACGGACCAGGTCTCCGCGCCCCACCGGCACGGACTGTTCGGTGAGCGCCTGTAACACCACCGGCACCGTGCGTTCGATGCCGCGGCGCAACCGCATTGGGTTGGCTCCGGCTTCCACCGCGCGCAGCCCTTCGCGGACCATGGCCTGGGCCAGCACAGTCGCGGTGGTGGTGCCGTCCCCAACGGCACCATTGGTCTTCATCGCCACTTCCTTGACCAGTTGCGCCCCCATGTTCGCAAACGGATCGGCCAATTGGATCTCACGCGCAATGGTGACACCGTCGTTGGTGATTGTTGGTGGACCGGTCAGCTTCTCCAGGACCGCATTTCGTCCTTTCGGGCCCAGTGTGACCTTGACGGCGTCGGCAAGCGCGTTGACGCCGAACTCCAACCGGGCACGGGCATCAGTGTTGTACCGCAATTCCTTGGCCATGGCTTGTTCCTCTCTGTGGGTCTGTCGAAGAGATGTTCAGGGAACGAGAATGGCGCGCCCGCGCACCCGTCCCGCGTCGAGATCGTCAAGTGCCGTTTGGAATTCGTCGAGCGCGTATTTGCTCGTGTGCAACGCGACCTTGCCCTGCGCGGCCAGAGTCATCAGTTCCTGCAGATCGTTGTACGAGCCGACAAGGTTGCCGATGAAGTTGATCTCGGTGGAGATGATGTCGATGGTGGGGACATCGATGTTCTCCCCGTAGCCGACGACGAAATAGTTCCCGGCCCGACGCAGCATGGCGACGCCCTCCTTGGTCGCACCCCCCTCCCCGACGAAGTCGAGAACAGCCTCGGCACCGTGACCGCCGGTGAGATCCCGGATCTGCTCCACGTGGGTGCCGTCGGCAACGATGCCCCGGTCGGCGCCGATCTCGACAGCCAGTGCGACGGCCGCCGGGTTGCGATCGACCACCACGACGGTCGCACCCGAAATCGCCTTAAGAACTTGAATTCCGATGTGTCCCAGACCGCCGGCGCCGATCACCACACACACATCCCCGGGGCGGGTGGCGTGTGCCACCTTCGCGACGGCGTGGTAGGCGGTCAGCCCGGCGTCGGCGAGCGCAGCCACATCGGCGGGCTCGAGTGTGTCGTCGATCTTCACCACACTGCGGGCTGTGGTGCGTAAATACTCGGCGTAGCCACCGTTGGTGTCGATGCCCGGGAACTGGCTGTTCTCACAGTGGACGTCGTCACCGAACCGGCATGCCCGGCACAGTCCGCAGGTGATCAGGGGATGCAGGATCACTTTGTCGCCCGGGGCGACGTTGGTCACCGCGTCCCCCACGTCGTGCACCCATCCGGCATTCTCGTGGCCGATGGTGTACGGCAGTGTCACACCGGATTTCTCGGCCCACTGGCCCTCCAGGATGTGCAGGTCTGTGCGGCACACCCCTGCCCCACCGATGCGCACCACCACGTCCAGGGGACCGGCGACCTTGGGGTCCGGCACCTCGGTCAATTGCAGTTTGGTGTGGTATCCGACCACCTGGACGGCCTTCATTGCGGACTCCTGGTTCTGGTATTGGTGAATTGTGTTGTCGAAGAGGCAGCTTCGCCGTAACGGGTGGCAAGCAATCCTCGGCAGAAATGCGCGTTTCCCTCAATTGAGACACGGACCGAACGCGCGTACCTCAGCCGCATCGGTGCGGCTTCCGGCGCCAGCGGATGACCATCCTCGTCCACCAGCACCCGGCTGTTAGGGCAGGTGCTCAAGCCGATGGCGAAACGCCGCCGCATCAACGCCGACTTCTCCCGGCCGTCTTGCAGATCCCGCAGCGTCAGCCGTTGGATCCCGTCGGGCGCACACAGACCGTCACGAATGGCGGTGGCCACACACCGTTCCATTGCTGCCGTGTGCGCCTTGCGCTGGAACGTCTTCCGCAGATCGTCGAGGCTCTCCAGCGCCTCGGATCCGAACGTGCCGAGATAGCCGGAGTCGGCGGCCAGCCCGGCGTTGATCTTGTCGCTGTCGTGGTGATCGTCGAGGAGCACCCGCACCGCACCGATGTCGTCGATCGACCGCAGAGCGTCCAAGGCGTCGGATGCCATCAGGTAGGCGAAGTTCGGTGAGCAGAACGCCGTGGGCAGGCGCAGGTGAACGGTGATGCCGGCGTCGTCGATGGCGACCGACCGGACGAACCCGAGTTCGGTGATCGGTTGGTCCAGTTCGGGATCCAACACGGTGTCCAGCGCCGCCTGCACCTGGGCGTCAAGACCGGCCAGCATCGCGGTCACAGCGGTACCGCCGCCGCGACCGCGGCCACGCTCTGCTCCTCGGCGCCCTGGAATTGCTCTGGCACATCGATGTCATAGAGCGCGGCGGCGTTCAGCCCGAGGATTTTCTGCTTCTGCGCCACGGTGATCGACGGGTACTCCGATCGCATGTCCTCTGGAATGTCGAAGTCGACGAACTTCTCCACCAGCCACCGGGGCGTCCACAGCGCATAGTCGCTGCCGAACAGGATGCGGTCCTCGCCCAGCCAGTAGAGCAGTTCGCCGATGATCTGGGCGAAGTAGCGGGGACGGGTGTGGATGAACGGGATCGCGACGGCCAAGCCACCGTAGACGTTGGATTCCTGCGTGGCGATCCAGCAGAAGTCCTCCAGCCGGGGCAGGCCGACGTGTTCGACGATGAAATTGAGTTCCAGATAGTCGGTGGCTACCTTGTCGACGTCGGCGACGTCGAACGAGTCCCGGTCCAGCGGCCGGATGGTAGGCCCCTTGTGCACGTGGATATTACGGATGCCCAACTCGATGCACTCTTCGAGGTAGCGCCGGGACCAGGGCTCGTCCAGCTTGTAGCCGCGGGAATCGCCGTGCCATTCGGCGGTGTACAGCTTGACGCCCTGCAGGTTCATCCGCTCCGCGTCTCTGCGCAGCTGTTCCAGGCCGGCTTCACCGTATCGCGGATCGTAGGCATGGTTGTAGGTAAGCTTGTCGGGATGACGCTGCGCCAGCCCGAACGCCTCTTCGGTCTGGCCGAAACCGTTGACGTAGAAATCGCTCAGCAGTGTGGCCTGGAATATGGCGTGGTCGACGTAGCCGTCGACGAACAGATCACGCATGAGCCGGTCACCACCGTAGTAGGTGTAGGTGTCGTAGTCCCAAAGCTCCTCCTCGGGTGAGAGATTGCGGTGGTAGTCGTAGAAGCAATCGATGAATTGCTTGCCGTGCACGTTCTTGTGGTTCGATGCGCGCCCGTCCCAGATGTGGACGTGACCGTCGACGATGAAATAAGAGTTGCCGTCCTTGGTGTACATCGAGACTCCTTGCTGGTCGGGTTATTTCGCGGTGAGGTCGAAGCCGATGTACTCGGCGGCATCCTCGGGGCTGGCGAAGAGCAGTGTCTTGTCGTCCAGGTGCACCATGCGCCCGTAGTGGGTCGAGCTGATCTCTTCGAATATGGAGCCGTCGAACTCCTCACCCAGCGCATCTGTGAGTTCGGCGTAGTCGAAGTTCAGCAGACGCTCGCCGTCGACCCGGATCATCGAGGGATACTCGGTTAGTTCCACCCCGTCCTTGGCGCCCATGACGTCGGCAACCACCCGACCGATCGGTGTGTTCATCAGTGTCACACCGCATTTGTTGGAGAATTCCGTCGCGGATCCGAACTGCATGCTCACTTCTGCAACTCCTCGGGAACGTCGAGCTCGATGGATTCGAGCAGGGATGTGAACTTCTCCTCGGCGGCACCGAGGCTGGAAGCGAACGTGACTGCCTTCTCGGCCGGCTGCGACCACAACGGCTGCAACGCCCGGGCGGCATCCAGGCAGCGCGGCGCCCAGGTTGCCAGCCATGACGAGAACAGTGCCTTGTTGGACTCGCCGTGGACCTCGTCGCGCGCCAGCAGCCGGAACAGGTTGCGGGCATATGCGAGATCCCGGTCGTAGTCGTGCTCACCGGTGCCGACGATGGTGGGGGTGATGTAATCGCCGTTACGCGCGGCGATCTGCATCACGAGTTCGCTGCGGAACAGCGAGCCGACGAGTTGTTCGAAGACGATGTTCGTGGCGAACAGCAGTTCGCACCAGTCCGGTACCGCGGTCAGCCGCTCGACCACCTCACGCGTGGGCTGCCATTCCGGTGCCGATTGCCATACCTGCTTGTGCGCAGCTCCGTCGAATCCGTGAGCCTCCTCGGAAAGATCCAGGTTGAACAGCGCGAGATCCTGCGCGAAACGCAGCTTGTGTGCTGCGTTCACGGCGACGGCGGTGTTGATCATGTTGGTCGGCGCGGACCGCTGGATCGATGTGAAAACGTGGAGCGCGAGGCCGTTCTCGGCGTGCATCCACGCACCGACGTTGCGCTCCAGGAACTTCAGCCAGGCGCTGTTCCAGCCGTCGTACGCCCTCGCTCGCTTGGCGTTCTTCAGACACAACTCAACTTGCTTGACCACCGCGGTGTTGTTGCGGTAGATCGTCTGGTCCCATTCTTCGTTGGGGTCCAAGAAGGCATGCCAGTTGATCGACTTGGCCACCGTCCAGTCCTGCGGATAGCCGCCAGGGCCGTTGCCGAATCCGTAGATCCAGCCTTGGGTGAGGTGTCGCTCGGGGTCGGGCTGGACATCCACCGTGACGTCCTCGTACATCGTCGAGCGCAGTTTCGCGGGCTGGTAGTAGGTGAACTTCCGGCTCTTCGAACTGGGGAATTCCAGCGCACCCGCCTCCGAGTCGGTGAACTCGATCTTGGGGAAGCTGCGCTGCTTTGCAGGTGCGGACATCGTGCTCTCTTTCTGTTGGGCTGCAACGGTTCAGTCGAAGATCGGGCTGGTGAACTTGTCGTAGAACACTTGGTCTTTGGGCACCGAGTGGTCTTGCAGCAGCTCGAGGGCGGCGTCGACCATTGGCGGCGGGCCGCACAGGTAGATTTCGTGCTTGGCGATATCGGCTTCGTGGCGGGCGACGACATCAGTGACGTTGCCGTTCTCGACGCTTACCGCGGCGGGCAGTTCCCCGTCCATCGACTCCGACAGGCAGGCGGTGAATTCGAAATCCACCAAACTCTTTCCTATGTCGGCGATCTCATCGAGATAGAAGAGGTCTGAGGCGGTGCGCGCGCCGTAGTAGAACCGCACAGGTCGGGGGCTGGCCGTCTCGCGCATGTGGCGGAGCAACGCCAGTACGGGTGCCATTCCCGCGCCACCCGCAATACACACCACCGGCAGGATGTGCCCGTCCTTCAGAGTCGACGTGCCGTACGGCCCGGTGAGCGCGAGCTCATCGCCTGCGGCAAGCCCCTCGTCGAGCAGTCCGGAGAACTTTCCGCCCGGGTACTTCTTGATCAAGAACTCGACGTGTCCGGGTGTGGATGAGGTCGAGGCCATCGAGAAGGATCGGTGCTCGTCGGTCCCCGGGATGTGAATGTCGGCGTATTGCCCCGCCTTGAACTCGAATGTCGCCGGAGCGACGGCCTCCAGTCGCAACGACACAATGTCGCGGGTGACGGGCTCGATCGCCGTGATTCTGGTACGCACATCCTGAATCGGCACGCCGCCGAGGAGTTCGTCCTCGTCGAAGTTCAGCAGCTCGATCGTGCAGTCGCTGAAGGCGTGTGAACGGCACAACAGCACATAGCCCTCTTCCACCTCTGCGTCGTTGCAGGCGAACGTCGAGTAGTCGTCCATCTGGACGTCGCCGTCCAGTAGGTAGGACTTGCAGGCTGAGCACCGGCCTTCCCGGCAGCCGTGCATCAAGTGAATGCCCTGCCGGAACGCGGCGTCCAGGATGTTCTCGTCCTCTGCCACGTCCATCTCGATGTCGACGGGCTCGAAGCTGATGCGGTGGATATCGGCCACCATGCCTCCTATGGGAGTTGTGCATTCTCTGGTGGATTCCGGTGGGTGGCGCGCCAAGCCGACGCCACCCACCGGAGATCGGGGTAATCAGGCGGTGACTGCACCGGCGCGGTAGGCGGCGATATGCGCCTGCCGCTCTTCGTCGCTCATCTCGTTGAGCAGCACGTTGGGACTGTTGAACGTATTGCCGCGGACATCGTCGAGGGTCCACATCTTGCCCGGATCAAGTTCCAGGTGGGGCTGCCCCACCAGCGTCTTGCCGTCATCTCGGACGTACCCGAGATCGGCTACGATGTCGGCAAGGTCCTTACCGTGGTGCAGGGTCTCCCATTCCCGGAATCCGGTGAGCCGGCCCATGTTCGGCGTCGGACGACCCTCGTATTCACTCCGGAAAGCGACTGCGTCGGTCCAGTGGCAGGTCTCCGAGCAGTAGGTCCGCCATTGACCGTCCACCTTGTCGACGATCATGTCCTCACGGATCAATGCGGGAACCATGCATGTCCAGCAGCGGTGCGGGTACTGGTAGCCAACTTCTTCAAAGGCGATGGGCTTGTTGCGGCCGGGGTAGGCCAGCCGGTTGTAGTCCTCCCACCAGCGCCCGAACTTGTTGTACCAGCCCGGGTACTTCTCCTCGAACCATTCGAAGTCCTTGTCGGTCATGGCGTCGATGCGCCAGTAGTTGACCGGCCACCCGGTGGCGAAGAAGCGGGCCACCTCGTGCACGTAGTGCTTGTCGACGATCCGCTTCCACGCCTCCTCGACGAGATCGTGCGGGATCGTCAGACCGTACTTCTCCAGCGGCAAGAGGTAGCTGCGGTAGTAGTCGTCATAAATCCAGCGCCGCCACATCTCTGCGTAGCTCTCGCGGTCCTTGCGGCGGTCCTTGGTGCCGTATTCGATGAAGGTCCCGATTGCGGCATCCACGACGCAGTGGTTGTTCCACCATGCGTACCGCAGGTCGCGTTCGAGCAGCGGCCGGTTGCGCTCGTCGGCCAACGCCATCAACAGGATCGAGTAACCGTTGGAGATGTGCCGTGACTCGTCGGATTGCACCGAGTGGAAGACCGTTGGCAGCAGGTAGTCACCGTTGGCTGCCGCCTCGTCGGGCATCGCGACGAAAAGTGTGTTGGTGAAAGCAGTCTCGGCGACGACCGTGAGATAGATGTTGGCCGACGTGATGGCGTCCCCGGTGATGAATCCCTCACCGAACTGGCGACCGATGGTGCCGGCGTAGTTGTTGGCGAACGCCTTCTCGGTGATGTCAAAGCCGGCCGGGTCGATGTAGTTGTTCATGTACAGCTTTTTGAGGTTCATCTGGATGGTCGAATGCCGCACCTCGTCGATCATCTGCACGGCCAACCCGTTGTGGATCTCCGGATTGGGCACGGCGTCGATGGCCATCGGCATGGCGCGGGCGGCCGAGATCTCCGGGAACGGGATGATCGACAGGAACAGCTTCTGCCATTCCAGCCATCGCTGCTGAACCTGCCGGAACATATTGCCGCGGATCGCGCCGTCCATGGCTCCGTAGACGCGGTTGTCCTTCTCCTCCTCCATGGGGAAGTAGGACCGCATGATCTGCTTGAGCGGATCTTTCTTCGGTGCCTTCTCGAACGTGTAATCCGTGCCGAAGCGCGTCGCTGGTGTGGCGAACGTCGGTTCCCACGAGAGTTCGGTGATCTTTGCATGGGCCTTGGTCAGGCTTTGCCTACTCAAAGTGCGCCTCCTGTGTGCGGGGCCGCCGCTGCCGGCGGTCGTTCGATGCACACAGATGCAACCCCGAGGCGCAGGTCACAGACGTCTCACTATGAGACATGAATCACATCGAGCGGGCCGCGGCCATCTTGTCTCAAAGTGAGACGCAGCCCACAGAGTGGGCAGCTAGGCTCCTAACGCATCCGCTTCAATGTCGAGGAACCGCAGATGGCCAACAGCGTCCGCACCGGCGAGGACCTCCGTCGAGCTCGAGAAGAATTTCTCGCGAACGGCGCGGCACACAGCAACCTCGTGACGCCCGACGTGCTCAATTCTTGGCGACGCTCCCAAGCGCTGGATGTTCACCCCGACCGCGTGGACCTGAGTTTCGTGCGCGAGCCCGACCCGGATACGCCGCTGCTGGCCGCGGCCACGCCCGTCCTGCGGCGCATTGCCAGCGACTTGGCAGACCAAGCCGTGGGCGTGATCCTCACTTCGGCCGACGGCGTGGTGCTCGACCGGACCTTATCGGACCCGGCAATCATGCGGGCACTCGACGACGTGCGGCTGGCACGGGGATACAGCTACGCCGAAGAGTTCGCCGGCACCAACGGTATCGGCACGACACTGGAAACCGGCGTCGCCACCTTCATCCGCGGCAGCGAGCACTACGTCGGGACACTGGAGCGGCTCGCCTGCGCCGGCTCACCCATCCGGGATCCGGTCATCCGCAGGGTGCTCGGCGTCGTCGACCTCACTTGTTGGGCCAGGCAGTCCGACCCCCTCTTGTTCGTCCTGGCGAAGAGCGCGGGCAGTCAGATCGAGGACCGCCTGACGGCATTGCGGAACGAGCGCGAGACCGCGCTCCTCGACTCTTACCTCAAACACACGCGCAGGTATCCCGGTGGTGTGCTCGCCATCGGGGGCGAAGTCGTTCTGATGAACCCCCATCTGAGGCAGACACTCGATGCCGTCGACCAGAGCACGCTGCTTGATCACGCCGCGGAAATGGTGAATTCGCGTGGGCGCTCGACCACGATCGCCTCACTGCCCAGTGGGATCACGGTGAGAATCACGTTGGCAGAGATGATCTCGGAAAGAAATGCCAACGGCACCGCGGTTTTGCATGTGCACCTGAACAATCAATCGAGCTTTGCGCAGTCTGCCTCGGTGGAAACCATCCCGCGGCTCGCGGGGCGGAGCAGTTCGTGGCTACGCAGCTGCCAGCAGGTCAGCCGGTGCTGCCGAGACCGCGATTGGGTAGTCATCGAGGGCGAGTGTGGATCAGGCCGGGCCAGGCTAGGACAGGCAGTCGCCCAGCACGTCAATCCCTCCCGCACCGTGCGGATACTTCGGTTCGAGGGTTTCCACACGACAGAGAGCTTCATCGCGGAACTGGATGCGGAGACGGAAGGCGACGATTTCGCGGTGGTGCTGGCCAATGTCGACACCCTGCCCGACGACGCTTTGGATCCTCTGTCGACCATCCTCCAGACCTGCGCCGGGCGGGGCTGGGTGGCGGCCACCATGGGCACAGATTCTCGCTCACCACGGGTGGACGCGCTGCTTCTGCCGTTCTTCACCCACACCGTGACCGTACCGGCATTACGCCACCGCATAGAAGACCTCTACGAGCTCGTCCCCGCGCTGCTGCGCGAGTTGACCCGCGGAGCGGATGTGCGACTCGCGCCCGAGGCCATGCGCCAACTCACCAAACTGCCCTGGTCGGGCAACGTCGCTCAACTACGGAAAGTGTTGGCAGAAACCGTCTCCCTGCAACGTACCGGCACGATCGGCGCCGACAAACTGCCGGCCGAGTGCCGCTCAGTGTCCCGTCGACGGCTGACCCAGCTCGAAGCCCTCGAACGCGATGCCATCGTGCGCAGCCTTCAGGAGAACTTCGGCAGCAAAAGCGATGCCGCCGAAGCGCTCGGAATGTCGCGTGCCACCATCTACCGCAAGATCAAAGAGTTCGGTATCGCATGAGTTACTGCGACGTCCTCATCGACTGACAAGTTGCGCGTCACGTAGTGCGGCCTTCCGCCGATCGATCAGGCGCAGGATCATCGGCGTGAAAATGAGTTGCATGGCAAGATCCATTTTCCCACCCGGGCAGACAATGGTGTTCGGGCGTGACATGAACGAATCATGCAGCATCGCCAACAGATACGGGAAATCGATGCCGTGGGGATCACGAAACCGGATGATCAACATGGATTCGTCTGCCGTGGGAATGGTCCTGGCGATGATTGGGTTCGAGGTATCTACCACCGGCACGCGCTGAAAGTTGACATCCGTGTTGGAGAACTGCGGGCAAATGTAGTGCAGGTAGTCTGGCATTCTTCGGAGGATCGTGTCGGTAACGGCCTCAGAGGTATACCCGCGAACAAACCTGTCCCGGTGCAGCTTTTGGATCCACTCCAGGTTGATCACGGGAACCACGCCGATGCGAAGGTCGGCATGCCGTGCGACATCCACTGTCTCGGTCGTGATCGCACCGTGCAAGCCCTCGTAGAACAGCAGTTCGGTGCCCTCCGGTAGGTCCGCCCAAGTGGTGAACGTTCCAGGGCTCTGGTCGTACGGCCTGGCTTCTTCGTCGTCGTGGAGATACTTGCGGACTTTGCCGGTCCCGTTCTCTCCGTAGCTTCGGAACAACGCCTCGAGTTCCTCGAAAAGGTTGGCTGCCGGACCGAAGTGGCTGAACGTGTGGTCACCACGAGCATGCGCTTCGGCAATCGCTGATTTCATCTCAAGGCGATCGAAGCGGTGGAAGCTGTCGCCCTCGACATAAGCGACGTTGACATCCTCACGGCGAAATATCTGCTGGAAGGTGCGCATCACCGAGGTGGTGCCGGCACCCGAGGACCCGGTGACCGAGATGATCGGATGTGCTCGCGACACCGCGGTCAGCCTGCCTGAGCCGCGCGGAACAGGCCACGGTTGCCGTACAGCGGCAGCGCCGAGGTTGAATCGTAGCTCTCGCAGTGATATTCGGCGATTCGCGTAACCTCTTCGCGAGCACCGAAAATCAACGAGATCCGCTGGTGTACCTCGCCGGGGATGACATCGAGCACCCGATTTCGACCTGTACTGGCAGCGCCTCCCGCTTGCTCGATAAGGAAGGCCACCGGGTTCGCCTCATACAGCAGACGTAGGCGGCCCGGCTTGGCCGGCTCACGAGAATCCCGCGGGTACAGAAAGACGCCTCCCCGGGTGAGGATACGATGTGTCTCAGCCACCAGTGACGCGACCCAGCGCATGTTGAAATCCTTTTGTCGCGGGCCCGACCGGCCGGCCAGGCACTCCTGCACATACCGCTGTACCGCCGGCTCCCAGAACCTCTGGTTGGACGCATTGATGGCGAATTCCTTGGTATGGGCGGGTATTTGGATCGATTCTCGAGTAAGTACGAACTCACCGAGGCTCGGATCAAGGGTGAACGCGTGTACACCGGTACCGACCGATAGAACCAGCATCGTCGACGGGCCGTAAATCGCGTATCCCGCACATACTTGCTGAGCGCCCGGCTGCAGATAATCCTGGGGTTCCGCGTCACGCCCTGGTTCAGGGGCCCGCAGGATCGAAAATATGCTTCCCACAGAAACATTCACATCGATGTTCGATGATCCATCCAGCGGATCGAACAGCAGCAGGTACTTGCCCCGCGGATACTCTGCCGGCGGGCAGTAGGGTTCCTCCAGCTCCTCAGACACCATTCCAGCGACATGTCCGCTCCATTCAGTGGCGCGGAGGAAGTAATCGTTGGCGAGCACGTCGAGTTTTTGTTGCACTTCGCCCTGGACATTGGTGTGTTCGGCCGATCCCAATAACCCGCCCAACGCCCCGACCGCGACGCGGTTCGATATCGCCTTGCAGGCGAGCGCTACATCGAGGATCAGGCCATTGAGATCGCCGGACGCGTGCGGGTGTCGTCGACGTTCTTCTATCAGGAATTGGACCAATGTGGTGCGGTCTGCAAACATGCCCAAAGGATCTCCGCACCACGCCAAGAGGCCATCCCCCTCTTGGGTGGGTGGCTGGGTGGCTGCCTGTCGAGTGAGCTCAGCCGACGCTTTGGCCTGAGCTTCTCCTTGAGTGCAGCTCGGCCAGCCATTCGCACCAGGCGGAGATGCCATGTCCAGTGCGAGCACTCGTCTCGATCACCCTGGCCGCTGGGTTTACTGTGCGTAGGTTGGTGTAGAACGCCGACAAGTCATAGTCGAGGTGCGGGATCAGATCGATTTTGTTGACGATGACGAGGTCGACCGAACGGAACATCACCGGATATTTCAGCGGTTTCTCTTCCCCTTCGGTGACCGCGTACACCATGGCGCTCGCATGCGCGCCCACATCGAACTCTGCGGGGCACACGAGATTTCCCACGTTCTCGATGACAAGTAGCTCAAGATCGGCCAGTGGCAGCCGAGGTAGTGCCGACCGCACCATGGGCGCATCGAGATGGCACTCGCCTCCGAACCCATCTGCGGTGTTGATCAGGGCTATCGCGGCACCGAGTCCGCTGAGCCGGTCCGCGTCGATGCTGGTTTCGATATCACCCTCGACCACTCCGATCCGGAGCCGATTCTGCAGTTCGCGCAAGGTTTCCCGAAGCAGCGTTGTCTTTCCGGCACCGGGAGACGACATCAAGTTCACCGCCGTCAAGCCCGCGCGCTCGAAGTCCTGGCGGTTCGCTGCGGCCGTTTTGTCATTCTCATCGAATATGCGCTCAAGTACCACCACGCGATCACTCGCGGTGGTGTAGCCGGAATGATCACCGTGATCGTGCGAATGGTCAAGCTCGTGCGGGTGTTCGTGCTCGTGCTCGACGCCGTCGTCGTGTCGGTGAAACCTGCCCATCGGTCATACCTCCGCCAAATCCAATGAGGTGATGAGGAATTCGTTACCCTCAACAAGGTCCACAGCATGACCCGAGCACGATGCACAGGCCATCACGAATTCGTCGAGGACCTGCTCAAAGCCACAGTTTGTGCACCGGATCTTTGCGGGTACACGCTCGACCTGAAGCTCGGTGCCTTCCAAATCGGAGCGCTCGGTCACCAAAGACCAGCAATAGACGAGCGTGTCGGGAACGATCTGACGCATCGCCCCGATCTGTACGTGGACGGTCAGGACGTCTCGTCCCTGCGCGTGCTTTCTCACGATGGCTAGCATCGAATTGCAGATCGAGAGTTCATGCACCGTCGACCTCCTCGAGTCTGACGCGACCATACACGTTTCCTCGACTCACTGACGCAGTGTTTCCGACGGTGCCATGCCCCAGCGCTTCCGATACTCCGCGGCGAAGCTGCCGAGATGGTTGAAGCCCCAACGGGTTGCCACGTCAGTCACCGTCACACCGTCGGCAGGAAGAGCATCGGTCAGTTCTGCGTGCACTCGTTCCATACGACGATCGCGAATATAAGCCATTGGGGATAACCCTAATTCGTCGCGGAAGCCTTGCTGGATCGAGCGGATGCTCATGTGGACGCTGCGAGCGAGCGAGTCCATCGTGATCGGTTCGGCCAGATGCGCGTCAATGTACTTGATGGCTTCCTGGACCACCCTACGACCCGGATCCGTCAAGGGCCTGATGAACTCATCGTGATAGTTCGACGGCTGAATGTGCAGCAAGCTGTTCATGAGCAGGTCCTCGATGCCATCGATTCCATGGCCGCTATGGACGAGCGAACCGGTCTGATAGACCTCCGTGTGCAGCAGCTGCACAGCCGCGTGCCAGCGCGTGGCCACATCGGTGGTCAAGTCGAACTGCGGGTCGAAAACCAGAGGCGCGGTTAGCCTTCGCCCACGTAGCCGGGTGAGGTAGTCAACCAGAGCCTGCTCTTCGATGCGGATCAGCAACTGCGGTGAGTCGTCGTCGAAGCGCATTGTGAGGGCGGTGCCCGGATTCGTCACCAGGGCCCTGATCGTGTTCGCTTCGAACTCGTGCCCATTGTGCTGACAGTGCGCGGTGCCATTCATGGGCATATGCACGCCGAAGTATCGGCCGAGCACAGGAATCTCCAGGGTCGACCGGACATGCAAGTCCAGATACAACATGCTGACGTTGCGCAGCCGCACGCCATGCATAGTCGATGCGAAGCCCGACGGGTCCTCACCGAGGGTGATCCACCCCGGCGCCAGCGCCCGGCTCAGTAGCTTCCCAGCTTCGCGAACACTCTCGGTGTAGAAGATCTCGTTGTTTGCCAGAGCCGGCGGCACACCACGCGATCGCACCTTCCGGCGCACCGGGTCGCCGGTCCGCCGCGTGTCGATGAAACCCAGCCTGGATAGACGAGACACAACAGTCAGCCATCCTGGAAGCGGGCAGCAAATCCACAGATTGGTGAAGCGTTCGCTGCAATCATTCAAGACTCCTCATGCCATTGAGCGCATCTGCGACCCCAACTCTGCGCAATTCTGACAGCTGCTGCGCGATATCGATAGGCCCCTGCGGCCACGCGGGGCTAGCGTTTGTGATCACCAACACACCGGCGTAGGAGGCAAGGGGTGGCTGCACATGCTTCGCTCATTGACAGTCGTGAGTCCGAAGACCTCATCGCGGACTCGCCCGGAGATGCCATCATCGCCCGACTCGATGATCCACAGATCGCCACATCGATTTCGCTGATCCTCGACCACGCCGACCTCATCGCCACGATCATCGTCGGCCTCGACGAGCTGGTACGCCGTGCTGAAGTGATTGGGGACAATGTGGCATCAGGTCTCGCCGAGGTACGAGGTCTCGCTGCCGCGAGCAGTGGTACGGCCTCGTGGCCGGCGGTCGACCTGGGCGCTCTGAGCGAGACGGTTGCCCGGTTATCCGCCGCAGTCATCAACGCCGCGCCCGCGTTGGACACACTGCTGCGCTCGCCCCTCACCGACCCAGAGACCGCCGGCGTCCTCGCAGACGCCGGAGAGGCACTGCTCGAAGGAAAACGCGCCGCCGCCACCGATCCCCGCGGCCCCAAGGGAGTTTTCGCCCTGATGCGCGTTACCAAAGACCCCGATGTATCCCGTGGCCTGGGCTTCATGATTCACATCGCGCGCGCTTTCGGAAGGCGATTGGCGCCCCAGGATTCGCCAAGCGTCTGACACCTGTTGCGCCACCCCGACCCTCATCGTCACACGTGTTCTGACAGCCCAAACATAAAGCCCGAGAGGAGTTTTCATGGCGTCTGTGCTCTGGTTTCAAGGAGGAGCGTGCAGCGGCAACACGATGTCGTTCCTGAATGCCGAGGAGCCCAACGTCGTCGACTTGATCGTCGACTTCGGACTCGACCTCCTCTGGCACCCGTCGCTAGGACTTGAGCTCGGAAGCAATGCTCAGAAGGTATTCTGGGACTGCGCACGGGGTGAACGGCCACTGGACATCTTTGTCTTCGAGGGCACCGTGATCGAAGCGCCGAACGGCACTGGCCGAATGGATATGTTTGCCGATCGTCCGATGAAGGACTGGGTCACCGACCTGTGCGACGCCGCGCAGATCGTGGTCGCGATCGGCGATTGTGCATGCTGGGGTGGTATTCCTGCGACTGAACCGAACCCTTCCGCGTCGACCGGACTGCAGTTCCACAAAAGGCGCAAGGGCGGGTTCCTCGGACCCGATTTCCGCTCCAAGATGGGCCTCCCGGTCATCAACGTCCCCGGCTGCCCCGCCCACCCCGACTGGATCACCCAGATCATCGTCGCACTGGCCACCGGCCGTGCTGGTGAGATCACGCTGGACGAATTGCACCGTCCAGAGACGTTCTTCAAGACATTCACGCAAACCGGCTGCACGCGCGTGCAGTTCTTCGAATATAAGCAATCCACGATGTCGTTCGGCGAAGGCACTCGTACGGGCTGTCTGTTCTACGAATTCGGCTGCCGGGGTCCGATGACACATTCGCCGTGCAACCGGATTCTGTGGAACCGCCAGTCTTCGAAGACACGAGCCGGGATGCCCTGCCTTGGTTGCACCGAGCCCGAATTCCCCCATTTCGACCTGGCACCCGGCACGGTGTTCAAGACACAGAAGGTCAGCGGGATGATCCCCAAGGAAGTCCCCGAGGGCAGCGATCACCTCACTTACATGGCTCACGCGGCTGCAGCACGTATCGCAGCCCCTCAATGGGCCAAGGAAGACATGTTCGTCGTGTAACCGCAGCCCTCCAACAGCCCAGCTTCAGCCTTGAAAGGACCTACCGAATGACCACGTTGGACTTGTTCGTCAGCCCACTCGGACGTGTCGAGGGCGACCTCGACGTCCGTGTCACGATCGAGGACGGAGTCGTCACCTCGGCTTGGACCGAGGCAGCGATGTTCCGCGGTTTCGAAATCATTCTGCGAGGCAAGGATCCTCAGGCCGGCTTGGTGGTGACACCGCGAATCTGCGGGATCTGCGGAGGCAGCCATCTGTACAAGTCGGCGTATGCACTGGATACCGCGTGGCGCACTCACGTGCCGCCGAACGCAACGTTGGTGCGAAACATCTGCCAAGCTGCTGAGACCTTGCAGTCGATCCCCCGCTATTTCTACGCACTGTTCGCGATCGACCTCACCAACAAGAACTACGCGAAGTCCAAGCTCTATGCAGAATCTGTACGCCGCTTTGCGCCGTACGTCGGTACCAGTTACCAACCCGGCGTTGTTCTGTCGGCCAAGCCGGTCGAGGTGTACGCCATATTCGGTGGTCAGTGGCCACACTCCAGCTTCATGGTTCCCGGTGGAGTAATGTGCGCGCCAACGCTTTCCGATGTCACGCGCTCTATTGCGATCCTGGAGCACTGGAAGGACAACTGGCTGGAGAAGCAATGGTTGGGCTGCTCCGTCGACCGCTGGCTGGCCAACGAGACGTGGGAAGACGTCCTCGAGTGGGTCGACGAGAACGAGGAGCAACACAACAGCGATTGCGGCTTCTTCATTCGCTTCTGCCTCGATGTCGGGTTGGACAAGTACGGTCAGGGCGTCGGAAATTACATCGCAACCGGTACATACTTCGAACCCTCACTCTACGAAAATCCCACCATCGAAGGGCGTAACGCCGCCCTGATCGGGCGATCCGGGATCTTCGCCGACGGAACCTGGTCTGAGTTCGATCAGGCCCGGGTGCGCGAGGACGTGACGCACTCGTTCTATCAGGGCACCGGAGCTCTGCATCCCTTTGAAGGGGAAACGATTCCGATCGATCCAGAGGAGGGACGAAAGCACGGCAAGTACAGCTGGGCCAAGTCTCCTCGTTACGACGTACCTTCGCTGGGCCACATACCGCTCGAGGCCGGACCACTAGCACGGCGGATGGCCGCAGGTGGGCCCAACGCTGCAGACCATCAAGACAATGACCCGCTGTTCGTCGATCTTTACAACAAAATCGGTCCGAGTGTGTTCGTGCGCCAACTGGCCCGTATGCATGAAGCACCGAAGTACTACAAGTGGACGCGGGAATGGCTCAACCGGCTCGACCTGAAAGAGAGCTTCTACACGAAACCTACCGAGCACGCCGAAGGTAAAGGCTTCGGCTCTACCGAGGCTGCCCGGGGATCGCTGTCGGATTGGATCGTCATCGAAGACAACAAGATCAAGAACTATCAGGTCGTGACGCCCACCGCATGGAACATCGGACCCCGTGACGGCGCACAAGTACTCGGGCCGATCGAGAAAGCACTTGTCGGGTCGCCGATCGTCGATCCCGAGGATCCTGTCGAGCTGGGGCACGTCGCCCGCAGCTTTGACTCCTGCCTGGTGTGCACCGTCCATGCCTACGACGGCAAGACGGGCCGCGAGCTCTCCAAATTCGTCATCAACGGAATGGTGTGATTCCGACGTCAGCCAACCCCGGCAGCACGGCGCAACCCGAGGGGGCCTACCCAGCCCTGGATCCCCCGGGTTGCGCCGTGCTCGTCGTCGGGTGCGGCAATCTGCTGCGCGGCGATGACGGGGTGGGGCCAATCCTGGTGCGCCACCTATGGGAACGGGGCGTGCCCGAAGGCCTCCGTCTCGTCGACGGTGGAACCGCAGGCATGGACGTGGCATTCCAAATGCGCGGGGTCGACCGAGTCGTGATCGTCGATGCGTCGGCAACCGGAGTCTCACCCGGGACGGTATACAGGGTTCCCGGTTCCGAACTGGCGGAGCTGCCTCCGTTGGAAGGGCTCCATACCCACTCGTTCCGTTGGGACCATGCGATCGCCTTCGCGCAGTGGGCATTAGGCGACGCCTGCCCGTCCGATATCACGGTTTTCCTCATCGAGGCCGCGAACGTGGCCATGGGCGCCGACTTGTCACCTGAGGTAGCCAGTGCGATGGAGCAGGTGATCGATCTCGTTGAAGCCGAGTACATTGCGCCGCTCCGCCCGCCGGAACCGACCGAAGCCCGTGACCTCACCGTTCAGTTCACGGAGGACGGTTACCTGCGTTTGACCGCGGCTGCAGCGGCAGCACACTTCCCCGCACACGTTGCGGTCGGCGCGATCCGTGACGGCCAGCTGTGGCTGCTGCCACTGCGGGGCCCACGCAACGGCGGGTTGTTGCTCAAGCAGCGCACCGCGGCAGGCGATCGCGCCGTTCTCGTCCGCGAGTTGCTCAATGACGTCATCCTGGTCGGAGAGCGCCGCGCGTTCTGGGATGCCGAGCATGGCGCGCTTCGGATTCCGTTGGAGCAACAGAAGTGACGATTGTGACCGAGCAACCCGACGCCCGCCGGAGAACGCAGCGACCACAGCTGAGCTCGGCCGACGAGGCCCTGAGCGTGGACACTGTGGTGTTCGAAGAACGCGGACGGTGGGCAGTCGACATCGTGGTCGTGTTCGCCGATGGCATCGTGCGCAAGCGGATCGACACTCATCCGACCCAGGCCCGCGCAGAGCTGTCCGCGCGGATGATCAAACGGGCCGCCGAACGTGACATCAGAGGACCGCTCAATGGCTGACGCAATGACCACGACAACCACTGTTGCCAGCCAAGGCCCGGTCGACGTTCGCCGGCTGCCGTCGCGGCCACAGCCATTGGGTCTGTTCCCGCTGCCGTTGGGCTACATGCTCATTCCTGCCGGCCCAGATACCGACGCGGCGCGCGCGGAATTGTTGGCGGGGCGACTGCCCGAAAACTGGCCGGCTAGTTTGCGTTCCCATGAGCTGGCCGCAGCGGGCCAGCGCGATGCCGCCATCGCAGCACTGGATACCAGCGACCCCGTTTCGTGTTACAACCGCTTTGTGCTCGATCCGGACGGAGTCGACACAGATTCCCTTCGTGCGCAACTGGGTGAATACGCCGCGCTCGTCGACGTCGTGCTGTTTACGTTGGGCCGCACCGATACTCCGCCACGCAGCGGCTCGGCGTGCGCAGAGATGGCGGCGGTGTTATTGTCCGCGCAAGCTGGTCACGCCCTCGCCGACGGTAAAGCCGATGCCGCAATCGAGTTGCTCATGCAGGCCGCCGATGCCGTCCGCCCCGTCTCGCCACCGATATCCGGAACGCTTTGGGGCGCAGCGGGTTCGATCGGTCGTGATACCGGCCGTGCCGATTCCGAGGAGCTACTCCGGAAGGCGCTCGCCGCGCTGGACGGCGCAGACGGATTGCATGTCGCCCGCGCCGAGATCCATTTGTGCCTGGCCGGTCTCTTGCATGAGCGTGCACAAAATCAACCAGAGCTGCTCGTCAGCGCCATCCCGCACTATCACTCGACGCTGCAGTTGATCAGCCGCACCGACGCGGCCCTGTCATGGGCTGCGGCGCATGCCGGTTTGGCCACGGCGTACCTGACGATGCCAATGGTCGAGGCATCGAGCCAATTGCGACTCGGCGTGGCAGCCCAGTCGCTACGCTCTGCCTTGCAGGTGTACACGCGTGAGGAGTATCCGCAGGAATGGGCAAGCATGCAGCTGAACCTCGCCAATTCCCTCGTCTACACGCCGTCACGCCACCACAGAGACAACCTGGTCGAGGCCGTCGAGATCTACGAAGCTGTGCTGCAAACGCGTGATCGCAATACCGATCCCCTCGGCCGGGCGCGGGTACTGTCCAATCAAGGCAACGTGCTCGCACACCTCGGAGTCTTTGATGACGCCAAGGCCAAGCTCTACGAGGCACGATTCTTATTCGAAGAGCTCGACGACGTCGACTCAGTAAGGTCCGTCCGCGGAGTACTCGACGAAATCGCCCGCCAACGTGTTCTTTCCAATACCGACGAAGCTGGGAAGCCGTGATGTCCGCAGCCATATCCGATGTTTCATCGCGACGACCTTCGGCCGAATCCCTTTCTGCCCCCGGCTTCGAGGACCTCGCCAGGCGAGTCGACGAGGCCGTCGTGGCGCTCCAAACGCTCGACCCTTCGGCCCGCGCTGTGGCCGAGGAACTGAAGGCAGCGATCGAAGACGTCCACCGGGCCGCCCTCGTCACGATTGTGCGGCGCCTCCGCGCGGACGAGTCGACCCGCCCAGTGCTGTTCGAACTGGTCGACGATCCCGTCGTGCACCTGCTGCTAGGCCTGCACGGAATCATTCGTCCCGATCCGGCAACCCTCGCCGCCCGGGCACTGGACGCGGTACGGCCGCAACTGCACGGCCACGGCGGCGATGTCAGCCTGGTGCGCATCGAGGATGGCATCGCGTATGTCCGGCTGCAGGGCGCCTGTAACGGGTGTTCCATGTCGTCGGTCACCTTGCGGAATCTTGTTGAAAAGGCGCTTGTCGATGCCGTCGCCACCATCATCGGAGTCGAGGTGCTGCCCAATGAGCCTGAGCAGAACCTTATTTCGACCGAGTCCCTGCTGGCCGGACGCCATCCGGCGGAAGAGGGCTGGGCACAGGCCGGACCGGTCGCCGCGGTGCCAGACGACGAACTCGTGGCACTCCAACTGACCGCACCAAACTCCGGCCGTAAGGTGCCTGTACTGATCGTCAAGCTCGGGAGGCAATTGACGGCCTATGTCAACGAGTGTGCCCACGAAGCCTTGCCCTTGGACAACGCCGTTCTCGACAGCTCCAATGGCACACTCACCTGCCCCTGGCACGGATTCTGCTATGACGCCGGATCCGGGGAGTGCCTGACTGCTCCGGCCGCGCAGCTCGAGCAGCTTCCGCTGCGGGTCGACCACGGTCAGATCTGGGTTCGGGTCGGGCCATGACACGACTGACCGTGCGGACCAGCCTGCTGCCCCGCGAAGCACGTTCTGACACCGCCGGCGGTGTCCAGGGCTCCGGCGGCTGGATTCCCGATGTCTGGCTCGGCGCACCTGCCCCGGGAGGGCTCGCATTACCCTCTGCCATACCAACATTGGCGTGGATGTACTCTCCGCGAGGAGTGTTCTTCGACGATCGGTACCTCGTAGTGGCCGACTCCGGCAATCATCGCGTGCTCATCTGGCACGGTGTGCCCACGTCCGACGAGCAGCCCGCTGACGTCGTGCTCGGTCAGGTCGACGGCACCACTGAAGGACGCGCGTCGGCCGGCCTCGGTCCAGAGAACGGCATGAACCTGCCCACAGGTGTCCTCGTGCACGACGGTCATCTCATCGTCGCCGACGCCTGGCATCACCGCATTCTGATCTGGAACACGGTCCCAGCGGCCAGCTCGACACCGCCCGATATCGTGCTAGGGCAACCTGATAGCTCCTCGGTCGAACCCAACGGCGGGCGCGAATGTTCCGCGTCGACGTTGTACTGGCCATTCGGTGTCGCTGTAGTCGGGTCGGTGTTCTGGGTCGCCGATACCGGCAATCGGCGCGTGCTCGGCTGGCACGGCGGCTTGCCGACACCAGGCCGGCCGGCTGATGTGGTGCTCGGCCAACCTGATGGTTCTCACCGCGAAGAGAATCGTGGGCAATCCGTGGGGCCGGCCACTTTCCGATGGCCTCACAGCATCACAGGCTGCGAGGATATGGTGCTGGTCGCCGACGCGGGCGATCACCGGGTGCTGGGCTGGTCGCCACTGCCGACCACCGATCTGCCGGCCAACCGACTGCTCGGCCAGGCTGATTTCCTCAGCGCGCGCGAATGGCCGTACGGGCCGCAATGCGGGGACAGGTTTCGATTTCCGTATGCGGTCGCGATGTTCGGCGAGCAGCTGGCAGTCGCAGATACCGCCAACAACCGCATATTGCTGTGGGACCGCGTTCCGAACGACAGCCGCCCAGCCGACCACGTACTCGGTCAGCCGACATTCGAAGCCAACGGTGAAAACCGTTGGAGCGCCGTCACTCACGATTCGCTATGCTGGCCGTACGGGATCTGGCTGCATGGCGATCGTCTGGCAGTCGCCGACTCGGGCAACAACCGCGTCGTCATATGGCGGCGACCATGATCCCCGCGCCGACGCCGGCCGCACACGCTACGCTGCGACGCCGCCGCTTCACGGTGACCGGCGTGGTGCAGGGCGTCGGATTCAGGCCGTACGTCCATCGACTGGCCACCGGCATGGGCCTTGCGGGATTTGTGGGCAATGACTCGGCCGCCGTGTTCATCGAGGTGCAAGGCGCAGCTGCGGCGGTCGTCGAATTCGGACACCGACTCAGATCCGAGGCACCACCATTGGCATCTGTCAGCGATGTATCGTGGACAGAACTCGCTGCGCATCCAGAGGGCGACAACGATTTTCACATCGTCACCAGTAGCACCTCCGGCTCCGCTCCCACGCCCATTCCGCCTGACATCGCCGTATGTGACGCGTGCGTAGCCGAGCTCTTCGATCCGTCTGACAGGCGATACCGCCATCCGTTCATCACCTGTACCGACTGCGGCCCGCGGTTCACCATCATCCGGGCACTCCCCTACGACCGTCCGGCAACCACGATGGCACATTTCCCCATGTGCGACCGCTGCAGTGTCGAGTACCACGATCCAGACGATCGGCGATTTCACGCACAGCCCATCGCATGCCCCAACTGCGGACCGGCGATCCGCCTGGTCGGCAAAGGAGTCCTGATCGAGGATACCGACCTCGTGCTGACCGCGACCCAGGATGCCCTGGCCGGCGGTAGCGTTGTCGGCATCAAAGGCATCGGCGGATACCACCTGGCCTGTGCCCCGCACAACAGTGCCGCGGTTAGCCGGCTACGTCAGCGGAAAGCCCGGCACGGCAAGGCCTTCGCCGTCATGGTCCGAGATCTCGACGTCGCCCGCCGCTACGCCGAGGTTGACGCGGCCGAGGCCGCGGTGCTGACCGGCCCGGCACGGCCCGTGGTGCTGCTACGACGCCGAAGCGATGCGCCGGTCGCAGCGGAAGTGGCTCCCGACAATCCGTTGATCGGACTGATGCTGCCTTACTCGCCTCTTCACCATCTGCTGCTGGCGGCTGTACCGGATTCGACGATGCCCCCTCCTGAGGCAATCGTACTGACCAGCGCGAACCACTCGGACGAACCCATCTGCTACACCGATGAGGATGCGGCCAAACGGGTCCCAGCACTGGCCGACGTTGTGCTCGACCACAACCGGCCGATTCATGTCCCCTGTGACGATTCCGTGGTTCGCGTTCTCGGTCAAGGGGACCTCGCACGCGAGCTGCCGATCCGCCGGTCCCGTGGTTATGTGCCGTTACCCGTCGATCTCGCTATCGAGAGCCCACGCGTCCTTGCGGTCGGCGGCGAACTCAAGAACACGTTCTGCCTGACCGATGGCCGACTAGCCTACTGCTCGGCGCACATGGGCGATATGGGCAGCGTCGCAACACTGAAGGCGTTCACCCACTCAGTGCGCGAATTATGCGATATGCGTGGGAAGCCCGCACGCGTCGCCGCCGATCTGCACCCGCGCTATGTAACGCGGGGCTGGGCCGAGCACAACGCCGGTGACCGGCCGCTCGACCTCGTCCAGCACCATCACGCCCACGTCGTCTCATTGCTGGCGGAACACGGCATGCTCGGTGAACCCATCATCGGGGTCGCCTTCGACGGAACCGGCTACGGCTGTGACGACACCGTCTGGGGCGGCGAAATCCTGCGCCTCGGGCGGGACAGTCATCATTTCACCAGGGCAGGCCATCTCGCGGCAGTGCCCCTGGCAGGCGGCGACGCCGCGGTGCGCAACCCATGGCGGATGGCGCTGGCTCATCTGTGGCACGCTCGGGTGCCGTGGACAGCCGATCTGGCTCCGGTGGACGCCGCCAGCGCGGCTGAACTGCACCTCCTGCGAACACAATTCGCCACCGGTCGAGGTTGCGTTCCCACCACCAGTATGGGGCGCCTGTTCGACGCGGTGGCCTCTCTGCTCGGTATCCGCCAAAGCATCACCTACGAAGGACAGGCGGCGATCGAACTGGAAGTACTGGCGACATCGGTCGGCTCCAGTCAACGCCGAGTGCCACTACACATGACCGTGGGTGCCGACGGGATCATGGATCCGGCACCGATGTTCACCGCGTTGGTCGCCGCCCTGCGCGAAGGCTACGCCCCGGGGTGTCTGGCGGCTGCCTTCCATCATGCGGTAGCGGTTGCCGTGGCCGACACCGTCAGCGCGGTGGCCGGCGACACCACGACTGTAGGGCTGACCGGAGGGGTGTTTCAGAACGTGTTGCTGGCGAGGCAATGTCAGCATGTTCTCGAGGATGCCGGCTTCACCGTACTCACACATCGCGTCGTTCCACCCAACGACGGTGGATTGGCGCTCGGGCAAGCTGCAATATCGGCCCTGACGTCGTTGGCGGAATCCGATGAGGCCGGAAACACGAGCGGAAGGACCACGCAATGTGTTTAGGAATCCCCGGCAGAATCACCGAAATCTGGGATGAACCCGACGGCGGACGATTCGCAAAGGTGCTGTTCGGCGAGCAGGTCAAGACCGCCTGTCTGGCCTATCTGCCCGATCTGGCCGTCGGTGACTACACCATCCTCCACGCCGGCTTCGCACTCACCCGCATCGACGAACAGTCTGCGCAGGTAACGCTCACCACGATGCGGGAGTACGGCGTTTTCGGTGCCGAGGCCGCATCGTGACGGCACCGGCACAAACCAGAATCACCCGGGAGCTCGCGGCTGATCTCGCCGGCGCAGCGTTGTCTCTGGCGCGGCGCTTTTCGGCCGGGGCGACGATGTGGTGCATCGCACCTGCCTTCGCGCCGCATGCCCAGCACATCTCGGTGGAGTTCGTCCATCCCGTGATCGTCGGCAAGCGCGCACTCCCTGCCGTCGCTCTGACCGGGCCAGAGCTGACGGGCCAGGTCCGGGTGTCGGCCCGCGCCGGGGACGTGGTCATCGCGGTCGCGGGCAGTACCGAACCACAGGTACTCGACGTCATGCGGCGTGCCCGCGCTTGGGGCGTCACCACAGTGTGGATCGGCAACGGACGCCCGCCGCCAATCGGAGCCGCCGATCATGTGCTCTGGCTTGACGATCCGGACCCTCGCCTCCCCGCGACCGGCGACTTCGTGTTGATGTACCACCTGCTGTGGGAGCTGACCCACGTGTGCTTCGAGCACCCGGGCCTCCTGACTGCGCGCGCCCAGGATTGCACCGACGAGGTGTGCATCACCTGCAGCGACGAAGGTCGCCTCGCCGAGGTCATTGTCGCCAGGCCAGATGGAACAGCAATGGTACGCACCGCAGCTGGCGTTGAGCCCGTTGTCACCGCCCTGACTGGTGCTCTGGTCCCCGGTGACTTGATTCTCGTCCATGCCGGAATGGCGATCAGCAAGGTGAGCGAACAGTGAGTATGCAAGATCAACACCGCCTCGACGCTGCAACCAGCTTCCTTTATCCGTTCATCGACGGCGATGAGCACGACACCGGTGCGCTCATCGCCGATCTGACGGAGTCCGCGCTCGCGAAAGCGGTTGAGAGTACAGTGCTACGCCGATCAACGCTGGAGTCCTGCGCACCGCTCATCAGATTCGCGGGCCACGAGCTCGCACGGCGGTTTATCGCAGGCGGTCGACTTTTCACGTTCGGCAATGGTGGAAGTTCCACCGACGCAGCGACTCTGGCGGCACTATTCGCAAGTCCACCGACAGCCGAAGCGCTACCGGCATGGTCGCTGACAGCCGATCAGGCGGTCCTGACCGCGCTGGGCAACGACGTCGGATTCGATCTGATTTTCGCCAGGCAGCTCATTGCCCGGGCTCGCCCCGGCGATATCGCTGTGGCGATGTCCACCAGCGGCAACTCAGCCGACCTGCTCATCGCCCTGCGGGAAGCACACTCGCACGGCGTGTACACGATCGGCTTTACCGGTTACGACGGAGGGGCGTTCGCCGACAACCCTGATGTAGACATATGCCTTGTCGTTCGGTCGCAAAGTGTGCACCGGATACAGGAAGCTCAAGCCGTCTTGGGGTACGAGCTATGGGCCGCGGTGCAAGCAGAAAAGGCAGCACAATGACAGACCACGTGACCGAATACCTGGCCTCCGGACCGTCTTTTCGCGAAGGTGAGGTCATCGAACGCATCGAATCATTCCGACAGCGCCGACCACGGCTACGCGATACCGTCGTGACGCTCGCCCATGGCGCCGGCGGCAAAGCCTCCGCGGCACTGGTGGACGCGGTCTTCGTCGACGCGTTTCGAAATCCATATCTCGACGCACTCGGCGACGGGGCCGTCATCTCCTTGCCAGATGGCCAGAAGATTGCCATGTCCACCGATTCGTTTGTCGTGCAGCCGCTGCGGTTCCCGGGTGGCTCGATCGGCCATCTTGCCGTCCATGGAACCTTGAATGATCTCGCAATGGCAGGCGCGGTGCCGTCGTGGCTCACCGCGGCGTTCGTGATCGAAGAAGGATTTCCGATTGACGAGTTGCGCGCGATTGTCGCTGATATGGCCACGGCCGCACAGGATGCGGACGTCCAGATCGTCACCGGCGATACAAAGGTGGTCCCCAAAGGTGCGGCGGACGGCATGTTCATCACTACTGCCGGAGCCGGACTGGTGCCGGCAGGTCGAGTGCTCTCGCCGCAGAACGTACGTCCCGGCGACAGGGTCATGGTTTCCGGAACGATCGGCGACCACGGTATGGCGGTGATGCTGGCCCGCGGCGACCTCGCGATCGAGGCAGATGTCCGTTCAGACACCGCTGCGGTCAGCGCATTGGTGGAGCGACTGCTAGACGCGGCTCCCTCGACCAGGTGGCTACGGGATCCCACCCGAGGCGGTGTGGGCACTGTCTGCAACGAGCTCGCGCAGGCCTGCGGGCTCGCTGTGGTTCTGGAGGAGAGCCGTTTGCCCCTCCGACCCGACGTCGCGGGTGCATGCGAAATGCTCGGAATCGACCCGCTTTACGTCGCCAACGAGGGAAAGTTCCTCGCGGTCGTGGATCCCGCAGAAGCAGAGGCTGCACTCGCCGCGCTTCGCTCGCATCCCGACGGTCAGAACGCCGAGGAAATCGGGCACATCACCGACGAACCGGCTGCCACCGTCGTTGTGCGCACGGGGTTCGGGGGAACCCGCATCGTGGACATGCTCGTCGGCGACCCTCTACCCCGCATCTGCTGAGGAAGGACTCCTTATGTGCCTCGGAATTCCCGGGCGGATCGTCGAGATCACCGACGCCTCCAATTGTCTTGCCAAAGTCGATGTCAGCGGCGTACGCCGCATCATCAGCATCCGGCTGCTCGAGAAGGACATGCCAGAGCCTGATGACTGGGTTCTCGTGCATGTGGGCTTCGCGATGGCCAAGATCGATGAGACAGAAGCACTGATGACGTTGGCGGCGGTCAAGCGCCTAGGCGAAGCCTATTCAGATGAGTTGCAGGCGTTCGACAACTCGTCGATCATCTGAGGAGGGAGAAGCAGCGATGCGATTTGTGGACGAATTTCGCGACCCGGCAGCAGCCCGAAAGCTCCTCGGGGCTATCAGCGGTCTCGCGCAGGCGAGTGCAGTGGGCGAGCATTTCAAGTTCATGGAAGTGTGTGGCGGGCATACTCATACGATTTATCGCCACGGAATCGAACATCTGCTGCCCGACAATGTCGAACTCGTACACGGACCGGGCTGCCCGGTGTGCGTGATCCCGATGGGGCGCGTCGATGATGCGATCTGGTTGTCTCGCCAGGAGGACGTCATCTTCACATGCTTCGGTGACATGATGCGGGTCCCGGGATCCAACGGCAGCTTACTCGATGCCAAAGCCCGTGGCGCCGACGTGCGGTTCGTCTACTCCCCTCTCGACGCGCTCAAGATCGCGGTCGACAATCCTGAGAAGCAGACCGTCTTCTTTGCAATCGGTTTCGAGACCACTGCACCATCGACAGCCGTCACGCTGGTGCGTGCACGTGAACTCGGTGTCCAGAACTTCACCGTCTTCTGCAACCATGTCACGATCGTGCCGCCGATCAAGGCAATTCTGGAATCGCCCGATCTCCGGTTGTCCGGATTCCTCGGGCCCGGGCATGTATCCACCGTCGTAGGCAACCGCCCCTATCGGTTCGTGCCTGCTGTGTACGGCAAGCCCCTGGTTGTAGCGGGCTTTGAACCATTGGACATCCTCGCCTCGATAGCCATGTTGCTCAGGCAAATTCGCGAAGGCCGCTGCGAGGTGGAGAACCAATATTCGCGAGTCGTTCATGAGGAAGGCAATCCTGCCGCGCTGGCACTGATGGCGGAGGTGTTCGCGCTGCGCCCCCACTTCGAGTGGCGCGGGTTGGGATTCATCTCGCAGAGTGCGTTGCGGCTTCGCGACGAGTTTGTGGACTTCGACGCCGAGCAGCGTTTCGCGATGCCGGGCATCCGCGTGGCCGACCCGAAAGCATGTCAGTGCGGCGAGGTTCTCAAGGGCGTACTCAAACCATGGGAATGCAAGGTTTTCGGCACGGCCTGCACACCAGAGACACCCATCGGCACCTGCATGGTTTCGCCCGAGGGTGCCTGCGCGGCGTACTACAACTTCGGTAGGCTGCATCGCGATGCCGCGACCATGATAGGTCAAGGCGCCCCGCTGTGACCGCCGCAGACCTCACCAACACTCGCGGTGCTGAGATGTTCGCACGATACGCCCACGCCCCCAACCAACTTGGATATTGCGGGCCTCAACAATTTGAGCTCTCCGAACGCGGCCGTGACGAAATAGAAGACGCGGCCAGGCAGTTCACCGGCGCCTGGCCGTACCTTGAAGTCATGTCGACGATGACGGGAATACCTGATCGGCTTGACTATCGCCTCGTCGAATCGTATTGGCTGGGTGGCGGTATCGGTGCAGAACTGGACGCTCACGCGTTCGCTGACGCGCTCCTGAAGTTCATCGCTCCCCAAGCCGGTCACTACTGGGCGCATCTCAATGCCGAACTGGCCGGCGAGGCCGCGCCAAATCACTGTTTCCACGTATTCGGGGTGTACCCGTGGTCCCGCCTCCTCGGCGCAGGTGCTGTTGAGTACCCGCTGTTTGTCCTGGACAGTTGCCGGATCTCGTGGGGAACGGTGTTGTCGACAGACAGGGTCACCGCGATCGTGTCCACGCAACCGTTGTCCTGGCAGCCACAGAAGCTGTCGCTGTCTCCGCCGCAGACGCGCCGGGTGGACATGAGCACCGACGCCACGAGGGGCCTCACCGTTGCCCCGGGTGATCTCGTGGCGGTGCACTGGGGCAGGATATGTGATCGACTCACCCCTCGACAGGTGGCCAGACTGAAGGACAGCATGGACCGACAGTTGCAGGCCACCAATCGACGCCTTGGTGCGCAGGCATCATGAGACCTCGAATCATTCAGGCCGAAGGTCAAATCGGCTTTTACTGGACTACCCCGGACGGGGTCGTCACAACCCTGCCCGACCTCGTGAGCGGTGATGATGAACCTGACCGGCTGGTGCGCACGCATCTGGAGGCTTTAGACGACGCGTTGATCATCGCCGGCGCACAGTTCGGAGATCTTCTGGGCGGTGGCAGACGCCCGAACTCCGCCGAACGCGACGACTTGATTGTGCTGCACCGTGGTCTCGATATGTTAATCCGGGACTATGCACTCGCTGCCGAGAAAACCAAAATAGTCTTCGATGTGCGTGCAGGCCAGATCGTAGGCACCGCAGCACTGTTCGCGATTTTGGCCCGATTTCCCGTCGATTTGTTGGGCCCGGCGCCGTTCGACGGCCAACTCGATGAACCTCCCGTCGGGGTCCTCAGTGGACACGGGCAGATGGTTCTGGTCGACGCGGACAAACCGTGGAAGGGCGGGCGGTGGATACTCAAAGCCGAATCGGGGCAGAGATATCCACTGACGCTGTCGACCATGCTGTTCGACAGTTCGGGGGTGAACAAAGATGCTGCCCGGCGGGAACACCGCGAGGCGATCGAGGCCTGCGTCGCTGCCGCGGACTCGGACGATGCCGATCCGTTGACCGTCGGCTGTGCGCTGGATTGGCTGCTCTATGATTGGTTGATGGCGCACCGCGACAACCCCGACAGTGCTGCGATCCAGATTCCCAAGGGACACGAATCCGACGCCGAAATGATCGTGCGCGCCGCCCACGCGTCAGTGCGTGCACGTGCGAAGTTCGATCCACATCTGGGTAACACCTTGTGGACCAGCTAGTTCCATGCAACCTTGGTAACGACTCTCGCATGGTTCTTGGCCGGGCGCACCGTCGGCCAAGAGCAAATCGACGGAACCCGCGCGATCGGTAGCGTCGTGTACGTCGACGTCTTTCGGATGGGGAGCGTGAGAAATTCCATCATCGGAAAACCTCGACCCTGACCTCGGCAAGGACGCCCCTAAACTCTTAACTGCGAAAGCCAGGTATGTCTCGCCGCGCTTCTCGGACGTAATCGCGCCTCTATGTCGAGCGGTGAGGGTCTTTACGTAGATCGAGTACTACTTCGAAATCGCCTCTCCCCATACAGCACCCGCCAGCTTCGTGGTGGTGTTGGTGACGGTGCACCAGCCGTTGTTGGGGTCATCGGGATTGGCGGCATTATTGATCGGACACGGGCCGTTGAGGGTAACTGCGTCGCCTTTCTTGAGTATCCCGATCACGGTGCCACTGCCGCCCGGTGTGTCATACAGATCCACATCAGAGGTCGCGGTGTGGCCCGACGGAGGAGTCGGTGGTAGATCGAGCGTCGAGCCCTGGATCGGCGTCAGGACCGGGTCAGGGACCGGTGCGCAGGTGCCACCGTCCGGAACGGTCGGAGTCGGCGAGCCGGCCGGGCACTCGACCGGCTGTGGTGGCGTATAGGTGACGTCCGCATACGGCGTGCACCAGTCACCTTCGAAGTCCTTCTTGCGGCAGGCCTGTGTCGCGAACGTGAACGGCGAGTTCGGGTCGGCGTTGATGTTCCAGCTGACAGCCTGACCATCATTAACGCAGTGGAAGGGGTATTCGTCTTGGTGCCCCCTGATCATCACGTGGAGGGCGTCGACGACGTAACCGCCGTGCACCCGAGGGCAGGCCCAAGGCAGCGCCACGCATTGCACGTGTGTGCCGTGATCCCATGGCATGCAGGCGATTTCGAGCCCGTTGCTCAGCGGAACAAGCGGAGTTGGATCTGCGCTCGCAGCGGGAGCGACGAGCATCGCCGCCGCCCCGCACAGTGAGGTAGCTGTGGCAACGGCGGCGGAACGGGTGAGGGCAGATGCGCGGATTTTGATGTGTCTCGACTGCACGTCAGCATGTGCGCCCTTCTCGACGGCAACAGACAGCTCCGCCCGAAGCGCTTCGATAGTCTCTCCCAGCGGCACCTCAGCCATGTCACCTCCACCGTGCGGTGTTTTCCCAACGCAATTGTCGAAGGCCGACAAAACTCGGACGAGAGTAATCGACTACTCGAATTGGATGGTCTGGGTGAACACCCGGCCTGATACTTGGCACGTACACCATCGAGTACCTAGTGCGCTGTCCATGCTCGAAGGTGCCCAGTTCAGCGGCGCACAGGGAAAGGACAAAGACCTATGGGACGACGGTCGAATTCGAAGATCCGGTTCGGGGTCGGTGTGTTCGACCAGATCGTCAATGCGCGGCCATGGTCGACGGCGCCGTTGCGGGCAAACTATCTTGGCGCGGTGGCCGCAGGAGCCGACTCGTTTTGGGTCGGCGATCATCTGAACTCGTTGTTCCCGCGTTCGATCGGCACGCGCCGCTACGTCGGTGCAGCGCGTCTGGTCCCGAAGGTCGACGCGATCCTCGAACCCTGGACCGTCCTTGGACATCTCGCGGCGCGCAATCGGATCGGGCGCCTGCGGCTGGGAGTCAGCGTCACCGACGCCGGTCGCCGAAACCCCGCGGTCACTGCGCAGGCGGCTGCGACGCTGCATCTGCTCACCGGCGGACGGGCGATCCTGGGAATCGGAACGGGCGAGCGTGAGGGCAACGAACCCTACGGCGTGGAGTGGTCCAAGCCGGTAACACGGTTGGAAGAAGCCCTTGCCACCATCCGCGCCCTCTGGAACTCCGGCGGCGAACTGATCTCTCGTGAATCGCCGTACTTCCCGCTGCACGATGCCGTCTTCGACTTGCCTCCGCACAAAGGGAAATGGCCCGAAATCTGGGTCGCTTCACACGGCCCGCGCATGCTCAGAATCACCGGCCGCTATGCCGACGCCTGGATACCAGCGCTGATCGCCCCCGCCGATTACGCCGCCGGATTGGATGCAGTGCGAAGCGCCGCCTCCGATGCCGGCCGCGATCCCATGTCGATCAAAGGGGCCTGGCAAGGATTCGCTGTCGTCGGCCGCAACCGCGACGACGTCGAAGAGGCGCTGAACAGCGACGCCATCAAGTCCACTGCACTGCTGGCCCCAGCAGCGTGGTGGGAGCGCCACGGCGTTTCACATCCGCTGGGCCTTGCCGGCGGGGCAACAGACATCATGCCCCAATTGATCGATGAACAAACCGCACTCTCTTACACCCGCCAAGTCCCCCAATCATTGCTCAGAGAGGGTTTACTGACCGGCACTCCCAACGACATCATCGAACAGGCCGCCGAATGGCGAGACCAGGGCGTCCGCCACATCACTCTGGGAAACGTCAGCACGTTACAGCCGAACTTGCGCAAGGGACTCGCGTCGACTCTGCCGTTCCTCCAGGCGATCCGTGGACTGAAGCGCCTCTGAGCAAAGCAGGCACCCCCAACCTGCGAACCGTCTAGGTCGGCTCAGCTAGTCAGTTCGTAGCGAATCAGCCTGGCACTGTTGGCTACCACCGCGACCGATGACGCGTTGTGCAGCACCGCGGCGAGCACCGGCGACAACGCCCCTCCGGCGCCGATCACCAGACCGATCGCGTTGACCGCGATGGACATCGCGTAGTTCTGCTGGATCACGTCGACCGCCCGCCCTCCGAGCGCCCGCACGTCGAGCAACCGGCGCAGGTCATCACTGGCCAGTGCGACGTCAGCCGTTTCGACGGCGACGTCGGTACCGCCCAGGCCCATCGCGATGCCGATGTCGGCGGCCGCCAGTGCCGGCGCGTCGTTGACACCGTCGCCGACCATCGCGACCGTGTGCCCCTGCTGGCGCAGTGAGCGGACCAGTTCGAGCTTGTCGTCGGGCATAACCTCCGCACGCCACTCCGTGATGCCCAGTTCGGCCGCGACCGCGGCAGCCGCGGCCGGGTGGTCGCCGGTGATCATCACAATGCGTCGCACCCCGCCCGCCCGCAGCCGCTGCAGCACCGCAGCGGCCTCCGGACGCACCTCGTCGCGCAGGCCGATGAGTCCCACGAGCTTGCCGTCCACCGCGAGGAGCAGCGGCGTCTCGGCGCGCCCTCGAAGCTCGTCGACCCACTCCGACGCCCGCTTGGTGATCCGGACCTTGTCCTGGCGCAGCAACGATGGGCTGCCCAACAGGATGGTCCGCCCATCGGCCCGGGTGCGCATGCCCAGGCCGACGAGCACCTCGCACTCCTCGTGTGGCGGGATCTCGATATGCCGTTCCCTCGTGGACCGGATCACCGCCTCAGCCAACGGATGACGGGCGTGGATCTCCGAACTGGCCGCATAGGCGAGCACGTGCTCGGGTTCCCAACCTTTGGCGAAGGCAACAACATTGGTCACGATCGGCCGCCCCACCGTCAAGGTTCCGGTCTTGTCGAACACCACCGCGTCGACCCGGCCGGCCAACTCGAGGTGAGAACCGCCCTTGACCAGGATGCCCCGGCGGGCGCCGTTACCGATCGCGGCGCTGATGGCGGTCGGTGTCGCCAGACCGACCGCGCACGGGCACGCGACGAGCAGCATCGTCATCGCCCGGCGCACATCCCTGGTGACCACCAGCGTGGCGGCCGAGAGCAGGAACGACGCCGGGACAAACCGCCGGGAAAAGGTCTCCCCGACCGTCTGGATGGGCGCGCGGTCCTGCTGCGCCTCCTCAACCCTCGCCACGATCCGACCGATCGTGGTGTGCGCGCCGACGGCCTCGGCAGTGACGACCAACCTGCCGCGAACGACAACCGATCCGGCGTAAACCCGGGCACCGGGCTTCACCGCGACCGGCAGGTTCTCGCCCGTGATGGCCGACTGGTCGACGATCGCCTCACCGTCCTTGACGGTTCCGTCGACGGCGAGGGCGACCTGCTCATGCACGATCACGTCATCGCCGACCTGCAGATGCTCGACGCCCACTTGGACCTCGGTGCCGTCGGGCAGGAGAACCCAGGCCGTGTCCGCGGTGCCCTGGAGCAGGTTCGCGATGGCGCGACGCGTCCGGCGCAGAGTCAGATCCTGTAGATACTCGCCGATATTGAGCAGCCATAGCACCGTGAGGGCCACCACGTTCTCGCGCAGCGCCAGGCTGGCGATCGTGGCCGCGGACACCAGCACATCGGTGCCCGCCGACCGGCCGCCCGCCACGGTCCTCACGGCGCCCCGCAGGAACGGGTAGCCGGTCGCGATAGTCACACCGGTCGCGATCGTCCGGGTGGTCGGGCCCAGCAGCGGCGGACGGGCGAACGCATACCGACGAATGCCCAACAGCGCCAACGCTATTGCGCCGATGGTCATACGCAGGATGTCACCGTTGCGGATGTCCGCCGACCGCGGGGCACGGGCCGGAACCAGATTCCGCGCAACGTCGGCCGCCGCGGTGATCGCCGCGATGACCGCGTCCCGGTCACAGCGTTTGGGCGAATACCAGACCACCACCGACGCCGTACGCGGGTACGCGTGCACTGCACGCACGCCGGGCACCTGGTCGACGGAATCCTCGATGGCAACGGCGCGGACAGCGTCCGACCGTAGCCACGGTGCCTGCACGCGCATCCGTCCGGCGGCGTCGGACACGACGGTCAGTGCCACCACGGCGTCAGTGATCGTGCGAGTGTTCGGCGTCCGCGACGGCCGGCGGGGCAACCTCTTCACCGATGCGTTCACGCGCCTCGGCCATCACGTCGGCAGCCTTCAGACGCGCCGCCTCTGCGCTTTCCTCGGCCTTGCGCGCCCCGCGCAACGCCCACGCTGTTGTCGTGACGGCGGCTTCTCGAATGGGCGCCTTCGCGACGGCCTTGCGCACAACCTCGTATGCAGCAACGCCCACCGCCCCGGTGACCACCGCGCTCGACGCCTTCACCAGCAAGCCATGCAGAACCATTCGGCGAGCGTAGCGTCGATCTATCCACATTGGGAGTTAACAGGTTTCACATGCAACAATTCGCACACGACCGTAAGAAACCAGGAACGCCGACCGGAACAGCCCTAGACCGTGATTCGCCTTTTCGCCTGAATATCTAGCGGTCGGGCCGGGCGGGAGAGCTAGCGGCTCTGGGAGTACGAACTGCAGCTAGGGCATCGTTCCATGAGTGAATGCCTGCATCCCACAACATGATCAAGGAACCGCCGGGTCAGACGGAGCTGGCGTTCCTGGGCCCGCAGCCGCTGCATCTCCTCGGTGATGATCTGCGCACGCCCGGGCCAACGACGGTCGAGCAGTGAAGCGATGACCGGCAGCGAAAGCCCGGCATGGCGACAGTGGGCGATGATGCGGGCTCGGGTCGCCTGCTCGGTGTCGTAGTCACGGTATCCATTTGCCGAGCGTGACGGATGCAAGAGACCCACGTCCTCCCAGTGGCGTAGGACGTGCGCCTCAAGATGCAGGCTGTTCGCCAGGTCGCTGATCCTCACTGGGGCATCGTGACTCGACACTAGCCTTCAGGTCAACCTGAATGTTTAGGCTGCAAGGCATGACGAATTCGGACCGCGACGTGAACTGGCAGCAGACCACTCTGACTGACGGCCGCGTGGCGGCCTGGCACCGCCGCGGATCGGGTGCCCCTGTGGTCCTGTGCCACGGGACCCCATGGTCCTCGGTCGTCTGGCACCAGGTTGCCGCCGAGCTTGAGCACAGTCGAACCGTCTATCTGTGGGATATGCCCGGATTCGGCCGCTCAAGCATGACCGGCGGACAGGACGTCTCCATCGCAGCGCAGATCCGCGCACTCGTCGAGCTTCTCGATGTGTGGAACCTGGACCGTCCCGCCGTGATCGCACACGATATTGGCGGCGCGGTCGCTCTTGGCGCACACCTGCTCCACCGCCGTTGTATGCAGACACTTGTGCTCATCGACATCGTCACGCTGCGCCCCTGGGGCTCACCGTTTTTCCGGCTGGTCCACGACCACGCCGACGTCTTCACGCAACTACCCCCAGCTCTGCACGAGGCGCTGGTGCGCGCCTACATCTCGGGTGCCAGCTATCACGAGGTCGACACCGCAACTCAGGAGGCACTGTTGGCACCGTGGCTCTCGGCCGAGGGACAACAGGCTTTCTACGCCCAGATTGCCCAGTGCAGCACCCACGACACTGACCCGATCGTTGATCGGCTCCCCGAGGTCACGACTTCGACGACGATCCTCTGGGGCAGTGAAGACTCCTGGATACCGGCAGAGCAGGCGTCGCGACTAGCGGCTGCGATCCCGCACGCGCACGTCACCCTGATCCCCGGGGCCGGCCACCTTGTCCACTACGACGCTCCCAGACCGCTGGCGCATCATCTGCGCGCGGCACTCGCCGCACACTCAGACGGGTGAATGACGCGACCACCTGGTTAGGGGCAGGCCGGCACTTGTAGCGGTCACCCCGGAAACGGCGGTCCGACCGCTGTGCGCGCGCCGAGCGACCTGCCCCCTCCCCAACCCAGTTCGCGGCGGTATCCGCCGAGCAAGCCGGACGCCGCCAGCGCGGCGGCGTCTCGGAACGGGGAGTCGGCGGGTGCTGGTGCCACCAGCGGAGCGACGAACAGCGCGTCGGTCGGGCAGTATGCCTCGCACTGAAAACACGTCTGGCAGCTGTCGTGTCGAGCGATCACCGGGATTCCGTCCGCGCCACGGTCGAACACGCGCGTCGGGCATACGTCGATGCAGCGATCGCACGCGATGCACCGGCCCTCGTCGACGATCTCGATCACGCTGCCTGTCCCCCGGCCGATGCCATCGGTTCGGGCCGGGTCCAGATGTCGTCGAGCCCGCCGATGATGAGCCGGTGGTGCTGGGCCGCGTCTTCGGCGGGATGGTCCAATCGTTTGTGCATGCCGCGGGTTTCGGTGCGCTTCAGCGCCGCGTGGTACATCCACCTCGCGTGCGCGACCATCGCCGCCGCTTCCCGTGCCCGGAAGCTGTCTTCGCCGGCGCCTGTGAGCCCGTCCCGGATTGCCGACCACGTCAGGTGCAGGGATTCCAGTGCCGGTGCCATGCGGTCGGCATGACGCAGATAGTTCAGGTCATATGGAAGGACCTGTCGCTGCACCTCTGCCACGACCTCGCGGTGATCGAGGTCGGCTCTCCAGGCGGGCCGCAAGCCTGCCTGTCCGGTGGGGCGCAGCGCGGTGCCTGGTCGTCCGCGACGGGCGGCGAACGCTGCTGCACCTTGCCCGGCCCAACTTCCCGAGGACGCCGCCCATGCCGCGTTGTGGCTTCCGCCGCCGGTGAATCCACCGCAGATGAGCTCGCGCGTCGCGGTGTCGCCCGCCACGAACAGGCCGGGCACATCGCTGGAGCAGTCGTAGTCTGCGACGCGGACACCGCCGGTGCCACGCACCGTACCTTCGGCGAGCAGAGTGATCTCGAAATAGTCGGTGAAGGGATTGATGCCCATCCGGTCGAAAACGATGAAGAAGTTGGGCTGCCCCTTGCGCATGGCGAGCTGCTCGGCCTCGGTGGCGCGATCGATCCTGGCGTATACCAGTTCCGACAGTAGGGTTTTGGCGATCACCGATCGACCTGTGGTGCTGCCCGCCCCCTCCAGCACGGTCTTGTCGGCGCGGTAGAAGGTCGCCCAGGAGTAGTACGCGGTCTTGGTCAGGGACGTGCCCTTGACGGCGATGGCGTAGGCGTTGGAGAACTCCATGCCCGACAGCACTGCGCCTGCCTCGACCGCCATCAGAGCACCGTCGCCGGTGTCGACATCACAGCCCATGGTCTTGGACTGGAAAGCGCACCCGCCGGCGGCGAGAACTACGGCTGCGGCCTCGATGCGGACCGTTCTGCCCGATTGGCGGTGCACGGCGATGGCGCCTGACACCACACCGTCGTCGTCGACGAGGAGTTCCAGCGCCGGCGTGTGATCGAGGATGCGAACGCCGAGGCGCTGCACCCGGGTGCGCTGGCGTCGCATGTACTCGGGTCCCTGCAGATCGTCACGGAGCGAACGGCCTGCCGAATCCACCGGGAAGGGATAGCGTTGCACATCGGCGAGCTCGTCCATGCGGGCATGCGTCTCGTCCAGAACCCTTGCCATCCAACCGCGATCAGCCAGATGACCGCCAAGGGCTTCGCGGCCGGCCATCGCGGCCTCGCGCAACTCGGGCGCGTCATGGACGTACCACACACCGGTCCCGACCGACGCGGTCGCGCCGCTGGCCCCGGTATAGCCCTTGTCGACCAGTACGACGCCGACGCCGGCCTGCGCTGCTTTGATCGCCGCCCATGTCCCCGCAGGCCCGCCGCCGACGACCAGGACATCGGTCGTGACCGTGTCAACGTCAGCCATCACGGCGGAACTGGTTGACGGGCAACGGCAAACCGTAGTGCTCGCGCAAGGTGGTGCCTCGGTAGTCCTCCCGGAACAGGCCTTTGTGCCGCAGGATCGGCAGGACCTGGTCGATGAACGTCTCGAGGCCGGACGGCAGTGCAGGCGCCATGATGTTGAACCCGTCAGCGGCGCCGCCCTCGAACCAGGCCACGATCGTGTCAACGGCCTGATCCGGTGTCCCGATGAAGGTAAAGTGCCCGCGACCGCCACCGAGCCGTGACAGGATCTGGCGCACCGTCAGATTCTCGCGCTGGGCCAGTTCGATGATCAGATCTGAACGGCTCTGCGAGCCTTGCAGTTTCGGTCGCGCAAGAATGTGGTCGGGCAGCGGCTTGTCCAGTTCGAACACCGAGGGGTCGGTTTCGAAGTTCCACGCCAGCTGCCTCAGGCCGTACTCGGGCACCCTCAGATCATCGAATTGCCGTGCCAATTCGAGCGCTTCGGCTTCGGTCGAACCGATGAACGGCACGATCCCCGGTAGCACCAGCACACCGTCGGGGTCACGGCCTGCCGCCGCGGTGCGCGCTTTGATGTCACCGTAGAAGTCCACGGCACGTTCGTAGGTCTGATGCGCGGTAAAGATCGCCTCGGCGTGACGGGCGGCGAAGCCCTTACCGTCCTCCGACGACCCGGCCTGTACCAGCACGGGATAGCCCTGCGGCGGTCGCTGCACGTTCAGCGGACCGGCCACCTTGAAGAAGGCACCCTGGTGATCGATGGTGTGCAAGCGGTCCGGATCCGCGTAGCGGCCCGATGCTTTGTCGGCAACGACGGCCTCGGATTCCCAGCTGTCCCAGAGCTGTTTGGCGACGTCGAGGAATTCGTCGGCACGCGCGTAACGCTGCGCGTGGCTCGGGCGGTCCTCGAGGCCGAAGTTGGCCGCCTCGTCAGCGCCCGCCGACGTGACGATGTTCCAGCCCGCCCGGCCGCCACTGACGTGATCCACCGACGCCAACCGCCGTGCCAGGTTGTAGGGATCGTTGTACGTCGACGACACCGTCGCGACCAGACCGATGCGGCTGGTGTGCTGAGACAAAGCCGTCAGCAGGGTCAGCGGTTCGAGCTGGCCCGGTGGCCGGAACTCGCCGGTACCGGTCAGCGCGGGGCCGTCCGCGAGGAACAGCGAGTCGAACTTCGCCTCCTCGGCACGGCGGGCCAGATCGATCCAGTGCGGCAGATCGAAGTCGGCCCGCGCATTGCTCTCGGGTAGTCGCCAGGCCGCCTCGTGGTGGCCCGCCTCCATCACGAAGGCATTGAGATGCAGTTCGCGCCGCTCGGCGCCGGCCGCGCCGGTCACGACAGCCTCGTGCTGTCGAAGCCTTCGGGAAGAAGGTTGTCAGTGATGGTGGTGACATCAACCTTCTTCTTGATCTCACCAGCGTCGAAGAACGCGTCGCTGAGCGCCTGTTGCGCCTTGACGTCGTCCGGCAACACCTGAGTGACCTTGAACGGGTAGGAATCGACGGTGGTCCTCGCGTCATCGAGGGGCACGCCGGTCTCCTTCGCGATGGCTTTGGCGTATTCATCGGGATGCTGTTGTGCCCAATTGAATATCCGCGCGACGCGGGTGAGCACGTCGGCGAGCGCCGCACGCCGCACCGGATCCCCCAGCGACTTGTCTGTGGCGACGTAGTAGTTGTTGACCTGGTCGATCGGCGGAACACCCTTGGCAATGACTGTTGCTCCATCCTTGATCGCGATGGCAGACTGGGGATTCCAGATCGACCAGGCATCAACCTTGCCGGTGTTGAAGGCCGACGCACCTGCCGCCGGGCTCAGGTAGACCAGCTCGACGTCCTTGTGTGTCAGACCGACGCTTTTGAGTGCCAGCAACGCGAGACCATGTGCTGAACTGCCTTGCGGGATGGCGAGTTTCTTGCCCTTGAGATCAGCGAGCGTATGAATCGGCGAGCCCTTCGGCACGATGATGTTCTCGGCGGCCTTGGTCTGGTCGGCGCCGCGCTGGACGGCGACGATCTTGAAGCCGTACTGCTGGGCCGCCCCGGTGATCGGGGGCACATCGCCGACATAGCCCAGGTCGATGTCGCCGGTGGCGGTTGCCTGCACCAGCGGGGGCCCGAAGTCGAAGCGTGCGAACTTGACTTTGTACGGCGCGTCGTCGAATGCGCCCGTCACTTTCGCCAGCTCTTCGCTGCCATCGCCACCGTTGTCGCCGAGCGTGAACGTGAACTGACTCCAGTCGGGGTGCTCATTCGCTGCAGAAGTACCAGCCAGAGGAGTCTTGTCGTGCGACGAGGAGCATGCGCCGAGCACGCTGGCCGCGGTGAGCAACACCGCGGCGCCGAACGTTCGAAAAGATTTGCCAGACACAGGCTCTCTCCTGGGTGGGGTTGACAGAGGAATCAGGACTTGCTGGCGAGGCCGAGGTCGGCGAGCAGCGCCGAGCGAATCTCCTCGCGGGCGACGCTGGTCTCGCGTTGGGCTGCGGACAACGTCACGCGGTGGGAAGCCCCGATGCGTCCATTGCTCATGACGACGATGCGATCCGCGAGCGCGATCGCCTCGTCGACGTCGTGAGTGACGAGCAGCATCGAGACACTGTGTCTACGGCGCAGCGCACGTACCAGGTCATGCATGCGCAGCCGGGTGATCGCGTCCAGCGACGCGAACGGCTCGTCGAGCAAGACGAGTTCGGGCTCGGCCACCAGCGCACGGGCCAGCGCGACACGCTGCGCCTCGCCGCCGGAGAGTTCCTTCGGCCATGCTCTCTCGCGGCCGGCAAGGTTGACCTCGCTCAGCGCCGTGCGGGCGCGTTCGTCGGCATCGGGCCCGTACAAGCCAAGAGTGACGTTGCGCAACACGCGCTGCCAGGGAAGAAGCCTGTCGGCCTGAAACACCACCGCCCGCCGGGCGGGAACCTCGATTCGTCCGCCGTCGGGCCGGTCGAGACCGGCGAGCAGCCGCAGCAAAGTGCTCTTACCGCAACCGGACGGACCCAGTAGTACGACAAGTTCGTCGTCGTCGATCGTCAGGTCGAGGCGATCGAGGACCACCCGGTCGCCGAACTTTCTCACGACCTGCTCGACGAATACGGCCGTTTCCGCAGGACGCGTCGTCGTTGTCGAGACGCTCATGTCGCCTCATAGCCCGGGCGCCACCGCAACAGCACCCGCTCGAGAATCCGGACGATCTGGTCGGCCAGCAGACCGAGAATGGAGTAAACGACCAAGCCGACGAACACCTTGTTCGTCTGCAGATACGTCTGGGCCTGCGTGATGAGAAAGCCGAGGCCCTCATCGGCGTTCACGGTTTCGGCCGCCACGAGGCCCAGAATGCTGTACGCCAACGAGAATCGCAGTCCGACAAGGAAACCCGGCAGCGCGCCGGGTACCACCACTCGGCTGATCTGCCGCCACTTGCCCGCACCGGTCGTGCGCGCCATCTCGATCAACCGCTGATCCACACCGCGGATAGACGCGAACAGGTTCAGGTACATCGGCACGCCTGCGCCGAATGCGATCAGCAACACCTTGGTCAGCTCGTCGATGCCGAACCAGACAATCATCAGCGGCAGAATCGCCAGCAGCGGCACGGTATTCAGGATTTGCGCGACCCCGTTGAACAAGTTCTCGCCGCTGCGCAGGAAGCCACCGAGCACGCCCGTCACGATGCCGACGCTCAGGCCGATCGCCAGACCTATTGCCGCCCGCTGCAACGAGATTGAAAGATCGGGCCCGAGGACCCCGTCACGGAACAAGGTCACCCCGGTGCTGACGATGTCACTCGGCGCGGGCGCATACGTTGGTTCGAGGATTCCTAGTCGGGCCAATGCTTCCCAGCCGATCAGGATGACCACGGGAGTGGTGTAGATGCCGAGCGGCCAGCTCAGTCGTCGGCCCAGTCGGCGCAGCGCACTTTCGCGCTGATCGCTCCTGGGAACGAAGACATCTCGGCGACGCGTCTGCGCGCGGGCAGGTTCGATACTCGGCGGCGCCAGCGCGGTCTGACTCATGACGTGTTAGCCCCTTCCGCGTCGCACGATCCGTCCCGGGCGACACGTATCCGTCTGTTGAATTGCGCGCAAAGACGATTCACTGTTTGTCGGCAGTCGTCACTATTCCGAACCGTGCGCAGCAGCGGGAGCTATCAAATCGGTGCGATTCTTTTCGTGACTTGTCTACAACCCCATGGGATCGGGAGTGGAGTGCTGTTGTCATGATGGAGGCATGGCAGCCCGCGATCGCGACGAATCCGGCCGACCCCGGAGTGCGCGTCCGCGCGACGCCTTGGGCCGCCCACTTCCGCATGGCGATGCGGGCATCCCCCGCATCCCCGACGACCTTCGTCAGTCCCCGGCGGAGAGCCTCGACCATGCCCAAGAGCTACTGGACCGCGGCTTGGCGTTTCACGCACACGAAGTGCTCGAGGCCGCTTGGAAGAACGGTCCGGCCGACGAGCGGGAGTTCTGGCAGGGTTTGGCCCAACTCGCGGTCGGGATCACGCATGTCCAGCGCGGTAACTACATCGGCGCGTCCAGCCTGCTGCGACGCGCGGCCGACCGACTGTCCGCCGATCGGCAATCGTCGCGTTACTCCGTCGACCGTGCCGGTCTGGTGACGTTCGCCAACGCATTGGCCAACGACCTCGAAGTGGGAGCGGAAGTCGCCGCTGACCGGCTGCAACCGCGGCTGCGGACCTGACAGCTGCGGCGCGCACCGTTAGCTCGTCATAGTGGTCGTGGCACACTGCCAGCTGTGAATCGCTCTCGAAAAGGCCCGAAGATCGCGACCGCGATCTCTGGCGTCTTGCTTGCTGTCGGCATCGCCGGAGCCATCGTCACGGCTCTGCTGAACGCCTTCGTATTCGCCGACGCAGCTGCATACGGTGAGGTGCCCATCCCGGGCACGGCAGAGCTGGAACTACCCGCAGGCGAGGTGGTGATCACCTATCACGCGGTCACCGCTACGACAGGTGCGAGCGTGATCGTGCCCTCCGTGAAACTGCGTTTCGAACCGCCTGCCGGGGTGCCTATCCCGGTAGTGACCGACCACATGGGCGGTACCACGACCTCCAACCGAGACGTGCGGGTACAGATCGCAACAGCGCAAGTCGCCCAGGCCGGTCGCTACCGGATTTCTACGGAGGGTGCCGTCAGCACTAACCAGCGGCCGCGGCTGTCTTTTGGGCACGGCAGCCCGTATGGATCGGCGATCTGGCCCTTCGTCGGACTGATCGTTTTTGCGGCGGTCGTGTTGGCCGTGTCGATCCTGTGGTGGATCAGTGCAGAAAGGCGTAATCGGTCGCTTGCGCCAGGGCCTTTCGAATACCCGGACCGCTAAAGCCGAAAGGCGGGTCCGACCAGTCGAACTGGCCGGACCCGCCGCAGCTGGTTGCTTACTGCTCGGCCTTCTCGCGGGCCTCGTTGACAGCGGCGGCCTTACGCGCAGCTTCCGCTTCGGCTTCCTTCTTCGCTGCATCTCGTTGTGCATCAGCTTTATCCTGTTGAGCCTGGCCTTCGCGGCGCAGGTCGTCACGCCCCGCTACCGAGCCGATGACTTCCTTGGCCTTGCCCTTGACACCTTCCACAACGCCTTCGATGCCTTCCAGCGGTCCGCTCTTGTCCGACATAAGTAACAGCTCCTCTGCATACTCTGTGCGATGCGCCGTTGACGCCGGGCGGCCCTCTGCCGCCGTGACCGCGAAGTACCCCGTGCTCGGACGTGGTTAAACAGGATCCGCCCAAGATGTGAGAGCAGTCACCGAGGTTCGTGCGGTTCAGGCAGGCTTACAGGAGTGCCAGTAGGCCGCAGTGCCGCGGTGGTAGCGTCGCAGCCGTGGGCGGCACAGGGATTGGCAGCGCGCGCTTCACGGTCAAACGGATCGCGCAGCGCGTGGCTTTATTCATTGCGATGAGCGCGATCCCGGCGATGGTCGTGGGCTGCGCAGCCGAATCGCGTCAGCCCGCTGCGCTGGACGATGTGGAGACCACGCTGCCGGTTCCGGCCAACATTCCGCCGTTCCCATTCCCCAGTGACCTACCGCCCGTGCCCTTGCCCAGTGCCGTGCCGAATGTGCAGATGCCCGCCGATGTCCCCACGGTCGAAATGCCGGCCGACGTGCCGCATATCGAGATGCCCGCAGACATCCCCGACGTTCCGCTCCCCTCTGCAATACCCCCGATCACTTTTCCGTAGCTCTCGTGGGGGTGTGGCCAGGGGGCGTTCGCGCCACCACAATGCGGGTCCTTCAGTGGATTTTGACTGCATTACGGGTGAGCTTTTCCGCTACCCGAAAGGGAAGCTCGAATTGCTCGAAAAGGTCGAGAACGGACATATCTGATGGCTCAACAGAGCGGGGTGGATATCGAGAGTTTACGATCGGGACAGGTCGGGAGTGTCGCATGCTTTCCGGCATTGGCGACTAGGGGGTGGGGTTTCGTAAAGTGCTGGTGCCCCTGTTCTTTCGCGCAATGTTCTTCTTTATACGCCGTCACTGACATTGTGCTACCCACATCCACGACGGCAATACCGACGAAACTCTACTTGGAGGTGAGTTTGTCATGAATCCGTCTGATCATGGCCCCGACGAAATGGCCACGTCGCCGGTGATGTTCAATTTCCGGCTGGAGACGCTCTCGGCGCTCGTGCCCAACGAAAAACTTGTCCAGTGGGAGTCGCTGCTGCGCGAACGAATCGGCGCGCAGCGGATGGCCCCACTCCAGGCGTCCGGAGGTTACAGCGGCGGCACGGTCTCCATGTGCGACCTGAACGGCGACGGGTGGATCAACATTGCGACCGAGGGCTGCGACTGCGACTACATGGCATAGCTAGGTCGTCGAGGCCTCGGCTCGTTGCCGGTGCGCCTCACTGGTCAGGAAATCCGCCAATAGCGTGGTCAACGGAATGCCGGCCAGGGCTTCGACAAAAAGAAACTGGCCCTGGGGATTCAACTCCAACCAGACCGGGTCGCCATCTTCGTCGAGTTTCAAGTCGACTATGCCCATCCGTAGACCGAGTCGACGGACCACGTCGCACAGCATGCGCCGAAGTTTCTCTGGCACATCCCAGTTCGCCATCGGCGTGGTGAGATCGACACGCCAATCGAGTCGATCGGAGTCCAGCATCGCCGCATAGACGTTGTCGCCGAACACATGTGCGCGCAGGTGATGTGTGCCCCGGACGAACTGCTGGTAGATCGTCGGGCTGACGCGGATGGAGTCATCGTCGTCGAGCACCTCCGCGGTGACCATGCGGGTGGAGATGGCGCCCAAAGATCTGGAATCGTGCACCAACTTCACCACGACGTCATTTCGGAGTTCGTCGCAGAAATCGCGAACCGCGTTCGGATTGTTGGAAACCAGTGTGCGCGGCACGGTGAAGCCAACATCGCGTGCTGCGCGCAACTGGCACAGCTTGTTGTCTGCCGACTCGGTTGCCTTCGGGTCGCTGACCCAGGCTCCGTGGAAGTCGGTGAGCAGTATGCCGCGCAGCGCCGTCTTCGAGTCATTGCGTACGACGTCTGCTTGCGGTGGCGTCAGGCCGGAGAGGTCGGCACGATCGGGCGCGTTGGCACGACGCCACCAGATGACATCCAAGTTGGCGACGTGCGTCGGCTCTGGCTGTGACGGCACCTGGGAGTCCGCAAAATGGGCTTGCCAGCTGAACTCGCCTGAATTCACCAGCCGATCGACTTCGATGATCGCGCATTCGGTTGCAGGTCGTGATCTCAGCTCATGTGCGACGGCCAGCGCATGGATGTCGTCGGCGACGGTGACTATCGCAGCGTTGACGCTCACGCGGGTACCGTAGCGCGCGACGCGCTCACCCCGCCCCGGCAACGGGAGTTTTCCGGCGACCTGCACAAAAAGCCTGCCCGAGTGGTGGTTCCGCGTCGGATGTTCGACGATTGTGATGTGGATCACACCTCGTGATGGTCGGAAGTCTTGCTGAAACTTTCCGACAATCGGCGCAGTTTCGGCCTATCTTCGCCGATGCCCGATCTGCTATACGGTGCCCCGTCCTCCCGCTGTCTTGCGCGCAGCCGGCGTTGCCGAGAATTGTTGCAGTCCAACAGTATCGAATGTGGGTATCCCGGAATGCGGCTCACGTGCCACGTGATCCGCGCGGGCTGCGCCCCGGTGATCCTGTGGGTTGGCTGGACGCGACCGTGCATCGTCCCGCTCAGCGGGCGCTCGAACGGTGGGCGCCGATCACGCGCCTCATAGGATCCGGCCGTATGCGCAACATCTTTCACGCGCAGCTCGACGCACTGAGCGGCGGGATCGCGGACCTGTGCGATCGCAGCGGGTCGGCGATGAACGACGCCACCTGTGCGTTGTTACAAGCCGACGTGCACGCCGCCGAAGAGGTGATCGAACGGCACCACGACATCACCTACCTGTCAGGGCTGCTCGAAGCGGACGCGCTGACGATTCTCGCCCGTCAAGCGCCGGTGGCCGGGGACCTGCGAGCAGTGGTCAGTGCCCTCAAAGACCTCGCAGACGTGCGGCGGATGGGCGCCTTGGCCACCCACATCGCCCGCATCGGCCGCCTGCGCCATCCCGCAAAGGCAGTGCCCGACGAGGTGGAAGGCTACGTCGCCGAAATGGGCCGTATCGCGGTACAGATCGCCGGGGACACCAAAAGTGTTGTGCTGTCCCGGGATCCCGAACGAGCGGCACAACTCGGTGTCGACGACGAGGCGATGGATGAGTTGCACAGACAGTTGTTCAGCCGGGTGCTGAATCCCGCCTGGACCCACGGAACTGTCACGGCCGTCGACGTGACGCTGCTCAGCCGCTACTTCGAACGCTTCGCCGACCATGCCGTCGACATCGCCAACCGCGTCATCTATCAAGCCACCGGAGCGCGCCGACGCGAATAGCCGCCCAGTGAGGTGGGATTCTGCAGTCTGACGGAACTCGGTTGCAGCGTGGCCGTAGGCTCGACGCCGTGGTTGACCTCGCATACGTCATCGCTGGATCTGAAGCCACCGGCGGCGCCGGCCTGCAGGCAGACCTGCGGACCTTCCAAGAGCTCGGCGCCTACGGCGTGGGCACCGTGACATGCATCGTGTCGTTCGATCCCAAAGCGAATTGGGCACACCGCTTTGTCCCCGTCGAGCCGCACGTCGTCGCCGATCAGATCGAAGCCGCGACGTCCGCGTACGACCTTGACGTCGTCAAGATCGGCATGTTAGGCACCCCCGCCACCATCGACGTCGTCGCGCAGGCCCTCGCGCGTCAGACCTGGCGGCACGTCGTCGTCGATCCCGTCCTCATCTGCAAAGGACAGGAACCCGGTGCTGCCCTCGACACCGACACAGCGCTGCGCAGTCAGATCCTGCCGCTGGCGACCGTGACCACGCCGAACCTGTTCGAGGCGCGCACTCTGGCCGGGATGGACGACATCTCGTCTGTTGACGACCTCGTCGAAGCGGCCCGACGCATCGCCGACCTCGGACCTCGCAACGTGGTCGTCAAAGGCGGCGTGGAATTTCCCGGCGACGACGCCGTCGACGTGTTCTACGACGGCAGCGACGTAGAGATTCTGCGTACGGCCAAAGTGGGGCAGGCTCGGGTGGCCGGAGCCGGCTGTACCCTGGCTGCCGCGATCACCGCGGCGCTCGCGACGGGATCGTCTGTCGGCGACGCAGTGCGACTGGCCAAAGAGTTCACCACCGCGGGCATCGTCAACCGGGTAAGCGGCAACACCCCTTTCGACGCCGTGCGACAGTCCGCGCTGCCCTGACCGGATGGGTGCCATCAGCATGATCGACCGCCTGCCCTACGTTCTCGGGTGATCTCTCGCGCCCGTCAACTCTGGTAGGCCAACAGTGCCAAGAGCAACTCTGCGCGGACCCGGGCGACGTCGAGGTTGCATCCGATCAACTCCTGCACCGCGGTCATACGTTTACGCAAGGTGTGGCGGTGCACGCCGATCACGGATGCTGCTGTCTCCCAATGTCCGTTGGCTTCCAGAAACGCCCGCAACGACACCAGAAGTTCACTGCCGTGCTCGCGGTCGTATGCGCCGAGCGGCGCCAGGAAGGTGTCGGCGACGGTGTTGAGCACTTGACGTGTCGAATCGATCGAGAGCAGCGCCCGGCCGGCGAACGCCGTGAATTCCAGTGGCGGTCCCCCGCATTCGGCCGCCGCAGCGGCAATTTTGGCATGCTCCACCGCCACCTCCAGTCGACCGACCGGGAGCGGCTCGCTGAGGCCGACCCTGGTGAGTTTGCGGGCAGGCACGGCGATATCTGCGGTGACGCGGCGGGCGAACGCGACATCGTGCGTGCCCGGTAACACAGCGATGAGCTGGCGTCCCTGCACCCGTGCGAAGAGCACCGACCCGGTGCGCTCGACCGCCGGTGTGAGTGCGGCGCGCGCCTGCTCGATGGCGGGTGCGGACCCGCAGTCGATGACGAGGGCCCGGATATGCCCGTGCGCATCGGCGACCTGCGCGAGCTGCGCACGTGCCGGGCCGAGATCGTGCTCGCCGCTCAGCAGCAGTCCCAGTGCACTCGCGTTGAGTTCGCGGTGGGCCTCGACCAGGCGAGCGGGTTTCTCGAAGTCCAGTGCGAGTAGTGAATTGGCGTGGCCCAGCAGAATCTGGTCGATCGATGACAGCGGCGCAGCGGTCACCACAGCCAAGGCGCCATAGATCTTGCGGGTCACCTTGATGCGCTGGTATGTGATCGCGGTGCCCGCGACGACGGTGCCTGCCCCGGCCGCCGCCACCACAGCGCGCACTTCGTCGACCAGTTTGGGATCCAAGGACCGCGGATGGGATTCGATGACGTCGCCCGACGGGGAGAGGATGAGTACCTTCGCCGAGAGCACCCTGGCGAGCTCCGCCACCACAGCGGGCGTACCACCACTGACCGCGGCGCGGGTGATTCTCGGCTGAGCGCGCGACGCGCGCAGTACCGCTTCGTAGTGCTGATCGGCGAGCCGTTCGCTCATGCGCTTGACCACAGCCGCGAACGGTGTCTCCAACGGGACTTCCAGCAGCGGAATACCGATCTCGTCGGCGGCGGCGATGAGATCCGGCGGCACCGTCGCATGACTGAGCCCGATGGCGAAACCGACTGCGGAGACCCCACATTCGTTGAGCCCGCGCAGATAGGCCGCCCGCTTCGCCCGAGTCGTCGGCAATCCGAGCCCGGTGGTGAGGACCAGTTCACCGCCGGAAAGCCAGCGGAAAGGTTCGGACAGCTCGGTGGTCAGTGCCAGGGTGACCTCGCGCAACACTCCGGCGCTGCCACCGAGGAGCCGCAGCGACAGATCGGACTGCGCGAGCACCCAGGACACCGGAACGCCCATCGCCGCAGTGTACAGATCGTCGAAGTTGTGCCGATCATTTCGACGAAATGTCTACGGCGAGATGCCGAGCCCCCAGGGGGCCTGGTGAACAGGACCTGTCAGAGCGGCTTGAGACCCGCGGCCGGTTCGATCGTGGCGGGCTCGGCAAGCGGTGTGCCGCGGTACAGGGCTCGCAACGAATCGATAAGGTGCACACCGCGAATCGTGAGTGCAGAACCGCCCTGGGCCAACTCCCGCTGGAGGCGACCCTTGGTGACGAGCACTCCGAGATCTGCGCCCTTCCAGCGGTAGTCACCAGCGCCATAGATGCGCAGGAAGAACGACTCCGACTCATCCTGCAACTGATGCCAGTCCAGTGCCGCACGGCGGAACACCAGGGCTCCGGTGGAGTCGAGGTAGTACTGGCCGGTCGGCGGAGTCGCTTCGAGCAGCTCGACGATGTCGGCCGTCTCCTTGATGATCATCTGGCTCCACACATCGGCGGAAGCCAGTTCCTCCCAGCGTTCGTTGATCTCGTCGACATCGATGTCGAACTCCACGCCCATGTATTCCAGCAGATGGAACAGGAACAGGGGCACATCGGCGTAGGCCCCTGCGGTGACGTTGGTGATCGCCGATGCGCCACTGATCCGCGGGTTGAGTTCGCCGAGATAAACCTCGTCGGTGTCGACGTCCACGAGCACGTCGACCTCGAAGAAGCCGCGGTAGCCTTCCTGGCTCAGCCGATCCCCCAAGCGTCGTACGAGTTCGGTTGCCTTGGCGCGCCGCTCCGGTGACAGCACATCCGGATACATCTCGTTACCGCACCAGCCGCCGCGGTACGGCGTCAGTTCGGCGTAGCCGGTCAGCTCGGTCATGAACGGACCGACAACCGTGCCGCACCGGGTCAGGACGGCCTCGACCGCCACCGGTTGGTTGTTGATGCGGCGCATGACCTTGATGTCCTCGCCGACGATGTGGGCACTGTGCTTGCGCCAATCGGCCTCCGACGAGATGAAGAGGGTGGTCTTGCCGGAGTCGCCGTAGGGCGTCTGTACGACGAGTTCGTCACCGAGACCGGCCTTTTCGGCAGCGGCGGTGAGATCCTCGTAGCTGTCGACCTTGGTCAGCACGTTGGGCACGCTCGGCGCACCTGCCTCGTTGCCCAGCTTGGTGGTCACGATCTTGGAGTCCAGGTGCTCGCGCAGCGCGGCAGGGGGCAGGATCAGGTCGTAGCCCAGCTCGGCGCAGATGGCCTCGGTCTCGGCGTCGAAGAACACCATCGCCACCTTGGGCCGCACTCCCGGCTGCACACCGCGGCTCATGTGGGCGCGCACCTCGGCGTTGCGCAACAGCCAGTTGTTGATCTCCTCGCCGCTGGCGAACTCCTGGTAGGGCTTGTGGATCGGGGTGAACACCCGCGGATGTGCGCCGTCCCAGGCGTCGTAATAGGTGATGTAGGAGAACCTGCGTACCCAGCGGTCGAGGCCGAGCAGGTTGAAGGGTGTCGCGCCGATGAAGTACACCGGGACGTCATTGGTGCGGAAAAAGTGGCGCACCTCCGAAATATTGCGCAGCGGACGGCGTTTCGACGCGGCAGAGGGAGATGACGCGAAGGCCGCGTCGGTGCCGACGCTGACTTCACGCATATCGTCGCCGAGCTTCGGCTTCACCGTCGCCTGCACTGCCTCCTCGACCGCTGCGGGGGCTTTGGCAGCCTTGGTCTTGGCGGCCGTGGTCTTCGCGGCCCGCTTGCGCGGCGTAGCGGTAGGGCGAGGCTCGGTCATAGACGGTTTCTCCTATGCGGTGTCGAATCTGCCTGGACCCAGATCGTCGCAGCAGCATCCAGCGCCGCACAGCTACCGAAATGGCACTCGAAATTCGCGAAACGTATACAAAACGGCACTCAGGCCGGTGCCGGATCCTGAGTCGAACGGATGTGCCTACCGCCTGGGCCACGTCGAAACGAGCACGGCCGGTGTCCATCTCGGCCACGTCGGCGCCCCGACGGCGAAGCCGCCTGCCACCTGGGCCACGATGCGCGGGCCTTTGGTCGTGCTGTTGTCATAGAACGTCGCGGATTGCGAGCGGGCCGCGGCGGTGGCTACCAGCGGCCAAAGCCGTTGGTAGCGCTCACGAATCTTGGCTTCCGGCACATCGTGGCCGCCGGCCTCGACGCGGTGCCGCACGCGCCACACGGCGAGGTCCTCCGGGATCATGACCGCGTGCAACACCACGCCGTATCCCGCCTTGTGCGCATGGTCGATGAGTTCAAGTTTCGACGGGTGCGAGAACACCGTCTCGGCGATGAATGATTCGCCCCGCTCGATGAGTGCGTCCCTGGTTTGCGCGGCGATACGCGCGGCTTCGTAGGAATGCGTGGCCGGGTCGTCGGGCCAGCGCCGCTTGGCGATCTCATCGGCGTTGACGAAGGAACTGTTCGGCAGCAGCGGTGCCAAAGTGAGCTCGATGAAGGTCGTCTTACCCGCGCCGTTGGAGCCGACGACGAGGTCGAGGCGTTTCACCGTACGTCGGCGTGCAGTTCGTCGGCGCTCACTGCTGCGGAACCAGCACGGAGGTGGTTCCGTCGGGGCGGTACTGCACGATGTCGCCGTTGTCGTCGAGCGCGACGGTGGTGACCCCGCGGGCGGCCAGTGCCGCGCCGTAGTCGGCGCGTGCCAGGCTCTCCTCGATGGCCGCCGAGATCTCGGCGTTGAACACAATGCCCTCCTCGGCCGTCAGATCCCGCAAAGGCGTGTCGCCGGCCAGGGCGGCCTCCACCTTGCGGCGTGCGGCGCTCTGCTGGCTGGACACGGCCCGTCCCACCCGTGCCCAGTGATCGAGCTGCTGTTTGGCCGACCGGCTCTGACGGGCACCCTCGGCCGCGGCGCTGTCCATCAGATCAGCGGCGAAACGTGTCACCCGGTCCGCGGTGTCAGTCATGACGGCCTCCTGTGTAGCACTGTGCTACGAGTGTAGCAGTCTGCTACACGAGTGCGGGCTCTGGCGGCGTGGCCAGCGAAAACAACGGCAATTTCGTGTTCGACGGGCCCTCGTTTGTAGGCTCCAACATATGCCGTTCAACTCCGGTGACGTCTTCGCCGGTTACTCCATCCAGCGGCTGCTCGGTGCCGGTGGCATGGGCGAGGTGTATCTCGCCCAGCATCCGAGGCTGCCCCGACTGGACGCGCTCAAGATCCTGTCAACGGACACCACGCGCGACGATGAGTTCCGCGCGCGATTCACCAGAGAGGCCGAGCTGGCTGCGACGTTGTGGCACCCGCACATCGTCGGTGTGCACGACCGCGGCGAGTTCGAAGGCCATCTGTGGATCTCCATGGACTATGTCGAGGGCACAGATGCCCGGCACATGGTCGAGAAGCAGTACCCGTCGGGTATGCCCTACCAAGATGTCGTCGAGATCGTGACCGCGGTCGCCGAAGCCCTCGATTTCGCCCACGAGCGGCGCCTGCTGCACCGTGACGTGAAACCGGCGAACATCCTGGTGACCACGCCCACGGCAAGCGCCCGTCGCCGCGTCCTGCTCACCGATTTCGGCATCGCCCGCGAGGCCGACGACGTCAGCGGTCTCACGGAGACCAACATGGCCATCGGCACTGTCGCGTACGTCGCTCCCGAACAGCTCAGCAGCAAGGCGCTCGACGGCCGCGCGGATCAGTACGCCCTGGCCGCCACCGCGTTCCACCTGCTGACCGGCGCGCCCCTGTTCGACGACGCCAACCGCATCGTCGTGGCCGGAAAACACCTCAACACCCCGCCGCCGCGGCTGTCGGAACGCCGCCCCGACCTTGCCCACCTCGACGCCGCCATGGCCAAGGCGCTGGCCAAGGACCCCGATCAGCGTTACGCGCGGTGTATCGACTTCGCCCGGGCCCTCAACGGGCGTCTGAACGAGGCGACCGCGCCCGAACCGGCACTGGAGCGGGTACCGGCTGATTCGGGTGTGTTCACCGCCGGGCTGGAGAATCCCGGCGATCTCGCCCGCAGTTCCCCGCAGACCCGGCCGCTGGGCGTTCTCACCGTGCTCGGTACGGCCCGCGGGGTGCAGAAACGACCGACCGCCCCCGACGCGGACGAGGAAGTCTGGACGTTCCGCGTGGAGCGGTACGACTCGACGGGGCACGCCCACACCGTTGTGCCGGTCGAACTGCGCGGCAACTCCATCACGGGTGAACTCTCCGACGGCGACGTGGTGGAGGTCAGCGGCTTCTGGGATGACCGGACCCTCTTCGCCGACGCGGTGGTCAATCATTCCGCGGGTACGCGCGGCCGCCGCCGCCGCGACTCCTTCGAGGTGACGCCGGCCAAGAAATCCGTGTTGAAGTCCCGCCCGGCACGTGTTGTCGGACTGCTCGCGGTGATCGCCGTGGTCGTGGCCACGGCGGTGTACTTCGTCACCGGAGGTTTCGGCGTCCCGTCGCAGGGCGGACCGGGGCCGCTCGTCACGCCGCAGCGTGCGACGGTGTTCTCCCCCGGCGGGTCACCCGACCATCCGAACGACGCCGGAAAGGCCATCGACGGCAATCCCGACACGGCGTGGCCCACCGACATTTACCAAGACGCCACGCCGTTCCCCACGTTCAAACAGGGCGTGGGCCTGATGCTGCAACTGGCTGCGCCCACGGCACTGAGTGAAGTGACGCTCGACGTGCCCAGCACCGGGACCGAGGTGCAGATTCGTGCGTCCGACAGCGACGCGCCGAGCAGCCTGTCCGACACGACCGAACTGACCTCGAACGTGTCATTGCGGCCCGGACAAAACACCATTCCGATCGACAACAAGACGAAAACGTCGAATGTGCTGGTCTGGATTTCGAAGCTGGGCACGGTCGGCGGGCAAAGCCGCACCGCCATCTCCGACATCACCTTGAGAGCCGCCGGCTGACCGACACCGCGAGGACGGTGTCGGGTCAGAACTTCTTGTCGAGGAACTCCGCATAGGCGGGCAGGTCGAGTTGACCGTGGCCCGACAATCCGATCACCACCACCTGCTCGGCCGGGTCGTCGGCCACGTGCGCCGCCGCGGCGGCGATCGCGTGAGTCGACTCGGGTGCGGGCACGATGCCCTGAGACCGCGCGAACTGGACACCCGCGGAGAACGCGTCATGCTGCGCGACGGCGACGCCCTCGACCAGCCCGAGTTCGACGGTGTGACTGAGAGCAGGCGCCATCCCGTGATAGCGCAGCCCGCCCGCATGGATGGGGTCGGGCACGAAATCCATGCCCAGCGTGTGCATCTTCAGCAGGGGCGTCAGACCCGCCACGTCGCCATGGTCGTAGCGGTACTCCCCCTGCGTGATCGACGGGCACGCGACGGGTTCGGCGGCCACCACGCGCGGGTTGGACCGCCCATGGATCTTCTCGCGCAGGAACGGGAACGCCAGCCCGGCGAGGTTGGAACCGCCGCCGGCGCAGCCGAACACCACATCGGCGCCGTTCGGCTCCACCGCGGCGAGCTGTGCGACGGCCTCTTGGCCGATGACGCTCTGATGGAGCACGACGTGGTTCAACACACTGCCCAGCGCATACCGGGTGTCGGGGTCACCGGCCGCGACCTCGACCGCCTCGCTCACGGCCATGCCGAGGCTGCCTGTGGTGTTCGGGTTCCGGGCCAGGATGGCGCGTCCCGACTCGGTGAGCTCTGACGGACTCGGGTGGACGGTGCCTCCGTACGTCCGGATCAGGTGACCGCGGTACGGCTTCGAATCGTAGGACGCCCGGACCTGCCATACCTCGATCTCGAGGCCGAACTGTGCCCCCGCGAACGCGAGCGCACTGCCCCACTGGCCTGCGCCGGTCTCGGTGGTCAGCTTCCTGACTCCGTCGATGCTGTTGTAATACGCCTGTGCCACAGCCGAATTGGTCTTGTGGCTACCGACGGGGCTGACGCCCTCGTACTTGACGTAGATGTGGGCGCCGGTGTTGAGCGCTTCCTCGAACCGCCGGGCCCGGATCAACGGCGACGGTCGCCACATCGAGTAGATCTCGCGCACCACCTCGGGGATGGCGATGTACGCCTCGGTCGACACCTCCTGGGCGATCAATCCGCTCGGGAAGAGCGCCGCGAGATCGTCCGGGCCGACGGGATCCTTGGTGGCGGGGTGCAGGTGCGGCGGGATGGGCTGATCGAGTTCGGCGGCCAGGTTGTACCAGTGCGTCGGCACCCCGACAGCGACCAGATCCGGATGGGCGGCGTCGGCGTGCAGCGTCATGGGGACACTGTAACGATCGCTCAGTGATCGCCCGAGCCCGCACAGATCGGGACATCGACCAGTTGTCCGTCGCTCTGCTTGACCCGCAGCGGTTTACCGTCCGCGTCGACGATGCGGCCGCCTTCGATATGGTCGCCTTCGCGGAGCTTGCTGTAGGCCGCGACCTCGTCGAAGGCGATGAAGCGGTCTGCCGCGGCGAACACCGATGACCCCGGCTTCTGGCGCGCGAATCGGATGTGATTGAAGAACAGGTTGAGCAGCACCGCAGCGATGGCCGCCGAGCTGATTCCGGAGTGGAAGATGGTCTGGAACCAGGCCGGGAAGTGTTCCCAGAAGTTCGGTGCGGCAATGGGAATCATGCCCATGCCCACCGAGGTCGCGACGATGACCAGATTCATGTTGCCCTGGTAGTTCACCCTGGCCAGCGTCCGGATACCGGATGCGGCCACGGTGCCGAACAAGACGAGACCGGCTCCGCCGAGCACCGGGTACGGCACAGCGGCGACGCCGCGGCCGAGTACCGGCAGCAGACCGAGGATGACCAGGATGGCCCCGCCCGCGGTGACCACGAAGCGGCTCTTGACCCCGGTGATGGCGACGAGGCCGACGTTCTGGGCGAACGCGCTCTGGACGAAGCCATTGAAGATCGGCGATACCAACGAGGCGCCCATGTCCGCCCGCAGTCCGTTGCCGATCCGGCGGCGGTCGACGCGGGTCTTCACGATCTCCCCGACCGCCAGGATGTCGGCCGTGGTCTCGGTGAGGATGACGAGCACCACGATGGTCATCGACAGGACGCCTGCGACGGTGAACACGGGTGCGCCGAAGAAGAACGGCTCAGGAAACGCGACGATGGGACCGTCTGCCACCTTGGAGAAGTCGGCCTTGCCGAGGACGGTGGCAACAGCGGTGCCGATGATGATCGCGAACAGAATCGAAAGCCGGGAAATGGCAGGCACATTCGACCGACTGAGGATGATCACCACCAGCAGGGTGAAGCCCGCGAGCATGATGTTCTCGATCGAGCCGAAGGTCGGCAGCTTGGCGTTGTTGCCCATCGCCCAGTTGGCTGCCACCGGCATCAGGCTCAGCCCGATGGTGGTGATGACGGTGCCCGTGACGACCGGTGGGAAGAACCTGATGATGCGGGCGAAGAACGGCGTGATCACCAAACCGATTGCGGCCGAGGCCATCACCGAACCGAACGCTGCGGGCAGTCCCCCGCCCTGCGTCACGATGGCCACCAGAGTTGCCACGCTGGCAAATGAGGTGCCTTGCACCAGAGGCAATTGGGAGCCGAACCACGGAATGCCCACCGACTGCAGAATGGTCGCCAGGCCGCCGATGAACAGGCAGCTGGCCACCAGTACGCCCAGTTGCGCAGGCGGCACTCCCGCCGCGCCGCCGATGATCAGCGGCGGCGCGATGATGCCGCCGTACATCGTGAGCACGTGCTGGGCGCCGTAGGCGAATGATCGCCCGATCCCGAGGCGCTCGTCCTCGGGGCGCTGGACTTCTTCGGCGCCGTCGTCGACCGTCCGATTGCGGTGCAGTTTCATGGTCACATTCCTCAGCAGAACCCGGCGATCCCCACCCAGGCGGCGTCGGCCGAAGGGGCTCCGGCGCGGGCGACGGTGGCCTCGATGAGGCCGTAGGGACGGTCGGCGGCGAAGAACACCTCGTTCGGGTTGTCCAGGCCGCAGAAGGACAGGTCGGCGACGAAGTGGTGCTTGTTGGGGCACGAGAACTTGATCTCGTCGATCTCGGGATGCGCGCCGATCACTGCCTCACCCATCTGATACAGGGTGTGCTGCAGGGCTTTTGAGTATCCCTGCGTGAACGTGTCCAGCATGATCGAGCGCACGTCCTCGTAGACCGCGTTGAAGTCGAGATCGGTGGTGTTGTACCGCCAGCGGGTGGCGATATCGGTGGCGAGGATGCGATCGGTGGTCTCGGCCAGCGTCGTGTACTTGTCCTTGGGATATCCGACGAAGCCGGATTCCGTGGATTTCAGCACCGTCAGGCCGTAGAAGCCGGTGATCATGGTGTCGGTGTCGCCGTCGCGGACCAGCACCGCGGTACGGGTCTCGGGCCCACTGCGGTAGAAGGAGTGGTCGTGGTCGTTGATCCGGCTCCACCGGTACTGTTCGGCCGCCCAGCGCCCGCCGGTGACCCAGTCGAATTCGCCGGTGAAATGATCAGCCAGCCGCAGCAGTAACGCCTCGGGAGAACCGATGCCGTCCTTGGCGAACGCGAAGATCGTGTTCTTCTGGGTATCGGTGGGCACCACGTGGGAGTTGTCGCCCTCGGTGTGTGCCGCCTCGAAGTCGCCACGCAACTGGGACGTGACGTTGAGATCCTCGATCTCGTGCCGCGCGGTGTCGCGCGTGATGCGGACGACCCGGTTCTCGGCTTTTCCGTACTGGTTGGCGGTGAGCACAACGTCGCTCATGTCGATCGCTCCTAGAGGTTGTGGATTCTGGTGGGAGGCTTGGCGGGTGGTCAGCTGCCGCGATAGGTCGAGTACGCAAAGGGGCTGAGCAGCAGCGGCACGTGGTAGTGCGCCTGATCGGCGCTGACGCTGAACGTGATAGAGACCTGCGGATAGAACGTGTCCTGGCCGCGGCGGGCAAAGTAGTCGCCGGTGCCGAAGTCGATCCGATAGTGACCGGGCTCGAGGTGGTCGGGCCCGAGATCGGCGATCCGGCCGTCGTCATCGGTGATCCCGGAGGCGATCTGCTCGTCGGTGGGAACGGCACGCAGCGTGACGGCGACGCCGGCGGCAGGGCGCCCCGCGGTGGCGTCGAGCACGTGGGTGGTGATGTAGCTCATGACAACACTCCCTGCAGGCGAAGCACCGCGATCTGCCGAAGCTCATCGGCCATGATCGACCTCTCCGTCGCGGCGTCGTTGGTGAGACGTTCTTCGAGCGCCGCGAGGATCTCCTCGCTGCTGCGGCCGGCCGCGCGGATCAAGAACACGTGGCCGAACCGCTTCTCGTACGCGCGATTTCCCCCGAGCAGCCGGCGCTGCACGTCGGCGTCCGAGGAGACGCCGGACTGTTCGGCACGCGAAAAGTCGGCCTCTGCCGTGGCACCTGATGCGCGTTCACCGATCCGCGGATGATGGCTCAGCGCGGTCGTCAGCTCGTCGTCGGTGAACGGGTCGGCGGCCGACCGAGCGACGGCCACCGCCGCATCGACGTCCGGGTACGGCCGTCCGGCGACGATGGCGTCCACCCAGCGGTCCACGTCGAGGCAGGGCCGCACGGCAGCCGCGGCGTCCGCCGGGCCTGCATCGTTGAAGTCGGTCAGTGACATCGTCATCGTCGGCTACGCCATCCCCCGGCTCAGCAGCCGCCCACGAGGCTCCTCGTCGAGATCGATCCGCTTGCCGGCCAGCCAGGTGCTGCGCACCACGCCGGCGAGCGCTCGCTGGTCGTAGGCGGACACGGGGTTCTTGTGCTGGAGCGCTTTCGCGTCGACCACGAAGGCGTCGTCCGGCGCGAAGACGGCGAAGTCGGCGGCGTAACCAAGGGCGATGTGGCCCTTGGTGTTCAGGCCGACCTGCTTGGCGGGATTCTCGGCCATCCACCGGACTACATCGTTGAGGCTGTAGCCGCGGCGTTTGGCCTCCGACCACACCGCGGACAGCGATACCTGCAACGAGGCGATCCCGCCCCAGGCGACCCCGAAGTCACCGATGTCGAACCGCTTGAGATCCGCGGTGCACGGGGAATGGTCGGTCACGATGCAATCGATGACGCCATCGACGAGCCCCTGCCACAACAGTTCCCGGTTACCCGCTTCCCGAATCGGTGGGCAGCACTTGAACTGCGTGGCGCCCGCCGGAATCTCCTCGGAGACGAACGACAGGTAGTGCGGGCAGGTTTCCGCGGTGAGCTTGACGCCGTCGCGGCGAGCCGAGGCGATCATCGGCAGGGCATCGGAACTGGACAGGTGCAGGATGTGGACCCGGCAGCCGGTCCACCGCGACAGCTCGATGACCTCAGCGATCGCCAGGTTCTCCGCGCCGCGCGGTCGCGACGACAAGAAATCGGCGTAGTTGTCACCACCCGGCGAGGCCGCGCGGTCGATGGCGTGTGCATCTTCGGCGTGCACGATCATCAAGGCGCCGAACGAGGCGATTTCCTTGAGCGCCAACTCAAGTCCGTCGGGATCCAACGGCGGGAACTCGTCGACGCCCGAGTGCAGCAGAAAGCACTTGAAGCCGAACACTCCCGCGTCGTGCAGGGCCCGCAGGTCCGGCACATTGCCGGGCACGGCCCCGCCCCAGAAGCCCACGTCGACGTACGCCTGGTCCGCCGCTACACGTCGCTTGACCTGTAGCGCTTCGACATTCACCGTCGGTGGGATGCTGTTGAGCGGCATGTCCACGATCGTGGTGATGCCGCCTGCCGCGGCTGCGCGCGTAGCGCTGGCGAACCCCTCCCACTCGGTGCGCCCGGGTTCGTTGACGTGCACATGAGTGTCGACCAGCCCGGGGATGAGCACCTCGTCGGTACCAAGCTCGACGATTTGGTCGGCGTCGAGGTCGGCATCGAAGGGCTCGATGGTGACGATGCGACCGTCGCGCACGCCGACGCACCGCGCCACCTCGCCGGCTGCCGTGATCACGCGCGGCGCCCGGAAAACCAGGTCCAGCTTGTCGGACATCGGATTACCTTCCCTGAGCAGTCGGAGCCTGATCGGCGACAAGAGCCTGGTGGCCGGCCGGCAGGGCGTCCCACCACGTGCGGCGCGCATCAGAGCTCGCCTGCTCATCGAGTTCGCCGAACAGCCGCAGCCGGGACAGCCCACCGTCGGGGTATACGTCGAGCCGCAGATGGGTCACCGAGGCGGCGCCGTCCAGCAGGAAACGGTGCCGCGTATCCGGTTGCACGGCGGTGCGCGCCAACAGTTCGGTCCACGCGTCGGCAGCACCGATATCGGCCGACCGCGCGTCGATCCCGCTCAGCCGCACCCAGCCGGGGGCGTTGCCGACGTAGTAGCTGGTGTCGATCTCGACGTGGCGGGGACGCCCGGCTGCCGCCAGAGCGAACACCGCGTAATCGTTGCCACCGCCACGGCGGCGCGAGTTCTCCCAGCCCTCACCCATGTTGCGGGCCCGGCCGGGCAGGATGATGTTTGCCGGCGAGGCATAGAACGCATCGGAGCAATCCACCAGCCGCCCACCGTTTTCCGCGGCCAGCAGGTCGACGGTCCCGTCGAGGAACCTCGGATCCGGCACCACCTCGCCGTGCACGCGCAGCCGCGCCACGCCACCGTCGGGATAGATCGACAGCCGTACATGGGTCCAGCGGTGGCGGTCGGTCACCTCGTAGGCGTTGGGCGTATCGCCCTGCGCGGGGGATTTCGCGACGATGGTCTGCCAATCCGCCTTCATGACTTCCTCGATCGAAGGGTAGCCCTCGATGGAGGCGGCTTCGACCGAGATGAACGGCGGGTAGTTGCCCTTGAAATACGCTGTGTCGACGATGATTCCGTGGATAATGCCAGCCGTGCCGAGCCGAACGATCGCGTAGTCGTGGCCATCGTCGCGGCGGCGCCGGGTCTCCCAGCCGTCATAGACCTTGCCTTTGTGCCCGAACTCGTGCGGGTCGAAGAACGGCGCGCCCGGCTTGATCAGATTCTCGCGCTGCGCGAACAGTTCATCGTTGGCCGCTGACACGCTGCCTCCGAGTGCGCGCGAGGCGAGATCGGGTAGCGCGGTGAAATCGGTGCTCATGATTCTCCTTATCGGCTGGTGGTGACGAACTCGGCGGATTCCGCGATGGTGCGCCCGATCCGGCGCAACAGGTCTGCCGCGTTCACCATGCAGGTATGGGTGTCGGGCTCGAGCTCGGCGAGCGTGTATGCCCTGGCAATTCCGGCGTCGCGCAACTGAACATCGCGCAATGAGCTACGGCCGGCGACCGCGATGACGGGCACGCCGGCCTCGCGGGCTGCGGCGGCCACTCCAACAGGAGCCTTGCCGTGCAGGCTCTGTGCGTCCAGTGATCCCTCACCCGTGATGACGATATCCGTCTCGGCGAGCTTGCGCCGGAAGTCGATGAGGTTGAGCACGGTTTCGATTCCGGGCCGGGTGGCGGCGCCCAGGACCGACATTGCTGCGAACGCGGTGCCGCCTGCGGCTCCCGCCCCAGGCACCCGGCTGTCGTCCCGGCCGGTCGCGACGTGCAGCAGCTGAGCCCACCGGGTCATCGCCTCTTCCAAGATCACCAGATGCACTGCCGTCGCGCCTTTCTGCGGTGCGTACACCGCCGTCGCACCGCGCGGGCCGAGCAGCGGATTGTCGACATCGCACGCGAGCTGGAAATGTGCTGCGCGGGCCGCCGGATGCAGGGCGGCGATGTCGATGCGCACGGCCTGCCGCAGCGCGGCGCCGCCGGGGCCTACCTCGTTGTCGTCGGCGTCGAGGATCCGCACCCCGAGGGCTTGCAGCATCCCGGCGCCCCCGTCGGTCGACGCGCTGCCACCGACACCGACGATGATCTCGCGCGCACCCCCGTCGAGTGCGTGCCCGATCACGGTGCCGAGTCCGAATGTGCTGGCACCCAGCGGGTTCAGCTCGCCTGCAGCAAGGGACACCAGGCCAACTGCCGAGGCCAGTTCGACCACGGCGGTCGGGCCGCGTCGGGCGTAGAGAGCCGTGACAGGGCGACCAGTCGGACCGGTGGTGGCCACCGGGACCGGCGTCCAACCGGCGGCGACAGCGGCAGCAACGGTGCCGTCACCCCCATCGGCGACCGGTGCCGTGGTGACCGGCCAGGACGGGTCCCCTGCGGTGATCCCGTCGGCGAGTGCGTCTGCCACCTCCGCCGCGGTCAGTGAGCCCTTGAACTTGTCGGGCGCGACGAGTACGCGTGCCACGATGCCCTAATCCAGCAACAGCAGGGCCGTCGGGGCGTGCTCGGGGCTCGATGCGAGTTCCTCGAATTCGGCGACGTTGTCAATCTCGGTGCCCATCGCGATGTTGGTGACGCGCTCCAGGAAGACCTCGACGACCACCGGAACCTTGTGCTCGCCGGCCAGCACGCGGGCCCGCTGCAGCGCGCCGGCGATCTCACCGGGGTCGGTCACCCGGATTGCCTTGCAGCCCAGTCCTTCCGCAACCTTGACATGGTCGACGCCGTAGCCCTTGGGCATGGCGGGCAGGGTGTCGTGCTGGGTGGTCTCCTCGGAGTTGATGTTGTCGAAACCGAGCTGAACGCAGTAGTCCATGTCGAATGCCCGCTGTGCCTGGCGGATCAGGCCGAGGTAGGAGTTGTTCACCACCACATGGATGTACGGCAGGTTGAACTGGGCACCGACGGCGAGTTCTTCGATCATGAACTGGAAGTCGTAGTCACCTGAGAGCGCCACCACGGTCGCATCCGGGTCAGCGGTGACCACGCCGAGCGTCGCGGGAATGGTCCAGCCCAACGGCCCGGCCTGGCCGCAGTTGATCCAGTTCCGAGGTTTGTACACGTGCAGGAACTGCCCGCCGGCAATCTGGGAGAGCCCAATTGTGCTGACGTATCGGGTATCCCGGTCGAAGACGCGGTTCATCTCCTCGTACACCCGCTGCGGTTTGACCGGGATGTCGTCGAAGTGGGTCTTGCGTTGCATGGTGCGCTTGCGGTTCTGGCAGTCCGCCACCCACGCCGACCGGTCCGGCAGCGTGCCGTCGGCCTTACGCTCCCGTGCCACCGCGACGAACTGCTCGAGGGCAGCCTTCGCATCCGAGACGATGCCGTAGTCGGGGGCGAAGACTCGGCCGATCTGGGTCGGCTCGATGTCGACGTGCACGAATTTGCGGCCTTTGCGGTAGGTGTCGAGCCCACCGGTGTGCCGGTTGGCCCACCGGTTGCCGATACCGAGGACGAAGTCTGAGGCGAGCATCGTTGCGTTGCCGTAGCGATGCGCGGTCTGCAAGCCCACCATGCCCGCGGTGAGCGGGTGATCGTCGGGAATCACGCCCCAGCCCATCAAAGTCGGCACCACCGGCACATCGAGCAGCTCGGCCAGCTCGACGAGCAGATCCGCGGCGTCGGCGTTGATGATGCCGCCACCGGCCACGATCAACGGCCGCTCCGCCGCGGCGAGCATGTCCAGCGCTTTCTCGGCCTGCGCCCGCGTCGCGGCCGGTTTGTGGACCGGCAGCGGTGCATAGGTGTCCGGATCGAAATCGATCTCCGCCAGCTGCACGTCGATGGGCAGGTCCAGCAGCACCGGACCCGGACGGCCCGACCGCATGAGATGGAATGCCTTGGCGAACGCTCCGGGCACCTGGGCCGGTTCGAGCACGGTCATCGCCATCTTGGTCACCGGTCCCGCGATGGCCGCGATGTCGACGGCCTGGAAGTCCTCCTTGTGCAGGCGTGCGACAGGCGCCTGGCCGGTGATCGCCAGAATGGGGATGGAATCCGCCATGGCCGAATACAGCCCAGTGATCATGTCGGTGCCCGCAGGTCCTGAGGTACCGATGCACACGCCGATGTTGCCGGCCTTGGCGCGGGTGTACCCCTCGGCCATGTGCGATGCGCCCTCGACGTGGCGGGCGAGAACGTGCCGGATGCCGCCGTGAGCGCGCATCGCGGAATAGAACGGGTTGATCGCCGCTCCGGGGAGGCCGAAGGCCTGGGTGGCACCTTCGAGCTCCAGAATTTTGACTGCCGCATCCACGGCGCGCATACGAGGCATATCGGTTCTCCGTCGAAAAAGTAGTTGGGATGAGCTCACTCGGGCTTGCGGCCGGACAGCCGCTCGACTCCGCGGAACAGAGCTGAATGATCAAGGCCGCCATCGCCGTTCGCCCGCGCCGAGGCCATGAGTTGGGCGACGACGGCGCCGAGCGGGGTCACCACACCGGCTTCGCGGGCCGCGGCGGTCACGATGCCGAGATCCTTGTGGTGCAGTTCGATCCGGAAACCGGGGTCGAAGGACCGGTCCAGCATCTTCTGCGCCTTCTGGTTGAGCACCGCGGACCCGGCCAGTCCGCCGCCGAGAACCTCGACCGCGGCCGTGGTGTCCACCCCGTAGGCCTCGAGGAAGACGATCGCCTCGGCCAACAGTTCTATGTTGCCTGCGACGATCAGCTGATTGGCGGCCTTGACCGTCTGCCCGGACCCGCTCGGGCCGACATGCACGATCGTCTTACCGACGACGTCGAGGATCGGTTTGGCCGTTGCGAAGTCCTCGGCCGACCCACCGACCATGATCGACAGCGCGGCATTGATGGCGCCGGCCTCGCCGCCGGACACCGGGGCGTCGAGCAACCGGAAGCCGCGCTCGGCGGCCTGCGCGGCGAGTTCGGTGGTGACGTCGGGCCGGATGCTGGAGAAGTCGATGATGAGAGCGCCGGGCTTGGCGTGATCGAACACGCCGTGCTCACCGGCGAGCACGGCCTGTACGTCAGGCGAATCGGGGACCATGACGGCGATGACGTCCGCATCGGCGACAGCTTGGGCGATGGACTCCGCGGCGGTTCCGCCGGCATCGACCAACGCCGCGGTGCGCGCTGGCGAGCGGTTGTAGCCGATGACCTGATGGCCTGCCTTGGCGAGGTGAACGGCCATGGGGCTGCCCATGATTCCGAGTCCGATGAATGCGATGGTGCTCACGAGTGTGCTCGATTCCGTCAGAGGAGTGGTTGTCAGTTGGCGGCGCGCGATGCGCGCTGATCGGCCGGTAGCCAGTCGAAGGTGTCCTGCCGGGTGGACTTGTACTCCAGCCCGACATAGCCGCGATAGCCGTGTCCCGCGAGTTGGCGCAGGTATCCGTCGATATCGAGGCTCCCGGTTCCGGGTTCGCCGCGGCCGGGCGCATCCGCGATCTGCACGTGTCCGATGCGGAGTGCGTACGCGTCGATGGCCGCGCCGACATCGTCGCCGTTGACCGCCAGGTGATACAGGTCGGCCAGCAGACGCAGGGATTCGACGCCGTGTTCGGCCTTGACCCGGTCGATCACGGCGATCGCGTCGGCCGCGCGGGTCAGCGGATACAACGGCGCCCCGCTCACCGGCTCGATGAGCACCACCGCGCCGATCTGGTCGGCCGCCTTGCCCGCGTGCGCGAGGTTCTCCGTGGCGATGTCGTCCTGCTGTTTCGGGTCGACACCGTCGATACGGTTGCCGTACAGAGCATTGAAAGCCTTGGTGCCCAGTCGTTCTGCGATGCTGATCGCGACCTCGACGCTGTCCCGGAACGCGGCGACCTGGGCCGGGTCGGACAACAGCCCGCGATCGCCTGCGGGCATGTCGCCCGCCGCAAAGTTGAGGCCGGTGAGTTGTACGCCGGCGTTCTCGATCGCCGCAACGAACGCGTCGACGTCACTGTCGCGCGGTGCGGAAGTATCGAACGGCCACCAGAATTCGACAGCGTCGAACCCCGCGTCGCGTGCCGCCTGCGGTCGTTGCAGCAGCGGCACATCGGTCAGCAGGATCGAGCAGTTGACGGTGTAGTTAGTGGTATTCATCGGTGTTCTTTCGCTTCTCGGTTCGATGGGGCGTCAGGAGGCCGGGGCGGCGTCGGGATCCGGGAGTCCGCGGTAGCGCCGCCATCCGCCGTGTTGGGTGATCTCGATGAGTTCATCGCCCTTGGTGTCGACCAACCCCGGACGCAGGCCGACCGCGAGAACCGAACGGCCGTCGTCGAGTTGGACCACGGTGAGCTCGAGCTCCGCGGGTTCTTCCGGCAGGAAGTCGGTGCGGATGTTGTCCAGCGGCACGTCGTAGAGCTCACCCTCGATCGAAGCGCCACCGCTTGCGGTCAGCAACAGCGCCGGGAACTCGTCGCGTACCGAGAAGAAGCGGTAGATCGGCGCGGTGCGGACGGCCCCCAGGAATCGGTGTTCGGACACGTTGTGGTGGAGGTTGCCGCCTCGCATCGCTCCCCCGTTGCAGAACAGCTCGGCCATGTGTCGCTCCTCGTTGTCGGTGCGGCGGCGTGAGATCCGCCGATCCTCTATTTTTCGCATTGTGGAATATCTATTTCGTGGTGTGAACACAGTGAAGCGTGCTGACGCGGCTGATGTCAAGGGTGCCTGCGCCGTCGGATTGGGCCAGTTTCGACGCGGACCCTTTGGGGATGTGTACATCTGCACAGGTCGGAGCATTCTCAGGAATGTCAACGCGGTATCCCTCGCAGCGGGACGTCGAGCCGTCGGCGGCGGTCGATTGCGATGGAGGGCTTGACGTGATGCCCGCCACACGGCAGACTTTCGTATATCGAGAGCCAAATTTCGCAATACGAAATTTGATGCCAGCGCGAGGTCTCCTCGCCGCTGACGCCAGATCCGATATCCCCCTGCAACGAGGAGCGCCTGATGGCGATATCAGACCAGCCACACACTCAATCCATGGTGAGCAGTCGGTGGCGGCGCGGCGAGGCGACGCCGGCGCGGCCGCAATCCTCCGGCCACCACGACCCGATCCTGCATCACCCGCCGGCGGACACACCCGGGCTGCCCGACGTCAGTGAGCGGCTCTATAACCAGGACCTCGCGCCAACCAAGGCGGCCGGCCGGCGTTGGAGCGGCTACAACATCTTCACGCTGTGGGCCAACGACGTACACAGCCTGGGCAACTACGGCTTTGCCTTGGGATTGTTCGCTCTCGGATTGGGCGGCTGGCAGATCCTGCTCGCGCTCGGTATCGGCGCGGCCCTGCTGTTCGGGCTGCTCACCTTCTCCGGTTTCATGGGCTACAAGACGGGCGTTCCGTTCCCCGTCATGTGCCGCATCTCGTTCGGTGTCCGCGGCGCCCAGATCCCCGGCGCGATCCGTGGTGGCGTCGCCATCGTCTGGTTCGGTATCCAGACCTACCTGGCCTCACTGGTGCTGCGTGTGCTGCTCATCGCGCTGATCCCTGGGTTGCAGACGTGGGACCACAATTCGATCCTTGGTCTGTCCACGCTCGGCTGGTTGACCTTCGGCGTCCTGTGGCTTGTGCAGACCTATATCGTCCAGCACGGTTTGGACATGATCCGCAAGTACGAGGCCGTCGCCGGTCCGATCATCCTGGCCACCATGGCCGCACTCGCGGTGTGGATTTTCATGAAAGCCGGTGGCGGGATCGCCTGGTCGAACGACAAGCCCCTGACCGGTGGCGCGATGTGGCGCGAGATCTTCGCCGGTGGCGCCCTGTGGGTGTCGATCTATGCCACGTTCGTGCTGAACTTCTGTGACTTCACCCGGGCCTCGAAGACGCGGCGATCCATTGTCAAGGGTAATTTCTGGGGCATTCCCATCAACATGCTGTTCTTCGGCGTGATCGTCATCGTGATGGCCGGTGCCCAGTTCAAGATCGACGGCGTCGTCATCGAGAGCCCCGCCGACATCGTGCACGCCATCCCCAACACGTTCCTGTTGGTCGCGGCATCCCTGGCTCTGCTGGTGCTCACCATCGCGGTCAACCTGATGGCCAACTTCGTCGCACCGATCTACGCCCTGACCAACCTGTTCCCGCGCAAGCTCAACTTCGCCCGCGCCGGTGTGGTCAGCGCCGTCATCGGTCTGGTGATCCTGCCGTGGAACCTCTACAACAGCCCGGCGGTGATCGTCTACTTCCTCGGTGGCCTCGGCGCGCTGCTCGGTCCGCTCTTCGGCGTCATCATCTCCGACTACTGGCTGTTGCGCCGCACCAAGATCAACGTTCCGGCGCTCTACACCGAGGATCCTGCCGGGGTTTACTTCTACCGCAACGGATTCAATCCGCGCGCCATCGCCGCGTTCATCCCCGCCGCGGTGCTCTCCCTGCTGATCGCGTTCATTCCCGCGCTGCACGCCGTCGCGCCGTTCTCCTGGTTCTTCGGTGCAGGCCTCGGTGCGATCATCTATCTGCTGATCGCCGACCGCAGCCAAACGTTCGAGGACGTGTCCGGCGAGCCGATCGCCGTCCCCAGCGTGCACTGATCTAATCCGGCCGACACCTCATTTCCGAAGGACCAGCACATGCGCATCCTTGTCGTCAACGTCAACACCACCGAGTCGATGACCGACTCCATCGGACGCCAGGCCGCCGCCGCGGCCTCCCCCGGTACCGAGGTCATCGCGTTGACACCGCTTTTCGGCGCCGACTCGGTGGAGGGCAACTACGAGAGCTATCTCGCCGCGATCGCCGTCATGGAAACCGTGCGCGCCTACCCCCAGCCGTTCGACGCGGTCATCCAGGCGGGCTACGGCGAGCACGGCCGTGAAGGGCTGCAAGAGCTGCTGGACGTGCCGGTGGTCGACATCACCGAGGCCGGCGCCAGCACCGCGATGTTCCTCGGCCACAAGTACTCGGTGGTCACCACCTTGGACCGCGCGGTGCCGATGATCGAAGACCGGCTCAAGCTGGCCGGACTCGACGCCCGGTGTGCATCGGTGCGCGCCAGCGGCCTCGGGGTCCTGGAACTCGAGGAGGATCCGGACCGCGCCGTGACAGCCATCGTCGAACAGGCGCACTGCGCCGTCACCGAGGACCGGGCTGAGGTCATCGTGCTCGGTTGTGGCGGCATGGCCGGGCTCGACGCCGATATCCGCAAGCGGACCGGCGTCCCGGTGGTCGACGGTGTCGCGGCTGCGGTGACCATCGCCGAATCGCTGGTTCGGCTGGGCCTGAGCACATCCAAGGTGCGTACCTATGCCCCACCGCGACCGAAGACGTTCAAGAACTGGCCGCCGCGCTGACGGGTTCGACGGTCGTTCAACCGCCGGATGCACTTCGGGATACGAATAGTCGATTCCGCTTAGTGGATTACTATGGCGGCATCGGGCGAGACCGAATCGAAGGGTTGGCATCCATGGCACGCACAGAGGGAGCATCCGGCGGCGTGCAGTCGGTCGAGCGCGCGTTCGATCTGCTCGAGGTGATGGCCGCCGCCGGCGGGCCCATCGGACTCAGTCAGCTCTCGGAAGCCTCCGGCCTGCCGGTGCCGACCATTCACCGACTGGCACGCACCCTCGTCAACCGCGGATACGTGCGACAACTGCCGTCGCGGCAATACTCCTTGGGGCCCAGGATGATTCGGCTCGGCGAGAGCGCCACCCGGATGCTCGGCGCCTGGTCGCGGCCGCTCTTGGCAGAGGTCGTCAAGACCACCGGGGAAACCGCGAACATGGCACTGCTCGATGACACCATGGCGGTGTACGTCTACCAAGTGCCTTCCGAACATTCCATGCGGATGTTCACCGAAGTGGGTCGACGCGTGTACACACACTGCACCGGCGTCGGCAAGGCACTCCTGATGCAGCTGCCCGACGAGGCTGTCCGGCAGATCGTCGCCCGCGCCGGCATGACTGCCCAGACCGCGTTCACCCTGACCGATCCTGATGCCCTCATCGCCGATCTCGAACTCAGCCGCCATCGCGGCTACGCGCTCGACGAGGGTGAGCAGGAGATCGGCGTGCGGTGCTTCGCCGTTCCGGTACCGGATGCGCCGATACCGACGGCGATCTCGGTATCCGGGCCCGCCGCCCGAGTCACCATTGACTCAGCGGATCACATTGTCCCGCTTCTGGTTCGAGTCGCCAAGGAACTCAGTGCGCAGTTCAGCGACGGCGCCTCGACCTGAGTCCGCCCTTCGTTCCGCGAGTTCGACGAAAATGCTGCGCTCCGGCGGTTGGCGCTACATTTGCGTTGATCTCGGCGCGGCGTAACCGGGCGCCGGGACGTCGGTCCACAACGCCGCTGCCGTCCGATCGGCCTCGGCGATGCCTGCGTCGAAATCGACAGTGATGACCAGAAGTTCGGTCGCGTCGGCGTCTCCCACCCGACCTGCCTGTGCCACGGTGATCCCGTCGGGCCCGATGACCTTGCTCTTGCCGAGCAACTCGCCGCCGCATTGGTTGGCCATGATCCACCATTGCCCGTTGACCAGGGCATTCGCCGGATACAGCACGTCCCACCACGTCTCGGCAGCCACCTCGTAAGCGGCCGGTTCGACGACGATGCGCGCACCCAGCTGTTGTAGGCGGCGGACATATGCGGGATGGTCGCCGTCGAAGCAGGTACTCAGTCCGATGATGCCGATCCCGTCGACGTCGACGACCGTCGGGTCCTGACCCGCTGAGAACACCTGCTCCTCCCCCAGCGGGGTGTACAGGTGGACCTTGCGATGGGCTGCGGCCAGTCGGCCGTCGGGCGCGTACACCACCTCGGTGTTGTAGAGATACTCACCGTCGCGCTCGGGCACCGTGCCGGCGAACAGCCAGACGCCCGCGCCGGCCGCCGCAGCTGACAACGCTTGGCCCCGAGGCCCTTCCAGCGGCTCGGCTGCCGCCGCCGCATCACCCGCCAAGGTCGCCGGGTCGTATCCGCACGGCCACAATTCCGGTAGGACGACGAGATCGCAACCCCGGTCGGCGAGGCGGCCGATCAATGTCAGGGCGTCGCGCAGGTTCACCTCGGGCTCGTTGCACGCCGGCAGCCATTGCGCGATTCCGACGGTGCACGTGCCTGCCATCAGCAGCCTCCTCGTCGATGGCCTGTGCGGCATCGCCGCGCACAGGTCCCAACGACTATCTCGGTGCTGCCCGACCGGGTCAACCAGCGAGTTCTGATTCCGTACGTCGTTTTTTCAGATGCACCCGGTAAACACTTATACGGCTTGGCATTTCAGGTCGATCATGCTGTTGGCCGGCCGAGGTTGCCGTGGGATGAGTACCGCCGCAGAGTTGTCGGACTCGACGCGCTCGGCGTACTGGTTGTCCGGGTCCGCGGTGATTGTGACGCGGTTGTCACGCTGGTAGAAGCTGCTGTCCACCGTCATCTGGGCGTAGTTCTGGGCCCGCCCATCCGGACCGCCGCCCAGTGAGGAGTTGTAGTTGACGCTGGCTCCGCTGTCGAGCGACACGCGAACCGGAACGAGCTTGTCGACGGTGCCCGGTCCGAGATTCTGCACCTGATAGCCGACGTTGAGGGTGTCGCGGCCGGGTCCCGCACCGTCGAGCACGACCGAACAGTCCGGTGCCACCCAGATGACGAAGTTCGGTCCGCTGGGATCGTTCTTCGGCGCGTTGGCCTGTTTGCGCGACGCCGCAGCGGCATTGTCGGCACGCGTTTGGGTTCGGACATCGGGCGTCACGCACACCACGTCACCGTCGAACGCCTCGCGCCACACGAAACCCTGGATGCAGGTGTTGGGCCCGTAGGCCCCGCCGTTGGGTTCGCGGCGGTCGGCGGCGGTGGCGTTCTCCTGGGCCGTGCGCGCACGGACTTCGGGGGTGACGCATACCGTGTCGCCGCTTCGCGCCTCCCGCCAGACGTAGCCCTGGATGCAGGTATCCGGTCCGTAGGGTAGATCGGTGGGATCCGCCTGTGCGGGTATCGGGTTGGAAGCCGCTGCCAACGCGGCGAACAGGGCTATCGATGCCGGCCTGCGCAGTACGTGGTGTGCCATGGTGATCCCTCCGCAGATCTGTGTTTGGGCAGTTCAGCGACTCCAACGGCACCATCGCATCGCGGCGGGCGGCGGCATAGCGTAAGGACCTACCCGACTTGCACAGTCTCGGCTCGGGCTTCTCCGCGCCTTGTTGCGAGGGTTAGTATCTACGTATGCATGCAGATAATGCTTCGGTGCATCCCCTGGATCAGGAACAAGCGGTTCTGATCGTCGAGGTGTTCCGAATGCTTGCCGACGCCACCAGGATTCAGGTCTTGTGGGCGCTCACCGGCGGCGAGTTGTCGGTCAACGACCTTGCCACGCGCGTGGGCAAACCGGCCCCATCGGTGTCGCAGCACCTGGCCAAGCTCCGCATGGCCCGGTTGGTACGCACGCGGCGGTCGGGCACCACGATCTTCTACAGCCTGGAGAACGAGCACGTCCGCCAATTGGTCGTCGACGCGGTGTTCAATGCCGAGCACGCCGGCCCCGGCGTTCCGCCGCACCACCGCGACGATGCGCGGGTGCGTGAACTGAGCGTCGATGCCCAACGACCGAAAGCCGCACGGCGATGAGTAGCCATCACCCGCATCACCACCACGATCATGACCACGACCACGATCACGAGCACCCGAGCGGTGTGCGCGATCTGGTCCGGGAAATCTTCGCGCCGCACTCCCACGATGCGGCGGACAGTATCGACAGCGCGCTGGAGTCCAGCGCGGCCGGAATCTGGGCCGTCAAGATCAGTCTGTTGGTGCTGGGGCTGACAGCGATCGCCCAGATCGTCATCGTGGCGCTGTCGGGATCCATCGCATTGGCAGCCGACACCATCCACAATTTCTCCGACGCTTTGACCAGCGTGCCGCTATGGATCGCTTTCGTGCTCAGCACCAAGGCCGCAACCCGCCGATACACCTACGGCTTCGGCCGCGCCGAGGACATCGCGGGGCTCTTCGTCGTCGCGATGATCGCCTTGTCTGCGGTGATCGCCGGCTGGGAAGCGATCCGGCGGTTGATCGAGCCGCAGCCGATCGAACACGTCGGCTGGGTGGCTCTCGCAGGCCTTGTGGGATTCCTCGGCAATGAATGGGTTGCCTTGCTGCGCATCCGGGTTGGGCGCAGGATCGGTTCGGCCGCGCTGATCGCCGATGGACTGCACGCCCGCACCGACGGCTTCACGTCCCTGGCGGTGCTGATCGGTGCCGGTGGTGTGGCGCTGGGATTCCCGCTCGCCGATCCCATCGTCGGGTTGTTGATCACCGTGGCGATTCTGGTGGTGCTGCGCACGGCCGTTCGAGATGTGTTCCGTCGTCTGATGGACGGGGTGGACCCCGCGTTCATCGACACTGCCGAGTCCGTCCTGGCCGCACACCCCGGAGTACGAGCGGTGCGCAGTGTGCGCATGCGCTGGATCGGCCACCGTCTGCACGCCGATGCCGAACTCGACATCGACCCCGACCTCAGCCTCGCGAGTGCCCACCGGATTGCCCACGATGCCGAGCACGACCTCATCCATGCGGTACCAAAGCTGACCACCGCGCTCATCCATGCCTATCCCGCTGAGCACGCCACGATCGGCTAGCACCTCACCGCTTAGGGAAACCGATTGAGACAGACGTGTTGATCGCCGAGCACACCGGTGCGGAACGCGTCGATGCGTGCGAAGCCGGCCGGTGCCGTGCGGCCGTTGACGTCACTGGCCGCCAGACCGTTGGTGAGTAGCCCGGCCACGGCTTCGTCGAGGTCTCCGGCCGTGAGCGCAACGGTGTTGCCGTCGGGTGTGTTGACCTGGAGCGCAAGCTTGGTGGTGGCCACGCCGGTCAGGCATGCTGTGCGCAACCCGGCGTTGGCCGTGTCCAGCGGCAACCCGGCCTGCTGCTGCACCGCCAGCAGATATCGCGATATGAGCACGGAATAGGCGGTGTTGTCGCCCGTGAGGCCGGCCTGCCCGTCGGTTGGGGCGCCGAGTTGCTTCAGCGCGGGGAGGTCGACGCCAACGGTGTTGGTGGCCGGACAGAACGACACCGGCGGGGTGGCTTTCGCGTCGGGACATTTGGTCGCTGCACTGCTGTCGAAGCTCAGCCTCGGCCGATTCGCAGGCTTGAACAAGATATTCATCGCCGCGATGACGGATTTCACCGAGGTCTGCGAGACCGGCCAGTTGCCAGTCTGATTGCGCTGCAACTCGACCGGCAGATCACCGCGCCGGCGGGTGACCTCATCCACATCGATGTCCATGCACGTGCCCGGCCCTTCGGCAAAACCGAACTGAAACGCCGAGATCCGTTCGAATGCCGATCCGTGTTCGCCCCCGCCCGCCGCCGCGCGCCTGCCGGACATGAGTGGGTCGCGGAACGCGATCATGCTCGCGAGCAGGGTATTGAGTCCATTGCCCGTGGAGAGGGTGAAGCGGCGGGAATGACCTTGGGCCACCCAGTTCATGTACGCCCCCGCGAAACAGTCGGCCTGCTGCTCGGCCACCAGCACGGGCGTGTTGGGCGAGTTCAATCCGGCCTGATGCTGCACGGAGTGCCCGTATTCGTGCGCCAACACCATGGTCACCGCCATGTCGCCATACGTCTTCTTCAGTGACGGCAGCAGCACGCCACGATCCCACCCGATCGACCGGTCCACGGGGCAGAACGCGGCGTTCACCAGGCCCGAAGTGGTTTCGCCGCAGAAGGATACAGCGTCAGAAGAACGCCGCGAGTCCCAGGAGATGAGTTTGGCGACAGGGGTGAAGTTGCGCTTGAACGCGTCACGATACGCGCCGCTGCCCCAATAGTCCTCGACATCGCTGACCGACTGGACGGCCAACAGGTCAATGGCGCCGCCGTCGGTATTGGTCACGGTGCGCGAGGGTTTGGGGGCGTTTGGGCGCAGACCTGAGGGGCCATCGGTGGCAGGCATGCCCGCCACCATGAAGGGGTCGGCGGATTTCGGTGTCGCGGTTGTGCCGCATGCAGCCAGCGACAGGGCCACCGTGGTCACCGCGATCGATCCAAGGATTCCCCGAACCGACGTTCTCATCCGCATATCGCGCCTCTCGCCGTCCGGTTATTTTCCCACACCGACACCGATTCGACGCCGAGTTCACCTCGAACTTTGGTTGAGTGCCGCGGCGAGGCGAATTGCGAAGCCGTTGGCCGACACTCGGTCGATCAGAGCGAAACATACCGCCAGTCCATTGATTTGGCGGTCCGCTGCGCCTGGATAGAGCGATAGGGGTTCGACGACGAATCCCCGCGCGCTGAGTTGCTCGGCCACGCGCCGGTCATCATTGTCGTGGGGCAGTACGACGGCGACGTGGAGGCCGGCCTCGACGCCCAAGACGGAGAGTTCGGGGCAGTATGTGCCGAGCGCGGCGATCAGAATGTCGCGACGATGCCGGTATTCGCGTGCGGCGCGGGCCAGGTGCCGCTGCAGATCACCGGCAAGGATCAGTTCCGCGAGTGCATCCCTGGTGATCACGGACAGTGCGAGCCGACGCTCACGCAGGTAGGCCAGCACGGCATCGCACAGGGGTCGGGGCGGTACCAGCCACGCTGCGCCCAGTCCGGGCGTGAGAATCTTCGACGCTGTCCCGATGTAGGCGACGTGCTCCCCCGCTCCCGGTACCGACCGAACCGCCGGGAGCGGCGCCACCCCGTAGCGGAACTCACCGTCATAGTCGTCCTCGACGATGATCGAGCCGGTCCGCTTGGCCCAGGCAACCAGTTCGGCGCGTCGATTCACCGATAATCGGTGTCCCAGGGGGTATTGGTGCGCCGGCGTGCAATACACCAGGCCGGCGTCATCGCCCAGCTGATCGACGCGCAGGCCGTCGTCATCGACCGGGACGAAGACCGGATCCAGCCCGGCGCGGAGGAATTCCTCGTATGCGGCCGGGTAGCACGGGGATTCGAGATAGCAGCGGGTGAGACCGCTCACCGCCGCGATGGCCTGGAAGGCCGCTCCGGAGCCGGGCACGTCGATCACCGTGTCGGTATCGATCCCGCGATTGGTGCGCAGGTGATCGGTCAACGCCGCGACGAACGACTCGCTGGTGTCCTGCCACGGTGACGAGATGGTCGGGGTCCGGGCGCCCGCCGCACGCCAGGCGCGAGTCCACGCGCGCATATCGATCAACCCCGGGTCCGGATAGCCCGGGCGGAGGTCTACCGGCGGATTGCGCTCGGGTGCAGTGTCTTCAGGTGGCGAGGGACGCCGCGAGCGGTCGATGTCGGGGTGGTCGGACGGGCGACTGGAGAGGCCGGCGGCGGCCGCGGACGCCGCGCCGGACGTCGTTCGGGTACCCGATCCTGGCACCCCTTCGAGGAATCCGGCGGCGACCAGCTCGTCGTAGGCCGCCGCGACCATGGTGCGTGAACATCCGAGCTCGTCGGCCAACGCGCGGGTAGAGGGCAGCCAGTCCCCGTCGGCGAGTTGGCCGCCGGCGATCAGGGCCACCATCTGCGTGGCGATCGACTTCGCGCTCAGATCGCTGGTGTCCAATGGGAGATGGACCAGTCGGGTGTGCCGCGGCATCTGCTCACAATACTGGCATCTGATATCTGCAGTTTCTGGCTGTTCCGGCAAGGCCGCAATCATGGTTTGGTTGTGCCATGGAGAAGCTCACCCGCAAAGAAGGTCGACAGTCCACCGAGCGTGCCGCACTGGAGGAATTCCTCGATGGCCAATGGTGGGGTGTGCTCGCGATGGGCAGCGTCGCACGCCGTGACGGCAGGACGCGGCCGCTGGCTGTGCCGACGCTGTTCGTCCGGCACGAAGACCGGATTCTCATGCACGGTTCGACCGGTGCAGGCGCGATGGGAGCCAACGCCGCGGCAACGTCCGCGGCCTTCTGTGTGACGGCGATGGATGCGCTCGTGGTCGCTCACAGCACGTTCGACTCGTCGGTGCACTACCGCTCGGCGGTGCTCTACGGCGAACTGCAGGCCGCCCGCCGCGAGGAACGGGCCATGCTCCTGGACCGCTTCAGCGACCTGCTACTCCCCGGGCGCACCGCCGAAGTCCGTGGCATGACACCGAAAGAGATCGCCGCCACCAATGTCGTCGCAATGCCCATCACCGACGGGGACTGGGTGTACAAGGTCAACGACAGCTCGGTCAAGGAGCCCGACGAGGACACCGACGTATGGGCGGGCACCGTCCCGTTCGTCGTCAATTACGGTACGCCGCACCGTGCTTCGTGGTCGTCGGCCGAATTGCCGGACTCCGTGCGAACATTGGTCGAATCGGGAAGTCAGTCCGAGCGCCTCAGTTCTGCGCCGGTGTGACCAGGAACTTCTCCCCCGTCGCCTTACGCGAGATCATCTGCAGGATCTGCGGTTTCAGCAGATCGGCCAGCGAGACCGTTTGGGTGTAGTGGCTGGCGAAGGTGGTTTTCACTCCGGCCGCCACCCGGGCGTGTAACTCGGCGATTCGGGAGGCCCCGATCTTCTGGAGAAAGGGAGTCAACAGCCACCCGCCGACACTCCAGCTCATGCCGAATGTGCGGTCGAGCTCGGTCGGCCCGGTATCGAGGGACCCGTAGATGTAGACCTGTTTGAGCACCGACGATCCGTACCTGCTGTAGCTCGTCATCCGTCGACCAGCGGCAGTCTCCATGGCAGAGAGGATTGTGCTGGCCAGGTGGCCGCCACCGATCGCGTCGAAGGCCAGGGTGGCGCCGGTCTCGGCGACCGCTTCGACGAGCGCCGGGACGAAGTCGTCGGCCGTCGAGTTGCACACATACCGGGCACCGATTCCCCGCAGCAACTCTTCTTGTGCGGTGCTGCGCACGATGTTGACCAGTCCGACATTGTCCTGCGCGCAGATCTTGTTCAACATCTGCCCGAGGTTGGATGCGGCGGCAGTGTGGACCAGCGCAGTGTGTCCCTCGTCGCGCATGGTCTCGACCATGCCCAGCGCGGTGAGGGGGTTGACGAAACACGAGGCACCCTCGGCGGCGGTCACGTCGTCGGGCAACACCAGACAGCTCGCCGCCGGCACCGTGCGGTACTGGCTGTACATGCCGCCTGCGAGCACCGCAACGGTTTTCCCGAGCAGCGCACTCGCATCTTCGCCCGCTGCGATCACCACGCCTGAACCCTCGTTGCCCACCGGCATGGACTGCCCGACGCGGCTCGCCATGGCCTGAAAGCCTTTGGCCGGAACCGAGATCGACGTGTGCCGGGCAGCGCCGTCGCCCGTGGTTCTGGCGGTCGCAAGATCTGCCGCGCCCAGCAGCAGACCCAGGTCTGACGGATTGACCGGCGACGCCTCGACGCGAAGGACGACCTCGCCGCGGCCCGGCGCAGTGACCGACTGGGGTTCGAGCGTCAGGTCGAGTTCACCGGCATCGGTCAGCAGGGAGCGAAGTTCGAGACCCGAGACGGGCAGGTCGGTGGTGGCGGAGTCGGTCATGGTGGCGTCCTTCCAGGCGGGATCGCTCAGTTGAGGGCACGGGTGCCTCCATTTTGACCTGACGCACCGTCCATGTCCGCGGACTCGCTGGGCGGGCGAGGATAATCGGCTCTTCGAACAATGTGCGGGATCGAGGATGCAATCGATGACTTCGGAGGGATTGGCCGTGAGGTCCGACGGCGCGGACCGACCGCGCAACGGCTGGGCGCCGCCTGGGCTGACGCCGTTTCTGTTGGGGCCGACGGCACCGCTGTGGCTGGGCTTCGCGGTCGGAGCCGTGCTCATCATCGCTGAGGCCGCATTGGTGGACCTGCTCGGCCGGGCGCTGCCGCACCAGATGTTCGGTGTGGTCTTCTTCCTTGGCGTGCTTGTGATCTCGGCCGGTTGGCCGATGTGGATGGGCGTGGTGATGACGTTCGTGAGCACCGTCGTCTACCTGCGGATGCACCTGGGTGGCATGGTGATTCCCCATACCCTGCAGGACTTGATCCCGATTGTGGTGTACCTGCCCGTTGCCCTGCTCGCCAATCTGCTCGTCGGACAGGCACGGTTGCGTGCGGTCGAAGCCCGGGAGGCGGCCGAGAAGGTCAGCGAGCTCGCCGAGCGGCAGGCGGCGCTGCGCCGGGTCGCTACGCTGGTCGCCCGCGGGGCGCCGCCCGACGAGGTGCTGACGGCCGTTGCCGACGAAGTCGCCAACGCCCTGCACATGGGCAATGCGGCGTTGTTTCGGTATGTCGACGACGAGTACGGCGAGATCGTCGCGGTGCACGACGAGGCCGGCCATCCTCGGATGCCCGTGGGTGTCCGAATACGTTTGACCGGCGACAATGTCGCAGGCATGGTGCTGCGGACCGGGCGTGCGGCACGTCTGGACAGTCACGAGGATGCTTCCGGGGCGGCCGCTGCGCTGATCCGTGACCTCGGCCTGCGCTCCGGTGTGGGCGCCCCGATCATCGTCGAAGGGCGCCTGTGGGGCGCCGCCATTGCAGGATCGTCACGACCCGAGTCGCCGCCGCCGGATATGGAATCACGCCTTGCCGACTTCGCCGAACTGGTGGCGACGGCGATTGCCAACACCGAATCCCGCCGCGAATTGATGGCCTCACGGGCCCGCATCGTGACAGCCGGTGATGAAGCCATGCGGCGGATCGAACGAGACCTGCACGACGGAGCGCAGCAACGGTTGGTCGCGCTGGCATTGACCAGCCGATCGCTGCAGGCATCCCTGGACCCCGACGATGCGCTGGCACACGAGATTGCCGAACTCGGAGACGGATTGGTCGCGGCCAGCGAGGAGCTCCGCCAGATCACCCACGGAATACACCCTGCGGTTCTCACCAACGGAGGCCTGCGGCCGGCATTGCGCGCGTTGGGCCGCCGGGCGCCGGTACCCGTCGAGGTGTCTGTCGACGTCGCGAACAGACCACGCGAATCCGTCGAAGTGGGCGCGTATTACGTTGTCGCCGAGGCGCTGACGAACGTCACCAAGCATGCCGACGCCTCCCACGTCGACGTGACCGTCGACGTCGACGGCTCCACCCTGCGTGTCGTGGTGGCCGACGACGGCGTGGGTGGCGCCGACGTCCGCAGTGGATCGGGATTGGTAGGCCTCAAAGACCGTGTCGACGCACTGGGCGGCCGCCTGCACATCTCGAGCCCCGCGGGCCAGGGCACCACGTTGACCGCGCACATTCCGCTTGACGCGGGCTGATTGCCTGCGGGCCAACAGCTTCCGTTGAGCTTTTCTCAGCGTCGGTTCAGCGACGCGCCTCTAGCGTCTCGGGGCATGGCCGATACCGCGAGATTGGGCACCAGTTCCGCCACGCTGAGCCGGGTGCCCGAAGTCACCCGGCTCGGCGCCAACGCTGTGCTCTCGTTCTGGCTCGCCTACATCCTCACGCGTCCGCTGGGCGCGAATCTCGGTGACTGGCTGGCCGCGCCGAAAACCGAGCAGGGCCTCGGACTGGGTGTCGCCACGACGAGCGTGATCTTCCTCGCGGCGATCCTGGCGACCGTCGCCTACCTGGCGGCAACCCGCGCCGACGTCATCGAACGCGACACAGCGCCGCTCCGCATCGCGATCCGGCGCGCGAGCGCGTCATGCTGGGCTATCTCGGCGTGGTCGCCGTCGGGACCGTTGTGCTCCTGACGTGGGCTGCCGGCCGACCTCACGCGATGCCCGCAGGCGGTGAGGCGGAATCGGAGTCGGCGGCCGCGGTGTCGGTACCGGCAGGGCAGTCGGTCACAGCACAGTTCCCGCCCGCGGCGGTCACCAAGTACCGCGGCATCGTCCAGGACACCCTGGTGAAGCTCAACGCAGGCGATCAGGCCGGTGCGACCACCCGCATCAAGGACCTCGAAACCACGTGGGACGAGGATCAGGCAACCCTGCAGCCGATGGACAATGCCGGGTGGGACGTGCTCGACGGTCAGATCGACCAGGTTCTGACTGCGCTGCGGGCCCCTACGCCCGACCCGGGCACTGAATCACGAACTCTCGGTCAACTCCTGACCTCGTTGCAGTAAGAGACCGGCGCCTGGCAGTCCGATGGGAACATCCCGCTACCGCGTGTCGCAACGCCTGCGATACCGCAGGGCGGAGTAGACCCACGGACTGTGGGTGACGGCAGGCGGCAACAGCAACCGCACAGGTTCTCGTCTGCAGGATATGACCGTGGCGGTTGAGATGGCAGAGCCTTTGCGCCACCGCATCGCACAATTGTCCCTGGTCGACGGGTGGGTGCCGATCGCGGTGCAGGTGCTGGCTGCACTGCTTCTGCTGTACGTGGTGTGGGCGCACGCCGACCGCCGGGGCTGGCGGCGGCTGGCCATCGCCGCCCTGATCGGGACTCCGTTCGCGCTGTGGGCTCGCCACTACATCTCCTCGATCGGAGTGTCCGGTGAGGCGGCGCCGAGCCGATTGTGGCTGTGGATCGGATTGGTCGGAGCGGCTCTCAGCCTTATCTTCCTGACCTGGAAGCGCGCGTCGTGGTGGCGGCGTGGCGCGGCGGTGCTGGCCGTCCCGCTGTGTGTGGTGTGTGCGGCGCTGTCGGTCAACACCTGGGTCGGTTACTTCCCGAAGGTGCGCACGGCGTGGAACCAACTCACCACGAGTCCGCTACCCGATCAGACCGACCGGGTCGGCGTCACCGCGATGCAGTTGTCGAACGCAAGGCCCGATCGAGGCGTCGTGGTCCCGGTGCGGATCGACTCCAGCGCATCGGGTTTCGCGCATCGTCGAGAATTCGTCTACCTGCCACCGATATGGTTCGCGAGTAAACCGCCGCCTCGCTTGCCAGTGGTGATGATGATCGGGTCGGCGTTGAACACGCCGGCCGACTGGCTTCGGGTCGGTAATGCGGTCGCCACCATCGACGATTTCGCCGGCCAGCACGACGGAAGCGCGCCTGCGGTGGTCTTCGCGGACGCGACGGGCGCCTTCGACAACGACACCGAATGCGTCAACGGACCGCGTGGGAACGCTGCCGATCACCTCACGAAAGACGTTGCTCCGTTCATGGCGGCGAATTTCGGTGTCAGTGCCGAGCGCACCCATTGGGGCATCGCCGGTTGGTCGATGGGCGGTACGTGCGCGGTCGACCTGGCTGTGATGCACCCCGACCTGTTCAGCGCGTTCGTCGACATCGCAGGCGATATCGGACCCAACACCGGCAGCCGCGAGCACAGCATCGCCACCCTGTTCGGCGGCGACGCCGACGCGTGGGCCGCCTTCGATCCCACCACCGTCATGAAACGGCACGGCCGCTATACCGGTTTGACGGGATGGTTCGAGGTGCCCGGTTCGCCTGACGGCACGGCGCGTGATCCCGTGTCGAATCCGGAGGGCCAGGATATCGCCGCGCGCGCACTGTCGGCGACCGGCGCAACGGAAGGCATCGCGTCCACGGTGGTGACGCGGCCCGGCAGGCATGACTGGCTGTTCGCGTCGCAGGCGTTCGGCGATGCGTTGCCGTGGTTGGCGGCGCAACTCGGAACCCCTGCGGTACCACGAGTCGCGATGCCGAATTCGACGACCGACGCGGCAGGACCGACCGGCATTCCCGGCTTTACCCAGCACCATTGAGCCGGCCATTCGAGTAGCGCACTACGCTACCCAATCCCCGATTCTCGGGCCGACCCTGGATGTCGGCACATCTGACGAGGGTGCCTGCCCAGCGGATATTCGGAGGGACAGCCGTGGACGTCGAGACCCATTCCCGCGGAAAGATACTGGCCGCGATCGGGGTTCCGGTGGCAATCACACTGCTCTCCGGGGCGACCGTACCGTGGTGGTGGCACGAGGTTTTCGATCGGCACAGCGTGGACGACAGCTCCACGGCACACAATTCCAGCGCCCCGAGCGCCCGCATCACGGCACCACCAACCGTCGCGGCGGGCACGTGTGCTGTGACGGTTGCCAACCCGCTGCTGACGCTGCGCGAGACACCGGACCCGTTCGGGCAGGAATCGGTGAAAGTGGCGGCGGGCACGTACAAGGTGTCCGACATCGCCGACACATCGTGGGCCGGTGCTCCACAGCGGTGGTTCAAAATCGATGTCGGCACCCGTTCCGGCTGGATCCGCGACGATTCCTTCAGTATCGATTCGCGATCGGATTCCTGCCCGTGACATCTCGGAGTCAATGCCGTCAATAGCATTGACAGCAAACAGTTTTCAATTCGTTACCGGGGTAGCCGAACCGTTATCGCTTGCACAGCTGCGCCATACGGTCGCCACAGTGCCGGCAAAAATCCAGGTCATAGCTTTACTTCGCATCCGGCGGTGACGCCGTAACACGAAGAAACGGAGTAAACCTATGACGTTCAAGCGAACCCTGGGTGTCTCGGCGCTGGCCGCGGGCATCGGTATGGCCGGGCTGCTCGGTGTCGGTCTCGGCACGGCAAGCGCAGACCCGGGCTGGGGCTGCGACCGTCCAGGCTCCCCGCAGTGCGACAACCACCGCGACGATCGCGGGCCCGACCGGGGCCCGGCTGGTCCGGTCGACTGGCATAACCGGGGCATCGATCAAGGCCGCAACGACCACCAGCCGTTCAACTGGAACGGTCAGCAGGTCACGCCGATGCAGGCAGCGGACGGCCACGGTTGGGGTTTCTGGTTCCTCGGCACCTGGATCCCGATGTAAATCCCCCAAAACTGCTGATGGGCCGCCAGTTTCGGGGCGGCCCATCAGGCTATCCGGCGCCGCGGTCGTCCGTCGGGCGCGCCGCGAACGGATTGAACTTCGACAGCCCCGGGATGTTCGACAACATCCGGAAGACGTCGTTTCCGGTGGCGACGAGAGCCTCCAACTGGGGTAGAAGCCGATCCATCGTGCGGAACATCGGGTCGGCCATTGCGAGATAGCGCTCGGTGCGGTCGATCGTCGTGTTCAGCCGTTCAGTCGCAACCGCCAGATTCTCGATCAGATCGGGCAACTGCACCGCGAGTTGGGCTGAGGCGGGAGGTATGCGCATCGCGCTGTTCGCGACGGCCTGCGCGGTTTCGACCGCCGACTGAGCGGTCTCCACCGCAGCCTGCGCGGCCGATCTGAGGTCACTCGGTTTGGGAAGCTTCGGACTGGTCATGTCGGTAACTGTGCCGCACTGCGACGTCGCTGTCAGCATGTTTGGTCACGGGTATCCGGGTTGCCTCGAATCGGATATCGCCAGCGGGCGTTAGGCTGCATCCGGCGATCGGCAACCGGACATCCTCGGGCCTTGCGTGGCCGTCAAATACGCTGCCTGAGAGGTCAATCCGTGCCGATCCTGGCAGCCACGTCGGGGAAGAGGGTGCATATGGATCAGTTCCGCCGCGGCGGCCTGGTGTTCGACGTCATCGACGACGGCCCTGCGGACGGCCCCGTTGTAGTTCTCCTGCACGGATTCCCCCAGCGCAACACCAGCTGGGAAGCCGTGATGGCGCAGCTGACCACCCGCGGATACCGGTGCCTGGCACCGAATCAACGGGGCTACTCCCCCGGGGCGCGGCCGCTGCGGCGCCGTGACTACCGCATGTCCGAGTTGGTCGACGACGCACTGGCCCTCATCGACGGCAGTGGAGCCGACCGCGTGCACCTCGTCGGGCACGACTGGGGCGCTGCTGTCGGCTGGGGAGTTGCGCTGCGGTACCCCGATCGACTGGCGTCGTTCTCGCCGATCTCGGTTCCGCATCCGGTGGCCTTCCTACGTGCGATGCCGACCAGCCGCCAAGGCCTGGCGTCCTGGTACATGTACGTCGCGCAACTCCCCCGACTTCCCGAGCGGCTGCTGCTCGGCCGGGGTGGTGTCGGTACCAGGATCACTGATGCTCTGGTCCGCAGCGGGCAGGCCGCCGCGCACGCGCAACGCGACACCGCGGCGATGCTCGAACCCGGCGCGCTGACCGCTGCGCTCAACTGGTACCGCGCGATGCTGCTGTCCGATTCGCGCGACATCAAGCACCGGGTGCGGGTCCCCACGATGTACATCTGGAGCGACGGGGATACCGCGATCACCGCAAAACCGGCCCACGAGACGGCGAAATTCGTGTCCGGACCGTACCGGTTCGAGACCATTCGCGGCGCCTCACACTGGTTGCCCGACGAAGAGCCTGACACCGTGGCGGGCCTGCTGCTGGATTGGTTTGCCGCACACCCGCTGTGAGGTTCTACGGCTGCTCGCGCTTGGCCTGCAGCAGTCGGTAACCGCCGTAGAGCGTCAGGGCTACACCGAAATTCACGAAATACGCGACGTCGGCGCCGTACCACGCGGTTGCCACCGGCCCGTGGATCAATGAGGTGTTCATGAACGGCATCGCCACCGCGTAGGAGATCACGAAGGTGATCAGTGCGGCCGCCGCGTCGGACCGGCGCGTCTCTTCGGCCGACGGATCGAGCGTGTCGCGTCCGCGGATCCGGATCGCCCAGTCCACCGCCACGACTGCCACGAACGCCGGAATCCAGTAGCTGACCAACAACAACACGTCGGTGAATCGGCTCGCGGTGTCGGCGGCGTGCAACCACAAGATCAAGAAGAAAGCGAGCGCCGTGACGATGACGGCGGAAACCGGCCTGCGCACTCGCGCCCCGATGGTCTGCAGCGCCAGTGACCCGCTGTAGTCGTTCATCACCCCCGAACCGACGGCGGCCAGCGCGATGATCAACAGTGCCAGCCCACCGAGGACGCCGCCGCCCATCACCGTTCGCACACCCTCGGCGGTCTGCTCACCGATCGCTGCCGCGCCGCCGATGCCGATCCCCTGAACGAAGATGTACGCCGACGCGATACCGGCGAACGTGTATCCGAACACCTGGCCCCGGGGCGCCGTCGCGGGCAGGTACCGGCTGAAGTCCGCGGCATAGCTCGCCCACGAGATGGCCAGGCTCAGCGCGATGGTCACCTCGAAGACGAAAGCGCCGACCAGCGCTGCCCCGTGCACGGTCGCCGGCGTGACCACGTCCTGCCCGCGGACCAGCTTGACGGCGAACACCACGAAGGTGACCAGCAGGACGACGGTGAGCACCGCCTGCAACCGATGGATGAGCTCGTAGCCGAAGAATCCGACGACACCCTGTACCCCGAGGACGATGAGCACGGCGATCCAGAACGGGATGCCCACCAGGACGGCCAGTGCTTCCCCACCGAACAAGCCGACCAAGGCGTCCCAGGCGATCGACGACCCCCATTGCAGTATCCCGGGCACCACGACGAAGCCACCGAACGCCATCCTCGCGTTGGGCAACTGGCCGGCCCCGGTGCGCGGGCCCCACGTCGACAAGTAGGCCACCACCAGGGACCCGAGAATCGTCCCGATGACCATGGCCAGCATGCCCAGCCAGAAGCCCAGACCCAGCGCGATGGCCAGGGTCCCGGTGAAGACGCCCGTCATATTGACCTGGGGTGCGAACCACACCGTGAACAACCGCGCGGGACGGCCGTAGCGCTGATCCTTTCCGATCGGCGCGATGCCGTGCGTTTCGACCGCGAGGTCGCCGGCGCCCGTCGGCCGGCGCCCGGTGAAGGCGCTGGCGTTGAGCACGTTGGATCGAGAAGGCATGGCCCATTTCACCATGCCGACGACCGCCGGTTCATAATCGGGAAACTTGAAAAGATAGGCTAACGAACGGAGTGACGGTGGTGGTGCCCAGGACGGGAAACCCTGAAGCCACCGCGACCCGGCCCGCCGTGCTGATCGCCGGGCTGAGTCTCGTCGTGCTGACCGTCGCGGTCCTGCAGACCGCCGTGGTGCCCGTCCTCGGAGTCATCGCGACGCAACTGGGATCGACGCCCGCTGCGGTGAGTTGGGCGGTGACCGCGAACCTGCTCGCCGCAGCCGCGGCCACGCCGCTCATCGGCCGGCTCGCGGACCTCTACAGCAAGAAGCGGGTGTTGCTCGCCGTGCTTGCCGTCGTGCTGGCCGGCTCGGTGCTGGCTGCGACAACCGCGTCGTTGCCGCTGCTGATCGTGGCGCGCGTGCTGCAGGGCGCCTCCTACGCCCTCTATCCGATCAGCATCGCCGTACTGCGGACCGAACTTGCCGAGGACCGACTGGTCGGCGCGATGTCGATACTGTCGGGGACGCTCGGATTCGGTGGCGGCGCCGGGCTGGTTGTGACGGGTCTTTTGATGTCCGGCGGCGCCGGCTATCACCGCGTCTTCTGGCTGACCACTGCCTTCACCGCCGTGGTCATTGTCGTTGCGGCACTTGCTGTTCCGGAACGTCGACCGGAAACGACCGGAGCCATCGACTGGCTCGGTGCCATCGGACTTGCGGCCGGGCTGTCGGCGGTGCTGCTGGGCATCACCCAGGGCAACGCGTGGGGCTGGGCCAGTCCGGCCACGCTCGGCCTGCTGGCGGCCGGTGTCGTCGTGCTGGCCGGGTGGTGGCTGTGGGAGCGGCGCGTGGAGCAGCCGCTCGTGTCGACGGCGATGCTGACCCGGCGGCCGATCCTGTTGACCAACGTCGCCACGGCGTTCGTCGGCATGGGGTTGTACTTCGCCTTCCTGGGGCTCACCCAGTTCGTCCAGATGCCGCGCGAGGTGGCCGGCTACGGGTTCGGCGCCACCGTGCTGCAGGTCAGCGTCTACTTCCTCTTGCCGGGTGCGCTCACCGGTTTCGTCGTGGCGCTCGTCAGCGGCCGGTTCATCGACCGGTACGGCGCCCGGCGGGTGATGGCCGTCGCGGCCGTCGCGGGCATCGCCGGATTCGTGGTGCTGGCAGTCGCCCACGACCGGGCGTGGCAGGTCATCGTTGCCGGGGTGTTGGCCAACGCGTACATCAGCCTCGGGTACGGGGCCTTGCCCGCGCTGGTGGTCAGCGAGGTCGACGCCGCACAGACGGGTATCGCCACGAGCATGAACGCCATCGCTCGGACGGTCGGCAGCTCTGTCGCCGCCGCGATCGTCGCAGTGCTCATCGGCCACGCCCGGGTTCCTTCGGAATCCAGCTTCATCGTCATCTTCATCGCCGGCGCGGTCACCGCCGCCCTGGCGATGGTTCTCATCGCTGTGTCACGTACTGCCGACCGTCATGGGCAATCGGTTCAGACCCTGTCGTCGTCGCGTGCGATGAACCACGAATGGGGCTGATCCCGTCGCCGGTTTCGCGCCGCCCGATGTCGGTGCCCTGAGAAACTGATCCGCAGGTTCCCCACACCCGTACTCGGTGACGCGCTGTTGTGGTCGCACGCCCCCTTCACTGTAGGAATACGTGCAAAAGACGCCTTCAAACGAAGGATTCCATTGTAGAAATGTTAAATCGTTGCGGAATCGCTTGCGAACGTCGGCCTCATCCGCGATGGTTTACCCACAGCACCCGCTGCGCCCTGAGGAGGAACTCCACTGACCGGCCCAGACACCACCGCCATCGACGATTCGGCGGGACCCGCTGGAGCGCCACCCACGAGTGGCAGCCCAGTTATCGAGATCGACCATGTGACCAAACGCTTCGCCGACTACGTCGCGGTACAGGAGGCGGACTTCTCCATCGCCTCCGGCGAGTTCTTCTCCATGCTCGGCCCATCCGGGTGCGGCAAGACCACGACGCTTCGGATGATCGCCGGATTCGAGAGCCCCAGCGAGGGGGCGATCCGGCTCGAAGGCGTCGACGTGTCCCACGTCCCGCCGCACAAGCGCAACGTCAACACGGTGTTCCAGCACTACGCACTCTTCCCGCATATGACGGTGTGGGACAACGTCGCCTACGGGCCGCGTAGCCGGAAGAAGTCCGCCAAGAAAAGTGCGGCCGAGATCAAGCGCAGCGTCGACGAGCTACTGGAGATCGTGCGGCTGACCGACTTCGCCAACCGCAAGCCCGGTCAGCTGTCCGGCGGCCAGCAGCAGCGGGTCGCCCTGGCGCGCGCGCTGGTCAACTACCCCAGCGCATTGCTGCTCGACGAGCCGTTGGGTGCACTGGATCTCAAGCTGCGGCATGCCATGCAGTTCGAACTCAAGCGCATCCAGCGGGAAGTCGGGATCACCTTCATCTACGTCACCCACGATCAGGAAGAAGCGCTCACCATGAGCGACCGGATCGCGGTGATGAACGCCGGCAACGTCGAGCAGATCGGCACCCCGACCGAGATCTACGACCGGCCGGCCACGGTGTTCGTGGCGAGCTTCATCGGCCAGGCCAACCTGTGGGCCGGACGGCAGACCGGTAGGGCCAACCGCGATTTCGTCGAAGTCGACGTGCTGGGAACGACGCTGAAGGCCAAGCCCGGCGACACGACGATCGAGCCCGGCGGGCACGCGACGCTCATGGTCCGACCCGAACGGGTCCGCGTGACCATGGACCGGCCGAGTGGTGACCTCGCGACCGTGCCTGCGACCGTCAAGGATCTCACCTTCCAGGGTCCGGTGGTACGGCTTTCCCTTGCCGCACAAGATGATTCGACCATCATCGCCCATGTCGGCGCTGAGCAGGACCTGCCGCTGCTGCGGCCCGGTGACGCGGTGCACGTCAGCTGGTCTCCGGACGCCTCCCGGGTGCTGCCCGCGGCGGACATCCCGACCACCGAAGACCTCGAAGAGATGCTCGACGACTCGTAGTCGCCGGCAGCATTCACCACTCCCCTTCATCCGTCAGCGCCCCAATTCACCGAAAGGTCGCTCATGCCCAACCACACCGATCCCGCACTGCTCGCCCGGCTTGCCGCCAGCCCCACCTCCCGGCGCCGGTTCCTTGGCGGAGGCGCGGCGGCCGCAGCCGCGCTCGCCCTTGGCCCGTCGTTCCTGGCGGCATGTGGCTCCAGCGAAAAATCCAGCAGCCCCACGAGCTCCGCGCCACCGGATGACGGCACCCCGGCGAGCGGCAATCTGCGTATTTCGAACTGGCCGCTCTACATGGCACCCGGGTTCGTCGATGCCTTCCAGAAGGCCTCCGGGCTCACCGTGGACTATCGAGAGGACTTCAACGACAACGAGCAGTGGTTCGCCAAGGTCAAGGAGCCGCTGTCGCGCAAGCAGGACATCGGCGCCGATCTGGTGGTGCCCACCCAGTTCATGGCGCTTCGGCTCAACGGCCTGCACTGGCTCAACGAGATCCGCGATTCCCGCGTCCCCAACAAGAAGAACCTGCGCCCCGATCTGCTCAACGCGCAGGTCGACCCGGGCCGTAAGTACACGGCGCCCTACATGACCGGCATGGTCGGTCTCGCCTACAACAAGTCCGCGACCGGCCGCGACATCACGAAGGTCGAGGACCTGTGGGACCCTGCGTTCAAGGGCCGCGTCAGCCTGCTCTCCGACACCCAGGACGGGCTCGGCATGATCATGCAGTCGCAGGGCAACTCCCCGGAGAACCCCACGAAGGAAGGGGTCCAGAAGGCTGTCGACCTGGTCCGCGAGCAGAAAGACAAGGGCCAGATCCGCAGGTTCACCGGCAACGACTACGCCGACGACCTGGCCGCCGGCAATATCGCTGTCGCCCAAGCTTATTCGGGCGACGTGGTGCAGTTGCAGGCAGATAACCCCAATCTGCATTTCGTGGTTCCCGAAGCGGGCGGTGACTGGTTCATCGACACCATGGTGATTCCCTACACCACCCAGAACCAGAAGGGTGCCGAGGCGTGGATCAACTACGTCTACGACCGCCCGAACTACGCCAAGCTCGTGGCGTTCACCCAGTACGTGCCCGTGTTGACGGACATGGCCGAGGAACTCGACAAGATCAATCCGAACTTGAGCAAGAACCCGCTGATCAACCCGCCCGCCGAGACACTCGCCAAGCTGAAGTCCTGGGCGGCGCTGACTGACGAGCAGACCCAGGAGTTCAATGCCATGTACGCCGCGGTCACCGGCGGCTGACGCCGATGGCAGGTGTAGCAACCAGTAGCCGGCAGCGGAGCAAGGTGGCTCCGTATCTGATGATCCTGCCGGCGCTGGTGTACCTCGGGATCTTCTTCGTGGTGCCGTTCTTCTCTCTGGCACGCACGTCGTTGTCGAGCTCGGGCGGATCGGTGTATCTGCCCACGCTGACCTTCGACTGGAGTATCGGCAACTACGCCAAGGCATTCAGCACCTACAGCGAGCAGATCCTGCGCTCGTTCGGCTACGCGCTGACCGCGACCGTGGTGTGTGCGCTGCTGGCATTTCCGCTCGCGTACGTCATCGCCTTCAAGGCGGGCCGGTACAAAAACCTGTTGCTCGGCCTGGTCATCCTGCCGTTCTTCGTGACGTTCCTGATCCGCACGCTGGCGTGGAAGACGATCCTGGCCGACGACGGATGGGTGGTCAGCACACTCGGCTCGATCGGCCTGCTGCCCAGTGAGGGCCGGTTGCTGTCGACGAGCTGGGCGGTGATCGGCGGCCTGGTCTACAACTGGATCATCTTCATGATCCTGCCGCTCTACGTGAGCCTGGAGAAGATCGACCCGCGCCTGATCGAGGCGTCGAAAGACCTGTACTCGACCAATCGTCGCAGCTTCACCAAGGTGATCCTGCCGTTGTCCATGCCCGGTGTGCTGGCAGGCAGCATGCTGGTGTTCATACCGGCGGTCGGAGATTTCATCAACGCCGACTACCTGGGCAGCACGCAGACCAGCATGATCGGCAACGTGATCCAGAAACAGTTCCTGGTGGTCAAGGATTATCCGGTCGCGGCCGCACTGAGCATGGTTCTGATGGCGATCATCCTTGTCGGTGTCCTGCTCTACACGCGGGCTCTGGGTACGGAGGACCTGGTATGACATCCGTAGCGGTTGCCGCCGCGACGAGTCCGGATGTACCGAAGACCGTCAAGGGCACCCCCAGGTGGGGTGACTGGGCGTTGCGCATCGTGGCGGGCCTGGTGTTGCTGTACCTGTTCCTGCCGATCTTCGTCATCGTGTTGTTCTCGTTCAACAAGCCTGCGGGCAAGTTCAACTACACGTGGCAGGAATTCACCTTCGACAACTGGACCCATCCGTTCAAGTACCCGGACCTGACCGCGGCACTGAAGCTGAGCCTCAACGTCGCCGCCGTGTCGACCGCCGTGGCCCTCGTCCTGGGCACGCTGGTGGCGATCGCCTTGGTGCGCCAACGGTTTCGGGGACAGAAGGCTGTCGACACGTTCCTGGTGTTGCCGCTGACGGCGCCCGAGGTGGTGATGGGTGCGTCGCTGCTGACGCTGTTCCTCGACCTGGGGTGGGCGACGGGCTACGTCACGATCCTCATCGCGCACATCGCCTTCGAGGTCAGCTTCATCGCGATGACGGTGCGGGCCAGGGTCCGTGGATTCGACTGGACGCTGGAGGACGCGTCAATGGATCTCGGTGCGAGCCCCACTCGCACGTTCTTCAAAGTGACACTGCCGCTGATTGTTCCGGGCATCGTCGCCGCGGCGATGCTGTCGTTCGCGTTGTCGCTCGACGACTTCATCATCACCTATTTCGTCAGCGGCTCGACGGTCACCTACCCGCTGTACGTCAACGCGGCGGTCAAGGCCGCAGTGCCACCCCAGATCAACGTGCTGGCCACCGCGATTCTGGTGATCAGCCTGGTGCTGCTGATGGCGGGAACGCTCTACCGGCGCAAGCGCATCGACGCGTAAGCGGTGTCGTCGAGATTGACGCCAGGGCTGTGGATTTTCGAATTTCACAGCCCTGGCGTCAATCTCGGTGAGGATGAGTGGTCAGCCGACCTCGGCGGGCACCGGTGCTGTGCGTGCGCCATTGCTCGTCGCGCCGACACCGGCCACAACCACCAGCGCGATGCCGACCACACCGAACAGGGCCGGAACCTGGTGCAGGATGAGCAGTCCCATGAGCATCGCGAAGCCGGGTTCAAGGCTCATCAGCGTGCCGAACGCCGCAGTAGTGAGCCGGCGCAGCGCCAACAGTTCCAGGGCAAACGGGATGACGGGCAACAGGATCGCCAGGCCGAGACCGATCAACAGGAGCTCTGGAGTGAGCCGCCCGAACGTGGCGGGACCGGCTGCCAGGCTGGCGACCAGCGCGGCGACCGGCATCGAGATGGCCAGGCCTCTGAGCCCTGCCACCTCGTCGCCGACGCGCTGGGTAAGCAGGATGTAGGACGCCCAGCACAGAGCCCCTGCGAGGGCGAACAGCACGCCGATCGGATCGACGGACCCCGTCCACGGCTCGGTCAGCAAAACCACGCCGAGCCCGGCCGCCGCCGGCCACACGAACCGTCCGCGGCCGCTGCCTTTGGCAACGGCAACGCCCAGTGGCCCAAGGAATTCCAGAGCGCTCGCGGTGCCCAGCGGGATGCGTGCCACCGCCAACATGAACAGGATGGTCACGCCGGCCGTGGCCGCCCCCAGCAGCACGCATGCGACGAACGACGACCGGGTGAAATGGGTGGGGCGCGGCCGGACGATCGCGAGCAGGAGCAGCCCGGCCCAGGCCAGGCGCAGCCACGCGACACCCACGGCGCCCAAGTCGTCGATGAGCTCGACGGCGATGGCAGCGCCGAGCTGCACGATGAGCATCGCCGCGATTGCCATGAAGGCGCCCTGGCGTGCGGTTGCGGTGGTCATTACAGCATTGAACGGCACCGAAATCGTTCGTGTCCACGTGATATTTATGGACATACCGTTCAGTATTTACTGATGGTTACGATCGCGTGAGCGCCGGGCCGCGAATGCGAAATGCTGGACCCCGTGAAAATCAACCCACAGGCTTCACGCTCCTGGCTGTTGGTCAACCCCTCGCGTGAGGATGATTTGCACTCACTCGTGGCATCCACCGCGTGCGACCAAGTGATCCTCGACCTGGAGGACGCCGTCGCGCCCAACGAGAAAGAACCCGCGCGCGAGCGCGTGATGGAATTCCTCAACTCGGGCGGACAAGCCTGGGTGCGGGTCAACGACGCTTCCAGTGAGTACTGGTCGGTCGACTGCCGCACCCTCGCCGACGCCAAGGGTTTGTCGGGCGTGGTGCTCGCCAAGACAGAGGGCGGAAATCACATGTGGGACACCGCCGCCCGGCTCGGTGGCCATTCGCCGGTGATCGCCTTGATCGAGACCGCCCGGGGCCTCTCCCGCGTCCACGACATCGCCGCGGCCCGGCCATGCTTCCGAATTGCCTTCGGTGTCAACGATTACACGCTGGACATCGGTGTGGAACAGGACCCGTTGGCGCTGGCGTACAGCCGTTCTCAGCTGGTTGTCGCCTCGCGCGCGGCACACATCCCCGGGCCCATCGACGGACCCACCCGCGACCCCGAGCAATTGGCCGAAGGAGTGGCCTTGACCAGACAGATGGGCATGACGGGCAAACTCGCGCTGCGCTCGACGGACGCCGACGTTATCAACAAGGGTCTGAGCCCTTCCGATTCCGACATCTCGTGGGCCACGGATTTCGTCGAACAGTTCAACAGCCACGGCGGCAAGCCCAAGGACGGCAGCGACCTTCCGCGGCTGAACCGCGCCCGGATCATCCTCGACAGGGCCAGGATGCTGGGCCTCGCCGTACCTTCGGCATGAACCTGGCCCGCCGGCACCCGGTTTACGTGAGGCTGGCGACGGGACAGGTTCTGCCTGCCGGTTAGTGTGCAAGGTCAACGAGTGAAAGAGATGACCTTGACGCATACGTTGACCAGCACGCGTCCGTTCACGGACCTGACGACGCTGGAGCCTGTCGGCGCCGGCACGTACACGGCGTCCGTCGACCCCATCTGGACCATCGGCCCCAAGGTGCACGGCGGCTGCATGATGGCGCTGTGTGCGGCCGCGGCGCGCCGGGCCCTCGGCGCGGAGGCGGATCTGCAGCCGATCGCCGTGAGCGCCAACTATCTTCACGCCCCAGAACCGGGCGACGTGACGCTCACCGCCACGGTCCGCAAGCGGGGACGGCAGGTCAGCGTTGTCGATGTCGAGCTGTCCCAAGGAGCTGTGGTGGCGGTGTCCTCCGCGGTCACCCTCGGGCATCTCGATGTGGCCGATCCTCGCCATCAGGATCCGCTGCCCCTGTCGGACATGGCTGCCGAACCGTCAGCCGACGCCGTACATGTCACCCCCGCGCATCCCATGGGGCAGATCGTGCATGTCGCACAGGGTTGCGACCTGCGGATCGACCCGTCGGCGGCATTGTTCCTGGCCGGGCAGCAGGGCGAACCGATCAATCGAATGTGGTTGCGACCCTTCGCACAGGACGAGGCCGATCCCGATACGGCACTGCTGTTCGCCGTCATGGCCGGCGACATCAGCGCGCCGGTGACGATGAACCGCGGCATGTTCGGCTGGACGCCGACGGTTCAGCTCACCACCTACCTGCGCCGCAGGCCCGCGCCGGGCTGGATGCGGGTGATGGCGAGCGCCACGGTCATCGGCGAGACCCTGTTCGAGGAGGACCATCTCATCCTCGATGCGGCGGGGCAGGTCATCGTGCAGAGCCGCCAGCTCGCGATGATCCCGAAAGGGCACTAGCCCGGCGTCGACGCGTGCGTCCGGTCCGGCGCCGAACGGCCAGTTATCGCACGGCGCAGCGGAAAACCCGCGTCACAACTGGCCATTCGCGGAAGTGACACCGACCCACATCGTTCGCCCGGTGATCACGGTCCCGACACCCGCAACTGTCACGGTGGACATGTGGTCACCGAGCAAGTGTCGACGGCGGGGCGGTTTCACCGATTCTGCGAACGGGCCGTCGGTCGCCTGCCGTTCGGCCTGAGCACGGTGGTGGCGCCGACCTTCCTCGGGTTCGCGCTGATCAACAGTTTCACCTTCGGCGTGGACCTGCTGGTGCTGACGCTGCTGCGTGGCTCGTTCGGGCTGCCGCTGCCAGTGGCGGTGACCGTCGCGTACGCGTGTGCGTTCGCCCTGGCCTACTACCTCAACCGGACGCTGAACTTCCGGTCGCACGCCTCCGTCGGCCCTCAGCTGACGGTGTACATCGTCGTGGTCGCGATCAACTACGCGGCGTTCATCCTGGGAGTGTCGAGCGGTCTGGCCGCACTGGGCGTCGAGTACCACCTGGCCAGGATCGCCGCGGGCGCCTGCGAGGCCGTCTACATGTACAGCGCGATGCGCTGGGTCGTGTTCCGCCGGTGAGCGGCTGCCGTCAGCGCAACCTCTCCCCCGAATCAGCGTCGAAGAGATACACGCGCTGGGCCGCAGCGCTGAGCGTGACCTGCTGTTCGGGTTCGTAGCGTTCTGCCGCAGGGGTCTGCACCACGATGCCCTCCTCGACGCCTGCGACGGTGCTGGTGGCCAGCCCGAATTCCAGCAGGTGTTCGAAATAGGCGACGGTGACCCGGATACCGTCGCCGTCGGACGTGCCGATCACGCAATCCTGCGGCCGGATGCCGACGGTGACCTTTGTGCCGTCGGCGACGCCGGTCACCGTGGTTTCCAGTGCGCCTGCGCCCGAACCGATCTCGACCCGGACCGTGCCACCGGAAACCCGGGCCACGCCGGGAAGAACATTGATCTGCGGTTCACCGACGAACTGTGCGACGAACAGATTGGCGGGATCGTCGAACACCTCGTCGGGGGTGCCGAACTGTTGCACCACACCGGCATCCATCACAGCGAGCCGATCGGCCAGCGACAAGGCCTCCACCTGGTCGTGCGTGACGACGATGGTCGTGTAGCCGAACTCTCGTTGTAGCACTTTGAGTTCGCGACGGACTCGCTGCCGGGCCGAGGCGTCGAGATGGCTCAGCGGCTCGTCGAGCAGCAGCACCGGTGGGTTGCGCACCAGGGCGCGGGCCAGCGCCACCCGCTGCTTCTGCCCGCTGGACAAGCCGGCGGGCCGCAGCCCCATCATGTCGTCCATCTCCAGGCGGCGGCTGATCGAATCGACCATCTGCTCAGCGCCTTTGACCTTGCGGGCCTTGAGCCCGTACAGCAGGTTCTCGCGCACCGACATCGGCGGGTACAGCGCGTAACTCTCGAACCCGACGCCGATGCCGCGTTTGGCCGCGGGCAGCTGCGATACCTCGCGCTCGCCGATGCGGATGGAGCCGCTCGTCACCGTCTCCAGACCGGCGATCATGCGCAGTGTGGTGGTCTTACCGCAGCCCGACGGCCCCAGCAGCGCCACCAGCTCCCCCGGCCGGATCGCCATGTCGATGCCCTTGACCGCCTGGAAACTCTCGCGACCCCGAGACGAATAGGTCTTCACCAGCTTGGACAGCGTGAGGCTCTGCGCGGTCTCGGGTGGTGTCACGGTGGTGGTCACTGAGCTGCCTCCAATGCGGAATCGCGCTTGCCGCCGTCCAATCGGCGGGTGTCGCCCGCCCCGGCGGCGAACACGTGAACGTCGGAATCGGCCACGGTCATGGTGATCTCGGCGCCTTCGCCGACACCCTCGCGGCCGGAGGTGAGCACGATCAGCTGCGTCCCACCCACCGTGACGGTGAGTTCGACGTTGCGGCCGAGACGTTCGGCCAACAGCACCCGCCCGTGCAGTGAGCCTGTGCCCGAGGTGACGTGAATATCGCAGGGCCGCAGACCGACCCGCACCGCATCGCCGCGGGCACACTCGAGGCCCGCGGGTACTGCGATGTCGAATGAGCCGTCGCCGAGGCGGATTCGGCCGTCGTCGACCACGCCGTCGATCAGGTTGATCTCCGGCTGCCCCAGTGCCTTCGCCACGAAGGTGTCGGCCGGTCGTCGCCAGATGTCCTCCGGCGTGCCGATCTGAACCAACTTGCCCTCGCGCATCACCGCGATGCGGTCACCGAGCGCGAGCGCCTCCTGATAATCGTGGGTGACATAGATGGTCGTGGTGTTGCTCATCGCGCCGAGCTGTTTGAGTTCGGCGCGCATCGCCGCACGCAGCTTGGCGTCGAGGTGGCTCAGCGGTTCGTCGAGCAGGTAGATGTCGGCAGGTCGCACCAACACTCGACCGAGTGCCACCCGCTGACGCTGCCCGTTGGACAGTTCCCGCGGAAAACGCTTCTGCAGGTGGTTGATTCCCAGCGTCGAGGTGACCTGGTCGATGCGCTCGGCCCGGTCCTGCTCCGAGTATCGGCCGGTGCGGCCGCTCTTCAACGGCGAGGCCAGGTTCTCGGCCACCGTCTTCTGCGGATACAGCGCGTAGCTCTCGAATGCCATCGCCACATTGCGGTGATACGGCTCCACTTGCGTGACGTCGGTACCGCCGATGTGCACCGACCCCTGGTCGATGTCCACCAGGCCGGCAACCGACTTCAACGTGGTGGTCTTGCCTGCGCCGCTGGGGCCGAGAATGACGAAGAACTCACCGTCGGCGATATCCACCGACAGGCCGTCGACCGCTTTGGTCTTGCCGAAACTCTTGTGTACGTCGGCAATCGACACCGTTGCCATCAGGCTTTCACCGCCCCGAACGACAGGCCGCGCACCAGGTACCGCTGAATGGTCAAAGCCAAGATCAGCGGTGGGAGCGCGGCGATGACGGCGGCCGCGGCGGTCAGGTTGTAATACGCCTGCCCGCCACCGCCGAGGAATTTGGTGATCGCAACGGTCACCGTGCCGGCATTGCTGTCGGCGAGAATCAGCGGGAACACGTAGTTGTTCCACGCGAAGATGAACGCGAGCAACGCCGCGGCGGCGATACCGGGCCGCACGATGGGCAGCGCCACCATGACGAACGCCCGCCGCCGCGTATATCCGTCCAGCAGTGCGGCCTGCTCGAGATCCTCGGGCAGGTCCTGAAAGTAGGACCGCAGGATCCAGACCACCAGCGGCATGGTGACCAGCTGCAGCACCCAGATCATGCCGACTTTGGTGTCGAACAGCCCGATCTGATTGTAGATCACGAACAGCGGGACGATCACCATGAGCTCGGGCGCGAACCGGAACGAGAGCATCTGGAACATCAGGTCATTGGAGCCCTTGTACTGCCACCGGCCGGCGGCGTAGGCAGCCGGGATGCCGATGACCAGTGAGACGATCACCGCGCCACCACAGTTCAGCAGGCTGGTCAGCAGCGAGGCCTTGAAATCGACACTGGTCATCTGAGTGCCCTTGTCGGTGAGCACGGTGGCGAAGTTCGACCATGTCGGGCTGAACGAGAAGTAGGTGGTGGTCTGCTGCTCGGCGTTCTTGAGCGCCAGGATCACCATCCAGGCGATCGGGAACAGCGAGAACACGAACCAGAAGACCAGACCGATATCGGCGGCCACCGACCCGATCGACAGGCGTTTCTGCCCCGGGAGCAGTTCGGTTCTGTTGAAGAGTCCCATGGTGTTACGACTCCGCTCCGGCAGCTCGGCGCTGCGCCTTGCCCAGCACGCTCACCAGGTAGCGCGCGGTGATGAACACGATGATCCACAGCAGCAGCATGTAGGTGCTGCCGCGGGAGTAGTCCAGGTTGATGATGGAGTCCTCGAACGCCCCGATCTGAAGGGTGCGGGTGGCGACGCCAGGGCCGCCTGCGGTGAGCACGTAGATGTGGTCGAACACCTTGAGGTTGTCCATGAACCGGAAGATGACCGCCACCAGGATGTAGGGCCACAACATCGGCAGCATGAGCTTGCGGAACATGTAGAGCCAGCCTGCGCCGTCCACCTCCGACGCCTCGAAGGGCTCCTTGGGCAACGACCGGATGCCGGCAAGCACCAGGATCGCCACGAACGGCGTGAAGATCCACAGGTCGACGAGGATCACCGACCACAACGCATGCGTCGAGGACAACCAGTCGAATGTGTTGCCCAGTCCCAGAACATGGTTGAGCACGCCGAACTGCGGGTTGAACATCAGCTTCCAGATCACGCCCGCGATGACGGGGGCGATCATCAGCGGCAGGATGAGCACCTTCTCGAAGATCTTGCCGATGATCGACGACCGGTTCAGCAGGAGCGCGAGGCCCACCCCCAACACGGTCTCGACACCGGTGGCGACGACCGCGAAGATCAACGTGACCGTGACACTTTTCCAGAACACCCGGTCGCCCAAGACGGACTTGAAGTTGTCGAACCAGACGAAGTGCGGATCCGGGTTGACCGCAGCGTAGTTGAGGAAGGCGTAGTAGGCGCCGAGGACGAACGGGTACAGGATGCCGATGACGATCACCAGCGCGGGGATGGACAGCACGTAGGGCCGCAACCGTCGGCGCCAGGCAGGCACCTCCGGCAGGTTGCCGCGGGACGCGGCGGCGTGCTGCGCCTGCGATGTCGTCGGCGCCTTCGGAGTCTGAATTGTCATGTGGGCCAGAGCTCCTAGAGGTTGACCTTGGATGTATTGGTCTTGGCGAGGCTGCGCAGCCGCGTGGCGGCGTCGTCACCGCCATAGATGTCCTGTAGCGCGACGGCCCAGTTCTGGGTCGTGTCGAAGAACTTCTTCTGCGGCGTGAACTGGATCTTCGACTCAGCGATGACGGTCTCGAAGGCCTGCAGGTAACCGAACTGATCGGCCGCCACCCGCTTGAACGTGGTGTCGAACACCGACTTTCGCACCGGATCGGCGTAGGTGCCGCCCTCGACGGCCTTGTTCATCGAATCCTTGCCGGTGGCCCACTGGATGAACAGCCATGCGGGCAGTTTGTTGCGCGAGTTCGCCGACATCGCCCAACTCCACGTCCACAGGTTGGTCTTGTAGTTGCCGTCGGGTCCGGCGGGACCGGCATACCAGCCCAGGTTGCCCGCCTCCTTGCTGGCCCCCGGCTTGTTCTTCGGGTAGGTGGCGCTGTCGGCATCGAACACCATCATCGCCTTGCCGTCGCCGAGATCGCCTGTGGCATTGGGATAGTCGTAGGTGGTCCACGACGTCGGCCCGGCGCGGTGCTGCATGTCGATCCACTTCTTGGTGAAGTCGATCGCGATGTCGCTGTCCATCTCGGCGATCAGGTCCGAACCGTTGAACTTGTAGTCGACGGCGCCCTCGCGGGTGTACTGCGTCATGAACCCCGGGTGGATGGTCGCCCACGACTTCGAGCCACGGGTGGAGATGCCGTAGCGGTTCTCCGAGCGGTCGGTCAGGTCGACGGCCAGCTGGATGAAATCGTCGAGGTTGTCCGGAAGCTTGGTGATGCCACGCTGATCGAAGTACTTCTTGTTGTAGGCCACCACGTTGTTCTCGAAGCCCCACGGGATCGCCCACTGGCCACCGGTTCCCAACGGGTGGCCGAGGGTGAAGTCCCAGCGCGTCGAGGTCCGCAGGCCTTCGAAGATGTCCTCGAAGTCGTACTCCGCACTGGTGGCCGACGTGTTCTTCAGCCACGGGCCGAGATCCTCGATCCAGCCGGGTGGTCCGTACTGCCAGATGAAGTAGGCACCGAGCATGAAGGCGTCGTGCTTGCCGGAGCCGCCCGCGAGCTCGGTGTTGAGCTTGGTGAAGTAGTCGGCCTCGGGGACGAGGTCGACGTTGACGGTGATCCCGGTGAGTTCGGTGAACTCCTTGATCAGCGGCTGATAGGACAGCTGATACGGATGGGGTGTCTGCAGGATGTTGATGGTGGCACCGGAGGCCTTCTTCCAGTCGAAGCCACCGGTGATCTCGTCGGCGCCATTGGGCGCCGACACCCGGCCACCGACACCGCACGAACTCAGGATCGGCGCGCTGGCGGCAGCGGCCCCGGCGATTCCCAAGGCCGCCAACATGCTTCGACGCGACAGCTGCGGTCCCGATGAACCGGGACGGACACGTCTGTTCATTGCTTCGGGCTCCATCTACGCCGGGATCAGGGAAACTTTGACGGATTCCTTGCCGCTGGCCACCAGATCCAGGCCACGCTGGAATTCGGTGAGAGGCAGCTGGTGGGTGCAGATCTCGTCCATCGGCAGCGTGCCGGACTCGATCATCTTGATCGCGGCGGGCCAGCAGTACGGCCCGAGGTGGGCGCCGAGCACGTCGAGCTCCTTGTCGTCGCTGATGATGCTCCAGTCGACGGTCACGTCGCTGCCGAACACGCCGTACTCGACGTACCGGCCGAGCTTGCGCAGCAGGTTCAAGCCTTGGGGCACAGCGGATGTGTGGCCGGTGCCCTCAAGGTATACGTCTGCGCCGTAGCCGTCGGTCAGGCCCTTGACGATCTCTTCGGCGTTCTGCTCGGCGATGTTGATGGTGAGGTCCGCGCCGCAGCGCTCGGCGAGCTTGAGCTTCTCCGGTGCCAGATCCAAGGCGATGACCCGCATGGGGTTCTTGGATTTCGCGCCGGCGATCATGCCGAGGCCGATGGGCCCGCACCCGGCTACCACGACGGTGTCCTCGAAGGTGATCTGGGCGCGCTCCACGGCGTGCAGCGCGCACGACAGCGGTTCGGCGAACGCGGCGTGGGCCGGTGGGATATCACCGGAAACCTTGTGCACCAACGCTTCAGCGGGATAGACCATGTAGCTGGCCATGGCGCCGGGCGTGCGGCGTTTGAAGCCGTAGAGGTCGTGCGGCTGGCACATGTGGTACTGGCCGCGCTTGCAGAACCGGCACTCCCAGCACGGCACGATCTGTTCGGACACCACCCGGTCCCCTACGGCGATGCCCCAGCGCTCGGCGGCTTCGTCGTCGAGTTCGACCACCCGGCCGACGAATTCGTGCCCGGGGATGACCATGGTCTCGGCCCAGGCCGGACGGTTCTCGTCGCCCCAGAACTTGGCGGCACCGTGATAGCACTTCAGATCGCTGGCGCAGATGCCGACGGCTTCGACGCGGATCAGCGCCTCGCCCCGGCCGCGTTGTGGCACAGCCACTTCCTCGAGCCGGTAATCCTGCGGGCCATGGCAGACCACTGCCTGCATCTTCTCGGGGATCTGGGCGGAGCCTGGATTGGACACGACGGACACCTTTCGCACTGTGGTTGGTGTCACATTAACCAGCCTATGCACATATGTCCAGAACAAATGTGCAGAGAAATCTCAACGAGAACAGATGTTCAGTGTCATACTCGTCAGGTGCCCAGGTCAGCGCAGCCAACGCCGTCGAACGGCGTGGACGGCTCATCGCTCGACGCCGAATCCGGCCACTTCCCGGCCTCGCTGCTGTACGCCGCCGCGAAGATGTACTACACCGAGGACGCCACCCAGGCCGATGTCGCGGCCCAACTCGGCACCAGCCGCGCGACCGTCAGCCGGCTGCTCGCCGAAGCCAAGCGGCGCGGCATCGTCCGCATCGAGGTAGTGCCGCCCGCGGAAGTGACCGCGGGCGACGTCGCAGACCGGGTCTCGCGCGCGCTGGCACTCAACACCGTGTTCCTGTGTCACCCACTGGCTCAACCGGGCCCCGGCCGCACCGACGTCGACGTCATGGGCGCAGCACTGGCGCCCGCGGTCGGCCGCGCGCTGACCGCGGCCGGACTGCTGCCGGGCGACGTGTTACTGGTGTCGTCGGGCCGCACCGTCTACGAGGTCGCCCAGTACGAACTCGCCGACCTACCCGGTGTCCTGATCGCCCCCACCGTCGGCGGCAATGACCAACCCGAAGAGTGGTACCAGACCAACGAGATCACGCGGCTGGTCGCCAACCGCGTCAAAGGCAGACCGAACTACCTGTTCGCGCCTGCGTTGCCGGGGCCGGACCTCTACCCGTCGCTGCTCAACGATCCGAGCATTCAGCGCGTGCTGAACCTGTGGCCGCGTGCGCGATGCGCGTTGATGGGTGTCGGTGCTCCGCCGCTGAGCCGTTCGGACATCCCCCGGTTCGTGCCGACCGGGTCCACATCGCTGCGCACCGCGGTCGGCGATGTGTGCTCGCGGTTCTACGATCGCGACGGCGAACCGGTGGAATTCGACGGCAGTGACCGCCTCATCGCGGTGGAACTCGAAGTGCTGCAACATGTCCCGGTCACCATCGCCGTCGCGGTCGGCAGTGACAAGGTCGACTCGATCATTGCGGGCGCCCGCGGCGGGTATTTCAACCAACTGGTGACCGACCCGGTGACGGCCTCGGCCATCCTCGAGAGAACCGAACAGGCCTAACCGTCACCCCGCATCGGACCGGACAACCGGTGCACCTGCTCCCTGGTCGCCGGGTACAGCTCACGCCACGTCGCATACAGATCGTCGTAGAGATCGCGGTTGCGCGCGTCGGGCTTGATCTCGCGGGCGATCTTGGCCCAGTCGGTGTCGGCAGGCACCAACCCCGTCCCGATCGCCGCCAGCAGGGCATCCCCGTAGCTGGCGCCGATCCCCTGCTCCGGGATCAACTGCGGGCGGCCGGTGATGTCGCTGACCGCCTGCACCCAGATCGGGCTGCGCAGGCCACCGCCGACCGCGACTGTGCGGGCCCCGCTGTGGGCGTCGTCGAAACGCTCCAGAATCTGCCGGATCCCGAACGAAATCCCTTCGTAGGCAGCGCGGAACAGATGGCCGCGGCCGTGGCGCAAGGTCAGCCCGGCAACCACACCGCGGGCCTGAGGATCGAACACCGGCGTGCGCTCCCCCGCCAGGTACGGCAGCACCAACAACCCTTCACTGCCAGGCGGCACATCCCGGGCTTCGGCCACCAATTCCTCGAAGGACGCCCCGCCGGTGACGCCCTGAAGCCAGTTGATCAGGCTGCCCGCGGTCGAGGTACCCGCGGCCAGTGCCAGGGTGCCTCGTTCGACGCCTGCCGTGGTCCACAACGCCGGATCGCTGTAGTACTCGGCGATGACCTGCACCAGGAACATCGTCGATCCGTACATCAGCATCTGATCGCCGGGGCGCCGCACGCCGACCGAGAACGCCTCGGAATACGCGTCCACCGTTCCGGCCACCACCGGTGTCCCCACCGGCACGCCGGTGGCCGCCGCAGCCTGCGCGGTGACGGTACCCACCACCTCGCTGGGCCACACGAGTCGCGGCAGCGGCAGGTGTGCGCAGATCCGCTGCGCCCAGGGCAGATTCCACGCGTAGTCGCGGGTGGCGTAGAGCGGGTCGCACTGGCTTGCCGTGTGGTGGTCCATCACGTATTCGCCGGTGAGCTTGGCGGCGATGTACGAGTTGGACCCGAACCAGCGCGTCGCACGATCGAACACCTCGGGCTCGTGGCGACGCACCCATTCCAGCTTGGGACCGACCGCCTGACTGGACAGCAGGGTGCCGGCCTGCCGCAGGATCTCGGCCTCGCCGAACTCGGCGGTCAACGCGGCGATCTCCGCTGCGGCGCGGGTGTCGATGCCGTACAGGATCGCCGGGCGCAGCGGGCGCAGATCGTCGTCGCACAACACCAGGCAGGGGCCGACACCGCTGACGCACATGCCTGCCAGCGCCGCCCCGCTCGGCATGTGCGCCATCAGTGCCGTGCTGATCCCGCAAACCTCACGCCACCACAGGTTTTCCGCATCGACCTCGGCCCACCCAGGTCGCGGTAGGTCCATGGAGTGCGCAACCGTTTCGGTGGCAATGACCGAACCTGACGTGTCGACGAGGACACCTTTGGTGCTTCCGGTCCCCATGTCGATTCCGAGCAGCACCTCCACGCCGACAACCCTACGACGGCGCTGGTGCCCCGGAGACAGAGCGCTCCGGAAAAGGATCATTGGCAAAGTCGATCTGCGCCTCGGGGTTGCTGACGGCCGTGATGAGGCCCGTGCCGAATGCGCCGGCGCTGTCGAACAACGTCGAGGCCCCCACTGCGACGCCGTCGGCGGCCCAATGCGAGTCCGCCTGCACGCCGATCCAGTCGTCGAGCGGAAGCCGGGCCAGTGCCACGGTGAGATCACCATTGATGTAGCCGACGCCCGCGGTCCCCAGGTTGGTAACCAGGCTGGTGCCTTCGGCTGCCATCGCCGCCCGCACGAACGGGGAGTTCGGCCGGCCGTCGACGACCGAGATGGTTCGGTTGATGAACCGTTTGCGCGACGCATTCTGATGATCGGCGATGGTGCCGCCCCAACCGGCTTCGTCGCTGCCCATGAGCGTTCTCTGCGTCGCATCCAGCGTGGCCGGTGCCGCGAATTCCGGTGCCGCGAACCATTCCTCGCCGCGCGGGGCCGATGACCTCCGATACTGCACGAGCGTCGCCTTGGCCACCGTGACGCCGTCCTGCACCAGCTCGCACTCCGAATTCCGCACGCGCCGACCGTCGCGCACCAACGCGACCTTGGTGGTGGTCGGCACCCCACGGGCCGCCTTGAACAGGTCGACGGTCAGCCGCGCAGGCAGGAACTCCGCCACGCCGTATGCGGACTCGAGCGCGCGGGCGGCCAGGCCGACCAGCGCCGGGCCGTTGAGGTGGTCTTCACCCCAGTGGCTCTGCGCGAATGTCGTCGGCACGAACCGGTCCTGATCGGATTGGGTGAAATGCGTGGCACGCTCGGTCATCACCGCATCGTCGCATATGAGCTAACTATCAGGTTGAGCGCATCGATATAGACAGAATGTTCACGATATGCGGACAATTGCTCTGTGGACACCCGCCGACTGCAGTTGCTGCTGGCCCTGTCGCGCCTGGGCTCGATGCGAGCGGTCGCGGAGGTGCACCACCTGACCACCTCGACGGTGTCGCAGCAGATCGCTGCGCTGGCCAAGGACACCGGCGCGCAGCTCATCGAACCCGACGGTCGCAACGTGCGCCTCACGCCGGCGGGTCTGCGGCTCGCCGAGCACGCGGTCACCATCCTCGCCGCCGTCGACAGTGCGCGGCTGGACCTCGACCCGGATGCCGAACCGGCAGGCACCATCCGCATCGGCGGGTTCGCCACCGCCATTCGCGTGTCGCTGCTTCCGGTGCTGGCCGACATCGCCCGCACCCACCCGCGCGTCGAGGCGATCATCAGTGAGTACGAGCCCATCGAGGCCTTCCGCCGGCTCGTGGACAACGACCTCGACATGGCGCTGACCTACGACTACAACCTGGCGCCGGCCTCCCCAGACCCTGTGCTGGAATCGTGGCCGCTGTGGTCCACCCGATGGGGACTGGTCGTGCCGGCCGACGCATCGGACTCGGTGGATCTCGTCGACTACGCCGAGCGCACGTGGATCGTCAACTCCCGCAACACCGCCGACGAGGACGCGGTACGGACCCTCGCCGCCCTGTCGGGCTTCATTCCGAGGATCGCCCACCAGATCGACACCCTCGATCTCGTCGAGGACCTCGTCCTGTCCGGCTACGGCGTCGGGCTGCTGCCCGTGGACCGTGCTCCGCGCGACGGTCTGAAGGTGTTGCCGCTCAACACCCCTGAGGTGATCATGACGACCTATGTGGTGACCCGGCGCGGACGCTCCGGGTGGCCTCCGCTACGGCTCGTGCTCGACCGACTGCGTCCCGCCGACACCCGGCCCACGTCGTTGCGGCACTGGCCCAGGATGTCCGAATAACCAAAGCTGCCTACGCCCTTCGGCCAGGCACCTGCCCGTGCAGCCACTGCTGTTGGCGCCGAACGAAATCCGCATCGACGACCGTGCCGTGGCCCGGTACGAACAGTGCGTCGGGTCCTGCCGCGGCAAGCACGACGTCCAAGGTCGAGGGCCACGCCACGACGTCGGAGTGCTCATCGATGGCCGGATCGCCGGACTCCTCGACGAGATCTCCGCAGAACACAACGGTGCGTTGGCCGGGCACCACGACAATGAGGTCGTGGTCGGTGTGGCCTCGTCCGGGATGGCTCACCGTCACGCTGCGGCCGCCGAGATCCACTGTCGTGTCGTGAGTCCCGTGCAGCGGTGTGCGCAGAGCCTGGATCGTCTCATCCACCTGCACCGGGTCGGCACCGTAGCGCAGCGCCTCGGCCCGCAGGTCCGCCCGGCCGTTGGACAGGGTCTCGATCACCTCCGGGGCGCAATGAATCCGCGCCCCGGTGAACTGCGCACTGCCGAGCACGTGATCGAAGTGATTGTGGGTCAGCACAATCTGGCCGACGGGCCGGCCGGTCAGGACGTGAACATCCGCCTCGATCGCTCTGGCCTCGGCCAGAGTGCTTGCAGAATCGACCAGCAGCACGTCGTTGTCGCCGGCCACCAGGCCGACCGTCACGTCCAGGAACGGTAACCGGGCCCGCCACACGCCCTGCGCCAACGGCTCCCAGTCGAAGTTCACTGACCGAGCGTCAGCGGCTGCGCCGCCAGGTACTGCTCGAAGACCTGCGGAGTCGGCGGCGCCGTGTACGGCGTGATGGGGCCGAGGCTCCACGCCGGCGGCGCATCCTGCTTGCTCAACGCCCAGGCCGCCTGGCGGGCGGCACCGAGCGCGACGTACTCGTCAGGCCGTGGCACGTGTACGGGGCGACCCCAGATGGCCGGGGCGATCCGCCGCACCGCTTCCGAACGGGCGCCTCCGCCGACCAGGATGATGCGGTCGACGCTGACGCCGTAGCTGACGATCTTGTCGATGCAGTACGCCATCGACGCCAAGAGCCCCTCCACTCCAGCGCGGGCGAGGTTGGCGGAGTTGAAGTTCCGCGCCGTCACACCGTGCAGTGCACCGCGGGCCTGGGGAAGATTCGGTGAGCGTTCGCCTTCCAGATAGGGCACCAGCGTCAAGCCGTCGGCTCCCGGCGGTGCCGAAAGCGCCAACCGGTCGAACTCGTCGTAGTCCACCCGCAGCATGGCGGCCGTGGCGGCCAGCACCGGTGCCCCGTTGAGCGTGCAGACCAGCGGCAACTGCCGCCCCGTGGCATCGGCGAATCCGGCGACGATCCCGTCCGGATCATGTGGTGCGGCGTCGCCGACAGCACTGACCACTCCCGAGGTGCCGAGCGATACGACACAGTCCCCCGGCCCCGCGCCAAGACCGAGCGCGGCGGCGGCATTGTCTCCGGCGCCGGGCGCGAGCAGCGCACCGCCCGGCAGGGTCCCCGCGATCTCCGCCGGGCCGAGCACCGCGGGCAGCGCGGGCCGACGCCCACGCATCGCCAGCTCCAGCAAGTCTTCGCGGTAGTTGTCGGTCTCCGCCGAGAAGTAGCCGGTGCCGCTCGCGTCGCTGCGGTCAGTGCGCAGGTCGGCGATGTCGGTCGAGCCACTCAGCCGCCAGGTCAGCCAATCATGCGGCAGGCACACCGCTGCCGTGGCATCGGCGTGGGCCTGCTCGTTGTCGACCAACCATCGCAGTTTGCTCGCGGTGATCGCCGCGACGGGCACAACGCCAACGCGGTTCGCCCATTCGGCAGGGCCGCCCAGCTCGTCGACCAGCTGTGCCCCGCTGGCGGCCGAACGGGTGTCATTCCACAGCAAGGCATCTCGCACCACGGCCCCGGACCGGTCGAGGCACACCATGCCGTGCTGCTGGGCGCCGACGGCCAGCGCCTCGACGTCGTCGAGACCGCCGACCGCGGCGATGGTCGTCTGCAGAGCTGCCCACCAGTGCTGCGGGTCTATCTCGGTTCCGCCGGGATGCGGTGTCGACGCAGAGCGCGCCACCGCGCCGCTGTCAGCGTCGCAGACCACGATCTTGCACGATTGGGTGGATGAGTCGATGCCGGCAACAAGAGCCACGCCCGAGAAGCTACACCGATACGGCCGGTTCTGGTCAGCGCTTGGGCTGCGTTGCGGGTTCAGTACCCGACCGGTTCGCCGCAACAGGTTTGCGGTAGCGCCGCCGCGGAAACACCTAGACCATGCTGATCAGACGAATTGCCCGGCCCATGCTGGCGACCACGTTCATCGCCCGCGGCGTGGATGCGCTGCGGAGCCCCAAACCTGCCGCAGACGCCGCCCGGCCCGTCGTGGGCGCCGTCCGCAAGCTGCCGCCCCCCGTCGCGCCCACCTCGGTACCCGAAGCCGAAACCGTCGCCAAGGTGAACGCGGCGGTTCAGATCGGCGGCGGTCTGTTGCTGGCCACCGGCCGGATGCCGCGACTGGCCTCAGGATTGCTCGCGCTCACGGTGATCCCCGGAGGCCTCGGTAGCCACGCCTTCTGGTCCGAATCCGACCCTGAGCGGCAAGCCGAACAACGCCGGGCGTTCCTCACCGACGTCAGCCTGATCGGCGGACTGATCATCGCCGCGGCCGACACCGAGGGCAAACCGTCGCTGGCATGGCGCGGACGCCGGGCCGCCCGCGCCGCGTCGGCAACGGTCGCCGCGGCCTGGCCGCTCGGAGAGTCGACCGGACAGTCCCTGGCCGACAGCGACGTCGCCGAGAAGCTCGGCCATGGCTTGCAGATCGGCGCCGAGCGCGGCCGAGAACTTGCCGAAGCTGCTCGGGAGCGCGCCGTCGAACTGGCCCAGGTGGCCCGCGATCGCGGCCCCGATCTGGCTCAGGCTGCCGGCGAACGGGCCTCCGAATTGGCCCACGTGGCCCGCGAACGTGGCCCCGAACTTGCCCAGGCCGCCGGCGAACGGGCGTCGACCGTGGCCGACGTCGCTCGCGAACGCGGCGCGGAACTGGGCGAGATGGTGCGCGCACAGCTCAACGAGCGCCGCGGGCGGTAGTTTGGCTGTATGACGACGGGTGACTTCCAGCCGCAACCGGGACAGTACGGCCAGCCAGGATTTCCGCCGCACGGGGCTCAGCAGCCGGGCGGTCTGGCCGCGCGTTTCTTCGCGCGGATCATCGACGGGATCCTGGTGGGCATCGTCTCCATCGTGCTGTCGGTGGTGACGGATTCGCTGTCGAGCTACTGGGTGACCGGATTGTTCACGGGCCTACTGAGTTTCGTCTATTTCGTGCTGTTTGAGACAACTAGCGGCTGGACTCCCGGTAAGCGCTTGCTCGGGCTGGCGGTCCACGGGCCCGGCGGTGCCGCCAAACCCACCGCTGCGCAATCGGCGATCCGAAATGCGTTCACCCTCTTGCCGATCATCCCGTTCATCGGCGGGTTCCTCGGCATCGTGGCGATCATCGTGATCGCGGTGACCATCAGCAGCAGCCCGACCAAGCAGGGCAAGCATGACGAACTCGCCGGCGGCACCCAGGTCGTCAAGAGCTGAGCCGTCACACCACCAGGCTGAGCAGGAGCACGAACAACAGACCGGCGACCGACAACACGGTCTCCATCAACGACCACGTCTTGATGGTCTGACTCACGGTGAGCCGGAAATACTGGTTCACCAACCAGAATCCGGCGTCATTGACGTGCGAGAAGAACAGTGAGCCCGCACCGACCGCGAGCACGACGAGCGATGTCTGCCCCGTGCTCATGCCTTCGACCAGGCCGAGCACCAACGCCGAGGCGGTGATGGTGGCCACCGTCGCCGAGCCTGTGGCCAACCGGATCAGCACCGCCAGCACCCAGGCCAACAGGATGACCGAGATGTTGACGTTCTCGGCCCAGCGGGCCAGCATCGTGCCGATCCCGCTGTCGACCAGAACCTGTTTGAACCCGCCACCGGCAGCGACGATCAAGATGATGCCTGCGACCGGCGGCAAGCCCGACTCGACACACTTGGTGATGGCCGCGCGCGACATCCCGGCGCCGCGGCCCAGCGTGATCATGCCGACGACGACCGCGATGAGCAACGCCACCAGCGGAGTGCCCAGCACGTCGAAGGTGACCCGCAGCCACTGCTTCTTGTTGTCGATGAAGATGTCGCACAAGGCTTTCCCCATCATCAACACGACGGGGAGCAGAACGCTGAACATGGTGATGCCGAACGACGGGCGCCGTGCGTCCTCCGCATCATCACGGTCCCCTTCGAAGGTGTCCGGGGCATCGACGACAACCCAGCGGCCCGCCAGCTTTCCGAACAACGGACCGGCGACCACCACCGTCGGCACCGCGACCAGTACACCGAGCCCCAGTGTCACGCCGAGATCGGCGTGCAGCAGGTCGATCGCGGTGAGCGGGCCCGGGTGCGGCGGCACGAAACCGTGCATCGCCGACAGACCGGCCAGCGCCGGGATGCCGACGGTGATGAGCGACAGGTGCGAACGCCGCGCCACCAGGTAGATCACCGGCATGAGGAGCACCAGGCCGATCTCGAAGAACATCGGCAGCCCGATGATGGCGCCCACCAGGGCCATCGCCCACGGCAGCATCCTGGGTGAGGCGTGCCCGACGATGGTGTCGACGATCTCGTCCGCACCACCGGAATCGGCGAGCAATTTGGCGAACATCGCGCCGAGGGCGATGAGGATGCCCACACCGGCTGCCGTGGAACCGAATCCGTCGCTGAACGAGGTGATCACCGTGGGCAGGCTCTGCTTGACGGTGTCGCCGGTGAACACGCTGAGGATCAGAGGGACGACACCCACGGTCAAGGCACCGAAGATCAGCGCGAGGAACGGGTGCAGTTTCACCCACGAGATGAGCACCACGATCACGGCGATACCGGCCAGGAATGCCACGATCAGTTCCCAGCCCGGTGCGACCGGCTCCGGCAGTTTCGCGCCCTCGGCGAGGACGTGCAGCGCGGGGTTCACTGTTCGCCCCGCACCGGCGAGGTGGCGGCGACGTAGGTGTCGACGATCGCGTCGATGTTCTGGTCTACGTCGATGGTGATGCCGGCCTCGTCGGGATCCAGCGGCTCCAGCGTCTCGAACTGCGAGTTGAGCAGTGCGGCAGGCATGAAGTGACCGGGACGGCTGGCCTGCCGGTGGCTGATCACCTCCGGCGTGCCGGTCAGATGCAGGAACTGCACGTCCGGGCAGTGCCGTCGTAGCTGGTCGCGGTACTTGCGCTTGAGTGCCGAGCAGCTCATCACGCCGCCGTCATGGTGATCGGCCAACCATTGACCGATGGTCTCCAGCCACGGATAGCGGTCGTCGTCGTCGAGCGGATGCCCGGCCGCCATCTTGGCGATGTTGGCCGGCGGGTGGAAATCGTCCGCGTCGCCGAACGGCACGCGTAGCCGTTGCGCCAATGCCGCGCCGACCGTCGATTTTCCTGAACCCGAAACGCCCATGATGACGATTGGTGATCCCATGCACTCCACCTCACGGTTGTGTTTGCCGTCACAAAGCCTGCCTCAAAAGTCATACGTTTGCAAGCTTTCCTGTAAGTAATCTGTTTTTACTCCACGTCGACGCGTGTATGACACGATGTATCCGTGTCCTCGCCATCAAACGTCGGAGCGTTGCATGGCAATCTGCTGACCGCGCTCGGCACCGGCATCGTCTCCGGCAAACTCGCCGCGGGGCAGGTCCTGACCCTGGAAGCGGTCAGCGCCGAACACGGGGTGTCGCGCAGTGTCGCGCGTGAGGCCATGCGCGTGCTCGAGTCGATGGGCATGATCGCGTCACGACGTCGCGTCGGCATCACCATCCAACCGGCGGCCAACTGGAATGTCTTCGACCCCAGGCTGATTCGCTGGCGGCTGGAGGCCGGTGACCGGGCCGCCCAACTGGTGTCCCTGTCGGAACTGCGCCGCGGATTCGAGCCGGCCGCCGCCGCGCTGGCGGCCCGGCGCGCCAATCCCGATCACTGCCGCATCCTGGCAGCGGCGGTATCCGACATGGTGGTGCACGGGCGGTCCGGCGATCTCGACGCATATCTGTTGGCGGACAAGGTGTTCCACCGGACTCTGCTGGAAGCCAGCGGCAACGAGATGTTCAGGGCGCTCAACGATGTGGTCGCCGAGGTGCTCACGGGTCGCACACACCACGGGCTGATGCCGGTACAGCCCAACCCCGCCGCGATCGAACTGCACGACGAGGTCGCCCGCGCGATCCGACTGCGCGACGCGGACGGTGCAGAACGCGCGATGCGGGCCATCATCGACGAAGCGGTCACCGCGGTTGATCATGACGATCAGACCGGTGATTAACTGACGGCATGGGTCGTTCACCGTCACTGGCACGCCGCTTCTACGAACGCTTCGAGCCGGTACACGGAATCACCTACTTCGCGCCGGAATGTCGCTCCGCCCTCGACGCGCTCGGCTACCGCGGGTTCTGGATGGGGTACATGGCCGCGCGTTCGGCACCATTGGGTCAGGTGCCTGCCGACGTGGTCGCGGCGGTGTTCTACAACTTCACCACTGCCCGGGTCGCCAAGGCCCTGCCCGTAGCGTGGGAGATCGCCGGTCCGACAGCAGCTTTGGCGGCCCGCCTCGACTCCGCCGTGACCGTGCTGCGGCGCTCGGGCGTCATCGACGATGAAACGACCCGCACCGCCGCCGATCTTGCCGCCAAGGCGGCCCGTACCGCACCGTTGGACGGCAGAGCGCTCTACGCGGCCAACCGGGCACTGGACTGGCCCGACGACCCCATCGCACAGTTGTGGCACGCCGCCACCCTGCTGCGGGAACAGCGCGGCGACGCCCACGTGGCGATCCTGGTCGGTGAGGGCATCACCGGGCGGCAGTCCAATGTTCTGCACGCCGCGTCGGGGCGCACGCCGCGCGAGACGCTCATGCGCACCCGCGACTACGACGACGAACAGTGGGAGCACTACAGCGACGAACTGCGGGCGCGCGGATTGCTCGACGGGTCAGGCGAACTCACCGAGGAGGGCCGGCGGCTCAAGCAGACGATCGAGGACCGCACCGATGCCGCGGCCCTCACCGCGCTCGACGGCCTCACCGACGCGGAGGTCGAGACCCTGTTCCAGACGCTGACCCCGATCACCCGACAGGTGGTGGCCGCAGGCGATTTGCCGGCCGCCACGCCGATGGGGCTGCGCCGCGGCGACCTCGCCGACGGCAGCGCGCATCTGAGCTGAGGGTCAGCGCGGGCCGTACATGATCAGGCCGACACCGGCGAGGCAGATCAGTGCCCCGATGACGTCCCAGCGGTCTGGGCGGAAACCGTCGGCAACGACGCCCCAGATCAACGACCCCGCGATGAACACGCCGCCGTAAGCGGCCAGCACCCGACCGAAGTGGGAGTCGGGTTGGAACGCCGCCACGAATCCGTAGGCGCCCAACGACACCGCGCCCGCGCCGATCCATAACCAGCCTCGATGCTCACGCAAGCCTTGCCACACCAACCAGGCACCGCCGATCTCGAGCAGTGCGGCGAGCACGAACAGGGCAGCTGACTTGAGCACCATCAGGCGACACCGAGGTACGCCGCCCGAACAGCGTCGTCGGCCAACAGTTCTCGCGCAGGGCCGGTGCGGGTGACGTTGCCGGTTTCGAGAATGTAGGCCCGGTCCGATCGACTGAGTGCCTGCTGGGCGTTCTGTTCCACCAGCAAGACCGTAGTGCCCTGGTTGTTGATCTCGGAAATGATGCGGAAGATCTGGGAGATCACCATGGGCGCCAAGCCCATTGACGGCTCGTCGAGCAACAGCACCCGGGGTCGGGCCATCAGCGCCCGGCCGATCGCCAGCATCTGCTGCTCCCCTCCCGACAATGTGCCACCCACCTGGCTGCGCCGCTCAGCCAGCCTCGGGAAGGTTTCCAGCACCCAGTCCAGCCGCTCGTCGTGCTCGGCTTTGGACGCGAACTTGCGTCCATAGCAACCCATTTCGAGGTTCTCCAAGACGGACATGCCCGGGAACACCCCGCGGCCCTCCGGTGCCTGGATCAGCCCGGAGGCGACGCGCAGATGCGCCTTGACACGAGAGATGTCCTTGCCCTCGAACCACACAGAACCCGAGGTGAGCGCACGCAGACCTGAGATCGCGCGCATCATCGTCGTCTTGCCTGCGCCGTTGGAGCCCAGCAGTGTCACCAGCTCACCCTCATGCACCACCAGCGAAACCCCGTGCAGGGCCTGGATCCTGCCGTAGTGCACGACCGCGTCGCGAACCTCGAGCAAGACCTGGCGGTCCCCGCTGTCAGCCGAGCTCGTCATCAGGCACCCCCAGGTATGCGGCGATCACCTTCGGATCCTCCCGGATTTCCGCGGGCAGGCCGTCGGCGATCTTGCGGCCGAACTCCAGTACGACGATGCGGTCGGTGACTCCCATCACCAGGCGCATATCGTGTTCGATCAGCAGCACGGTGTATCCATCGTCACGGATCTTGCGGATCAACTCGATGAGAGCGGCTTTCTCACTCGGGTTGAACCCCGCAGCCGGTTCGTCGAGGCACAGCAGCTTCGGCTCCGTCGCGAGTGCGCGGGCGATTTCGAGTCGACGCTGATCGCCGTACGGCAGGTTCTTGGCCTTCTCCTCACCGCGATGGGCGATCCCGACGAAATGCAGCAGTGCGGCGGCGCGTTCGATGGCCGAGCGTTCTTCGCGGCGATGCCGCGGTGTCCGGATCAGCGCGCCGGGCACAGAGGTGCGGTGCCGGGCGTCGGTGCCGACCACCACGTTTTCCAACGCCGTCATCTCGCCGAACAACCGGATGTTCTGGAAGGTGCGGGCAATCCCCCGTCGGGTGATCTGGTGCCGTTTGATGCGGCCCAACGGGGCGCCGTCGAACAGCACCGAACCCGAACTCGGCCGGTACACACCGGTGATGGCGTTGAAACAGGTGGTCTTGCCCGCGCCGTTGGGGCCGATGAGGCCGAGGATCTCACCGCGCCGGATGTCGAAGGTGACGTTGTCCAGCGCCACCAGGCCACCGAACTTGACCGTCAGATCCTTTGTCTGCAACAGCACTTCGCCTTCGGCGGCGTTGATCTCCCGGTGAACACCGGCCAGTTCCTCGATGATCTCCGTCGTCGGCGACCCGTCCTCGGTCATGGCGCCGACCTTTCTGCCGGGCCGGTACGCAACAATCGCCGTGCCGCGGCGCCGTAGGTGAGCAGGAACTGGCGCGCCGGGAACAGGCCCTGCGGCCGGAAGATCATCAACATCACCAGGGCCAGCCCGAAGAACAGGTACTTCAGATCGCCCAGGTTGACCCCGAACAGCTCGACACCCAGAAGCCGGTTGGGCAGATACACGATGATGAACGCGCCGAAGATCACGCCGAGTTTGTTGCCCTGCCCGCCGAGCACCACCGCGCACAAGAAGAGCATCGAGTTGATGATGTTGAAGGTCGGCGGGGCGACGAACTGCACCTGCCCGGCGTAGAGGGCACCGGAGAGTCCACCGATCGCGGCTCCGATGATGAACGCCCACAGCTTGAAGCGGAACGTGTTGACGCCCATCACCTCCGCAGCGTCCTCGTCCTCGCGGATCGCCACCCAGGCGCGGCCCACCCGGCTGCGCTCGAGATTGCCCACGATCAGCAGGATCACCACGATCAGCAGCAGACTCAGCCAGAACCACCAGGTGCCGTAGTTGTCCTTGCCGATCGAGTTGCCATGGGAGAACACACCGTTCGGCGGTTGCTGCGCCTCACGAAACCGTGGGTAGGCGAGCTCGTTGAGACCGCGCGGCCCGTTGGTCACGCCGGCCAGATTGTCGGCCAGCAATCGGATGATCTCGCCGAAACCGAGGGTGACGATGGCGAGATAGTCTCCGCGCAGGCGCAGTGTCGGGATGCCCAGCACCAGCCCGGCCATGGCGGTAACCGCCATGGCCAGTGGCACACAGGCCAGCCAGGCCCAGTGGGTGCCGAGGAATCCGTTGGGCCCGACCTGATTCCACGGGCTGCTGGGGCTGGTCAGCAACGCCACCGTGTATGCGCCGACCGCGTAGAACCCGACGTACCCGAGATCGAGCAAACCGGCTTGGCCGACAACAACATTGAGGCCGATCGCGATGATGGCGACCATCGCGAACTGGGCCATGGTGCCGCCGAAGCTGACACCCGGCGTGTCGAGGATCTGCGGCGGATTCAGCGGCAGCAACGCCAAGAGGGCGAAGACCGGTATGCCGAAGATCCATTTCATCGGACGCGGCAAAGTCGACCAGCCGTCGCGGATCGCGTCGCCCGGCGCGAGGATCTTCCGGGTGATCGATCGCCGTTCGGATTCGTGCTCGCTCATCACGCCCGTGCCTTTCCGAGGCTCTCCCCCAGGATGCCGGTGGGCCGGAACAACAACACCAAAACCAGCAGAACGAACGCGACGACGTCACGCCATTGGGTCCCCAGCACCGCCTGCCCGTAGTTCTCGATGATGCCCAGCAGCAGGCCGCCCAGCAGTGCACCGCGCAGATTGCCGATGCCACCGAGCACGGCCGCCGAGAATGCCTTGATGCCGAGGACGAATCCGCCCCAGTAGACGATGCCCTGCGGCACTTTCAGCGTGTAGAGCAGCGCCGCGGCACCCGCCAGCAGACCACCGATGAGAAACGTCGTCATGATGATCCGTTCCCGCGACACGCCCATCAGCGTCGCGGTGGTCGGGTCCTGGGCCACCGCGCGGATACCGCGACCGAACTTCGTCCTGTTGATGGCGATGTCGGTGAGCACCGCGAGGATCACCGCAGCGACGATGATCACGACGGTGACGTTGGAAACGCTCGAGTTGAACACGTGGAACTGAGTCTTGGGCTGCACCAGGATGATCGGTGGTTGAGCGTTGCTGCCGCCGTAGCCTTTCAGGAATTGCGGCAGCACGAAGTGCACCACCTCCTGCAGTACGAACGACATGCCGATCGCGGTGATGAGGAACGTCAGCGGCCGCGCATTGCGTCTCCGCAACGGCCGGTAGGCGATCAACTCCAGACCGACGGCCGCCGATCCTGAGACCAGCATCGCGAAGATCATCGCGATGCCCAGGTACATCACCGTCAATCCGACGCCCACGTTGTACGCGTTGCCGTTGGCGCTGAAACCGAGGATCACATCCAGACAGAAGTAGGCGCCGAACATGCCGAGCATGAAGATCTCGGAGTGCGCGAAGTTGATCAGCCGCAGCACACCGAAAACCAGCGTGTACCCCACTGCCACCAACGCATAGATCGCACCCCACGCCAGGCCGTCGATCGTGAGCTGCCAGAACCCGTGCAGCAGGTTCTCGACATTGAAGTTGATGTCGGCGGCGGTGCACACGTAGCCACTGACGCAATCCGGGATCATCCGGGTGCGGCTCCTCTTCGCTCGGCGTTACCAACGAAGAACGCGTCCGGAACTGGTTGTCCCGGACGCGTTTCCGTCGTCAGATCGTCACTGAACCTTGTACACCCAGATGAGGGTGTTGGTGAGCTCACCGGTGTCGGTCCACTGGTACTGGCGAGCCACGCCGGGTGCGTTGTAGGTCTTCACCCACTCCAGCAGGCCCGGCCGATCCTTGATGCCGGAGTCGATGCCCTTGAGCAGGATGGTGGCCAGGTCATAGCCCTCGGTGCTGTACGTGCCCGGCTCCTGGTTGAACTTGGCGGTGTACTCCTTGGCGAAGGCCGCAGGTGCGGGGCTGCACGGGCAGCTCAGGATGGCGTCCTTGGACGCCTGGCCGGCCTGCTTGACGAACTCCGGGTCCTTGGTGCCGTCGGCGCTGACGAATGCCGCGGTGACACCGGCGTCGCGCAACTGCTGGACGAACGGTGCCGCCTGCGAGTAGTAGCCGCTGTAGAAGATGGAATCCGGGGCCACACCCTTGATCTGCGTCACCGCGGCCGAGAGGTCCTTGTCCTCTTTCTTCACCGAGATGTTGCAGCCCGAGTCGGCCACCGGCCCAAGGGTTTCGCGCACGACGGTGGCCAGGCCGATGCCATAGGCGGACTGGTCGTCGACGACGCAGACCTTCTTGTTGCCCAGGGTGTTCTTGAGGTAGTTGGCGATTGCGGTGCCCTGGCTGCCGTCGTTGCCCAGGCCGCGGAAGAACGTGCGCCAGCCGTTCTTGCTGAGGTCGACACGGGTCGCCGACGCGGTGGTGGCAACCAGACCGGCCTGGTTGAACAGACCGCCGGTGGCATCGGTCTCACCGGAGAACGCGGGGCCGATCAGCCCGATGATCTCCTGGGTGTCCACGATGCGTGGGGCGACGCCGTTGGCCTTGTTGGGATCGCCCTCGGTGTCGAACTTCTCGAGCGTCACCTGGCAGCCCGGGTTGGCGGCGTTGTGCTTGTCGACCGCCAACTGCGCACCGTAGAGGATGTTGATGCCCAGTGCGGCATCGGGGCCCGTCAGCGCGCCCATCATCGCGAGCTTGAGCGGCGGGCAGGTGGCCTTGCCGTCACCGGCCGGATCCGCCGCCGCCGCCGTGTCTGGTGGCTTGATCTGGGCACCGTTTTCGTCGATCGGGAACTGCTCGACGATCTTCAAACTGGTTTGCGCTGCCTGCTGCTCGGGCGCCGACTGCTTCTGGCAGCCCGCCATGCCGAGCACCATCAGCCCTGCACTACCGAGAACCAACGCTTTTCGTGCAATGCCACCGCGCACGTTCACCTCCGGGTCAGTGTTGTCAGCGGCGCCGACGACCAGCCGACCAAGGCAGGCGCCGATGCTTCGGGGTAGAACATAGCCAAAGCATCGCCGTGGTGCGGGATGTTGACTGATGCTGGTCGCGTCGACTCTCGCGCAATGCGACTGTCCGCAACATCAGAAACCCACAATTAACACCGCTAGCCTTCGTCGGCGGCGGCCTCCGTGGGTTGGTCGAGCGATTCCAGCACCACCTCTGCGACCCGCTTCATGGTGGTCCGACGGTCCATCGCCGCGCGCTGGATCCACTTGAACGCCTCGGGCTCGCTCATCTGGTGCTTGCTCTGCAGCAGGCCTTTCGCGCGCTCGACCAGCTTGCGCGTCTCCAACCGGTCCGACAGGTTCGCAACTTCGCTCTCCAGCGCCGCGATCTCCCCGAAGCGGCTGACTGCCACCTCGATGGCCGGGATCAGGTCGGTGACGTTGAACGGCTTCACCAGATACGCCATGGCTCCGGCGTCACGGGCCCGCTCGACCAGCTCGCGCTGGCTGAACGCGGTGAGCACCACGATCGGCGCGATGCGCTTACTGGCGATCTCGGCCGCCGCGTCGATCCCGTCGCGGCGCGGCATCTTGACGTCCATGATCACCAGGTCCGGCCGCAGCTTCTCGGCCAGATCCACCGCCTCCTGGCCGTCGCCGGCTTCACCGACCACGTCATAGCCCTCCTCTCGCAGCATCTCCGCGAGATCGAGGCGGATGAGCGCCTCGTCCTCGGCGATGAGAACGCGGTGGGGCTTGGCGGCGTGAGTCGGTGACCCGGTCATGGAGATATTGTGTCGTGGCAGCCGCCGATGAGCGACTGCGGGGCCATCATCTATGGTGGTAGGCCGCAGCACCCAACGGAAGCGATGCCCTCGTATCCCAACTGGCAGAGGAAACGGATTCAAAACCCGTCCAGTGTGAGTTCGAATCTCACCGAGGGCACCCTAATAAACCCAGTTCAGAGCTGGTAACTAGATAACCAAACGGCTTTACTCGACATGTTCAGTCCGCAGACAGTCCGCACGGCGCGTACCGTTGACCTGGTGAAACGTTCGACCCGCTCAGGGGTGGAGGATCGTTGGCACCGCGACCCCCGCAAGGGCGAGCAGGTGCCGTTCCCTGCCGACAACCCCGGCCCCGGGTGCTGGTGTCTGGACACCCGTCATGGTGAGCCAGGAAAGATTGTCACCACCGCGCGCCACGGTCAGGGCAAGCGTTGGCTGGCGCGATGGGTGGACCACGACGGTAACGAGGCGTCGAAAGCGTTCGACCGCCGAGCCGAGGCCGAGCGACATATCAGGTCGGTGGTCACCAGCCTGGAGACGGGGACGTATGCGAACCCCAGGCGATCCGGCGAGACATTCGGGACCGTCGCTGAGGCGTGGCATAAGACAAAGGTGGGCCGGGCACCCAAGACGGTCGCCGGATACCGGGGATTGCTCGACGTGGTGATCCTGCCCAAGTGGCAGAACGAACGTCTCAGGGACATCGACCACGAGGCTCTACAGACGTGGATCACGTGGCTTTCCACCGATCCGGCGGCCCGCCAGCACAAGCGCAAAAGTGCACCGGATGCTGGACTCTCCCCCGCTCGCGTGATCCAAACCCACCAGGTGGTCCACCAAGTGTTCGCCTACGCCGTGCGGGCTAAGTACCTACCCGCGAACGCTGCCGACAACATCACGTTGCCGAGCAAGCCAGAGAGTAACGAACTGGCCCTTACCCATAACCAGGTGCGGGCGCTGGCCGTGGAAACGGCAGCTGCAGAGGTTCGCCAACGCAGCGATACCCGACCGTCGCGGACTTCCCTGGCGGCTATGGTGCGGTTCCTCGCCTACTCCGGTATCCGCTTCGGGGAGGCGGCTGCACTGCGTGTGGGTGATGTGGACCTAGAGAAGCGGCGCGTGAACATCTCCAAGGGGATCACAGGGGTTCGTGGTCTGGGTCGGATCGAGGGCGACACCAAAACCCACCAGAAGCGGTCGGTACCGATCCTGACATCCGAGTGCGTCGAGGAACTGCGCCGAGCAACCGAGGGACGCGAGCCGTCAGAGTTCCTATTCCCTGGCCCTGATGGTCAGGCTATGACTGTTGGGTGGTTCCGGGTCCGGTTCGACAAGGCTGTGGCGAAGCTCAACCTTGGCGACGTGACGCCACATACGTTGCGGCACACCGCCGGATCGTTGGCGCTGTCCGAGGGCGCCTCGGTGGTGACCGTGCAGAAGCTCCTGGGCCATCGCAATGCCACAACCACGATGAACGTCTACAGCCACATGCTGCCCGACGACTTTGACAACCTTGCCGCCGCAATGGAGAAGGCTGTCCAGCCGACATAGATGGGGCACTATTACGGGAATTATTACCGCCCAACACTTCTCACCGATCACCATGTGAAACCACTGGTACGCTTGTATCAGGAGGGCCGAGCCTCATGCTCAGCTTCGGGAAGTCAATCACCGATGACTGCTGCATAGGAGAAGGAAACGTTGCCTGACCGGCTCACGCTCGCGGAGACGAGCAAGTACCTCAACATCCCCGAGAACACCCTGCGGTGGTGGAGAAGCAGTGGCGAGGGGCCGCGTTCGTATTCACTGGGCCGCAAGGTGTTCTACGACCGTACCGACCTCGACGCCTGGGTATCTGCCCAGAAGGCCCAGACGGTGCGGGGTGGCGCACTGTGAACGCGAAGGGCAGAAATGTAATAGTGCCCATTGATTAGCCTATCTATTGTCACTATCACGGTTAGCGCGCCTTTGGTGAAAGCTGACATGAATTCCCACCCCTTTGTCTTTTCGCGTTGCATATAGATACTAGAAGACAGAATGAATAACCACAGGTCAGCGCGCTACGGAGTTCCGCTTGAACCGGAACTGACTTCCGCTCAAAACGGAACAATCGACCACCCCGACACACCGGTAGGCGCTGGTCCAACGCACTTAAATTCGGATTACTTGTTACCATTGAGGTAAGCCGGAGTTTAATTGCGTCGAGCGGAATTGCATTGGTTGTCCAGAATCCCTGGAGAAAGCACTATCAGGGTTGCTTTCGTGAGCTGTCAACCGATCCTGACCGCCCGCTCTGGGACCGCCTGGCGTTCCTGGCTTACGGGTCTGCTCGCGCCAATGGACATGCGAACTTCAAGCCGGGACAGTTGGCAGAGATTTTCGACGTGCCTGCCAAACGTATCTCTGAGGCGCTGGCCCGCTGCCGGGATAAGGGACTGCTGGCTCACAACTCAATCCCGACGTGCCTCGTTGTCCCGGCCCATATCGCCCAGGGCGGCGTAGGCGACGAGTACGAACCGTGCGGAGTCCACACCGGTCGCCGCATCGGTCGCCAGCGGCTCACCCTGGGAACGGAACCGGTGACTATGAAACAGCCCGAAACGGTTGGGAGGTAAAAGCCATGCAGGACACAGCAACCGACTACAAACGGAATTGCAATATCTTGGCCTGCCGCCTACTGCTGGCCTACCTCGAACCCGATGAAGAGTTGCGCGAGTACTACGTGATGCAGGTGAAGGCAGAGAGTGACCTACCCGGCCACGCTTTCGATCTTGCCGATTGGACTGCTTTCAGTGCCGCGAAGGTGTGGAGCGCAAACCCTGTCCGAGCACGAAAGATGTTGCTGGACAAGCTCGAGAAGCTGACCGCATGATGCACCGACTGTCCTGCCCGCCGTCCCTCACCTGTCTGGAGTGCGGTAGGTATTCGGGTGGGGCACCACTGTGCAACAAGTGCCGGGAGGACTCCGAGTGACCCGTCTACACCGCTATGCCGAGGGTCGCGCACCTATCGGCTTGGCGTTCGACTTCTCCAATGTCGTGGACACCGCCGTGGAGTCGGCACCCGGTGAGTTTGTGTACTTCGCCGTCGAGGATGCCAAGGTAGGTGTGTGCCGCTTCCGGCTAACCGCCGATCAGGCCCGCGCTGCGGCCCTTGGTCTGCTCTTTGGTGCCGACACATCAGACGGCGGCGAACGTCCCTCTACGGGGCAATCAGAGGGCAATGCGTGAGTGATGCCTGGCGCTATTGGCACATTTCTCGGGACGGTCTACTCGTCTCCCCCTATACCGGCACCCCGCTCCCGCTCGACGGTCGAGCCGTAGCCCATTGCAATCTCCAGCAACTTGGACAGGCCGGAGTTTCGTACCTGACCAGTAAGGCCGATCTCCTCCACACCATTGGCGTCCTGGACGACGCTGGCCTAGCGGTCACTGAGGGAACCTTGACCGGTCCCACGATGCCCGATGCACGGGTACCGCTGTATCAGGTTGGTTGGCCGCTCTCCCGCACGGTCGTGCTGCCAGCGGGCCGACGCTGCACTGAGTACCGAGTCACCTGTGTCTACGCCAACGTACCCATTGCCAACTACGGTGTGCCACAACGGAAGCTAAGCGATCTGCATTGAGAATCACGGGCGGTCACACGATTACGGTCTACCGCCGGACCCAGGATCGACACGGGGACGCTGAGACGGAGATCCTGGTCGGAACCATCGAACACTGTGCAATCCAGCCGACCAGAGTCACCGCCAACAATGGGTTTGGGGAGACGGTCGAGATGGTCACTATCGTCTGGGCACCGCGAGCCGCTGCAATCAAGCTGGAGAATGCCGACCGAATAACACTGGGCGGCAACGTATATCGGGTTATCGGTGAGCGAATCCACGACGAGAACCACCCAGCGACCGGGCATGACTACGGGCACTACGCCGTGCAAGTAGAGGCTGTGGTGTGACCGCTGGCGTCCCGAGGCCCTGCATCAACTGCGGTGAGTCCACGATGGACACCCGGTGTCCCGAATGTGTCGCCCCCAAGTGTCCAAGCTATGGAACGTATCGCAGGGCCAAGGGTGACAAGACGTATGGCTCACATTGGCGACGGCTTCGCCGCCAAGCTTTGCGTATCCAAAAGCATTGCAGTTTCGCACATCTCGGCGGATGCCAAGGTGGGATAGAGCTCGACCATAGCCCACGTGCGCATGACCGTATGGAAGCGGGACTCGTTGTGAGACTTGAGGATTGCATAGTAGTCTGTCATGCCCATAACATGCAGCTCGGGCCAGCACGTGGTGCCAATGTCAGCCGACCGTATGCGCCTGACTACCAGCAGCTGGGTTAGCTGCTAGGTACCGATAGCTGTACTCAGGTCGCAGCGTGCCCGTTGCATCGTTGCCGCTTTGCTGGTTGCTTCCGTCGGTCGTACGTGAAAGGCACTGTTACGCAACCGAGTTGGGGTGGGGAGTACGCGGCGCCCATTCCGGCCCACACTAGCGCAGCGAATGCGCGGAGCCGATCTAATGGCCGCCGTGACACCATTCTAATTAGCCTTCCTAGTTAGCTACACACCTATCGTCAGCGTTGCTGACACCCATACCGCAGGAAACCTAACCGATTGAAGCGCGGACCCAAACCGCCGAGAGTGCTTGAGCCACTTGCCTTTAACGCAAGCGGTGTTCCTAGTGCTCAGTTCTACGAATTCGCCTGTAAATACTTGCGATTCAGCGATGGGTCACCGATGGTCCCCCGTGGCTGGCAGATAGACATCGTATCCCAGGTGTTCGACCCACGGCCACGTCCCCGACTAGCCGCAGTGGCAATGCCACGTGGAAATGGCAAAAGCTCGCTGGCAGCGGCAATTTCGGTATGGGTGCTAATGACCGGGCAGGGTGTCGGCGTCGACGTTATCGCAGTGGATGAACGGCAGGCCGGGATTATCTTCGGCATGGCGGTCAAGTTCATTGCCCGCAATCCCGAGCTGGAATGTCGAGTCACCGCCTATAAGGACCACTTAGTGGTCCCTGGCACTGAATCCGAAATGACTTGCCTACCAGGAACACCCGCAGCCCTGGAGGGTCGGAACCCGACCCTGTGCATCGTGGACGAAGGTGGCCGAGTCCTGCCAGAAGCCTACGAAGTGGTCGCCCTGGCAAGTGGGAAGCAAAGGGAATCAACAGTTTTGGTTCTTGGCACACCTGGACCGCGACCCGACAACGTGCTGGCACAGTTCCGGCAGCATGCGATTGACCACCCCGACGACACTGCCCAGGTCTACGTGGAGATCAGTGCAGCCGGTTTCGAGTCCCATCCCACCGACTGTGACCACTGTCTAGAGCTGGCGAACCCGGCTCTCGATGACTTCCTGTACCGGGACGCCCTGGCCGCCCTCCAGCCACCCAAGATGACTGAAAGCCATTTCCGCAGAGTGCGTTTGGTTCAGTGGGTCACCGATAATGAGAACCCGTTCGTCACCGCCTACACCTGGGACGCGATAGCCACAGGTGTAGGCGTCCCCGATGGGGTGGATGTTGTTGTCTCCCTTGACGGCTCACACAGCCGGGATACCACAGCACTGGTCGTCGCCACGGTATCCGCCACCCCGCACGTCGCCACCTATCGGCTGTTCAAGCCAGAAGACAATCCCGACAAGCGGATTGACGTCCTGGAGGTCGAACGGGCCATCAGGGACGCCTGCCAACGGTGGAACGTGCTGGAGGTGGCCGCCGACCCTCACCGCTGGACCCGCACCCTGCAAGTGCTTGCCGGTGAGGGCATCCCGGTAATGGAGATCCCGCAGAGTGCCAGCCGTCTAACCGCGATGACTACCGACCTGCATTCGGCCATCGTCAACAAGCGCATGACGCACAGCGGGGACGCCCCGCTCCGCGAGCACGTCCTAGCGGCGACTGTCGTGGACACGCCTAACGGTGGCTTGAAGTTGGGCAAGGCCAGCCGGTCGCGCAACGCTCCCCGTATTGACCTTGCAGCCGCCCTGGTGATGGCCGTCAGTCGCGCCACGTGGCTTGCCGGAAAACAGAAAAAGAGGTACCGGGTGATCACCCGATGAACGATCTTCTCCGTGATCTTCTCCACGAACTCGATTCCCCACAGGGCCGCTACGGAATGCTTCGGCTGTACGCAGACGGCGGGCAACCCTTAGCGTTTCTGTCCACAGAATCCCGGAAAGCGTTGGACAACAGGCTATGCCGAATGTCCATCAACGTGCCTGCCCTGGCTGTCTCCAGCCTGACTGAGCGCCTGCGGGTCACCGGGTTCAGCGACCCTCGCGCCTGGGAAACGTTCATAGCCAACGATCTAGACCAGCTCACTGCCCAGGTCCACGCCGACGCCCTGACCTACAGCCAAGGGTTTGTCTTGGTGTGGTCCAAGGATGGAAAACCCACGGCCACTGTGGAATCCCCGTTCCAGTGCGCCGTGATCCGTGACCCCGCAGACCGGTCGGTGGTCGCGGGTATCAAACGGTTCTCCACCAAGCACACCACCGAGGCCTACGTGTATCTGCCCGACCGGGTAGAGCATTGGCGTTCGGATTCTCCTAACGCTGCCATCGGCGGTTACCACCTGATCGAAACAATTCCTCACTCGCTGGGTGTCGTTCCACTAGTCCCGTTCGACAACCACCGCAGCGAGATTGACGATCTGCGCGACCTCACCGACGCCCTGGTGAAGGTGACCCTAGACATGGTGATTGCCTCGCACGCCGCAGGCTTTGGAAGGCGCTGGGTCACCGGGGTCGAGATGGTCGAGAAACCGGTACTCGATGGGTATGGCAACCCGGTGATTGCGGACGGTAAGCGGGTCACTGAAACCACGACACCATTCAATGAATCCTCTACCGCCTGGGCCATCGCGGAGGCGCCCGAAACGAAGTTCGGCAGCTTCACTGAGAGTCAACTTGCCGGGTTCGAGACTGCCGTCCGTGTCCTGGTGTCCCAGATCCAAGCCGTGTCCGCGCTCCCGTCCCACTACCTGGGCATCCTCACATCACAACCCACATCCGCCGACGCATTGCGAGCCAGTGAGGCATCCCTGACCGCCAGGGCCGAGGGTAAGCAACTCCTCTTCGGTCGATCCTGGGAACAGGTGGCGCGCCTGCTGATGGTCGTCTCCACCGCGACAGACCCCGGAATCGTTCGGGTCCAGTGGGCCGACGCTGCTACCCGTTCGGTAGCTCAGGAATCCGACGCCGTAGTGAAGCTGGTGCAAGCCGGAATCCTGCCGGTCTCCTACGCCCTGGCGAAGCTCGGCTATAGCGACGACGAGATCCAAGCCATTCGAGTGTCTCGCCGCGCCGACACCCTGGATGGCATCGGGCTAGGCGTCGACACCGGGGACACCCTTGGCTGAGCCTGCCGAGGCCTATCAGGCCGCGCTGGAGAAGCTGGCCGACACCACCGCGCACGCCGCCAGACGGGCCGCTAACCGACGAAACGTCACCCGGGCAACACGTGCTGCCAACGTCGCCGCCATCGTGCAACGAGGGAACGCTCAGGCTGTTTCGCTGGCGGAGGCGTGGACGCAACGCCAGCTTGAACACGTGACGGGCCGGGTGTCCCTTGCCCAGGGGTTGCTACCCACCGACGACTCAGAGCGTCTGATGCAAGCGGCCAAGACCATTCTGGCCGATCCCGACCCGCTGGCACGTGCCGAACGTCTGGCCGTATCCGAGGTACTGCACACCGCCCAGGGTGCCGTGCAGGAATCCCTGAGCGGAACCCGCAAGGCTCGCGGTGGCTATCTCGGATGGGTTCGTCAGACGGAATCCGACGCCTGCCCCAAGTGCCAGAGGTGGGCCAGGAACGGTCGGGTATGGCCGCCCTCGCACTGGATGCCTAGACATTTCAATTGCCGTTGCGTGCAACGGATTGTGACCGTCCCCGAACCACCGAAACCGGTGAAGAATCGAAAGAGAAAGAGCAATGGCTGAAACAGGCCTAGACGCCATCCAGGACGACGAACCCGCGCCGGGTGAAGTGACTACACCGGAGGCGGATTCTGATGTGGCAGAGAGCGATACAGAGACGTTTTCACGTGAGTACGTGGAGACGTTGCGGCAGGAAAGCGCCAAATACCGCGAACGTGCCAAGGGGGCAGACGAACTACGCCACCGACTGCACGACGCCCTGGTGAAGCTGGACGGTCGGCTGGCCGATCCCACCGACCTCACCTACTCCGACGAGAACCTGGACGACATTGCCCGGGCGATCACCGATCTGATCGAGCGCAAACCCCACCTTGCCCGCAAGCCTCGGGGCGACGTTGGCCAGGGTGTGCGGTCGGAATCCACTGCCCCCACTGACTTCTCGGGTCTATTTCGCTAAATGTGACATATACTTAGGGTAGCTATATAACGTCCTGGTGGCGTGGCTGCTCCGCCCCGATGGCGTCGAGCGTCCCCATTAACGCTCATATGCAAGGCATTTCATAAATGGCAGTACTAGGTAGCGGTCTATCGACCGCGTGGACTCCAGACGGCTACGGCCAACTGATCGACACCGTAATCGCGGCGAAGTCCATTGCGTTCCAAGCTGGAACGCTCGTCACGACCGATAACGAAAGCATCCGCTTTCCGATGCTGACCGCCGATCCGGCTGTCGGATGGTACGCAGAGAACACCCAGATCACTCTTGCCGACCCGACGACCACGGAGCTGGTCGTCACTCCCAGGGCGGTCAAGGGTCTGACTCAAATCTCCACTGAGGCAGCAGGAGACAGCAATCCCGCTGCCGCCGATATGGTCGGGCAGAGCTTGGGCCGAGCCATCGCGAAGAAGATTGATGCCGCATTCTTCGGCAACACCGTGACCAACGGACCGAGCGGACTATTGTCGCTTGCTGGTGTGAATGTTGTTGACACCGGGTCAGTTACCCTAACGTCGCTTGATCCGTTCCACGACGCCAAGGCTGCCGCCCTGGCCGATGGCGCGACCATCACCCATTTCATCCTGGCACCGGACGTTGCCCTGACCCTGGCGAAGGTCAAGGAACAGACCGGCTCGAATAAGGGGCTGTTCGAAAGCGTGGCAGACGGTCAAACCCTTGCCGGTGTCCCCGTGCTGGTCTCCACCGACGTCGCCGCCGGTAACGCCTGGGGCGTGGACGCTTCCCAGATTCTCATTGTCCAGCGCACGGGCACCACGGTTACCCGTTCGTTCGACTCGGCGTTCGACTATGACGCCGTGCAGGTGCGGGCTACCGCTCGCATTGCCTTCGGGTTCCCCAACCCTGCCGGTGTGGTGCGACTGTACGACGCCGCCTAAATGATCACCGCTGAATCCCTGTCCACATTGTCAGGCCTGACCATCACCACCGAGCAGGCCGACGCTGTGCTGTCCGTGGTCACCTCCAGAGCCAAGAGCTACACCCGAGGTATCGGGTTCACTGACGACAGCATGGCAGAAGACATCGAGTCCGTGATCCAGACGGCGGCACTGCGGCTGCTGATCAACCCGACCAACGTCGAACGGGATGCGATGGGACCGCTAAGTGTCCAGTACGGCAACAACTTCCAGGGATGGACGATCAGCGAGACCCAGGTACTCAACCGATACCGCGAGAGAGCACGATAAAGACTCTCCCCGCATTGCAAGCTGCGGGGTAGGTACGGGTAGCCGTTCTGGTGCTTTGCGGCGACCCGGCGACAATTGCAGCAATGCCCCCCAGTAATCCTGGGGGGCATTGTCGTTGGTAATAGTGCCCAATCACGTTGAAAACTCTTAGTTTTCACTTACCCCAGCATTGCCCACACGGGTGTACGTTCCTGCCCATGAGTGAGATTACTGGACTACTGTTCGTCGCCTTGGGCGCACTGGCCGATGGCGAGCCGGTGAATGTCAACGCCGTCCTGCAGTTCGCAGAGGCACAGATGACGCCGCAACTGGTCAGCGACGGAGTAGACCTATACGAGCTTCTGTGTGACGTCGAGTCGCTGTAGCCCGCAGTTTTACCGAATCGCTTCCAGTAGCGCGTCAATGAATGCCTTGGCGCGCTCGCGCTTGTCCACGTTATCGAGCGGCAAAGTTCCTGGATCTGGGAACTCTAACGCGCTCTCCTCATTGTCGAATTGGAGTCGCACAGAGGACAGGTATTTCCAATCAATCCCATACGGATCGGATTCGGCGCGGGCAGCTATGGACACCTTGGCAGATTTGAGCGGCCGCACGGCCACGTCGGCGATGTAGAGGTGGCCTTCACCGTCTCCTGCCTTCAGGTCCAGGGTCACGAGCAGCGTTCCGGAGACCCAATAGATGCGCGTCATGCCCTTCGACACTACGTGCGCTGCCGTAATCGGTAGTGAAGAAGCAACTTCGGCGATCAACCCCATCTCAGCGGGCTTGAATCGAACTCCCAACTTCGTACCCAGGTCAGCGAGTTCATCGAGTTCGTACCCGTACGTCATGAATGCCCCAACTCCGATCTTTGATATTGACACCAATGAAAGCATGGGCAGCGTAAGTCAACGCTGCCAGCCGTCATTGGCAAATCCGCAAATCGGTGCTGTCCCCGGGCTGTGGGGCCCAACTCCAGCCGCTCATCGAGCAACGCGCGTCCACTAGGTCAACCGACCGCCGACCGCCGTGCTCGGCGGCAGATCGGCCAACGATCGAATTGATACAATAGTTGGTACACAGTCCGCACATGGTCCGCAGGGTGTTCACCGGACCCCGTTGCTCACCAATGGTTACTAATGTTCGAATTGTCTCGATAATCGCTGTGGCACTGCGGATTTACATGACTCGCCATGCCCTACCGTCACTCTCCCCCGTTCGCCATAAGTGCGAGAAACACCATTTCAAAACCCGTCCAGTGTGAGTTCGAATCTCACCGAGGGCACCAAAAAAATGCCAGGTCAATCGACCTGGCATTTGTTGTATGGCGGCGCTGTGTCACGTGCCGGGGCGTCACAGGCCGTGACCCAGAGCGGCGATTTCGACAGCGGTAGCAAACATTGCGACAGTTGCCGCCATTCGGGTTTTGGTCATCATGGGATGAGCCAAGCGCCCCACCCATGCACACCATTGTCAAAACCCTTCGAGTCCGCTGCCGTTGGTTCGGCAATGGCCGACTCGCAGCGTCAGAAGGTATGGCGCGCAGGCACTTCCAACTATTGGCGGTGACCCAGACGAGCCACCCGGCGTTACGGCAGGAACCGGGCGATCTGCTGCGGCGGCAATGTGCGCGCTGCACGCGCCTGGCGGAAGCCGACCGCGCCGCCGGCGGCGGTGAGCAACACCATCCCGGCAAGGCCCGGCAGCACGGCGAAGACGAGATCTGTGGTGCTGGACACGCGCAGGTAATCGGCGTAGCCAATGCGGAACGTCTCGGGGATCGCCTTGATCGTCGGCGCGGCGTGCTTCGGTGACTGGGTGCTGGGCGCGGTCACGTGAGATGTGCTCGGCGCGGCCGGCGGCGCCGCGTGCCTTCCGGCGCCCTCGGACGGGGCGGGCGCTGCGATCTCCGGCAGCGGCGGCAGCGGAAGGACGACCATCGGCGGTGGGACCACCGCTGGGACCGGCGCAGCGACCACGGGGGCGGCCGGCGAGGCGAGCGCCGGAGACTGAGCTTGCGGGGCGGACTGGGCGGGTGCCGACAGCGCCTCGGCAGGCTTGGCGTGGATGACGATTTGCCGACTGCTCGGGGCGGTCGGCACCGCCGCCAGATTCGGGGCCCGGCCGATACGCCCGCTGGCGGCTGCGCCGCCTCCGCCACCACCGCCTCCGCCGCCGGTCGAGGGGAGACTCACCTGAACCTCGGGCACGCTCACCGACGTCTCCGCAACGTCCGCCCCTGCGCTCAGGGTCGAGGGGGTGTTCGCCGACTGCGCCGCCCGATTCGTAGCGCCCTCGGTGTTCCCGACGGACTTCTGACCGGAGGATTCACCACCCAGACCGGTCTTCCGCTTGTCCGTCTGACCGGGTTTGCCCGTCTTCTGGTTATCGGACCGGCCGGTCTTGGCGGAGCCGTCGTTCTGCTTGCCGTTGGCGCCCGCGCGGTGATTGGAGCTTTTCTTGTTGTCCTTGTGGTGGCCGAAGATGCCGAGGACATCCACGCCGACGCCGAGCAGGTCAGCCGATGCGACCGCGGTGCCCGAGACGCCGGGCCCGGCGACCATGGCGCCGCAGGCGATGGCCGCACTGATCGCTGTATTCCGTACCCACACCCGGTCCACGTTCACACTCCCCCAGAGGTTCCCGACACCGACGTCGCACTCGCTGGACAATTTTCCATTCTGACATACGAACGCCGTGGGGAGAGTTTGCTGTGACCAGGTCGCGGCGACGCTCCCGATGAGCGGCTTGCGAGGCTGTCAGGCAGGCAGGCTCACCGTCGATCCGCCGGCCGGGTTCGCCCCGGGTGGACGACATGGGCTGCGGACCTAGTTGTTGCTGGTCAGGACGTTGATGGCACCGCGGGGTCTTCCACTGCGCTCGTTGGGACGGCCTCGATGATCTCAGCCAATATGGCTCCGGAGCGGAGCAGAGCGAGTGTGCGTTGAGCGATGGCCTGTAGCCGGGCGTCGAGTGCGGTGAGTGACGTGGCGACGTCGGTGAGTTCGCGGACGGCGGTGATTGCCTTGCGGACGTCGGGGATTCGGTAGCCACCGGCACAGAGTGCGGCGGTGATGCGGGCTTCCCGGATCGCGGTGACCGGGTACCGTCGTGCGGTTCCAGCCGCAGTGGGGACTCGCTCCGGCCTGACGAGGCCGACGCTCTCCCAGAAGCGGAGCGTGGATGCCCTGACGCCGAGTGCCTGCGTCAGTTCGGTGATGGTCATAGAGTCGCCTTTTGCGGGCGCATCGTCGGTGGTCGCCTCCGCGCTGATGGACTCCAGCGCGGATCGTGCGATGAGTGTCTGCTCGCGCTCCCGGGTGAGCCGGGTATGGAACTCGCAGATCAGGGCTGCGGCTTGGTCCGGCGGGTCGATGCGGATCTGCCTCATCGCGCGTCGCGCATCGACGGGTCCGATCGCGTGGGCGAGGTCGCGGTAGGCGCGCAGGCCGTGCACATGTTCTGGAGTGAACTGCCGTCTGCTCGCATGCAACCCTCCACTAGCACTTCAAGTACATGCTTGAACCGTGAGTATGGAGCAACTGTTGCAGACAATCCGATCGTTCGATGGGGTGCTCGAAATCGCCCCCGCCGAGGGCAGCGAGTTCCCGGACATCGCGTGGGGTGACCACTTCTTCTACTACGGACCTGACGGCCAGGTACCGGCACACCAGCAGCCCTTCGCCACCGTCGTGACGAAGAACTATCCCGACGACACGTTGTCCAACCTCGACGAGCCGCAGCGTTGGCGACTGAACATTCACGTCGGCAGCACCGCGTTCCTCGAACTGACCGGTGAGACGGCTCAGTCCTCGCAACGGTCGTGGGACTACGCAGCAACCGACGTGGTCTTTCCACACCCGGTGTATCGCCGCCAGGGTTGGGTGTCGATCATCAACTCTGGCGCGCGCACCAACGCGCTAGCTGTCCGTCTCCTGCGTGAGGCTCACGAGGCCGCACGGCGCCGGGCCGAGCATCGAAGGACCTCCCCGCGACCAGTCGGCGACTCCCGGCAGGCCCAATGATGCATCGGAACGCGTCACCAACGTCGTGGCCCCGTACACCTATTGCAGCGGAGGCGGGTCGGTGAAGACGTTCGACCGCATCACCGGGCTCTCGATGAAGACATGCCACTTCTTCACCATCCATCGGTAGGCGTTCCACGACTCGAACACGCGTTTGTAGTCGGCGCTCTTGGCGCTCTCACGGACGTGGATGCCCTCCATCACTGCGAAGGCGGTGCGCATCATGTCGATGGGAAACTCGCGCAGCTGCGTGCCGCCCTTGACCAGGTCCGTCAACGCATTGCCGTTCTTGGCGTCATACTCGGCGACCACTCGCTGGTTGGCTTCCCATGCCGCGGATTCCACGATCTGCTGATACTCGGCGGGCAGGTCGTGGAAGGCCTTCTTGTTGACGATGAAATCCAGCTGATCGCCGATCTGCCACCAGCCCGGTGAGTAGTAGAACTTCGCGACCTTGTTCAGTCCGAGTTCGGCGTCGTCGAACGGTGCGACGAACTCCGCGGCGTCGAGTTGGCCGGACTTGATGGCGCCGGCCAGCTTGAGATATGGCACGTCAACCGGGGTGACGCCGAAGGTCTTCATGACCTCGGCCCCGATACCGCCAATGCGCATGCGCAGCCCTTTGAGATCGTCGGTGCTTTTGATCTCCTTGTTGAACCAGCCGCCCATCTGTGCGCCGGTATTGCCTGCAGGGAAATACACGATGCCGAACTGGTCGTAGAGCCCGCCGATGAGCTCCATTCCGCCGCCGAACCGCAGCCACGAGGCGTGTTCGGCTGCCGTCAAACCGAACGGCGCTCCGGAACCGAACGTCAGTCCGGCATTTTTGTCCGCGTAGTAGTCCGAGGAACTGTGACCGCATTCGACGAAGCCCTTGCTGACCGCGGTCATCAGGTCGTCTTTGGTGTCGAGCTCGCCCTCGACATGCAGGTCGATGGTGAACCGGCCGCCGGTCATCGCCTTCACCCGATCGGCGACGAACTGGGCGCCCCCGTACATGATGCTCAGGTCCTTCGGCCAGCTCACCATCATGCGCCAGTGCACCTGTGGGCCGTCGACGCCCGAGCCTTTGCCCGAATCCGGTGTGGCACATGCGGTGGTGGCGCCGGCGAAGAGTGCGGTACCCGCCATGGCGGCCGGCACTCCGGCGAGCAGTCGGCGTCTGTCAATTGTCATGTCTGCTCCTGGTCGCGGAAATTCACGGCGGGATTGCTTGTTGCTCAAGCGATTTCGGTCGCAGGCTCCTCGACCGCCGACTCGCCGCGGCTGCGCCGGTCCCATTCGGCCAGGATCTCGGGTGCCGTGGGCTTGCTGGCCAGGCTGCCGATCATGTACACCACCAGGCCCGAAGCCAGCCCGACGTAGATGGGCTCGTTGGCGAAGATGTCCGTGGCCACCATCGTGACCAGCGTGGCGAGTGTCCCGACGGCCATGGCCATGACGGCACCGACGTTGGTTCCGCGACGCCACACCAGCCCGCCGAGGATCGGTACGAGCAGGCCGCCCACGAGGATGTCGTAGGCCACCGTCAGGGCCGCGACCACGTCTTGCAGCACGCAGGCGATGATCACCATGACCACCCCGAACCCGGCCACGTACAGTCGGTTGTTTCGGACATGGTCGTGTTCACTGCCGGACTCGACGTCCTGGTGCCGCAACCGGGCCACGATGTCCTGGCTGAACACGGTGGCGGTGGCGATCAATGCACCGCTGGAGGTCGACATCACCGCGGCCAGCGCGGCAGCGAGCACCAGGCCCGCCAGCAGCGGATGCAGCTGCGCCTCGACGATCCGGGCGAACGCGTCGTCGCGGGCGTCCAGCTTGGGCAGCAGCACGTGCGCCGCCATGCCGATCAACGCCCCGGCAGCGGCGTACAGCAGGCAGTACACGCCCGCGGCCGTGCCTGCCCAGCGAGCCACGCCCGGGCTGCGCGCGGTGAACACGCGCTGCCAGATGTCCTGGCCGATCAGCAGACCGAAGGTGTAGATGACGAAATAGGTCACGATGGTGCTGCCGCCGATGGCGGTCCACGATGTGGCATCACTGGGCAGTTTGTCGATCATGCCGCTGAAACCGCCGGCGCGGATCACGACGATCGGCAGCAAGATGAAGAAGATGCCGATGGTCTTGATGATGAACTGCACGAAGTCGGTCAGGGTGATCGACCACATGCCGCCGAGTGTCGAGTAGAGGATCACGACGCTGCCACCGAGGATGATCGACGGGACTTTCGCCATGTCGAACAGGGCCCCGAAGATGGTGGCGTAGGCGATGGTCGAGGTGACCGACAACATCAGGGTGTAGCCCCACATCACCAGACCGGACAGCACGCTGGAGCCCGGCCCGTATCGCAGCTCGAGCATCTGGCTGACGGTGTAGACCCGCAGCCGTTGGATGCGGCCGGCGAACAGCAGGCTCAGCAGCAGGATGCCGACGCCGATGGCGACCACCAGCCACATGCCCGAAATGCCGTACTGGTAACCGAGTCCGACGCCTCCGATGGTGGAGGCTCCGCCGAGCACGATGGCCGCCATCGTCCCGGAATACAGGAACGGCCCGAGCCGGCGGCCGGCGACGAGGAAGTCGGATTGGGTCGTTGCCTTGCGTTTACCCCAGAAGCCGAATGCGATCATCGAGACGATGTAGATCGCAACAACTGCGACGTCCATGGCTTCGCTCCTTTCTATCTATGGGTTCAATGGGTCGAACTGGACTCAGCGCAGGTCCAGGTGAATCAGGGTGGGGCCGTCGGCGGACAGGGCGGCGCTCACCAAGCCGGTCACGTCGTCGGTGGATGTGGTGCGGACGCCGTTGGCGCCCATGGCAATTGCCATGGCGGCGAGATCGGGGGTGCGCAGATCGACGCCGATCGGGGCAATACCGCGACTGGCCTGCTGCTCGCGGATCTCCCGGTATCCGCCGTTGTCGACGACGACCACCGGCACCGGAAGCCGTTGTTCCACAAGGGTGATGAGTTCCTGGACAGAGAACATCAGCGCTCCGTCGCCGAGCAGCACCGCGACCGGCACGCCCGGTCGGGCGATCGACGCCCCGAGGCCGGCAGGCAGCCCGTAGCCCAGCGTGGCGTAGCCGGGCATGTAGCAGAACTGGCGCGGGCCGGGCACGTCGAAGAAGTGCACCGAGCCGAAATAGGTGACCTGTGAGCTGTCTCCGGCCAAGATCGCCTCGGCCGGTAATGCGGCCCGCACAGCGGCGTTGATCTCGGCATGGGGCCCGGCATCGCGGGCCGCCTCGGTGACACATTCGGCGCGCAGCGCTGCGGCGCGCGCCGATCCGTCGGTCGCCGGCCTGTCGGGCAGCCACGCCGCCAACGCGGCCAGTGTCGTGGCCGCGTCGCCCAGGAGTGCGATATCGGCCGGGCAGTTCTTGTCCAGTTGGCCGGGTTCGATATCGCACCGGATCACGACCTTGCCGCGAATCTGCCCCTCCCACAGGTCGGAATCGCCGAGCTCGGTGCCGATCAGCAGCAGGGCATCGCTCTCGGCGGCGGCGTTCTGGACGCTCCGCAGCCGCACCGACGCGCCGACCGACAGCGGATGTGCCTCGGAGAGAGCGCCTTTGCCGTTGACGGTGGTGGCGACGGGAGCGCCGAGCAGTTCGGCCAGCGCGGTGAGCTCCGGCTGCGCGTCGACGGCTCCTCCCCCGGCGATGATCAACGGCGCCTCTGCGGCGGCCAGTGCGGCCACGGCGCGCCGGACCGTCTCGGGATCAGCCTGCGGGGCAGCGAGTTTCACGCAGTGCCTGGCCCGGCCCGACCAGGAGGACTCCAGCACGTCGATCGGGATCTCGATGTGGACCGGGCGCGGCCTGCGGCCGGTGAAGCTGCCGAACGCCTCGGTCACAGCCTCGGCGGCCTCGTCGGCGCTGCGCACCCGACGGCTCCAGCGCACCAGCTCGTTCATCGCCCCGCTGATGTTCTTGGCCTCGTGAAGTTGCCCGAGATCGCGCCCTTCCGCGCCGGTCGGCATGCCCGAGGACAACACCAGCATCGGCTGAGATTCCGCGTAGGCGGTGGCGGCCGCGGTCATGGCGTTGGTCAACCCGGGTCCGCTGGTGGCCACCACGACGCCCGGGCGGCCCGAGACGCGGGCGTAGGCCTCGGCGGCGTAGCCGGCCCCCTGCTCGTGTCGCGGCGTGACCGCGCGAATCCCGGCGTCGCCGAGGTGGCGGTAGATCTCCAGGTTGTGGGTGCCGGGGATGCCGAAGATGGTGTCGACACCGTGCAGGGCAAGGGTTTGCACCACGGCGGCTCCGCCGTTGCGATAGTCGGTCATATCAGGCACCTCTACCGGTGGCGAGCACCGACATCAGCTCGTACGCGACATGCGCCGCAGCGATACCGGTGATCTCGGCGTGGTCGTAGGCCGGCGCGACCTCCACGATGTCGGCGCCGACGACGTTGAGGCCCACCAGGTTTCGCAGGCAGTGCAGCAGCTCACGGCTGGTCATGCCACCCGCCTCCGGGGTGCCGGTGCCCGGTGCGTGGGCGGGATCGAGTACGTCGATGTCGACCGAGACGTAGACGGGCGCCTCACCCAGGCGCGCCCGCATCCGCTCGATCACGGCCGCCAGCCCGTCAATCTGAAAATCGTCGGATCCGAGCACCTGGAAACCGAGCACCTTGTCGTCGGAGAGGTCGGTCGAGGCGTACAGCGGGCCGCGGGTGCCCACGTGCAGGCAGTGTTCCTTGTCGAGCAGGCCCTCTTCGCTGGCCCGCCGGAACGGGGTGCCGTGGGTGTACGGCGCACCGAAGTAGGTGTCCCACGTGTCGAGATGGGCGTCGAAGTGCAGGACCGCGATCGGGCCGTGGTCACGGTGCAACGACCGCAGCAGCGGCAGCGCGATGGTGTGATCACCGCCGAGGGTGATCAGTTTCGTGCCGCCCTCGCGCAGCTCGTCGGAGGCGTATTCGATCGTCGAGATGGCCTCGTTGAGGTCGAACGGATTCACGGCGATGTCGCCGGCGTCGGCCACCTGCTGCGCGGCGAACGGCTCGACGTCGAGGCGGGGGTGGTAGGGCCGCAGCAGCTTGGACGAGGCCCGGATGTGGCCTGGGCCGAACCGCGCGCCCGGGCGGTAGGAGACTCCGGAGTCGAACGGGACACCGACCACGGCGACGTCGGTGTGCGGCACCTCGTCGGTGCGGGGCAGCCGGGCAAACGTGGCGGGACCGGCGTACCGCGGCACCTTGGTGGCGTCGACGGGTCCGACCGGTGTGCTGTGGGGTGTCTGCTGCGTCATAGCTACACCATGTACGAGAGGCGCATCACAGCGATATCGACGTATGGGCGAAAATCGCCCGACCATGTTCGACAATCTGTCCATGCTGTCGATAGCCGAGCTGCTCGCCGACCCCGATCTGGGCCTGAGTCTCGTCGCAGGTCAAGACGCAGCCCGCGATGCCGAGATCGAAGCGGCGGCGGTTTCGGAACTGGCCCGCCCCGGCCCGTGGCTGCAGGGCGGCGAACTGCTGCTGACGATCGGACTGCTGCTGCCCGGCGACTTCGACGGGTGCCGCGACTATCTCGCCGCGCTCAAGGATGCGGGGGTGCGGGCCATCGCACTGGGTCTCGGCGGCGATCTCCCCCATCAACGCGCTCCGCAGCGCTTGATCGACGCGGCGGATGACGTGGGGTTGCCGTTGCTGACCGTGCCCGACCCCGTGCCGTTCATCGCGGTCACCAAGGCGGTGTTCGCCTATCGGGCGCGAGCCGAGCGCCGGGAACTGGAGTGGGCCCTGCAAACCCAGCGGGCCCTGACCGCCGCTGCTGTCAGCCCCGGCGGGCTGCTCGGGATCCTGGCCGCGCATCGCACCGCGACCGGACGCTCCGGCGTGGTGATCGATCTACTGCTGTCTCTTATACACATCTCCGAGCCCACGAGACTACGCTGCATCGCGTATGCCGTGTTCTGCTTGAAAAAAAAAAGGGGGGGGGGGGGGGCGGGGGGCGGGGGGGGTGGGGCGGGTAGCGCC
>NZ_LZTB01000059.1 GCF_001665685.1 Mycobacterium sp. 852013-50091_SCH5140682
GCCGTCATCATCTCGGTCACCCCGTGGCGCGAGATCAGCGCCGACCGCAGCCCGTTCGTCGCCATGTTCAGCCTCGCGGGGCTGGGTGTGGCCGCGTCTGTGGTCAACTTCGTGGTGCTCACGTCGGCGACCTCGTCGGCCAACTCCGGTATCTACTCCACCTCGCGAATGGTCTACGGCCTCGCGCAGGAAGGTGACGCGCCGTCGGCCTTCGGCAAGCTCACCTCGCGCCATGTGCCTGCCAACGCGCTGTTCCTGTCCGGGGTGTTCCTGCTCTCGGGTGTGGTGATGGTAGCCGTCGGTGGCTCGATCATCGAGGCGTTCACCATCGTCACCACCATCTCGTCGCTGTGCTTCATCTTCGTCTGGACGATCATCCTGACCAGCTACCTGGTGTATCGCCGGCGGCGTCCTCACCTGCACGAGGCGTCGAAGTTCAAGATGCCCGGTGGCATCGCGATGTGCTACGTGGTGCTGGCGTTCTTCGTGTTCCTGGTCTGGGCGTTCACCCAGAAGGCCGACACGCTGCACGCGCTGCTGGTCACGCCGGTGTGGTTCATCGTGCTCGGCATCGCCTGGACGGTGCTGCGGAGCAGGCCCCGCCACCTGGCACGGGAGGCCGCGTTCCGCGCCGAGCTGGAATCCCAGGACAACTCGGACGAGTGAGCCGACGCCATGGCCTTCGACCCGGACCTCGCTGACCGCATCCGCGAACTCGTCGCCGCCGAACGCGGCGTCGAGGAGAAGCGCATGTTCGGCGGACTGGCGTTCCTGATCAACGGCAACATGGCGATCGCGGCCAACCGCGGTGGCGGCCTGCTGGTACGGGTGCCTCCGGAGGACGCCGAGCAGTTGCTGAGCCGAGAACACGTCGAACTGATGGTGATGGGTGGACGCGAGATGCGCGGCTGGCTCCGCGTCGACCCGGCCGGGGTGCGCACCAAGCGGCAACTGCAGAGCTGGGTCGCGCGGGGCGTCGGTTTCGCCAAGGGCCTGCCACCCAAGTGACACCGCGTTTCCGCGACGCAGCAGCGGGTACGCGGACGGCATGGCCAAAGACGATCTGGTCCGGCGCCTGCTCGACACCGCCGGGACGACATACGCCGAGCAAGCCGGTATTCACCTGCGGGACAAGCCCATGCCACTGTTCGAACTGCTCGCGATGTGCATGCTCGCGAGCAAACCGATCGACGCCGGGATCGCGACACAAGCCGCCCGCGAACTGTTCAGCCGCGGGTTGCGCACGCCTCAGGCGGTGCTCGATGCCGACCGGCAGACGATGATCCAGGCGTTCGGCCGGGCCCACTACGCCCGCTACGACGAGAGTTCCGCAACCCGGATGTCCGCGATCGCGACCGCGGTGCGCGACGGGTACGGCGGAGACCTGCGTCGGCTCGCCGACAAGAGCGAGCACGACACGGGCGCGGCCAAGCGATTGCTGATGCGGTTCAAGGGAATCGGCGATACCGGCGCAGACATCTTCCTGCGCGAGGTGCAGGACACCTGGCCGTGGGTGCGCCCGTATTTCGATGATCGCGCGCTGGCCGCCGCGGCGGATCTCGGACTGCCCGCCAGCCCCGCGGCCCTGGGCCGGATGGCGCCGCGCGATACCGCGAAACTGGCCGCTGCCCTGATCCGGGTTTCGCTGGATTCCGGCCTGCAAGCCGAGCTGACAGACGGCGCGACGTCGACCGCATGACATAGCCAATCTGGCCGAACCGCACCGCCCCCGCCAGAATGGCCATTAACATAGGGCACGACGACGGGGGTGACCGGTTCATGCTGACCGCAGTACGCAAGATCTTGGGCTTTCAGATGACGATCGCCGAGTGGATCGGCACCGCGATCATCCTTGCCGTCCCCTACCTGGTCATCGGCGTGGCGTGGTCGGTGACCCACGTGGATCACCTGCACGGCATGGACCGCACCGACGCTGTCGTGTCGTTCCTCGGTTCCATCGTGTCGTGGCCGGTGCTGTTGTTCGCCAACGTCTGTATGACATGAAGGGATCCGCATCCATGCCTGTGGGCAACGACGTTCTCGCCACCCGGATCTCGGTGAAACGCCGCACCTCCCGGTGGGACGACTACCCGGTCAGTGTCGCCGACGCCATGGACTTCTGGGCCTTCGCGGCGGGCGCGGCCAACGTCATCATGCAACTGGCCCGCCCGGGCGTCGGGTACGGAGTGGTGGAAAGCCCGGTCGACTCGGGCAACCTCCTCAAGCATCCGTGGAAGCGGGCCCGCACCACGTTCAGTTATCTGGCCGTCGCCATCCTCGGCAGCCCCGAGGACCGCAAGGCATTCCGCGCCGCCGTCGACGTCGCGCACCGGCAGGTGCGATCAGGTCCGTCAAGCCCGGTGGCCTACAACGCCTTCGACCGGGACCTGCAGCTGTGGGTGGCGGCCTGCCTGTTCGTCGGGTTGGAGGACACCTACCAGCTGCTGCGCGGCGAGATGTCAGCCGAGCAGGCCGAGCAGTTCTACCAGTCCGCGGCGACGCTGGGCACCACACTGCAGGTCACCCAGGAGCAGTGGCCTGCCACCCGCGCCGAGTTCGACACTTACTGGGACACCGCCTGCGCGCACGTGGCCATCGACGACGTCGTGGGCGCCTACCTGCACGACCTGGTCGCCCTGAAGATGGTGAATCCACTGCTGCGCGTGCCGTTCCGGCCGTTGCTGCGGTTTCTCACCGCGGGTTTTCTGGCTCCGGTGTTCCGTGATGCGCTGGGGGTCGGCTGGGGACCGACGCGCCAGCGGCTGTTCGAGTGGCTGTTTCTGCTGGTCGCGTTCGGCAATCGGTTCCTGCCGGTGTTCCTCCGGCAGGGCGGAAGCTATCTGCTGCTCGCCGACGTGCGCCGCCGGGCCCGCTCCGGCCGGCCGCTGATCTGATGCTCCGCCGGGTCCTCGGCCGCCGGGTCAGCGTCGAGCAGTTGCTCGAAACCCTGATGTGGCTGGCCATCCCGTACCTGGTGGTCGGCCTTGGCTGGAGCTTCTTTCACGCCGAGCAGGTCGGGGCGATCGAGAAGGCGCTGCTGACGCGGCTTCCCGCGGGCGCGAACCTGGTGGCGTTCGGCGTGGAGACTGCGCTGTGGCCACTGTTGCCGTTCGCCGGCGACATCTGCGTGACGCCGTGAGCCGGCCGTCAGGCTATGGTTGCGCGTCGTGAGACGTTGTGCGGTCCTGATTGCGGCAGCTGCGGCCCTGGCCGGGTGTACGTCCGGCACAGTCGTCAACACCGGCGAGGCACCCCCGCAAACCGCCACAAGCACTTCCACGCCCGTGCCGCAGTACGGCACCGCGAACCTGGTCGACAGCTCGGCTTACGCCACCGAGGTCAACGGCCGCACCGGCTACTACTTCAGCACTCCCAGCGGACGCTGGCGCTGCGCGATCCTGCCCCGCGACAAGGCGGGCTGCCAGTCGGCAAGCGGATTGTCGACCATCTCCGTCCCCGGCGCGCCGACCGCCGTACCCGACGGCAGCGGCGGAACCAGCGCGCCCAACGCGGTTGCCGTCGACCGTGACCACGACGCCGGATTCATCGCGCTGACCGAACCCGATTTCTCGGTCGACGGCGCCAAGCCGCTGCCGTTCGGCAAAGTGCTTGCGGTGGCAGGTTTTCGGTGCAACGTGCAGCAATCGTCCGGCGTGTCGTGCGTGCGGGAGCTGACGGGCAAAGGATTCACGTTCTCGGGCGACGCGTTCGTCCCGCAGTACACCGACGTCCCGTGACTACCGTGGAGACCGCGGACGCGAGGAGCAGGTATGGCCATGATCCGGATCGGCACGTCGGGCTGGTCGTATGACCACTGGACCGACGTGCTGTACCCGACCGGGACGCCGGTCTCGGCCCGGCTGGCCCGCTACACCGAGGAATTCGACACGGTCGAACTCAATGCCAGCTTCTACCGCTGGCCCCGCGACACCACGTTCGCCGGATGGCACCAGCGGCTGCCCGCCGGATTCACCATGTCGGTCAAAGCCCACCGCGGCTTGACCCACTTCCGCCGGCTGCGCTCCCCCGAACCGTGGATCGAGCGGTTCGACCGCTGCTGGACGGCGCTGGGCGACCGTGCCGAAGCCCTGCTGGTCCAGACCCATCCGGCTCTCGAACGGGACGACGACCTGCTCGCCGGATTCCTCTCGCAGCTGCCCGCGCGTATCCCCGCGGCGATGGAACTACGGCACCCGTCGTGGCATGAACCCGCGGTCTATGAGCTGCTGGAGCGGTTCGGCGCGGCGTATGTGGTGATGAACGGACCGGGGTTGCGGTGTGAACCACGCACCACCGGTCACCTGGCCTACGTCCGGCTGCACGGACCCGCCGACGCCACGATGTACGCCGGCTCCTATCCCGATGACGAACTGGCCCAATGGGCCGAGAGGATCCGCGCATGGGATGCCGAGGGCCACCGCGTCGTCGTGTACTTCAACAACGATCTCGGCGGTCATGCAGTGCGCAATGCCCGAACCCTCAAGCGGCTACTCGCGGCACGAGTACGCTGAGTTGGCATGACTCAGTCTGCGTCACAGTCATCCAGGTTCGTGATCGTCGGCGGTGGCCTGGCCGGCGCAAAAGCTGCTGAAGCACTGCGGGACAAAGACTTTGGCGGCCATGTCACCCTGTTCGCCGCCGAGGAGCCGCTGCCCTACGAGCGCCCGCCGCTGTCCAAGGAATTCCTGGCAGGCAAGAAGGCGCTCACCGATTTCACCGTCCACGACGCCGACTGGTACCGCGACCACAACATCGACCTGCGGCCGGGCACCACGATCACCGCCATCAATCCCAGCGACCACACCGTCAGCCTGCCCGACGACAGCACCGTCGCCTACGACAAGCTGCTGCTGGCCACCGGGTCCGCGGCGCGGCGCCCACCCATCCCCGGCAGCGACGCGGAAGGCGTGCACTACCTGCGCACCATCGACAACGCCACGGCGTTGCGCGACACGCTGACCGAGGGCGCGTCGCTGGCCATTGTCGGCGCCGGCTGGATCGGGCTTGAGGTCGCCGCAGGCGCTCGGGAACGCGGTGTCAACGTCACCGTCGTCGAGTCGGCCCGGCTGCCGCTGCTGGGTTCCCTCGGCGCCGAGGTCGGCGAGGTGTTCGCGCAGCTGCACCGCGATCACGGGGTCGACCTGCGACTGAACGAATCGGTGCAGGAGATCACCGTGGCCGACGGACGCGCGACCGGTCTGCGGTTGGGTGACGGGTCCACCGTGGCAGCCGATGCCGTGTTGGTCGCGGTCGGCGCCGCGCCCAACATCACGCTGGCCGAGCAGGCAGGGTTGACCATCGCCGACGGCGGCGTGCAGGTCGACGCGACGCTGCGCAGCAGCGATCCCGACATCTACGCCGTCGGCGACATCGCCGCCGCCCAGCACCCGCTGCTGGACACCCGCATCCGCACCGAACACTGGGCCAACGCCCTCAAGCAGCCCGCCACCGCGGTCGCGGGCCTGCTCGGCAAGCCTGCCGAATACACCGAGCTGCCGTACTTCTTCACCGACCAGTACAACCTCGGCATGGAGTACGTGGGACACGCCCCCGAATACCACCAGGTGGTGTTCCGCGGGGACGTCGCCAAGCTCGAGTTCGTCGCCTTCTGGCTGTCGGCGGAGAACCGGGTGCTGGCAGGCATGAACGTCAACGTGTGGGACGTGCTCGACGACATCAAGACCTTGATCCGGTCACGGGCCCAGGTCGACCCGCAACACCTGGCCGATCCGCAGCGGTCACTGGCATCCGGTTAACTGGTCCCCGAGACCATTTCGACGGCTGGGCCCGAACTCGGCGCACCGCGCGGTGCGCCGCGCGGGCCAGGGCCCCGGCGCGAGCCGATCCCGGCAGGAAGGTGACACCCCCGGTGAGTGTGAGCCCCGACGAGCTGACCGGCACCGAGCAGGCAGTTCTGCTGGTGTTGATGGCAGAGTCCCGCCCGGTAGCCAACCCGGAACTGGAACGGCTCGGCCCGAAGCTCGACAAGCCGGGCCGCGACCGGCTCAACCGCCTCGGCCTGATCGAGACCACCGCCGGACGACCCCTGGTGCACGAGCTCACCGACGCGGGCTGGGCGGTGGCCCGTGAGCTGTTCGGCGCCGACGCCCCGCCGCGATCCCAGGGCCAGGGCCGCGCGCTCTACACGCTGCTGCACGCCCTGCGGCGCTACTTCGACCACGCCGACCTGGTGCCCGCCGACGTGTTCCTGCCGCCGGACGACGGCGCACCGGAGGTACCCGCACGCGCCGAGCCCGACGGTGTCGAAGACCGGCTGCGTGCGGCGTACACGCGGCTGGCCGCCCGGCCCGGCGGCTGGGTCAGCCTGCTGCGGCTGCGCGAGGAGGTTCCCGACGTCACACGCGCGACCGTCGATGCCGCACTGATCAGCCTCTACCAACAACCCGGCGTCAGCCTGATCCCGGAGGAGAACCAGAAGGTGCTCACCCCCGCCGACCGCACCGCCGCCGTGTCCATCGGCGATCAGCACAAGCACCTGATCGCGATCGAGTCCTGATGGAGTTGCAACACCGCGAAGCACTCAGCGCCCTCCGCCTGACCTGGGCACCCACCGCCGACGATCTCTGGCACTCGCAAGGTTCGCTGCACGTCGGCGGACTTCACGACCGACCGATGGCCGACGTGATGGCGGCGTTCGGCGGTGCCCAGCGCGAAGCCGATTCCAGCCCGCTCGGCGTGGTGGTCCGAGGCCCCGCCGGGTCGGGCAAGACGCATCTGCTCGGCCAGGTACGCGAACAGGTGCAGCTGGCCGGCGGGTACTTCTTCCTCGTCGAACTGCTCGATGCGGCCGGCTTCTGGCAGTCTGCCCGGTCAGGCATCCTGGAGAGCCTGGGCCGTCCCGGCGGCGAACGCGACACCCAGCTCAAGGATCTGCTGTGGGAGCTGTCGTCGGTCGCCCACATCTCGCGAGCCAATCGTCGGGCCACCATCGGCGACGATGAGCTGACCCCCGAGATCCTCAGCGACTTCGTCAACGCCCTGCACAAGGCGCGCCGCGAGACCGTGCGCCGCACCCACCACACCGTGCGGGCGCTGGTGCTGCTGGCCGCCGCCGACCTGGAGCTGCAGGACATGGGCGAGGCGTATCTCACCGGTAACGACAGCTCAGGACGCGACGAACGCGCAGTGTGGGGCCTGCCCGCGCCGACGCTGACCGCGCAGGAATCCGTGCGCGACATCTCCCGGATCATCGCGCTGGCCGGCCCCGCGGTGCTGGCCCTTGACCAGATCGACACGCTGCTGGCGCAGGCCGTCGAGCGCACCGACATCGACGCGGACGTGCCGTCTCCGGAGAAGCGGAAGGCCGCCGAGGCGGGCAACCGCGACCTCGAGCACGTCGCGCACGGGCTGATGGCGATCCGCCAGACGATGCGCAGGACCGTGTCGGTGGTCGCGTGCCTGCCCGCGGCGTGGGAGGCCATCCAGGACCGGGCCACCGCGACAGTCCACGACCGCTTCCGCACCACCGCGCTGCTGCAGGGCCTGCCCACGCCCGACGTCGGCCGCGCCATCCTGGAACGGCGCTTCACCGCCAGTTATCGGGCCGTGGGGTTCGCTCCGCCGTATCCGAGCTGGCCGATCCTCCCGTCGGCGTTCGATGACGCCACCCAGTACACGCCGCGGCAGTTGCTCAAGCGGGCCGACGCCCACGTGCGGCGCTGCCTTGAGCGCGACACGGTCGAGGAGCTGGCCCGGTTGACCGGTGAGGTGGCCGAGGCGCACGAACCGTCGAGTGGGGATGCGCCGCGCGGCGACACCGGCGAACTCGACCGCCGGTTCGCCGAGTACCGCAGGCGCGCGGTGCCCGCGGCCGCCCTCGATCCCGACGGCGAGGACACCACGATGCCGGGCCTGCTGACCGCGGCACTGGAAGCGTGGATCACCGAACACGGCGAGAGCGAGCAGACGTTCCGGCCCGACCCGCCACCCGGCTCCCGAGTGGTGCTGCACGCCCGGTTGCGCCAGAGCCTTGATGCCAGCACCGACGACGAACGGCACTGGGCGTTTCGGGCCATCGCATCGGGCAACGCCGTCGCGGTGCTCAACAGGATTCGCAAAGCTTGCGAGGCAACGGGTTTGAGCAGCGACCGGGCCGACCGGCGCCGGCTGTTCCTGCTGCGCAACACCGCGTGGCCCAACGGCGCCAAGACGGCCGCGATGCTCGCCGAGTTCGAAGCGGCAGGAGGCAAGGTGCTGCCGCTCAGCGAAGACGATCTGCGCACCATGACCGCGCTACGTGATCTGATCGACGACAACCACCCCGACCTGCCGGAGTGGCTACGTCAGCGCAGACCCGGGCACGGCATCGCGGTGTTACGCGCCGCGCTCGGCGATCAGGCCGGTGAGGCGCCGCCGCCCATCCCGGCACCCGAGACTGCCGCCGCCAGGCCGATCCCCGCCCCCGTCGAGGTACCATCCGTCCCCGTCGAGCACTCCCCCACAGCCATCACGCTCGGCGTGGATGCCGTTTCGGGACAATCGGTTTCGGTCGACGTGGCGGCGCTGCGCAAGCACACCGCCATCTTCGCCGGCTCCGGGTCGGGCAAGACGGTCCTGATCCGCCGCCTGGTCGAGGAATGCGCGCTGCGGGGTGTGTCGTCGATCGTGCTCGACCCCAACAACGATCTGTCTCGGCTGGGCAGCCGCTGGCCGGAACCGCCGCCGGGCTGGAACCCCGCCGACGACGAGCGCGCCGAAGATTACTTCGACAACACGGAAGTGGTGGTCTGGACGCCGCGGCGGGCGAACGGCCGGCCGCTGAGCTTCCAGCCGCTGCCCGATTTCGCCAGCGTGCTCGATGACGAGGATGAGTTCGGCGACGCGGTCGAATCGGCGGTCGCCGCGCTCGAACCGCGGGCACTGATCTCCGGCAACACCGCCAAGGCCACTCAGTCACGGGCCGTGCTGCGGGAAGCGTTGCGGTACTACGGCGCTCAGCATTCGGTGACGCTCAGCGGCTTTCTCGACCTGCTCAGCAACCTGCCGCTTGAGGTCAGCGAGCTGGGCGAAGCCCGCAAACTGGCCGCCGCGCTGAGCCAGAACCTGCGGGCCGCGATCGTCAACGATCCGCTGTTCGGCGGGGCCGGGACAGCCGTGGATCCCGGAGCCCTGCTGACGCCGTCACCCGGTTATCGCGCCCGCGTCTCGGTGATCAGCATGGTGGGCCTGACCAGTGAGCAGCAGCGGGAAGGCTTCGTCAACCAGCTGCAGATGGCGTTGTTCGCGTGGATCAAGCGCAACCCTGCCGGCGACCGGCCGCTGGGCGGGCTGCTGGTGATGGACGAGGCCCAGAACTTCGCGCCGTCCAGCCACACCACGGCGTGCACCCACAGCACGCTCGCGTTGTCGTCGCAGGCCCGCAAATACGGGCTGGGCCTGGTATTCGCCACCCAGGCACCGCGCGGCCTGCACAATCACATTCCCGGCAACGCCACCACCCAGTTCTACGGCCTGCTCAATTCGCCGGCCCAGATCGCCGTGGCACGCGAGATGGCAAGGGTGAAGGGCGGTTTGGTGCCCGACATCAGCAAGCTGCGGTCGGGGAATTTCTACCTGGCCGCAGAAGGCGAGGCGTTCAACAAGATCCGCACGCCGTGGTGCCTGTCGTATCACCCGCAGAGTCCGCCGACCGCCGACGAAGTACTCGAACTGGCCCAGCGAGAACTGGCCGCCCGGTGACGCGTGCGGGGCCGGTCCACGTAGGACCGGCCCCGCCGCGCATCAAGGCTGCTTCTGGCCGGGGATACCTTCGTACGCGATGTCGCCGGTCTGCAGATTCTTGTTGGTGAGCTCGACGAGGCCGTCGAGGAACTTCTGCCGATCGGTCACCACATGCGCCAGTGCGACATCCACGTTCTCCTTGGTGATCGCGGGCATCACGTAGACCGGGTCGGTCTTCACGTTCTGCTTCTTCACCAACGCGTTGGCCACCGCCAGGCCCGCCGACAGCTCGACGGTGCCGTTCTGCAGTGAGGTGCCGATGAACTCACCGTTCTTCACCGCGTTCAGGCCGTCCTCGATGCCGTCGATCCCGACGATCGGCACCCCGTTGCGGCCTGCCTCCTTGAGCGCCTGCAGGGCACCCAGGCCCATGTCGTCGTTCTGCGATACCACGCCGTCAATCTGGTTGCCGAAGCTGGAGATCCAGTTCTTCATCTTGTTGACGGCCTGGTCGCGCTTCCAGTTGGCGGTGTCCTTGGCCAGCACCTTGATGCCTGGGTACTTGGCGAGCACCTGGTCGATCCCCTTGCCGCGGTTGATCTCACCGGATCCGCCGAGCGGCCCCTGCAGGACGACGATGTTGCCCTTGCCGCCGAGCTTGTCGGCCATCATCTGCATCTCCTGGGCACCGGCCGCGACATCGTCGGGTTGCACGTTGCCTGCCAGGTCCGGGCTCTGCAGCTCGGCGTTGACGGCCAGCAGCGGGATCCCCTTGGCCTTGGCGGCGGCGACCTGCGGTGCCAGCGAATCCGCCTGCACCGGAACGACGATGATGGCCTCGACGCCCTGGTTGATCAGCGAGTCGACCTGGCTGGCCTGTGTCGACACGTCGTCGTTGGCCGAATTCCACACGAGCTCGATGTCGTTGGCCTTGGCGTAGGTGTCCATCCCCTCTTTACCCGCGGTGATGAACGAGCTCATGTCGTACACCGTCACGCCGATGCGGTGGGTGGACTTGTTGGCGTTCGGGTCACCCGCACCGCATGCGGTCATGCCGAACCCGAGTACGCCGACCGACGCGATCACGCCCAGCTGCCTCGACAGTCTCATCTGGTTGTCTCACTCTCTACTTGATGGGTTGGTCTGCTGAGTCCTGCTGGGCCGGTCATGTTCGGCGCCGGGACGACCACACGTCGACGGCGACGGCCGCCACGATCAGCACGCCCTTGATCACGTCCTGCCAGTACGCAGGCACGACCAGGATGTCCAGGCCGTTGTTGAGCGTCTGAATCATCAACAGACCCAACGCCGTACCCCAGATCGTGCCGCGTCCACCCATCAGGCTGGCACCACCGATCACCACCGCGGCGATCGCGTCGAGTTCGTAGCCGCGGCCCAGGTTGGGCGGGCCGGAGATGACCCGCGAGGCGAGCATGACGCCGGACAGGCCGGCCAGCACACCGGAGAAGGCGTACACGCTGAACAACACGTTGCGGGCGTTGATGCCTGCGATCTCGGCGGCGTTGCGGTTGCCGCCCACGGCGTAGACCCGCATGCCGTAGGTGGTGCGCTTCATGATCACCGCCAGAGCGATGATGCCGACGATCATCAGCAGCACCGGGATCTGCAAGCCCAGGATCTTGGTGTTGGCGATCTTGCCGAACTCGGCGGGCAGCCCGTTGATCGGTGCCCCGCCGCCGATGACGTACGCCATGCCCGATCCGGCGGTCAGCGTGCCGAGGGTGGCGATGAACGGCGGAACGTTCAAGCGGGACACCAGAAGTCCGTTGACGCAGCCGACGGCGAGCCCGACGAGGATGGCCACCAGCACGGTCAGCCAGACCTGGCCTGGATTGGCCTTGGCGGTGGCGGCCGCCGCCATCGCCGAGACTGCGATGACACTGCCGACCGACAGGTCGATACCGCCGGTGAGGATCACCAGCGTCTGGCCGAGTGCGATCAGCGCGAATGGTGCCGCGGCCACCAGGATGGTGATCAGATTGTCCGGTGTGGCGAATCGCGCACTGCGGTAACTGAAGTACGCGATGACCAGCAGCATCACGATCACCATGGCGTAGCGCACGGCGATCCCGCCGAACCACTGCGGGGAGAACAGCCGCACGGGCTCGCCGGTGGTCGGCGAGGCCACCGTCGCGGCGGGCTCTTCGGATGTGGTCGTCACGATGCTTCCTCCTGCTCAGCGTGGTCTTCCCTGGCGGCGAGGGCGGTGGCCATCCGGAACACCGACTCCTGCACCTCGGGGTGGTCGAGGTCCTCGCGGTCGAGCTCGCCGACCAGCGCGCCGCCGCGCATCACGAACGCGCGGTGCGACAGGCCGACGACCTCGGGCATGTCCGAAGACGCCATCAGCACGGCCATGCCCTGTGCCGCGAATTCGGTGATGATGCGGTAGATCTCGCTGCGGGCGCCGACATCCACGCCGCGGGTGGGTTCGTCGAGCAGCAGCACGTTGACCTGGCCGGTGAGCCAGCGCGCCAGCACCACCTTCTGCTGGTTACCGCCGGAGAGCGTGCCGACCTCCTGTCCCAGCCCGCGGCTGCGCAGCCGTACCGACGACATCACCTCCGAGACGGCCGTAGTGCGGGCCTTGCCGCGCAGCCAGCCCGCCACGCTGAACGACGACATCCGCGGCAGCGTGCCGTTGTCCAGCACGCTCATCGACAGCACCGCGCCCGAGAGTTTGCGATCCTCGGGAACCATGGCCATCCCCGCGGTGATCGCCGCCGCAGGCTGATTGCGTTTGACGGCCTTGCCGCGCACCGTGACCTGTCCGGTGCTGCGCCTGGCCCCGAAGATGCCCTCCAGCAGTTCGGTCCGCCCAGCCCCGACAAGACCTGCGAGGCCGACGATCTCGCCGGCCTTGACGCTGAACGACACGGGCCCGGATGCGCCCTCGACGTGCAAGTCCCGAACCTCGAGCACGGTATCGGTGCCGGGCTCACCGCGATCGGGAAACAACGTGTCGAGTTCGCGGCCGATCATCGCGGTGACGATGTCGTCGTCGGAGACGTCGGCGATCGCCTTGTCGAGGATGAGCCCGCCGTCGCGCAGCACCACCACGCGGTCGGCGATGGCGCGGATCTCGGCCATCTTGTGGGTGGTGTAGACCATCGCGACACCCCGGTCACGGAGTTGCCGCACGATCTTGTACAGCCCCTCGACCTCACGCTCGGAGATGGCCGAGGTGGGCTCGTCGAGCATAACCACCTGGGCGCCTGTGCGAGCGGCCTTGACGATCTCCACGATCTGACGCAATCCGACGGGCAGGCTGCCCATCCGGGCCGTCGGCGGGATCGCCACGTCGAAAACCGCGAGGGTCTCCTTGGCCTCGGCGATCATCGCGCGCCGGTTGAGGAACGGCCCGCGCGTGAGTTCCCTTCCGACGAACAGGTTTTCGTAGACCGTCATGTCCTCGATCGAGGCCAGCTCCTGCGGCACGATGGCCACGCCGTTCTTGACCGCATCGCGGGTGCTGCCCGCCGTGAGGTGATTACCCTGCACCGACACGGTGCCGTGGTCGGCACTGTACTGGCCGGAGACGATCTTCATAAGCGTCGACTTGCCCGCCCCGTTCTCGCCGGACAGGGCCGTCACGGTGCCCGGTTCGAGCCGCAGGGTGATGCCCTTGAGCACCGGAACCCCGCCGAAACTCTTGCGGATGTCCGTGCATTCCAGCAGCGCCTGGCTCACGACGGCCCGCCCGCGCCGACGGTGACGAGCACCTTGACGTTCTCGGCGTCGGAAGAGGCCGTGAATGCCGCTGCGGCATCGGCCAGATCGAACTCCGCACTGATGATCTCGTCGACCGGGACGGCGCCCGACGCCAACAGGTCGAGCGCGGCCAGGAAATCCTCCCGCACGTACATGAGGTTGCCGATCAGCGCGAGCTCGCGGTCCTGGATCAGCCCCAGCGGCACCGGCGTCGCACCCTCGGCCACCCCGACGATCATCACGGCGCCGCCCTTGTCCACGAGGTCCACCGCCTGGGCCATCGAACTTTCCCGCGACACGCAGTCGATCACCACCGCGGCGGGCCCGCCCATGAGGCCCAGTGCGGTGTCGACGGCATCGGCGGTGGTGGGATCGAATGTGCCGATTGCGCCGAGCCTTTCGGCCCTGGCCCGCTTGGATTCCAGCAGGTCTGCGACGATCACGCGGGCACCGGCGTGGCGCGCGGCCAGCAGTGCGAACAGGCCGATGGGGCCCGCGCCGAGCACCACGACGGGCCGGCCGGCCAGATCACCGACCGCGGCCGCGGCTCGGCGCACGGTGTGCACCGGGGTGGCCAGCGGCTCGATCAGGATGGCGTGCCGATCATCGAGCCCGTCGGGCAGCGCCACCAGCCGGTCGGCGGCGATGGTGAACGAATCGGCCAGCGCACCAGGGGTTTGGCAGCCGAACACCAGCAGCTCCCGGCAGATGTTGTACCGGCCCTCGGCACACTGCGGGCACTTTCCGCAGGCCAGGTTCGGTTCGACGGCCACCCGGGTGCCGACCCAGCCGCCCTCGACACCGGGGCCCACCGCGTCGACGACCCCGACGGCTTCGTGGCCGGGCCGGTAGGGCAGCTCGATGAAGGGATGGCGGCCGCAGGCGGCGTGCAGATCGGACCCGCAGATGCCGACCACGGTGGTGCGGACCCTGACCTCACCGGGCCCCGGTACCGGCTCGGGGGTGATCTCCAGAGCCACGTCGTCGAGTGAGTTGACCACGACTCTCCGGTTGGATGCGCCGGTTTCTACCATGTGGTGTAGCCCCCGTCGGCCACCAGCACCGAGCCGGTGATGAACGACGCCGCGTCGCTGGCCAGGAACACCACACTGGGCGCGATCTCCTCGGGCAGCGCGTAGCGCAGTTGCGGGGTGTCATCGATCCAGTGCCGCTTGAACTCCGGCCGGTCGACGGGCGCCATATCGGTCTTGACGTAGCCGGGGGCCAGCGCATTGACCCGGATACCGAGCGGGGCCCATTCGGCGGCAAGCGATTTGGTGAGATGGTGCACGGCTGCCTTGGAGGCGTTGTAGGCCGGCTGCATCTGCGGCCGGTTCACGATGATGCCCGACATCGAGCCGATGTTCACGATCGAACCGGAGCCCCGCTCGCGCATGTGCGCGCCCACTGCGAGCGAACAGGCCCACAGCGCTTTGACGTTCAGGTCGAACACGTCGTCCCACTGCTGCTCGGTGACGTCCCACGACTCGGCGTGGTAGCAGGTTCCGGCATTGTTCACCAGGATGTCGATATGCCCAAGGGCGGCAATGGCTTCGGCTGTCATGCGCTCGACGTCGGCGGCCTTGGTGATGTCGGCGGTGATCGCATGCAGCTGATGACCCGCGGATGCGGTTTCAGCGACGACCTTCTCGTTACGCTCGGCGTTGCGGCCGGAGAACGCAACGCGCGCACCGGCTTCGGCGAGCCCGACGGCAAAAGCCTTGCCGAGGCCCTGGTTGCCGCCGGTCACCAGCGCGGTGCGGCCGGTCAGGTCGAACGGGGATGTCTTGCTCATGGCGGGTTTCTCACTCACTGCGGTCGGACGATGGACTTGAGGCTGGCCGGGTCGGTGTCGCTGTCGAGGGCTTCGCCGACGTGTTCGAGGTCGTAGCGACCGGTCACCATGGCGTCGAGGTCGACGGCTCCGCTGGCCGCCAGATGGATTGCGGCGGGCCAGGTATCGGTGTAGCGGAACACCCCGGTGACGTTGATCTCGAGGTTCTGGATATGGCTGACGGGCAGCGCGTACTCGTCGGCGCCCATGCCGACCAGCACCACGTGACCGGCCGGGCCGACGGCCTTGATACCGCTCACGACCGCGACCGGGACACCGGTGGCGTCGACGAACGCGTCGACCGGTTCGATGGCCGACACGTCGACGGCCGTCGGGTCGAGCACCTCGGTGGCGCCGAACTGCAACGCCTTCTCGCGGCGCGAGGCGACCAGATCGGTGACGACGATGCGGGCCGCACCGAACGCGCGTGCGGCCTGCGCGCAGATCACGCCGATGGGTCCCGCGCCTGCGATCAGGATCGACGAGCCGGGCACGACGTGCGCCTTGCGCATCGTGGCGATGGCGACCGACAGCGGCTCGAGCAGCGCGGCGGCCTCATCGGACACCGAGTCCGGTACGGCATGCGCCATGTCGTCGTCGATGGTGACGTAGCGGCAGAACGCGCCGTCGACGGGCGGCGTGGCGTAGAACTTCATCTCCGGGCACAGGTTGTACCGCCCGGCCAGGCACTGCTTGCAGCGGCGGCACGGATGCTGCGGCTCCACCGCGACGCGCTGGCCGACCCGGTCGGGATCGACGCCATCGCCGACGGCGACGATGCGCCCGGACAACTCGTGACCCAGGATCATCGGTTCCTCGACGACGAAATCGCCGATGCGGCCGTGCCGGTAGTAGTGCACGTCGGAGCCGCACACGCCGACCGCGGCGACCTCCACCAGCACCTCATGGGCTGCGGGTGACGGCACGGGCCGGTCTTCGATCTGCAGGGTGCCGACACCGGTCATCACGCTCGCGCGCATGGTTGTGGTCATCTGACTGTCTCCTCTCGGTGGTCCTGGTCGGGGGTGAGCAGCGCGTGCCCGCCGGAATCCAGAAGCGGCGAGCGGGCCACCTCGGCCCACCTGGCTCGAAGCGCGGTGAGGTCACGGCGGCGGCGCCGGGGTGCGACGCGTGCCCGTACCGGGGGTTGCCAGCGCTTGGCCAGGTCGACCAGTCCCGCGACGTTCATCTCCCCCGCTACCGCAGCCGCCTGGACACACGCCCCGCGGGCGGTCGCCTCATCGGCGTCGAGCACGGTCACTTCGTCAGCGAGCAGGTCGGCGAGCAGCTGCAGCGTCGCCGGCGAGCGGGTGCCGCCACCAACCGCGACGGCAGCGCCGCCGAGGTTGACGCTGCACTCGCGCAGGTGATCTCGCGCGTTCATCAGAGACAGCAGCGGACCTTCGACGAAGGCTCTGGCGAGTTCTTCGCGGGTGGTGTGACTGGTGACGTCGACGAGGCCGCCGCGCGCCTGCGGGCGGTCGGGTTTGCGCTCGCCGTCGAGAAACGGGACCAGCACCGGACCGGGCGTATCCCCGGCGGCCAGCGCGAGCTCGGCCAACCCGGCCAGGTCGGTGCCGAGCAGCCGGGCGGCGACCTCGCTGACCCGGGCCGCATTGAGAGTGCTGACCAAGGGGAGGTAACCGCCGGTCAGGTCGGCCACGCCGTCGACCATCCCGGTCGGATCGAAAACCGGTGCGCGCCGCGACGTCGCGACCACGCCGGAGGTGCCGATGCCGATGTACTGGTCACCGTCTTCGAGGCCGAGACCCAGATACGCCGCGTGCTGATCACCGCCGCCGGGCGCCACGGTGGTCCCGGCTTCGAGGCCCAGCGCTGCCGCGGCCGCCGCGGTGAGGGTGCCGGCAGGCTGGCACGGCGCGAGGACCGTCGGCAGCATCGCCGACCAGTCCCGCGGTCCGCCGGCCAGATCCAGATATCCCGGGATCCATTGCCCGGCATCGGTGTTGAAGTAACCGGTGCCTGACGCATCGGAACGGTCGGTGACCCGCGCGCCGGTCAGCCAGTAGGTCAGGTAGTCGTGCGGCAGCAGAAGAGTGGCGGCCCGATCGAGCGTGCCGGGCTCGTGCGCGGCCAACCATGCCAGTTTGGCGATGGTGAACGCCGCGGTCGGCAGTGAGCCGACACTGCGGATCCAGCGTCCGGACCCGATGCGTTCGATGAGCGCCGCGAGGTTCGGCGCTGCGGTGGTGTCGTTCCAGAGCTTGGCGGCGCGCAACGGTTCGCCGTGCGCGTCGAGCACTACCAGGCCGTGACACTGGGCGGCCACCGAGATGGACCGGATGGCCGGGGCGACCGGGCATGCGGCCAGTGCGGCGTGGGTCGCTTCGATGAACGCGCTGACCCAGTCCTGTGGATGCTGTTCACTGCAGGGCGGGAACGCGGGCGGGTGTGCGGCCGAGCCGGACCCCAGCAGCCGTCCGGTGGCCAGCTCGCGAATCTCGACCTTGCACGACTGCGTGGACGAATCCACGCCCAGCACAGCATCTTCGGTCATGCCAGCACCAAGGGATCGGCGGATTCCTGCGACAACACCGCACCGGCCGGGGCGACCGAATCGGTCTCGTCCTCGACGGTCATCCGCTGGTCGCCTCCGCTCATCTGATATTCATGACCCTCATCTGATCGACTGTGACTCGGATCATGCAGTGCTCTATGCTCATATGTCAATGCGGCTGCACATATGTGCATCGTGTCGGCCGCGCGAGTCCGGAAGGGGGGGCAAGCGTGGGGCCGGACGAGCTGTTCCAGCGGGCGATGATCGCCCGGCGCTACTACCTGGAGGGCCGCACCCGCATCCAGATCGCCGACGAACTCGGCATCTCGCGGTTCAAGGTGGCACGCGAGCTCGACGAGGCAGTCGCGTCGGGGATGGTGGAGATCAAGATCCACGACCCCGGCTCCATCGACGTGGCGCTGTCCTCGGCGCTGCAGAGCAGGTTCGGTTTGCAGCACGCCTATGCCGTCACCTCCGCCGACTCGGGCGACCGGGTCGAAGCCGTGACCCGGGCGACCGCCGAACTGCTGCAATCGATTCTGCGAGAGGGGGACGTGATCGGCGTCGACTGCGGCCGCACCCTGGCCCGCATCGCCGACCACCTCACCACACTGCCGGCCTGCGACGTCGTCCAGCTCACCGGCATGGCCGGCGCGATCACGCACAACGGCGCCGATCTGGTCCGGCGGATCAGCGAGGTCAGCGGCGGAACCCCGTGGCCGCTGTACGCACCGCTGGTGGTCTCCGACGCCCGTACCGCCGCCAGCCTGGCCGGCAACCAGCAGATCCAGGACACCTTCTCCCGCTACCCGCAGGTCAGCTGTGCGCTGGTGTCGGTCGGCGCATGGAGCCAGGGCGCCTCCCAGGTCTACGCATCGCTGTCGGACGACGAGGTCCGCGAGTTCACGGCGGGCGGTGTGTGCGCCGAGACATGTGCACTGCTGCTCGACGCCGACGGCCGCCGCCTGCCCGGCCTCGACGACCGGCGCATGGGCATCGACGAGACCACTCTGCGCGCCATCCCCACGGTCATCGCGCTGGCGACCGGCGCAGAGAAGATCGCCGCCACCCGCGCCGTGCTGCGCTCCGGGATGGTGTCGGCACTGGTCACCGATTCCGAGATCGCCGCCGCGATCCTCGGCTGAGCGCGCTCAGATCAAGTTCGCGGTGCCGTCGGCATGGACGGTGACCTTGGCGCCCGCGACGTCACCGGCCACCGTCGCAGCCGCATCGGACGAGTCGGTGATCAACGCAAGGGTGCGCGCGTCGTCGGGCGTCCGCACGGCCAGATAGGCCTTCTCGGGTGTGCCGTCACGCTGAAACGGCGTGGTCCACGATTCGACCGTCCCCACACCCGACCACTCGACCGCCAATCGGCGGACGGGCTCGCGGTCAACGGCGGATTGCACGTCCTCCCAACGGAATTCACGACTGGGCGGTTCGGTCCCGTAGACCCCGAAACTGTGCTTGGTCAGGTAACCACCGTTGGCGGTGATCAGGCCGCGCGTGCCCGGGCGGGCCACCAGTTGCTCGGCCATCGTCGCGATCGAATGCGTGACGTAGTTGTTCCACGGCCCGCCCGCGAAGGTCAGCCCGCCGGTGACGGTCAGCGGCCGCGCCGGATCCCCCAGCGGCAGACCGAGTTCGGCCGCGGCCACCTGCACCGCCGACGGGAAGCACGAGTACACATCGATCAGGTCGAGCTCGTCGACGCCGAGTCCTGCCAACTCGAGCACCCGGCGGCCACCGATGCGGATCGCCGGGGACCGGTAGAGTTCCGCGCGCTCCCCGATCGCGTACGTATCGTGCGCATCGGTCCCCGCGTACGGGAAAACCCAACGGTCCCTGGGAATCTGGAGATACTGCGCCTTCTCAACCGACGTGACGATCAGCGCCGCACCCTGATCCACCATGTTGTTGGAGTTCATCAACTTGGTATAGGGCCAGCTGATCATCCGGTTGTCCGGACCGGGTTCGGCGATCTGCTCGGCCGTGAACCGTTCGGTGGTCCAGGCGTGCGGATTACCTGCCGCCACCGTGCTGAATTGCGACCACAGTTCGCCGATGCGCCGCTGGTGGACATCCGGGGCCTCGCCCGCCGCGATCCGCACCGCCTGCTCGAACATCGGATACACGTACGCCGGGCGGTCGAGCATGATCCGGATCTCGGCGTCGCCTGCCATCGGCACGCCGTCGTCGCTGCCCGGCGCCAACGGCACCGATTCGTCCTGATGGGTCCAGTCGGGCTTGACACCGCGGGCCCGCAGACGGCTTCGCGTACGCCAGGTTTCGGCACCCGCGATCAGCACCGCATCGGCCCGCCCTGCCATCACGTCCCGGCTCGCCTCGTTGACCAGGGTCTGGGGCACGTTGCCGCCGATGCCGGTGTAGCGGGTGGACGCATTGCGGGCGCGAATCCGCTGCGCCAGCAACTGTCCCGGATCGCGATAGCGCCACGACAACAGGTTGACGATGCGGACGGAGTCCACGGCCTCCAGGACCCGCGGGTCGGCGGCGTTGCGGGCCGCGGCCACCATGAGGTCGACCGGTTCCCGCGCCGGATCCTCGTCGCGCTGATTGACCTGGCCGTACCCGACGAGTACCGGCGTCCTTGGGTCGGTGGGCATCGGTGCACCATATCCGGCTCGCGACGGCGACGATTCGCGACATTGCCGCCGCCGGCGTCAATAATTCTCACCCGCTGTTCACCGATCGGGGCCATGATGGGATAGATGACTGCACAGGCGCTCACCCCTACGCTGTCCGATGCCGAACTGACGCTTATCGATTCTTACTGGCGCGCCGCCAATTACCTGTCGGTCGGCCAGATCTACCTGCTGGACAACCCACTGCTGCGCGAACCACTGGTGGCCGACCACGTCAAACCCCGCCTGCTCGGCCATTGGGGCACGACGCCGGGACTGAACCTCATCTACGCCCACCTCAACCGCATCATCCGCGAGCGCGACTCCGACGTCATCTACATCACCGGGCCGGGTCACGGCGGCCCGGGACTGGTGGCCAACGCCTACCTGGAAGGCACGTACAGCGAGGTATACACGGGCATCGGAGAAGACGCCGACGGACTGCGAAAGCTGTTCCGGCAGTTCTCTTTTCCCGGCGGCATCCCCAGCCACGTCGCGGCCGAGACACCGGGTTCCATCCACGAGGGTGGCGAGCTGGGCTATGCGCTGGTGCACGCCTACGGCGCCGCCTTCGACAACCCTGATCTGGTGGTGGCCTGTGTGATCGGCGACGGTGAGGCCGAGACCGGACCACTGGCCGCCAGTTGGCATTCCAACAAGTTCCTCAACCCGGTGACCGACGGCGCGGTGCTGCCGATCCTGCATCTCAACGGCTACAAAATCGCGAATCCGACTGTGCTTGCCCGCATTCCGGCCGAGGAACTCTACGCCCTGCTCTACGGGTACGGCTACCGCCCCATCACGGTCGCCGGTGACGATCCGGCAAACGTGCACCAGCAGCTGGCCACGGCCTTCGACGAGGCCTTCGACCAGATCGCCGCGATCCAGCGCGCTGCCCGACTCGACGGCGAACCCGGCCGCCCGCTGTGGCCCATGATCGTGCTGCGCACCCCCAAGGGCTGGACCGGCCCGAGCGAGGTCGACGGCAAACAGGTCGAGGGCACCTGGCGCTCGCATCAGGTACCGCTGTCGGAAACCCGCACCAATCCCGAGCACCTCGCCCAACTCGACGAGTGGCTGCGCAGCTATCGCCCCGAGGAGCTGTTCGACGACACCGGGGCATTGCGGGAAGAGCTCCGGGCCGCCGCACCCACGGGCGGGCGGCGCATGAGCGCCAACCCGCATGCCAACGGCGGATTGCTGCTGCGTGACCTCGACCTGCCGACCTTCACCGACTACGCCGTCACCGTCGACCAGCCGGCGGCCGGCACCACGGAGGCGACCCGGGTTCTGGGCGCGTTCCTGCGCGACGTCATCGCCCGCAACCCCGACCGGTTCCGGCTGATGGGCCCCGACGAAACCGCGTCCAACCGGCTGGCGTCGGTGTTCGAATCGACCGACCGCGCCTGGCAGGCCGAGATCGAACCCGGCGACGACCACCTGGCGCCCGACGGCCGGGTGATGGAGGTGCTCTCCGAACACCTGTGCCAGGGCTGGCTCGAGGGCTATCTACTGACGGGCCGCCACGGCCTGTTCAACTGCTACGAGGCGTTCGTACACATCGTCGACTCGATGCTCAACCAGCACGCCAAATGGCTGTTCAGCAGTTCGCACCTGCCGTGGCGGCGTCCCATCGCGTCGCTGAACTACCTGCTGACCTCGCATGTCTGGCGCCAAGACCACAACGGCGCGTCACACCAGGACCCAGGGTTCATCGATCACGTGGCCAACAAGCGGCCCGAGGTGGTGCGGGTGTACCTGCCGCCGGACGCCAACACCCTGCTGTCGGTCGCCGACCACTGCCTGCGCAGCCGCGACTACGTCAACGTCATCGTGGCGGGCAAGCAACCGGCGCTGAACTACCTGACCATGGACGAGGCCATCGCCCACTGCACGCGAGGGCTGGGCATCTGGGAATGGGCCAGCACCGGATCCGACGAACCCGACGTGGTGCTGGCCTGTGCCGGTGACATCCCGACGCTGGAGACCCTTGCCGCGGCCGACATCCTGCGCCACCGGCTCCCCGACCTGAAGGTCCGGGTGGTCAATGTCGTCGACATCATGCGGCTGCAACCCGAGTCCGAGCATCCGCACGGCATGTCCGAACGCGAATTCGATTCGGTCTTCACCACCGACAAGCCCGTCATCTTCGCCTACCACGGCTACCCGTGGCTGATCCACCGGTTGGCGTACCGGCACGCCAACCACGACCAACTGCACGTCCGCGGATTCAAGGAACGGGGCACCACGACGACACCGTTCGACATGGTCATGCTCAACGACCTGGACCGGTTCCACCTCGTGATGGACGTCATCGACCGGGTCGATGGGTTGTCCAGCCGCGCCGCCGGGCTGCGACAGGAGATGGTCGACGCCCGGCTGGCCGCCCGCAGCTACACGCGCGAACACGGAGAAGACGATCCGGCGATCTCCGGCTGGACCTGGGAACGGATGTGACCTGGGGCATTGCGTAGCGCCCGTATGATGGGCAAGTTATGTCTGACCACGCCGCGGTAGCCGAGCATCCCCTGGTGGGCCAGCTGTCGGCGTTGCATCACTTCCGTATCTACGCCGATATCGGTGTCGTGGTCGTGGTGTTGACGCTGACGAATGTGATCGCACACTTCACCACACCGTGGGCCAGTGTCGCGACCGTGCCCGCTGCGGCGCTCGGATTGCTGGCCCTGGTGCGGGCCCGCGGCCTGGGATGGGCCGAGCTCGGTCTGAGCCGCGAGCACTGGCGATCAGGCGCCGGTTACGCGCTGGCGGCGGTCGCCCTGGTGCTGACGGTAATCGCGATCGGCGCCCTGTTGCCGTGGACGCGGCCGATGTTCATGAACAACCACTACGCGACCATCTCGGGCGCACTGATCGCATCGATGGTCATCATCCCCTTGCAGACGGTGATTCCCGAGGAACTGGCCTTCCGTGGCGTTCTGCACGGCGCGCTCGACCGGGCCTGGGGTTTCCGTGGTGTCGCCGCTGGCGGTTCGCTGCTGTTCGGCCTGTGGCACATCGCCAGCTCCCTGGGCTTGACCAGCGGCAATGTGGGATTCACCCGGCTGCTCGGCGGCGGGTTCTTCGGCATGGTGGCCGGGGTCGTGATGGCCGTGGTGGCCACCGGCGTCGCCGGATTCGTGTTCACCTGGCTGCGCCGGCGCAGTGGCAGCCTGCTCGCGCCGATCGCCCTGCATTGGTCATTGAACGGCCTCGGTGCATTGGCCGCAGCGGTCGTCTGGCACCTGTCGACCTGAGCTCGCGGCAGCTCAACTCGCGCCTCCGGCGCGGCAGCTCAACTCGCGCCTCCGGCGCGGCAGCTCAACTCGCGCCTCCAGCGCGGCGGCGCGCCCGGAACTCGCGGTTCTTCAGCTTGTTGCCACAGTCGGCCATATCGCACCAGATGCCGCCGTGGTTGCGGGATCTGTCGTAGAACGCCCACGCGCATTCATCGTTGGCGCATGCCTTGAGCCGTGACCAACTGCCGTCGCGCTGAGCGTCGCGCATCACCACCAGCAGCTCGATGAGACGCTCGCGCAGGCTGTCTCCGGACGCGGACAGTGTGACCTGCCCCTCGGCGTCCAACCCGGCCTGCGCAGGGGCTCCTTCGGCAACTTCACGCAGGGCCCGCAGAGCGCGCGGCCCGGGTGCAGCGCCTCCGGCGTTGTGAATCAGTAGCGCCCGCAGCGCTTCCCGAACCTCGCGGAGGAACACCAATTCGTCGGCGGTCGGGCTGGCGCCCGCTTTCAGCAGACCGTTGTCGATCAGCCAGGGGGCGGCATCGTCGGCGCGCGCCAGCCGGTCCGGGCCGTCGGGCAGTTCGACGGTGTTGACCAGAGCTTGAACCCGGGCAAGGGGCCAGGGTGCGGGTTTCGTCTCGTCCTCCGCGGGCCACCGCACACGCGAATCGCCCGGCGTACGCGAATCGACCCGCGCACGCGAGGAGCGCACATCGACCTGAGTCATGGCACCACGGTACCGCAGAGTGACCGGTTAAATCAGTTGACCAGTCACTCATGACCGGCGTAGCGTTTTTACCAGTCACGCTTTTCCAGACCCGATATTGAGCAAACTACGAGGTAGCCGCCATGACCGACAACCGATTTTCTGCGCCGTCAGTCCCCACCCACACGCCCGCCGCAGATCCGTCGACCATCGCACAGCCCTCGACCCGGGCCCGCCTGCTCGCGCGCCTCAACGCGGGAAAGCTGGATGCGATGTTGGCCGTGGGGGCTCCGACCCCGGCAGGCAGTGCGATCGCCGTGCGTGCGGCCCGCCTGACGTCGATCCCCGAACGCGAGGAATTGGCCCGGGTTCTGCGCGAGATCGTCGAGCAGGCCAGCGCTGACGTGAACGCGTGGTCCGCGCGAGTCCCGTTGCACTACACCAACGTCGCCGCCGCAGCGGACGTCGTCGACGCAATCAGGTTGCGGCTGCACGCGCCGCTCCCGGTCAGCGCCCGTGGCATGGCGCGGTTGAACCGGGTGCTGACCGACGGCTGCGGTCCGCTGTACGAGAACGGGCGCGGCGATCTGGCCGGGCGACTCGGCGCAGCGCTGGCCGCGATGTAGGTCCGTCAGGGCACGAGGACCGCCGCGCCGGCAATCCGTCCTGCGCTCAGATCGGCCAGCGCATGGTCAGCACGATCCATCGCATACCGCGGCGTGGTGACCTCCACCCGGTGCGTGCCGACAAACGCCAGGAACTCTCGAGCGTCGTCGCGGGTGTTGGCCGTCACCGACCGGATTTCGCGCTCTTGGAACAGATGCCGTTGATAGTTCAGAGCGGGAACGTCGGTCAGGTGAATGCCGGCGATGGCGAGCACCCCGCCACGATCGAGCGCTTCGAGCGCGGGGAGCACCAACTCCCCCACCGGCGCGAAGAGGATGGCGGCGTCCAGCGGCTCCGGCGGACGGTCGGCGCTGCCCTGCACCGACGCGGCACCGAGCGCCGTGGCGAGCTCGCGGGCCCGCTCACCGCGCGTCATGACATGCACGGTCGCACCCTGAGCGATCGCAACCTGGGCGGTCAGATGCGCACTGCCTCCGAAGCCGTAGATGCCCAGCCGTCCGCCGGCCGGCAGATCGGTTCGCCGTAGCGCGCGGTACCCGATGATGCCGGCACACAGCAGCGGTGCGAGTTCGGAATCGGAATAGCCCTCAGGCAACCGGTGAACGAACGAGGCCGGGGCAGTGGCGAATTCGGCGTACCCACCGTCGGCGTCCCACCCGGTGTATTGCGAACGGGGACACAGGTTCTCCCGCCCGCGGCGGCAGTACCCACACTGGCCGCAGGTGTGTCGTAACCAGGCCACCCCGACGCGGTCGCCGGGCGCATAGCTGTCGTCGACATCGGGGCCGACCCTCACCACCTCGGCAACGACCTCGTGCCCGGGTATGACCCGAGGGCGGTGCACCGGCAGATCACCCTCGGCGATGTGCAGATCGGTGCGACACACGCCGCAGGCCCGTACCGCGACAAGCAGCTCACCTGGTGACGGCTCCGGGACCGGAACCGTCACTCGCTGAAGCGGATTGGTGCTCACCGGGCCCGGGCTGGCAACCTGCCAGGCGGCCATACTCCCACTGGGCATGCGGCGGGCCGATCAGTTGCCTCTGCGCACCAATCCGACAATCCAGAGCAGGATCACCGAGCCCAGGATCGCCGTGAACAGAGTGAACCACCAGCCACCGGCGGCCGTGTTGAGGAAGAAGCTCAAGAGGAACCCGCCGATCAACGCACCGATGATTCCGATGACGATGTTCATCAAGATGCCCGAACCGCCACCCTTGACGATCTTGCCCGCGATCCAGCCGGCAAGCGCACCGATGATGATGTAGCCGATCCAGCCAACACTGGTCAGCGTCGTGGAGCGGGCCAGGAACTCAGTCGTCGCCATTACATCCATTGCAGATCTCCTGCCTGTCGCCGGCTCAGCCCAGCGGGGCCCGCGGGGCCTCTCCTAGATGTACCCATCGAACGTAACAATTGATCTGACGAATTGGGAACGATCAGCCGACGATCGCCGTCGCGATGGTGTCAGCGCACTCGCGTACCTGCCGACGAGCAAATCGTTATCACATTGTCGGCGTGTCGCTGCACGACTATTCTCTGTCTCATCTGGCAACTCGCTGTGGATCAGGTCCGGCGCCGCGCGGATGCGACGCCCCGAGAGTGCGGAAGGTCGCGGTGTGCAGCACAGATGCGTCAGGTGGGCGACGTGGGTCACGCGCCCGGCTCGACCCGGTAAGGCCGCCGGGGTCGCCGTACAGCAATCTCACACAAGCCACTCCCGTCACACCAGCACCACCCGCCACAGTGCGTCGCCAGCAAACACATTCCGCGGGTTCGACGAGGAGACGACGATGAAAGCTCTCATTGGACTGGCAGTCACCGCACTGGCGGCGAGTGGCATCGCACTGGCGACAGCTGCGCCGGCCGGCGCCGGGTGCCAAGGCGGCTGGACGCCATGGGGCGGCGGCACGACCTGTGACGGACCGATCTCCCAGGACGGCACGTTCCAGCGGTGCGTGACGGCCGGAGCGATGGGCTTCGGCGGCACCAACTGCTACCTGATGAACGTCAACGACCTTGCAGGCAACGTGCCGTACGTCGGCCCATAGCCACGTAGGCCCGGCAAAACCGCCGAGCCTACGTGGCTGTTACCCGGAGCGTGGCCGTCACGACGGCGGCATCATCTCCGGCGGAGCGTTGGTGACCGGAACCGGGACACCAAGGGCCGGCCGCCCCGGCGGGGCGTTGGGCGCAGGCGGTGCGTTCGGATCGGCCGGCGGCGCAGCGGGGGCGTTCGGATCCGGCGCCGGCGCGGCCGGCGGCGTCCACGGGCGGATCGAATTTGCCAGGGCCACAGCGGCGTTCTTGTCCACCGGGTGGGTGGCGGAGCCGAGCCAGACCACGAACCACCGTTCGGGGGTGCGCTGGCCGCGGGGCGCGCCCGCGGGCGTCGGATTGCCGACCACACCGGCCCAGATCTGACCGTTGGGCTTGTTGGCGTCGGTGAACTTCACCTCGTAATACGAAGCGGCGCCGGGCAATCCGTTCGCGTTGAGCGGCACGGTCTCCTGGTTGACCCGGGTACCGGGGAACGGCATGAAGAACTCACCCATGTCCGAGGCCAACCGGACCGCGGCCTTGCCGTTGTCGGCCTCGGCACCCGCGAACAGCTTCAGGTCCAGCCGACCGAGCAGGACGCTCGTGTCGTTGGGCGGCTCGGGCGTGCCCTCCGGCGGAATCTTGGTCAGCAGCGCCTGCCCGTACGACAGCTGGGTGGCATCGGAAACTTTCCAACCCGCGGGCAGGAGATAGCTGAATCCACCCGCAGCGTTGTCGATGCGGCCGGGCTCGGGTGCGGGCGGTGCGGGAGGCGCAGGTGGTGCGTTCGGATCAGCCGGCGCCGGAGCAGGCGCATCGGCTTGGGGAGGGGCGCCGGGCGCCGCCGGCGCTGCGGGTGCCGGTGGTGCTGCTGGTGCGGGCGCAGGAGCCGCGTTCGGATCGGCGGGAGGCGCAGGCAGGAAGGTGTTGCCGGGCGGCGGGGGCGGCGGCTCGGGATCCGCATGCGCGATCGCGGGCAGCGCCACGGCCACCGCGGTCACGCTGGTCACCGCGGCCAACGCCAGTTTTTTCGACAGGCCTCTACGTCGAGGAGACATCGCGTCCGACTCGTCCATGGGGAAGAAACTACCGTGTTACCGCCGTGACGCAAGTGTGAGTTGCTCTTAGAGTGCTTAACTGAGAGATTGCTGGCTACAGCAAAACCCTTGGTGCGACGCATATCGAAGATTGCTGGCACGACAAGGTCGGAGCCGCCACGCCCGGCCCGGCAATCGGGCCCCGCGGGCGGCAATCTCACCGGTTATCGCCCGTGCTGTGGGCACTGTTACGGCGCGGGATGGACCGCAACCTCCTGCGCCTTGACGGTGAAGTAGACCTGCTCCCCCGGCGCCAACCGCAGCTGTGCGGCCGACTCCGCGGTGATGTCGGCCGCTAATCCCGGCGCGCCGTCCGGTTGCTCGTCCGCGCGCACCCGAATGCCCGGCCCGCGGCTGTCGAGTTCGGCGACGGTGACGGCGATGGTGTTGCGCGGGCTGCCGTGCGGCTCGTCGCGATAAACGGCTACGGCCGACGGCGCGAACACCGCGACCGCCGGAGCTCCGGCGACCACGTCCTCGGCAGGCATGCCGTGCCAGCTGACGCCCCACGCCGTCGTGAGGCCGCCCGCACCGTCGGCGATACCGGCGACGAGGTTGACACCCGCGAGGTGGGCCGCGAAACGGCTCTTCGGCACCGCCAATACCGCTGCGGTCGAACCACTTTCGACGATACGACCGGATTCCAGCACCACCACCCGGTCGGCCAGTGTCAAGACATCGAGCAGGTCGTGGGTGATCAATACCGCGCACCGGCCGTCTGCCGTCAACACCCGGCGCAGCACTTTGCGCATCGCGCCCGCCACCGCGATGTCGAGGCCCGCCATCGGCTCGTCCAGCAGGAGCACATCGGGCTCTGCCGCCAGTGCCCGCGCCAACGCGACCCGCTGAGCCTGACCTCCGGAGAGCTGACGCGGCGTCCGGCCGGCCAGATCGCTCGCGTCGACCTCGGCCAACCAGCGGTGCGCACAGTCGCGGGCGGCCGCGCGAGTCATGCGGCCCCGGCTGCGTGGGCCGAACGCGACGTTCGCCCCCACGCTCAGATGCGGAAACAACAGCGGGTTCTGCAGCATCAACCCCACGCGGCGCGCGTGGGGCGGCACCCGGATACCGGTCTCCGTGTCGGTGACCAGCCGATCGCCGATCCGGACACGGCCCACCTCAGGAGCCACCAGACCGGCGATGACGTGCAACGTCGTCGACTTCCCCGCGCCGTTGGGTCCGAGCACCGCCAGTACCTCGCCGGGCTGGACCGCGAACTCGAGATCGAGCCCACGGCGCTCGAGCACGGCATGCACAGCCAATCCCGTCATGCCCACGCTCCCGAACGCAGCCGACGGCCGCCGAGCCCGACCACGACGACTGCGGCCACCACGACGAGTACCACCGACAACGCCACTGCGGCGTCGGCATCGCTCTCGCGTTGCAGATAGATCTCCAACGGCAGGGTCCTGGTGACGCCCTGACGCGAACCCGCGAACGTCAGGGTCGCGCCGAACTCCCCCAGCGCGCGGGCAAAGGCCAGCACCGCGCCGGACAACAGCCCGGGGGCCAGCAAGGGCAGCGTCACCCGCCACCAGACCGTGCTGGGCCGCGCACCCAGGGTCGCCGCCACCACCTCGAATTCGGCACCCGCGGTACGTGCCGCCCCCTCCAGCGAGATCACCAGGAACGGCAGCGAGACGAAGGTCTGCGCGAGCACGACCGCCGTCGTCGTGAAGGCGATGTGCACCCCGCCGGCCTCCAGATACCGGCCGATGAGGCCGAGCCGGCCGAACGCATACAGCAGCGCGATGCCGCCCACCACCGGCGGGAGCACCAACGGCAGGAGGATCAGCGGTCGGGTCAGGCGCACGAACCTGCCGTCGCTGCGTGCCAGCACCAAACCCAGCGGGACACCGAGCAGGACGCACAGCAGCGTGCTCGCGGCCGCGGTCTTGACACTCAGCAGCAGCGCGGCCGTGGACGAATCACTGACGATGAGCGTCCAGAACCGGGCCCAGTCGACCTTCACGACCACGGCGACCAGCGGCAGCACGACGAAGACCGCGCCGAGGGCGGCAGGCAGATAGATCCACCGGGGCAGGCCGGGCGGTGCGCTCACGACCGGGGCACACCGGTGCTGATCCGAGACATGGCACAAACCGTAGGCGAACTAATAGCCAGATTGATGCGCGTCAAGTTTCGTCAGATAGCTACCGTCCAGTAACATCGTCGGGTGATCGCCCCCGCCCGGGTGGCGATCCCCAGGTACATGGAGGTACATCATGGCGGAGGTGCTGGTCACCGGCGGCGATACCGAGCTTGGTCGCGTCATCGCGGCGGGCTTCAAAGATGCCGGCCACAACGTGGTTATCGCCGGCAGTCGCCGTGACGACTTAGAGGTCGCCGCCAAGGAACTCGAGGTCGAATCGATCGTCTTCGACAACACCGACGCGGCCAGCCTCGAGCAGGCCCGCCGCCTGTTCCCGCACCACATCGACACCCTGGTCAACGTTCCGGCTCCGCGTTGGGACGCCAAGGACCCGCGCACCTTCACGCTGGCCGATCACGCCGCCGCCTGGCGCAACGCACTCGACACCACCGTGGTATCCGCCGCTCTGACCGTGCAGATCATCGGCGATCACCTGCGGTCGGGCGGCACCATCGTCAACGTCATCACCGAAAGCCCCCGTGCAGGCAGCGCCGACGCCGCGGTCAAGGCCGCGTTGGCCGACTGGACCGCCGGGCAGGCCGCCTACTTCGGCACCCGCGGCATCACCGTCAACGCCATCGCCCCCGGCCGGAGCGCCGAACCCGGCTACGCCGGGCTGAGCAGCACGCCGCCGTCGGTCGCCGACGAGGTGGCGCGGCTCGCGGTGTTCCTGACCACGCCTGCCGCCCGCCACATCACCGGCGAGACCATGCACGTCGGCCAAGGCGCGTTGGCAAGCTTCGCCTGAAATATTCCGCCGTTCACCCGGAGCTAAACGGGGTTGCCGCTCCGCTTAGTTGCTGGTTACGTGAAGGCGTGACCATAAAACTCGGCCTCCAGATCCCGAACTTCTCCTACGGCACAGGCGTTTCTGAACTCTTCCCGACCGTCATCGCGCAGGCCTCCGAAGCCGAGAACGCAGGCTTCGACTCGGTTTTCGTGATGGACCACTTCTATCAACTGCCCGGCCTGGGCACCCCCGACCAGCCGATGCTGGAGGCCTATACCGCCCTGGGGGCGCTGGCCAGCGCGACCGAGCGCGTCCAGCTCGGCACCCTGGTCACCGGCAACACCTACCGCAACCCGACCCTGCTGGCCAAGGCCATCACCACGCTCGACGTGGTCAGCCAGGGCCGCGCGATCCTGGGCATCGGCACCGGCTGGTTCGAGCTCGAGCACGACCAACTCGGCTTCGAGTTCGGCACGTTCACCGAACGCTTCAACAAGCTCGACGAAGCACTGCAGATCATCATCCCGATGATCGAGGGCAAGCGCCCGACCTTCAGCGGCAAGTACTACAAAACCGTCGAGGCCATGGCCAATCCCCGGTTCCGCGACCACATTCCGCTGATGATCGGTGGCAGCGGCGAGAAGAAGACCATCCCGCTTGCGGCCCGGCACTTCGACCACCTGAACCTCATCACGAACTTCGACGAACTGCCCCACAAGCTCGCCGTCGTCAAGCAGGAGTGCGAGAAGATCGGCCGCGACCCGGCGACACTGGAGACCAGCATGCTGGTGATCGCCCTGATCGGTGACCAGGTGAGCGCCGACGCGGTGCCCGACGACTTCAAGCAGCGGGCCGCGGTCGGCACGCCCGAGCAGGTGGCCGAGCAACTGCAGGCCAAAGTGTTCGACGCTGGGGTGGACGGGGTGATCCTGAGCCCGGTCACGATGGGCGGCTACGTCCCCGGTGGCATCACGGGAGTGGGCGAAGCGCTCAAACCGCTGATATCGGGGTAAACAAACAGTGCGATGAGCCATCTCACCGCGCTGGCAGGAATCCTGCCGACTACCCTGTCAGTTGGTATTGAACAGGCATACGTCTGCGAGGAGCAACGAATGAGCCACCCCGGAGCCAAGGCAACGGATCGGCATAAGGTCGTCATCATCGGATCGGGCTTTGGCGGGCTGAACGCCGCCCAAACGCTCAAGAACGCCGATGTCGACGTCAAGTTGATCGCCCGCACCACGCATCACCTGTTCCAGCCGCTGCTGTACCAGGTGGCCACCGGCATCATCTCCGAAGGTGAGATCGCCCCTCCGACGCGGCTGATCCTGCGCAAGCAGCGCAATGCGCAGGTTCTGCTCGGCGACGTCACGCACATCGACCTGGAGAAGCAGACCGTCGACTCGGTCCTGCTCGGACACACCTACTCGACGCCCTACGACAGCCTGATCATCGCCGCGGGCGCAGGCCAGTCCTACTTCGGCAATGACCACTTCGCCGAGTGGGCACCGGGGATGAAGTCGATCGACGACGCTCTTGAGTTGCGTGGCCGCATCTTGGGTGCGTTCGAGCAGGCCGAGCGGTCGAGTGACCCCGAACGTCGCAAGAAGCTGCTCACATTCGTCGTCGTCGGCGCAGGCCCCACCGGTGTCGAGATGGCCGGCCAGATCCAGGAGCTCGCCGACCAGACGCTGCGGGGCAGCTTCCGCCATATCGACCCCACCGAGGCGCACGTCATCCTGCTCGACGCCGCGCCGGCCGTGCTGCCGCCCATGGGTGAAAAACTCGGCAAGCGTGCCAAGGACCGGCTGGAGAAGATGGGCGTGGAGATCCAGCTCAACGCCATGGTGACCGACGTCGACCACAACGGCATCACCGTCAAAGACAAGGACGGCACGCTGCGCCGGATCGAATCGGCGTGCAAGGTGTGGTCTGCCGGCGTCTCGGCCAGCCCACTCGGTAAGGACCTCGCCGCGCAGTGCGGCGTGGAATTGGACCGCGCAGGCCGGGTCAAGGTGCTTCCCGACCTGACCATCCCGGGACACCCCAACGTGTTCGTGGTCGGCGACATGGCGGCGGTGGACGGCGTGCCGGGTATGGCACAGGGCGCCATCCAGGGCGGAAAGTACGCCGCCAAGCTGATCAAGCGGGAAGTCAGCGGCACCAGCCCGAAGATCCGCACCCCGTTCAAGTACTTCGACAAGGGCTCGATGGCCACGGTGTCGAAGTGGAATGCGGTGGCCAAGGTCGGCAAGCTGGAGTTCAGCGGCTTCATCGCGTGGCTGGCCTGGCTGGGCTTGCACCTCATCTACCTGGTGGGCTTCAAGACCAAGATCGCGACCCTGCTGTCGTGGGCGGTGACGTTCCTGAGCCGCCAGCGCGGCCAGCTCACCATCACCGAGCAGCAGGCCTACGCCAGGACCAGGATCGAGGAACTCGAGGAGATCGCGGCCTCGGTCAAGGAAACCGAGAAAGCCGCGTCCTAGCGCCTAGCCGGCAGGCAGCCGGTCACCCTGCCAGGTGGCCAGGCTGCCGCCGCGCGCGAGTTCCAGCACCGTGCCGTCCGTCTCGAAAGACCGCGCGGGATAACGCAATTCGCTGATGCATGCGCGCGGTTCGGCAAGTGCGTCGTCACCGACGGCCCCGCTGCCCAGTTCGACGCGGTGTCGCAGCAGCGGCGTCGCACCGACATCGGCGGACAGCGTCCCCGACCAGAATCCGTCGCGTTCCCCCCATCGGCCGATCTGTACGCGTTCCCGCAAGCGCAGCCGCGCGGTGTCCGCGAGCCGGATCCGCACGTCGGTGCCGTGGCTGGATCCGCCGGCGACGACCGTCGGTTGCGGATCGAGATCGAGGTCGCCTGCGTTCTCGATGTCCCACCACGCGGTCGAATGGTCGCTGCCCGCACCGGGCAGGGTCACCGCGGCCGCGACGGTACGGAGGCGCAGCCGCGCACCGGGCTCGACCACCAACCGCACCTTCAGCGAGTCACCGCCGAGCGGCGTGGCCGCCGTCGACACCAGATGCACGGTGTCCGGTTCGGTGTGCCTGCCCGCAATGCCGTCACCGCCCTCGATCCGCGCCAGCCGGCCTGGTCGCGCGACGACGAGGATGCACGCCCGCATCACACCGTCGGTGCGTGTGCGAGCGCCAACTGGTCCCGCACCCAGGTCAGCACCGGACCGGCCGACGGGTCGTCGGTGAGCGAGATCAGCACGGTCGGGCGGTCCTCGCGGACTCTGGCGGCGTCGGAACGCATGACCTCGAGATCGGCCCCGACCATTGGGGCGAGATCGGTCTTGTTGACCACCAACAGATCCGAGAAGGTCACCCCCGGGCCGCCCTTGCGCGGAACCTTGTCGCCGCCTGCGACGTCGACGACGAAGATCTGGACGTCCACCAGACCCGACGAGAACGTCGCGGTGAGATTGTCGCCGCCGGACTCGACAAGGATCAGGTCGAGACCGGGATTGGTGTCGATCAGATCGTCGATGGCGTCGAGGTTGGCGGTGATGTCGTCGCGGATCGCGGTGTGCGGGCATCCGCCGGTCTGCACGGCGGCGATCCGCTCGTCGGGCAGGACCGCGTGTCTGCGCAGGAAATCCGCGTCCTCGGTGGTGTAGATGTCGTTGGTCAGCACGGCCAGCGACAGCTCCTCGCGCAGCTGCCGGCACAACGCGGCCACCAGTGCGGTCTTGCCGGAACCGACCGGCCCGCCGATGCCGATGCGCAACGGCTCGCCCGGCTGTCGCACCCGCTTGGGCCGCGGCGGATGTGCATGCGGTTCACCGTCGATGAGATGTGGTGGCATGGTTGAGATTTCCCCTCTCAGGAGACGAACAGAGGTCGCTCACGCTCTGCGTGTTGCTGGGCAAGCACATCCAGGAGCGGATCGGACAGATCGGCCAGGCCCGCGACAGCCGACGCGGCGGTGGTCTCACACAGCCCGGACAGTGCGAAAGTCAGCGCCGCGACATCACCGGGGTCCAGCGCGAGCAGTCGTTGGGCGGCGGTGGCCGATCCGGTCATCGTGGTGTAGACGACCGCGAGCGCTGTCTGCACAGGTGTCAGATCCGCTGCGGCGCCGACAGATCCGGCAGCGACGGCGAGATGCGGTCGGACACCGAGGGCGTCCCAATGGTGCTCGGGCCACACCCGCCGGGCCAACCGGACCAGTCCCCGCCCCTGGGCGCGCGATGCCGCGCGGGACGCCGGAGCCGGTGTACGGGCGTCGGTTTCGGCGTCGCCCGCAGCAGCGTCGAGCACACCGGTACGGACTGCGACAGCCAGCGAGGCCGTCACCAAACCATGGGTGCGGATACGCCGCACGAGATACGCCCGCACCGAGCCGACGTCGCTGAGCAACCCGCGGGCCACGGCCTCCTCGACACCACCGGAATGCACGTGCCCGCCGGTGGGCAGGCGGGAATCCGCGAGCGTCAACAGCGTTGCCAGACCGGTCATTTCCGCACGCCCGATCAGAACAGGAAGTAGCGCTGGGCCATCGGCAGTTCGGCCGCGGGCTGCTCCTGCCACACCTCGCCGTCGATGCGCACCGTGAACGTGTCGGGATCCACCTCGATGCGCGGCAACGCATCGTTGAGCGGCATGTGCGCTTTGCCGATCCGCCGAACATTCTTGACAGCGACCAGCTTTCGCCGGACATCCAGCCGCTCTCCCAGTCCGTCCGCGATGGCCTGGGGTGCGACGAAGTGCAGTGACGTGGCAGCCGCGGCCGCGGGGGCAGCGCCGAACATGGGCCGCGGCAGGACCGGTTGCGGTGTCGGAATCGAGGCGTTGGCATCGCCCATCGCCGCCCAGGCGATCATCCCGCCCTTGAGCACGGCGTGCGGCCGGACCCCGAAGAAGGCCGGCTCCCACAACACCAGATCGGCGAGCTTGCCCACCTCGACCGAGCCGATCTCGTCATCCATCCCATGCGCGATCGCCGGGCAGATGGTGTATTTCGCGACGTAGCGGCGGACCCGGAGGTTGTCGGCGGCGCCGTCGCCTTCCAGCGGCCCGCGCCGCCGCTTCATCACATGCGCGGTCTGCCAGGTGCGCAGCACCACTTCGCCGACGCGGCCCATGGCCTGCGCGTCGCTGCCGATCATCGAGATGGCGCCGATGTCGTGCAGCAGATCCTCGGCAGCGATGGTCGAGGGACGGATGCGGCTTTCCGCGAACGCCAGATCCTCGGGCACGCTGGGGTTGAGGTGGTGGCAGACCATCAGCATGTCGAGGTGCTCGTCGAGGGTGTTGACGGTGTGTGGCCGCGTCGGATTGGTGGAGCTGGGCAGCACATTGGGGTGACCGGCGACGGTGATGATGTCGGGTGCGTGCCCGCCGCCCGCGCCCTCGGTGTGGTACGCGTGGATGGCGCGGCCCTTGATCGCGGCCAGCGTGTCCTCCACGAAACCGGCTTCGTTGAGGGTGTCGGTGTGGATGTTGACCTGCACGCCCGCGGCATCGGCCACCGTGAGGCAGGCGTCGATGGCCGCCGGCGTGGTGCCCCAATCCTCGTGGAGCTTGAAACCCGCTGCGCCGCTGCGCAGTTGCTCCCACATCGCCTCGGCGCTGACGGTGTTGCCCTTGCCCAGCAGCGCCACGTTGAGAGGCCAGCCGTCGAGTGCCTCGAGCATGCGAGCCAGATGCCAGGCGCCCGGTGTGACCGTGGTGGCCTTGCTGCCCTCGGCCGGGCCGGTGCCGCCCGCGATGATCGTGGTGATGCCGCCGCCGAGGGCCTCGGCCATGATCTGCGGGCAGATCAGATGCACATGACAGTCGATGGCACCCGCGGTGAGGATGCGCCCGTTGCCCGCGATGATCTCGGTGGACGGGCCGACCACCAGGTCCGGATGGACCCCGGACATGATGTCGGGGTTCCCGGCCTTGCCGATGGCGGCGATGCGACCGTCACGGATACCGATGTCGGCCTTGATGATTCCCCAGTGGTCGATGATCACCACGCCCGTGATGACGGTGTCCGGTGCGCCTTCGGCCCGCGTGACGCGGGCCTGGCCCATCGACTCGCGCAGCACCTTGCCGCCCCCGAACACCGCTTCGTCACCGGCCAATCCCGGCCCGCCGCTGCGGTCTTCGGTGATCTCGACGAACAACTCGGTGTCGGCCAGCCGGATGCGGTCCCCGGTCGTCGGCCCGAACAGCGCGGCGTAACGCGCCCGGCTCAGCTCACTCATGAGGTTGGGTCCAATCGTCCCGGCGGATTGAGACTGATGCCGTACACCTCGCGGGAACCGGCCAGCGGCACCAGTGAGACACGCTGCAGCACACCGGGTTCGAAGCGAACCGCGGTACCGGCCGGAATGTCGAGGCGATGGCCGTAGGCCGCCTCACGGTCGAAATCCAGCGCGGCGTTGGCCTGCGGCAGATGCACGTGGCTGCCGACCTGGACCGGGCGATCCCCGGTGTTGACGACGTCGACGGTGCGGCGCACGGCGTCGGCGTTGATGGTGATTGGTCCGTCGCCGAAGACGATCTCTCCCGGGATCATCGTCAGCCGATCGGGTGGTGGACGGTGACCAGCTTGGTGCCGTCCGGGAAAGTGGCCTCCACCTGGACTTCGTCGAGCATCTCCGGCACGCCCTCCATCACCTCGTCGCGGCTGAGTACAGTGCGGCCACTGACCATGAGCTCGGCGACCGTGCGCCCGTCGCGCGCACCTTCCAGCAGGTGATCGGTGATCACCGCAACAGCTTCGGGATGATTGAGCCGCAGCCCGCGGGCTTGTCTGCGCCGAGCCAGTTCGGCGGCATACGACAGCAGCAGCCGTTCGGTCTCGTGCGGGGTCAATCGCATAGAGCGCGATCCTGCCACGGCGGGAGCGAGTCAGCAGCGCACGCGCTTTCCGGCTACTCCGTCGGGAGGTTCTGCAGCCGCACCTGGCCGCGGGCCACGAGCTTGTCGTTCTCGTCGGTGATGGTGATCAGCCACAGCTGCTGGCGGCGGCCCCTGTGAATCGGCGTGGAAACCGCTGTGACAGTGCCGGATCCGATTGCCCGCAGAAAGTCGGTGTTGTTGTTGACGCCGACGACGGTTCCCCCGCCGTGCTCGGAGAGCCAGACATGCGCTGACACGCTTGCCAGGCTCTCGACGATCGCGCAGTAGACGCCACCGTGCATGATCCCCCACGGCTGCAGCAGCTCGTCGGTGATGGTCAGCTGCGCCCGGCCGCCGTCGGGACTCAGTTCGACGTACTTGAGGCCGATTACGTTGTCGAATCCCTTGCCGAGGTCCTCGGGCACATCTGTGGTCACAGTCCTCGTGTCTACACGGCCGATCGCCGTAAAGAAGCGGGCGGGTCCCGCGCAATACGCGCGGGACCCGCCCTTCGAGTGGACCGGGGGTCTCTGCAGCCCTCAGGACTCCGGCGCGGTCCGTTAGCTCGTCCTCGAATAATAGGCAAGGCTGTCCTAATTAAGCAAGACCTTCCCTGCCCGCCCCGCGCCCCGAACCGGCAGGCCGAACCCTGCCAGCGCGTCGAGCACCGCCTGACCACGTCGCATGCTGACAAACTCACTGCAACCGGACAGCAGTGGCACCTGCGTGGCGGCGGAGACAACCGCGGCACCGACCATGTGCCACATGGCCACCGTTGATATGGCCCCGCCACTGATCTCTACCAATTGGTCGAACAACGGCGCCAGCGCCCGGTGACTGCGATGGGCGACCCAGGTGGTGAGCGCGGCCTCGTTGGGCAGCGCCACGATGCCGTCGCGGGCCGCGTCGGCGATGCGGGAGGGCCTGCCGCGGAAATGGATGTCGTCGGGCAGGGCCCGCAAGACCGGGTCGACCACTCCCACCCAGTCGATGGACCCCTCCGAGTCGACATGCACCCAGAGGTTCTCCAGGCCGGTGTCCCAGGCCCGCCCCTCCAAGACCAGCAGCGGCACCACGCGGCCGATGACGACGTGCGCGAGCGTTGCGGCAAGCTGCTGGGCCACCGCAGCCCGGTTGCCGGTTTCCGCGACGGCCGCGTCGAACATGCCCCGCAGCCGGCCGGCGCCGATGGCCTCTTCCAACGGCCACCACCGGCGCCGAGACAGGTCGCGCATCACGGCCACGCCGTAGACACGTGGGCACTCCGGATACAGCTCGCGCAGCTTTCGGCTCGATTCGTGCAGCGGCAGCGTCCGCCTGATGGCCATCCCCGCGATCAGGGGATCGTCGACCACGACCGTCATGACACCTCCCAAGGCTCCCGATTGAGTTAGGTTAGCCTTACTATAGCTACGCGCCGGATGGGTGCCAGCCGGTGTGACTGGTTTCACAAGGCCTGGCGAACATGCGCTGACCTTGGGCTAACCGGCGCTGGCAGGGCATCCGCCGACCGCCACATAATCGATACGACGCGCGGTAGTACCGCCGTAGTACGCTGGCCTTACTGCTCAGGAAGTGAACGGAACATGGCGAAACTGACGCGCCTCGGGGAGCTCGAGCGCGAGGTGATGGACCACCTGTGGTCCGCACCCGAACCCCAAACGGTTCGCCAAGTCCACGAGGCGCTGGCCGCCCGCCGCGACTTGGCCTATACGACGATCATGACCGTGCTGCAACGACTCGCGAAGAAGAACTTGGTCGTACAGCACCGCGATGATCGGGCGCATCGCTATGCGCCCACGCACGGCCGCGACGAGCTGGTCGCCGGCCTCATGGTCGACGCCCTCGACCAGGCCGCGGACTCCGGCAGCCGCCAGGCCGCACTCGTTCATTTCGTCGAGCGGGTCGGTGCGGATGAGGCCGAAGCCCTGCGGCGGGCTCTCGCCGAACTGGAGAGCAAGGACCGAATTCCGCCACCGGCTGGCCATTCCAGCATCTCCTGAGAGAGACTTACGGCGTGTCCGCGCTGGCCTTCACACTCGTGGCGCTGGCCCTGGTGGGGCCGGTGCCCGCGATGTTGGCACGAGCATCCTGGCCTCTGCGGGCCCCCCGCGCGGCAATCGTGTTGTGGCAGTCCATCGCCCTGGCCGCCGTGCTGTCGGCGTTCTCGGCCGGAATCGCCATCGCGAGCAGGCTGTTCGTGCCCGGCCCGGACGGCCGCCCGACGGCCACCATCACCGGCGAGATCGCCGCACTGAGCCTGCCTCTCTGGCTGACCTACGTCGTGGTGTTCACGGTCACGCTGTTCATCGGTGCCCGGCTGTGCCTCGCCGTCGTGCAGGTGGCCATCGCCACCCGGCGCAGGCGCGCGCATCACCGCATGATGGTCGATCTGCTCGGTAAGTCCCGCGAGGGGCTGCCGCACCACGTCTGTACCCCCGCGGGAATCAACGTCCCGCTCGCCCGCGGTGGCCTGCGAATCCTCGACGTAGCCCAACCGCTGGCCTACTGCCTGCCCGGTGTGCGCAGCCGCGTCGTGGTCAGCGAAGGCACCTTGACCACCCTGTCCGACAGTGAGATCGCCGCGATCATCACCCATGAACGAGCACATCTGCGGGCCCGCCACGATCTGGTGCTCGAGATGTTCACCGCGGTGCACGCCGCATTCCCCCGGTTCGTCCGCAGCGCCAGCGCGCTCGACGCGGTCCGGCTACTGATCGAACTACTGGCCGACGACGCCGCCGTACGGACCGCCGGGCCCACGCCGCTGGCGCGCGCCCTGGTCGCGTGTGCCTCGGGCCGCACCCCGTCGGGTGCCATGGCCGCGGGCGGCCCGACGACGGTGATCCGCGTGCGCCGCCTCGGCGGAAAACCCAACAGCGTCGCGCTCGCGGTGACCGCCTATCTGGCCGCGGTCGCCGTGCTCGTCGTCCCCACGGTCGCCGTGGCCGTCCCTTGGCTGACCGAGCTGCGCCGCCTGTTCAGCAGTTGGGCCGGTTAGGCGCGGATGCGCTGCCGGTGGAAAAGCGTTTTGCGATAAAGCGTTTTGCGGTAACAACTATCGAAAGGCTGCTGGATGACGAACACGGGTAGGACCGGGACGGCTCAAATCGGGGTGACGGGTCTGGCGGTGATGG
>NZ_LZTB01000060.1 GCF_001665685.1 Mycobacterium sp. 852013-50091_SCH5140682
GTGCCGGTGAAGGTGCCGGCGACCAGGTATTCACGCGAGGACGCGGCGGTGGTCAGCGGGGCGATGGGCAGCTGGCTCTCATTGGTGGCCGCGACGGTGAGCTTCCAGCCGTCGGGGGTGGTCACGACGCCGGGTTCGGCGGAGGCCAGTGGTGCCACGGCGACCGGGGCCAACATGCAGAGGGCTGCCAGGGTGGCGAGACGATTGAACATGCGGGAACGTGTGCCTCTCGTGGGTGTCGAAACCGGGGAGTGTTCGGTGTGCGTCATCGGTGTCGTGGGTTTTGTCGGGCCTTAGACGGCCTTGGTCACGCCGAGGTAGGTGACGACGTCGTCGGTGTTGTCGGTGGAGCTGGTCAGCGTGGAGTAGGTGCGGATGAACGACTGACCGGCGCACTGGTCGAACTTGATGCGCACCCCGGTGATGGTCACGCGGGTTCCCTTGCCCTTGAACGACTTTTTGTCGATGGGGACGATGGTGACGGTGCCCGGCTTGAGGTA
>NZ_LZTB01000061.1 GCF_001665685.1 Mycobacterium sp. 852013-50091_SCH5140682
GGCCGTGAGCGCCTTCTGTTCGGAGGCGTGTGCGGCTTCGGTGATGGCGTCGTGTTCCGCGGCGGGGTCGGCGTAGAGGAAGCTGCCGGTGCCGGGGGCACCGCCGGAGCCGAGCTTGTTCATCCGCTTGGGCAGGGCGGCGCCCTGGTATTCCAGTGGGATGGGGTGGCCGTGGTCGTCGACGGGGCCCAGCGGTTGGTGCAGTTCGACGTAGGCGCCGTGCGGCAGGCGTTTGATGATGCCGGTTTCGATGCCGTGTTCGAGGACGGCGCGGTCGCTGCGTTGCAGGGAGACGGCCCAGCGGTAGGCGATGTAGTAGACGATGCCGGGCAGGACGACCATGCCGATGCGGCCGATCCAGGTGGTGGCGTTCAGGGAGATGTGGAATTTGAGCGCGATGATGTCGTTCATCGCGGCCAGGGTGAGCACCATGTAGAACGCGATGGCCATGGAGCCGATGGCGGTGCGCACCGGCACATCCCGGGGACGCTGCAGCAGGTTGTGATGCGCGTCGTCGCCGGTCACCTTCTTCTCGATGAACGGGTAGGCGATCAGCAGGCCGAAGACAACACCCATGATCACCGCGACCCAGACCACCGCGGGGATGGTGTGGCCGAACGGGTAGAACTCCCAGGCCGGCCAGATACGGGCCAGGCCCTCGGTCCACATCATGTAGAAGTCCGGCTGTGAACCGGCCGATACCTGAGATGGCTTGTAGGGGCCCAGGTTCCAGATCGGGTTGATGGTGAGCAGGCCGCCCATCAGGCCGAGCACGCCGGTGATCATCGCGAAGAATGCACCGGACTTGACTGCGAACACCGGCATCACGCGCACGCCGACAACATTCTTTTCCGTGCGTCCCGGGCCCGGGAACTGCGTGTGCTTGCCGAACCAGAGCAGGGTGAGGTGAGTGGCCACGAGTGCCAAGATCACGGCGGGGATCAGCAGGATGTGCAGGGCGTAGAGGCGCGGGATCAGCACGGTGCCGGGGAAGTCGCCGCCGAACAACGCCCAGTGCAGCCAGGTTCCCACGACGGGTAATCCCAGGGTGATCGAGGACAGCGCGGCGCGCAGACCGATGCCGGACAGCAGGTCGTCGGGCAGCGAGTATCCGAAGTAGCCCTCGAACATGGCCAGGATCAACAGGATTGCGCCCGTGACCCAACTGGCCTCGCGTGGGCGCCGGAACGCGCCGGTGAAGAACACCCGGGCGAGATGGACCATGATCGATGCGGCGAACATCAGGGCGGCCCAGTGGTGGATCTGGCGGACGAAAAGGCCGCCACGGATCTCGAAGCTGATGTCCAGCGCCGTCTCATAGGCGCGTGACATCTGCACACCCCGAAGTGGTTGGTACACACCGTTGTAGGTGACCTCGGCCATCGACGGGTCGAAGAACAGGGTCAGCCACACACCGGTGATCAGCAGCACGA
>NZ_LZTB01000062.1 GCF_001665685.1 Mycobacterium sp. 852013-50091_SCH5140682
ATGCGATCGTCGGCAGCGTCAGATGTGTATAAGAGACAGCGGCACCGGTCGTGCCCGTGCCGCCGGCAAGCGATCCGCACCGGTTCGGTCGCGTGGATGACGACGGCACGGTCTGGCTGATCACCGGGTCCGGCGAACGCGTCATCGGGTCCTGGCAGGCAGGCGACAACGAGTCGGCCTTCGCGCATTTCGGCCGCCGCTTCGACGATCTGCACACCGAGGTGGCGCTGCTCGAACACCGGCTGTCCTCCGGCACGGGCGACGCCCGCAAGATCAAAACCGCAGCGGCCTCCCTGGCCGAAACCCTGCCCACCGCAGCGGTTCTCGGCGATATCGATGCGTTGAGCGCCCGGCTGACAGCCATCCTCGACCAAGCTGACTCGGCCGCCGCGACCGAACGCGCGCAGCGGGACGAGCATCGCGCCACGCAGACCGCCCGCAAGGAGGCGCTGGCCGCCGAGGCTGAGGACCTGGCCGCCAACGCCACCCAGTGGAAGGCCGCAGGCGACCGGCTTCGCGAGATTCTCGATGAGTGGCGCTCGATCACCGGGCTGGACCGCAAGGTCGACGACGCGCTGTGGAAGCGCTATTCGGCGGCACGCGAGACGTTCAACCGCAGGCGCGGCTCGCATTTCGCCGAGCTCGACCGCGGCCGGGCCAGCGCCCGGCAAGCCAAGGAAGAACTGTGTGAGAAGGCCGAGCAGTTGGCCGACTCCACCGACTGGGGCGCCACCGGCGCGGCGTTCCGCGACCTGCTCAACCAGTGGAAGGCCGTCGGCCGCGCGGCCAAGGACGTCGACGACGCGTTGTGGCAGCGGTTCAAGGCTGCTCAGGACGTGTTCTTCTCCGCGCGCAACGCCGCCCACGCTGAGCGTGACGCCGAGTTGGAGGCCAACGCCGTGGCCAAGGAAGCGTTGCTGGCCGAGGCCGAGAAGCTCGACACGGCCGACCTGGACGCCGCCCGGGCAGCGCTGCGCACGATCGGCGACAAGTGGGACGCGATCGGCAAGGTGCCCCGCGAACGCAGCGCCGAGCTGGAACGTCGGTTGCGGGTGATCGAGAAGAAGATCCGCGATGCCCCGACCGGTGGCGTCGACCCGGAAGCCCAGGCCCGCGCCGACCAGTTCCGCAGCCGCGTCGAGCAGTTCGAGAAGCAGGCGCAGAAGGCCGAGGCCGCGGGTCGGACCAAGGAAGCCGAGGCGGCCCGTGCCAGTGCCGAGCAGTGGCGCCAGTGGGCCGACGCCGCCGCGGAGTCGCTGGGCAAACGCCGGTAGGCCAGGACGGTCCCCTACCCGGTTACGCCGTCAGGCGTCCGGGTTGTCGGGGTCGGTGGGCTTGGCGTCCTTGATGTCGTCGAGCAGGCCGCGCTGGTGTCGCTTGGCGGCCGCACGGCGACGCTCTTCCTCGGCGGCCAACTGGACCGCTGTCCGCGACCACACCACGCGCGCCCAGTGGAACGTCAGCACGATCACCGCGATCCACGCGATGATCAGCCCGATGCCGGGGCCGGGATGGTGCACGGCGGTCTGCCGTGACCACACCGCCAGCATGCCGGTGGCGCTTGCCACCGCCGAGCCGGCGAGTGCCACCCACGCCAGGGCCCACCGCCGCGTCAGCAGCGCCAGCGTCGAGAAACCCACCGCGAAGACCAGCGCCATCCAGGTGAACACCCGCGACGGCAGGGAGATGCCGTCGGCGACCGCCGTGGCGTCACCGACCAGCACGTCGAAACCCTTGCTCGCCCCGGTGTGGGGCAGCACGAAGGACAGCAGCACGACGAACACGAGGATCGCCACCACCACCGCCCGGCTGCCGGGATCGAATTCCCGGGCCATCTTGCGTTCGACGGCGTCGAGGTCACCCTTGAACTCGTCGAAGTGCTCGTCGGTCAACAGCTGCATCCTCCCGATGGGGGTTGGACAGGCGGAGCGCCGACGCGGGGCAACCCCAGGCCGACGCCGGTGCGCGGCCGCTGCCCGGCCGCGTGGGCATCTCCCGCGCGGGTGCGCCGGTGCTGCGTCACAGGCGCGTCGGCAATCAGATGATGTGGGGCGGCCGCGGTGACCGTCGTGGTCACGATGTCGCCGGGCCGGATCACGTCGCGCGCGATGCCGCCTGGTGTGAAGTGCACCAGCCGGCCGTCCCTGGCCCGGCCCGACATCCGCGCGGTCGCGGCGTCTTTGCGGCCCTCACCGGTGGCGACCAACAGCTCGACGGTGCGCCCCACCTGAGCTTGGTTGTCCTGCAGCGAGATTCGCTCCTGCAGGTCGATCAGGCGCTGATAACGCTCGGTCACAACATCTTTGGGGAGTTGGTCGGCCATGGTGGCGGCCGGGGTGCCGGGGCGGATCGAGTACTGGAACGTGAAAGCGCTTGCGAACCGGGCCCGCTCGACGACGTTGAGGGTGGCCTGGAAGTCTTCCTCGGTTTCGCCTGGGAACCCGACGATGATGTCGGTGGTGATGGCTGCGTGCGGGATCGCGGCGCGCACCTTGTCGATGATGCCGAGATAGCGCTCGGCCCGGTAGGAGCGGCGCATCGCCTTGAGGATGCGGTCCGAACCCGACTGCAACGGCATGTGCAGCGTCGGGCACACGTTCGGTGTCTGGGCCATCGCCTCGATGACGTCGTCGGTGAACTCGGCCGGATGCGGCGAGGTGAACCGCACCCGCTCAAGGCCGTCGATCTTTCCGCAGGCCCGCAGCAGTTTCGAGAACGCGGTGCGATCGCGCGGGACATCGGCCCAGTTGGCCGGGTCCTCGCGCAAGCGCTCGTCCGAAAACGACACGCCGTAGGCGTTGACGTTCTGGCCCAGTAGCGTGATTTCGAGCACACCCTGGTCGACGAGAGACTGCACCTCGGCAAGGATGTCGCCGGGCCTGCGGTCCACCTCTTTGCCCCGCAACGCGGGCACGATGCAGAACGTGCAGGTGTTGTTACACCCCACCGAGATGGAAACCCATGCCGCATAAGCGGATTCGCGGGCTGCAGGCAGGGTCGAAGGGAATTCCTGCAGCGCTTCGACGATCTCGACCTGAGCTTCGCGGTTGTGCCGGGCACGTTCCAGCAGCGTCGGCAGCGAACCGATGTTGTGGGTGCCGAAGACCACATCGACCCACGGCGCCTTCTTCAGGACCGCGTCGCGGTCCTTCTGCGCCAGGCAGCCACCGACCGCGATCTGCATGTTCGGGTCGGACTGCTTGCGCGGTGCCAGGTGGCTCAGGTTTCCGTACAGCTTGTTGTCGGCGTTCTCGCGCACCGCGCACGTGTTGAACACGACGATGTCGGCCTCGGCCTCGTCGGCGGCACGCCGGTAACCCGCCGATTCGAGCAGACCCGACAGTCGCTCCGAATCGTGCACATTCATCTGGCAGCCGTACGTACGGACCTGGTAGGTACGCACGTCCGACTCCCCCTCGTGGGGTGTCTGAGCGCCGCGCGCCACCGTGGAAGTCACGACGAACATGTTACGGGGACGCGGATACGCCCCAAGCTGAGCGTTCCCTGGGTAGGGTCTGCACCCATGGCCACCGCGACCTCGGTCCCGATGATCTCGATCCAGGGCGTCAACAAGCATTTCGGCGCCCTCCACGTCCTCAAGGACATCAACCTCGAAGTGCAGCGCGGACAAGTCGTCGTCGTGCTGGGTCCCTCGGGCTCCGGCAAGTCGACGCTGTGCCGCACGATCAACCGGCTCGAACCCATCGACACCGGAACCATCACCATCGACGGCGACCCGCTGCCCGCCGAGGGCCGCAAGCTGGCCCAACTGCGCGCCGATGTCGGCATGGTGTTCCAGTCGTTCAACTTGTTCGCGCACAAGACGATCCTCGAGAACGTCACGCTCGCACCCATCAAGGTGCGTAAGGCCGACAAGGAGAAGACGCGCAAGGAGGCGATGACGCTGCTGGAACGCGTCGGTGTCGCCAGTCAGGCCGACAAGTATCCGGCCCAGCTCTCCGGCGGCCAGCAGCAGCGCGTGGCGATCGCGCGCTCGCTGGCCATGAACCCGAAGGTGATGTTGTTCGACGAGCCGACGAGCGCGCTCGATCCGGAGATGATCAACGAAGTGCTCGCCGTGATGACGGACCTCGCCGGCGAAGGCATGACCATGGTGGTGGTCACCCACGAGATGGGCTTCGCCCGCCGCGCGTCACACCGGGTGGTGTTCATGGCCGACGGCGCCGTCGTCGAGGACGCCGCACCCGAGGAGTTCTTCACCAATCCGAAGTCCGACCGGGCCAAGGACTTCCTCGGCAAGATCCTCGAACACTGAGGGGCGGCGACCAGATGCCCACTCGCACTCGCCGCGCCCGGCCGCTACGCCTGATCGTCCTCGCGCTGTTGGCCGCCGCGTTGCCGTTCATCGCCTCCGGCTGCGGAAGCGACAGCAACAAGCTCGTCATCGGCACCAAGTTCGACCAGCCCGGCCTGGCGGTCAAGAAACCCGACGGCTCGATGGCCGGGTTCGACGTCGACGTCGCCACCTATGTCGCCGGGGAGCTGGGTTACAAACCCGACCAGATCGAATGGAAAGAGGCGCCGTCCGGTCAGCGGGAGACGCTGATCGAGAACGGCCAGGTCGACTACATCGTCGCCACCTACTCGATCACCGACGCCCGCAAGAAGAAGGTCAGCTTCGCCGGGCCGTATCTGATCACCGGGCAAGGCTTGCTGGTGCGGGCCGACGACACCGACATCACCGGCGTCGAGTCGCTGCAGAACGGCAAAAAGCTGTGCTCGGTGACCGGCTCGACACCCGCTCAGCGCATCAAGGACAAGTATCCCGGCGTGCAGCTGCAGCAGTACGACACCTATTCGGCCTGTGTCGAGGCGCTGCGCACCGGCGCCATCGACGCGCTGAGCACCGACGAAGTGATCCTGGCCGGCTTCGCCACCCAGTTCCCCGGCGCTTTCAAAGTCGTCGGCAAGCCGTTCTCGGTCGAGAAGTACGGCATCGGTCTGCGTAAGGGTGACACCACGCTGCAGACCAAGATCAACAAAGCCATCGTCAAGATGCAGCAGGAAGGGGCCTGGCAGGCCGCGTTCGAGCGCAACCTCGGGCCTGCGGGTATCGCCACCCCCGCCCCGCCGCCACTGGACACCTCAACCGGCACTGAAGCAGGCGAGACCGGTGGCCTGAACCTCGGCAAGTACAGCGGGCAGATGGTGTCGGCGTTCTGGACCACGATCAAGCTGACCGTGTACTCGGCGATCGGGGCGCTGCTGCTGGGCACCCTGCTGGCCGCGATGCGACTGTCGCCCGTGCCGGTGATGCGGTGGCTGGGTGCGGCCTACGTCAACGTGGTGCGCAATACGCCGCTGACGCTGATCCTCATCTTCTGCTCGCTGGGTATCGGGACGACGTTGCACATCACGCTGACCAATCCGAACTCCCCGACGTCCATCGCCGACAGTGGATTCCGGCTGGCCGTGCTCGGCCTGACCGTCTACACCGCGTCGTTCGTGTGCGAGACGCTGCGGTCCGGGGTGAACACCGTGCCCATCGGCCAGGCCGAGGCAGCCCGCTCGCTCGGGCTGAGTTTCGGTCAGAATCTGCGAATCATCTTGTTACCGCAGGCTTTCCGCGCGGTCATCATCCCGCTGGGCTCGGTGCTGATCGCCCTGGTCAAGAACACCACCATCGCCTCGGCGATCGGTGTGGCCGAGGCGGCGTTGCTGATGAAGGAGATGATCGAGAACACTGCGGCCCTGATGGCGGTGGGCAGCATCTTCGCCGCCGGATTCCTGGTGCTCACCCTGCCACTGGGATTGTTGTTCGGCTGGCTCGGGAAACGCTGGGCGGTGGTTCGGTGATGAGCGCTCGCGCGAAGAACGGAGAACACTGATGGCTGAGTCATCGGTTCTCTACGACGCTCCAGGTCCGCGGGCCCGGGCGCGCAATCGCGTGACCGCCGTCTTGACGGTCGCCGTGGTGCTGATCGCCGCGGTCGCGGTGGTGTGGCGGTTCGGGGACGCCGGGCAGCTCACCGCGGAGAAATGGAAGCCGTTCCTGACCGGCGGCCTGTGGACGACGTACGTATTGCCCGGTGTGCAGGGCACGCTGACCGCGGCGGTGTTGTCGATCGTGCTGGCGCTCGTGCTCGGCTGTGTGCTGGGGGTCGGTCGACTGTCGCCGATCGGCCCGCTGCGGTGGCTGTGCGCGGTGGTCGTCGAGTTCTTCCGCGCAGTACCGGTGCTGATCATGATGCTGTTCAGCTACGCCCTGTACGCGATGTACGACGTGTTCCCGTCCAAGCAGCTGGCGCTGGCGGGCGTCGTGACGGGCCTGACGCTCTACAACGGCGCGGTGATCGCCGAGATCGTCCGGGCCGGCGTGCACGCGTTGCCGCGCGGCCAGGCCGAGGCCGCCTCGGCCCTGGGGCTGACGTGGGGCCAGACCATGCGGTCGATCCTGCTCCCCCAGGCCATCACCTCGATGCTGCCGGTGCTGGTGTCACAGATGGTCGTGGTACTGAAGGACACGGCGATCGGCTACCAGATCACGTTCGTGGAAATGGTGCGTCAGGGCACGGTCGTCGGTTCGGCGTACGGCAACTACATTCCCGCCCTGATCGTCATCGCCGTGCTGATGATCACCGTGAACTTCGCGCTCTCGGCATTGGCGACCCGGCTGGAACGCCGGATGCGCCGGTCCACGCGCGGCCCGGCGCCCATGCGTGCCGAGGCCGTCGAGCAGGAAGGCGCACCCGGCGCGGTGGTGTTGCAGGACCAGCGGGATTAGCTCGGGCCCCGCTACACCCGGCGGCGCTCCCGCTCGCTGGCCAACTCGACGCTGACCACATCGAAGGCCATCGACTGGCTGTAGCCGCGACGGGCCAGCATGCCGACCAGGCGACGTGTCACCTTCGCGTCGTCGTCATCGCTCAGCCGTTCACGGCGAAGCTTGTCGCGTACCAGCTGCTCGGCGCGTTGGCGTTCGGCGGCCGGGTCGAGGTCGGCCAGCGCAGCGGAGATGACCTCGCCGTCGACGCCCTTCTTGCGAAGCTCGACGGCCAAGGCGCGCTTACCTTTTCCGGAGTTGGCATGCCGTGTCCGGACCCACTGCTCGGCGAAGTCCTCGTCGTCGACCAACCCGACATCGGCAAGCCGGTCGAGGACTTTGGCGCTCACCTCGTCGGGATAGCCCCGTTTGGCGAGCTGGCCCTCCAGCTCCGCGCGGGTGCGTGCTCGCACGGTGAGCAGACGCAGACACACGTCACGCGCCTGCTCCTCGCGCTTGCCGGGATCCTGCGTCTGCTCTTCGCGGGTGTCGTCAGCCGACTCAGAAGTCGACCGGGGCGGGAAGTGCGTCATCGTTCACGGTCACATCGGCGCCGATACCGAGCTTCTCCTTGATCTTCTTCTCGATCTCGTTGGCGACGTTGACGTTCTCCAGCAAGAACTTTCGAGCATTCTCCTTGCCCTGCCCCAGCTGTTCACCGTCGTAGGTGAACCAGGACCCGGACTTGCGGATGAAACCGTGCTCGACACCCATGTCGATGAGCGAGCCTTCGCGGCTGATGCCGTGACCGTAAAGGATGTCGAACTCGGCCTGCTTGAACGGCGGCGAGACCTTGTTCTTGACGACCTTGACACGGGTGCGGTTACCGACCGCGTCCGTACCGTCCTTGAGGGTCTCGATGCGGCGGACGTCCAGCCGAACCGAGGCGTAGAACTTCAATGCCTTACCGCCCGTGGTGGTTTCGGGTGAACCGAACATCACGCCGATCTTCTCGCGGAGCTGGTTGATGAAGATCGCGGTGGTGCCCGAGTTGTTCAGCGCGCCGGTCATCTTCCGCAACGCCTGGCTCATCAGGCGGGCCTGCAGGCCGACGTGGCTGTCACCCATCTCGCCCTCGATCTCGGCGCGAGGCACCAGGGCAGCGACCGAGTCGATCACCAGGATGTCCAGCGCGCCGGAGCGGACCAGCATGTCGGCGATCTCCAGCGCCTGCTCACCGGTGTCGGGCTGGCTCACCAGCAGCGAGTCGGTGTCCACCCCGAGCTTCTTGGCGTACTCGGGATCCAGTGCGTGCTCGGCGTCGATGAACGCCGCGATACCGCCTGCGGCCTGGGCGTTGGCCACCGCGTGCAGCGCCACCGTGGTCTTACCCGAGGATTCCGGGCCGTAGATCTCGACGACCCTGCCGCGCGGCAGGCCGCCGATGCCCAGCGCCACGTCCAGCGAGATCGATCCGGTGGGGATCACCGAGATCGGCTGGCGCACCTCCTCGCCGAGGCGCATCACCGAACCTTTGCCGAAATTCTTGTCGATCTGCGCCATCGCCAGCTCGAGGGCTTTTTCGCGATCAGGGGCTTGCTGCGCCATGGTGGTGCCTCTCCAAGTAGTCGTGTTGACCGGTGTTCCGATCGGTTGGCCGTGACGCTAGAGCAGGCCACCGACAAGTCAGCTCAGTCGAACTGCAACCCACAGTAGACGAACACCTGTTCGATTCAAGTGGACACGCCGTGGTTACGGCGATTCAGGCATATCGTGAGGAGATCCGGCCCGAACGGGGCAGCGATGCACGAGTTGGCGATAACCCAGAGCGTTGTCGACGCGGTGTGTGAACACGCCGCCGGTCGTCGGGTATGCAGTGTGCGACTCGAAGTCGGAGCGCTGTGCGCAGTCGTCCCGGACTCCATGCTGTTCTGCTTCGATCTGGTGACCAAGGGCACGGTCGCCGACGGCGCCCGACTGGACCTCGACATCCAACCGGGCACGGCACACTGCCGCGGCTGCGGGACCGATTTCGAACTTCCCGACCTGATCCTGCTCTGCCGGTGCGGCAGCGCCGACGTCGAGGTGACCGCCGGGCGGGATCTACGCATCCTCTCGATGGAAGTGAGTTGACATGTGCGCCACCTGCGGTTGCGGCGACGACGGCCACGACGGCCCGACGATCACCATCCCCGGCAACGATCACCACCATCCTCATGAGCACCACCACCCTCACGGCGAGCACACCGAGACCGTCACGCTCGAACAGAAAGTGCTCGCCAAGAACGACCTCGTCGCCGAAGAGAATCGCCGGTGGCTCGCCCGCCGCGGCATCCTGGCCCTCAACGTGACGAGTTCGCCGGGGGCGGGCAAGACCACTCTCCTCGAGCGCACCGTCCGCGAGTACGGGGCCCGTCGACCCATCGCGGTCATCGAAGGAGATCAGGAGACCCTGCTCGACGCCGACCGGATCAGGTCCGCGGGCGCCCGCTCGGTTCAGGTCAACACCGGGGCCGGCTGTCATCTGGACGCGAACATGGTCGGCGGGGCCCTCGACGCGCTCGATCCCGAGCCCGATTCGGTGTTGTTCATCGAGAACGTCGGAAACCTGGTCTGCCCGGCCCTGTTCGACCTTGGCGAACGCAACAAAGTCGTCGTTGTCTCGGTAACCGAGGGGGCCGACAAACCATTGAAATACCCTTACATGTTCGCGGTCGCGGACCTGGTCCTCATCAACAAGATCGACCTCATGCCCTACGTGGATTTCGACATCGACACCTGTTGTAGCAGAGCTCGATCCGTCAATTCCGGGGTTGAAATCCTGCCGGTGTCAGCGACGCGCGGGGACGGCCTCGAGCAGTGGTACTCCTGGATTGACACCTGCGCAAAAACCGTGATGTCAGCGTCGGCCGTTGACAACATGAACTCCCAGGAGTAGACCCAGATTTCAGGCGCCCTGAAGAAGCCGGTGAGCGTCTAGATCAGAGTTTGGGACTCCCAGCCCGGGCCCCAAGGAAGCCGTGACGTATGCCAACAGAGGCGGCGGTCAAAGCGGAAGAGGCACTGATCCATGTGCTGTGGATCAACGCCGGATTGAGTTGTGATGGTGACTCGGTGGCGTTGACTGCCGCCACTCAACCGAGCATCGAAGAAATTGCCCTCGGAGCCCTTCCCGGTCTACCGAAAATCGCCGTCCACTGGCCCTTGATCGACTTCGAATGTGGTCCGGCCGGCGGTGCCGATGATTTCCTCGCGTGGTTCTTCAAAGCCGACAGAGGGGAACTCGATCCGTTCGTCCTCGTTGTCGAGGGCTCCATTCCCAACGAACAGATCAAGAGCGAGGGTTACTGGTGCGGGTTCGGCAACGACCCGGCGACCAACCAGCCGATGACCACCAGCGAATGGCTGGATCGGCTGACCCCCAAGGCCACGGCCGTCGTCGCGGTCGGAACCTGCGCCACCTACGGTGGCATCCATGCGATGGCGGGCAATCCGACCGGCGCCATGGGGGTTCCCGACTATCTCGGCTGGGACTGGAAGAGCAAGGCCGGTATCCCGATCGTCTGCGTGCCGGGTTGCCCGATCCAACCGGACAACCTCGCCGAGACCCTGACCTACCTGCTGTACATGGCCACCGACCAGGCGCCCATGATCCCGTTGGATGACGCGCTCCGACCCACATGGCTGTTCGGCAACACCGTCCACGAAGGCTGTGACCGCGCGGGCTATTACGAGCAAGGCGACTTCGCAACCGAATACGGGTCACCGAAATGCATTGTGAAACTCGGCTGTTGGGGCCCCGTGGTCAAGTGCAACGTGCCCAAGCGCGGTTGGATCAACGGGATCGGCGGTTGCCCCAACGTCGGCGGCATCTGCATCGGGTGCACCATGCCGGGCTTCCCGGACAAGTTCATGCCGTTCATGGACGAACCACCAGGCGGCAAGGTGTCCACGACAGCATCCGGGCTCTACGGATCGGTGATCCGCAGCCTGCGCCACGTCACCGGCCGCACCGTCGACAAGGAGCCCAAGTGGCGCCATCGCGGTACGACGCTGGAGACCGGAGCTACTCGCACCTGGTAGATGCGGGGTCGGGGCAACGTGGCCCCGACCCGTCAATCTCCCGCCGGAACACGGGAACAGTTGGCATTCCTGGCTTTATCTGCCCACTTGAAAGAGAAGTTCGATGACAACCATCATCCCCGAGCCGTCACACATCAAGCGCGAACCCGGCCAACTGGTGGAGATGGCATGGGACCCGATCACGCGCATCGTCGGCAGCCTCGGCATCTACACCAAGATCGACTTCGAGAACCGCGAAGTCGTCGAATGCCACAGCACCTCATCGATATTCCGCGGCTACTCGATCTTCATGAAAGGCAAGGACCCGCGCGACGCACACTTCATCACCAGTCGCATCTGCGGTATCTGCGGCGACAACCACGCGACCTGCTCATGCTATTGCCAGAACATGGCCTACGGGGTCAAGCCACCGCATCTCGGCGAATGGCTGGTGAACCTCGGCGAGGCCGCGGAATACATGTTCGACCACAACATCTTCCAGGAGAACCTGGTGGGCGTGGACTACTGCGAGAAGATGGTGTCCGAGACCAATCCCAGCGTGCTGGCCAAGGCCGAGAACACAGCCGCACCGCATGCCGACGCGCACGGCCACCGCACCATCGCCGACATCATGCGGGCCCTCAACCCGTTCACCGGCGAGTTCTACCGGGAGGCCCTGCAGGTCAGCAGGTGGACGCGAGAGATGTTCTGCCTCATGGAAGGTCGCCACGTCCACCCGTCGACGCTGTATCCCGGCGGTATCGGCACGACCGCGACGGTGCAGCTGATGACCGACTACATGACCCGGCTGATGCGTTACGTCGAGTTCATGAAGAAGGTCGTGCCGATGCACGACGATCTGTTCGATTTCTTCTACGAGGCCCTGCCGGGCTATGACCAGGTCGGTCTGCGCCGCACCCTGCTCGGGTGCTGGGGGTCCTTCCAGGATCCCGAGGTGTGCAATTTCGCCTACAAGGACATGGAGCGTTGGGGCGACGCCATGTTCGTCACACCCGGCGTGGTGGTCGACGGCAAACTCGTCACCCACTCACTGGTGGACATCAACCTCGGCATTCGGATCCTGTTGGGGCACAGCTATTACGACGACTGGTCCGATCAGGAGATGTTCGTCAAGACCGACCCGCTCGGCAACCCGATCGACCGACGCCACCCGTGGAACCAGCACACCAACCCCAAGCCGCAGAAGCGTGACTTCGACGAGGCCTACAGCTGGGTGATGTCGCCGCGCTGGTACGACGGCACCAATCACCTGGCGCTGGACACCGGCGGCGGCCCGCTGGCCCGGCTGTGGTCGACGGCGCTCGCCGGTCTCGTCGACATCGGCTACGTCAAGGCCACCGGCCGCAGCGTCCAGATCAATCTGCCGAAGACCGCGCTGAAGGGTCCCGTCGAGTTCGAATGGAAGATTCCGGACAAGGGCAGCAACACCATCGAACGCAACCGGGCCCGCACCTACTTCCAGGCCTACGCCGCGGCATGCGCGCTGCACTTCGCCGAGCAGGCGTTGGCGGAAATCCGAGCCGGCCGCACCAAGACGTGGGAGAAATTCGATGTGCCCGACGAGGCCATCGGATGCGGCTTCACCGAGGCCGTTCGTGGCGTGCTGAGCCACCACATGGTGATCCGGGATGGCAAGATCGCCAACTACCACCCGTATCCGCCGACACCGTGGAACGCCAATCCGCGTGACAGCTACGGCACTCCGGGGCCATACGAGGATGCGGTGCAGGGTCAACCGATATTCGAGGAGAACGACCGGGAGCATTTCAAGGGCATCGACGTCATGCGCACGGTGCGTAGCTTCGACCCCTGCCTGCCGTGTGGCGTGCACATGTACCTCGGGAACGGAAAGTCCTTGGAGCTCATGCATTCCCCCACCCAGTCAGCCACCGTGGACTGACACATGACGCCCGCCGTAACGCCGGTCCACGACGAACCCGATGACGTAGCGCACTGGCGCTCGGCAGGCGACCGAATACAGAATCTCCTGGACGCCAGCGCCGCCGGCGGGGCTGCGGCACTGGATCGTGCCGAACGGCTCGTACGCGAGGTGACCGATCTGTACGGCGCCGGGCTGCAACGGATCTTGACGATCCTCGCCGCAGATCCGGCCATGGTCGAAGCGGTGGCAGGCGACGATCTGGTGGCCAGTCTGCTGCTCGTCCACGGCCTGCATCCGCATCCGGTCGAGCGGAGGATCGCCGACGCGCTCGACCGGGTCCGCCCCTACCTCGGGTCGCATGGCGGCGATGTCGATCTGCTCGAAGTCGACGGGCCGGTGGTCCGGCTGCGGTTCAGCGGAAGCTGCAAGAGTTGCCCGTCCTCGGCGGCCACTCTCGAATTGGCCATCGAGGACGCGGTCAAAAATGCCGCGCCCGAAGTCTCTTCGATCGAGGTGGTGCCCGACGGCGACGCTCGTCAGCTGATCCCCGCGCAGTCGCTGCTGGCCCGCGTGCACACCAACGGACATCGATCCGCCACCTGGCATCCCGTGCCCGCACTCGACGACCTGATGCCCGCAGAGGTGGGCGGTTTCGCCGTCGCAGGCACATCGGTGCTCGTGTGCCGCATCGACGACGAACTGTTCGGGTACCGCGATCGCTGTCCGGTCTGCACCCGTGGGATGGCGGGGGCGACACTGACCGGCACGGTGTTGACGTGCCCGCATTGCGGTTGCGGTTTCGACGCGGTTCACGCCGGTCGTGCGCAGGATGACGGCAGCGATCAGCACCTCGAGCCCGTCCCGGTGTTGAGGCGCGACGGCGTGCCGTCGATGGCGATCGCGCAGGAAGCCATGACGTGAACAGCCCGTTGGACGTACTGGCCCGGATCCGTGCGGGCCGCGGTGCACCGGAGGAGCCCGGTGAGCAGTGTGAGATGTGCTCGGAGCCCATCCCCGACGAACACCAGCACGTGGTCAATGTCGAAGGCCGCCAACTGATGTGCGTATGCCGCGGCTGCTACCTGCTGTTCACCGACAGTGAGGCACAGCTGCGGTACCGCGCGGTCCCCGACCGCTATCTGGTGTTTCCCGATTGTGCTGTCAGCAGGGCAGATTGGGAAGCCCTGCAGATTCCCGTCGGTCTGGCGTTCTTCTTTCGCAACTCCGCACTCGGCCGGATCGTCGCGTTCTATCCGGGTCCGGCGGGCGCCACCGAATCCGAACTCGATCTGGACGCCTGGAACACGATGCTCGACCTTGACCCCAGGCTGGGCCTGCCTGCCGCCGATACCGAGGCCTTGCTGATCCGCCTGCCCGACGACGACTCCCTGGAACCTGAGTGCTACGTCGTCCCCATCGACTCGTGCTACGAGTTCGTCGGCCGAATACGGTTGCTGTGGCGCGGATTCGACGGTGGGCACGACGTCCGCCGCTACATCGCCGAGTACTTCGGCGCACTCGCGCACCGCAGCCGGGTGGTGCCACCATGACCGGCCCGACGCCGCCGGCGACGGAGCTGACCTTCGCCGTCCTTGAGGTCAGCCCCGAACCCTATGCGGTGACACCGATCCTCACCGCGCGCGTCGGCGTGGCGGCGATCGGTGACGACCCCGTCCATGCGCTGGCGCTGCGTTGTCAGGTGCGCATCGAACCCATGCGGCGCGGCTACCGCGACGACGAGGCCACCGGTCTGCTGGACCTTTTCGGCCCGCGCGAACGCTGGAACACCACCCAGCGCACCTTCTTGTGGCAGCACGCCACCGCCATGGTGCCTGGGTTCACCGGCACCACCCAGGTCGGGCTCGCACTCGAATGCACCTACGACTTCGAGGTGGCTGCCGCGAAGTACCTGCACGCCCTGCGCGGCGGAACCATCCCGTTGCAGTTCCTGTTCAGCGGTACCGTATTCACCCGTGGATCGCGCGGCTTCGCCGTCACCCAGGTGCCATGGGACCGTGAGGACCGGTTCGACATGCCGGTCGCGATATGGCAGAACCTGATCGCGCAACACTTCCCGAACACCGGTTGGCTGCGCCTGAGGCACGACACACTCACGGACCTGGCCGCCTACAAGTCCCGACATGGTCTGCTGTCCTTCGACGAGACCATCACCACGCTGTTGTCCCGGCAGGAAATTTCATGAGCGCCGATTGGGAACAGGTACGGGCGGTCGCCGACGCGGTCCTCTACGAGGGCTATCTGTTGTATCCCTATCGGGCCGACTCGCAGAAGAACCAGTCCCGCTGGCAATTCGGTGTGTTGGGTCCCACTGGCGCGGCCCAGACCGGGATCGGGGAGGACAGCGTGCTGTCGACCCAGCTGCTCGTCCGTCCGCACGACCGCCCGGAGGTTTCGGTCGTTGTTCGGTTCCTCCAACTGCAGCGCCGCACCGCCGAGCGTCGCTGCTCCGGGCAGCGGTTCGAAGCGGTCGACGAACTGGTGACCGCACACGGAGTGTGGCTCACGTGGGATGAGGCGATCGAACACGAAATCCAGTTCGGCCCGTTCGATCTGGCCGAGCTCGGCGCGGCACAGACATGCCATGTGGCGGTTCGACCGGGCGCCGATATCGAATATCTCGAAGGCGGACGGTTGGTGCGGTCGAGACGCGAGCTACGCGGGGAGCTTACCGTCGCGTGCGAGCCCGACGACGGGCTGCTACGGCTGAGCGTGTCCATCACAAACACCGCGGCGCCCGCGTCGAGCAAGGACGACGCCATCGCGGTGTCGTTGATCGGAACCCATCTTGTACTGTCCGTCGCCGACGGCGAATTGGTCTCTCTGCTGGACCCGCCCGCAGACGCGAGCGCCGCAGCATCCAGATGCAAGCATCAGCGCTGCTTTCCCGTCCTGGCCGGCCCACCCGAGGAAAACCGGCTCATGCTGGTGTCACCGATCATCCTCTACGACCATCCCGAGATCGCCGAGCAAAGTGGGGGCGCGCTCTACGACTCGACCGAAATCGACGAGATCCTCACGCTGCGGATCATGACGATGACCGACCAGGAGAAGGCGCAGGCCCGCGCGACCGACCCGCGCGCCGCGAACATCATCGACCGGTGCGAGTCGATGTCGCCCGAGGCGATGCTCAATCTGCATGGCGTGCTGCGCAATCCACATGCTTCCGGCGAACCGGGACTCATCCCGGAACTGCCCGACGGCATCGAGTGGTGGGATCCCCTTGCCGACGGCGCGGTCGACCCTGCCGTCGATGCTGTGCTGGTCAACGGGGTGCGGGTGAGTCGAGGCAGCCGCGTCCGGCTGCACCCGTCGCGCCGCGCCGACGCCCAGGACCTGTTCTTCGTCGACAAGATCGCGCGCGTGACGTCGGTGCACGAGGATGTCGACGGCGAGCACCATCTTGGCGTCGTGCTCGACGACGATCCGGCCGCCGACCTTCACGAATGGTATGGCCGCTACCTGTACTTCTCACCCGATGAAGTCGAACCGTTGGTGCAATGAAAGGAGTCGCAATGGAAGTCGTGGGTTGGATCGCCGTCGTGGTCGTGGCGGCTGTCGTGGCCGCCGCAGCAGTGGTCGGCCTGAGGTCGATTCCCGATGCCCAGCGTTACCTGAAGATGCGTCGCATGTAGCCGGTGACATCACGTCAGGAGTACTGGTAGCCGGTATCGGCAACATCTTCCTCGGAGACGACGGATTCGGGCCCGAGGTGATCAGGCATGTTTCCCGACATGCCGACGACGCGCGAATCCGCATGCGCGACTACGGGATCCGCGGCATGCATCTGGCGTACGACCTGCTCGACGACTGGGATGCCCTGATCCTGGTCGACGCGCTCCCGTGCCAGGGATCACCGGGGACACTGCACGTGTTCGAAGCCGACTTCGCAGGCCTGCCCGGCCCGGCCGGTCTCGATGCCCACGCGATGGACCCGGCGGCGGTGTTCGCCGGTCTCACCGCGCTCGGCGGCGCACCGCCCTACACGGTGGTGATCGGCTGCGAAGTCGAAACAGTCGCCGACGGCATCGGCCTGTCCGACAGTGTGACAGCGGCGATTCCCCATGCGGTCGCGGCGATCGAAGCCGCGACGGCCCGCCTCGCGAACCGGGAGGTCTGATCATGTGTCTGGGAATCCCGGGGCAGGTGGTGGGCATGCTGGAGGGCTACGGCGGTCAGCTCGCCCTCGTGGACGTGGCCGGTGAGCACCGCAAGGTCAACGTCGGCATGCTGGCCGATGCGACCTTGCGCCCCGGCGACTGGGTGATCATCCACATGGGCTTCGCCGTCGACAAGACCGACGCGGCCGGTGCCGACGCGGCCCTGCGCGGACTTGAGCTACTCGGCCGCGGCCGCAGCACCGAGGATCCACCATGAGTGTGCGACAACGACTTCGAGTCGGCGTCCACGGCGTGGTGCAGGGCGTCGGTTTCCGGCCGTACGTGTACACCACCGCGGCGGCGTTGGGCCTGACGGGATGTGTGCGCAACGACAGTTCGGGTGCGGTCATCGAGGTCGAGGGCGAACGCATCGCCCTCGACGAATTCTTGAATCGGCTGCGCGACAATCCCCCTCCGCTGGCCGTCGTCGAGTCGATCGAGACAGCGCGCATCCCGGTGACAGGCGGGACCGGATTCGTCATCGCCGATACCTCGAGGGCCGACGGCGGCCGCACCCTGGCCTCACCCGATGTCGCGATGTGCGCCGAATGTGCGGCCGAACAGCGCGATCCGGCTGATCGCCGCTACCGGCACGCGTTCATCAACTGCACCAACTGCGGCCCCCGCTTCACCATCATCGCATCACTGCCCTATGACCGCGCGGCGACGGCGATGGCTCCTTTCGCCATGTGCGCCGACTGCGCGCGGGAGTACACCGACCCCGCCGACCGGCGGTTCCACGCGCAGCCGGTGTGCTGCCCGCGGTGCGGGCCTACCGTGACCTTCCACGGCGACACCACCGCCACAGCCGAATCCGGGGTGCAGGCTGCCCGGCAACTGCTGTGCGACGGGAAAATCCTCGGCGTCAAGGGAATCGGCGGCTACCATCTGGCCTGCGATGCGAGCGATCACCGAGCGGTCGCCGAACTGCGCCGACGCAAACGCCGCGGTGACAAGCCGTTCGCGGTGATGGTGCCCAACCTTGCCGCAGCACACGACATCGCCGACATCGGCGCTGCCGCAGCGCGGTTGTTGGGCAGCCCGGCGCGTCCGATCGTCCTGCTGCCGCGCCGCCCCGGTGCGGCGGTCGCCGACTCCGTCGCTCCACACAATCCCGACCTCGGGGTGATGCTCGCCTACAGTCCGCTGCACGCCCTGCTGTTCGGGCTACCCGGCGACCGACCGGCGCCCCGCGTGCTCGTGATGACGTCGGCCAATCTCAGTGGCGAACCGATCTGCTACACCGACAACGATGCGCTGCACCGGCTTTCGTTCCTGGCCGACGGCTGGCTCACGCACGACAGGGCGATCCTGGTGCCCTGCGACGACTCCGTGCTCCGCGTGGTCGAGGGCACCGAACTTCCGATCCGCCGCTCACGGGGATACGCGCCACTGCCCGTTGCCCTCCCCGCAGCCGTACCACCCACGCTGGCCGTGGGTGCCGATGTCAAGAACACTCTGGCCGTGGCCGATCAGCGCTACGCCTGGTTGAGCGCACACATCGGCGACATGGACGGGCTGGCCACGCTCACCGCGTTCGGCCAAGCGGTCCGGCACCTCGAGGCGCTCACCAACGTCGCGCCCGAAGTCCTTGTCGCCGACGCTCATCCCGAGTATCGGTCGACTGGCTGGGCGCACCGCCACGCCGACGGCCGACCGGTGCGGACGGTGCAGCACCACCACGCCCATATCGCCGCGGCGATGGCTGAACACGGCCTGGACTGTCCGGTGCTCGGATTCGCGTTCGACGGAACCGGATACGGCCCCGACGGCGCGGTGTGGGGTGGCGAGCTGCTCGAAGCGGACTACAAGGGTTACCAGCGGCTGGCGCACCTGCGATATGTGCCGATGCCCGGCGGCGACATCAGCGTCCGACGGCCCTACCGGATGGCACTGTCGCATCTACGGGCAGCCGGGCTCGACTGGGACACTGACCTGCCGCCGGTGCGGGCATGTCCGTCCGACGAGTTGCGCGTACTCGAACATCAGTTGCGCAGGGACGCCGGGTGCACCCCGACCTCCAGCATGGGCCGGCTCTTTGACGCCGTCGCCGCCTTGATCGGGGTGCGTCAGGTGGTGGACTACGAGGCGCAGGCCGCCATCGAGCTGGAGGGGTTGTCGCGCACCGCCGAAGCCGGCAGAGGCCGCTGTGCCGCCGGTACCACCCATTACACGTTCACCCTCGACACCGACCGGCATCCGCTGGTGTTCGATCCCGGGCCGGTGCTCGCGGCCGTGATCGAGGATCTCCGCGGCGACGTACCGGTCGCGGTGATCGGGGCCCGATTCCATCGGGCGGTGGCCGATCTGATCGTCGCACTGGCCGAAATCCGCGCGGTGCCGGGCCAGCCCGTGGTGCTCTCAGGCGGGGTGTTCCAAAATGCGCTGCTGCTGCGCCAGACGCTGACCGCGCTGCACACCAAAGGATTCCAGGTGTTCACCCACCGCCAGGTGCCGCCGAACGACGGCGGCATCGCGCTGGGCCAGCTCCTGGTCGGAAATGCCGGGTGAGCCATGACGGTCATCGGATTGCACACCCTGCCCGCGGGATCGGCGCTCTTCGCACGCTACGCCTACCCGCCCAACGAGCTGGGGTACTGCGGGCCGGGCGACTCCGGTGTGCTGCTGCGCGGTGACGATGCGGCCCGGGTGGCAAGCCATGCCAGGGAATTCGACGGGGCCTGGCCATATCTGAGCACCATCGCACGCGCCACGGGATCGGACCCGCTGGACGTCGACGTGGTCCGCGGATATTGGGTGGGCGGCGCTCCGCTGAGGCGCGTCGACCCCGCCGTCCTGCTCAAGACGCTGCGGGCGGCATTTACGGGGCAGGTGACCGGCCTGCTCGATGATGTCGAATGCACGCCGGCTGTCTTGGCACACCACAGCTTTCATGTCTTCGTCGTCTATCCGTGGGTGCGCTTCCTCGATCGGGAACCCGCACCGGCACTGAAGGTGTTGCAGAGTTGCCGGATCCGATGGGGCACCGTCACGGCCGTCGACGGCGAACATGCCGTCATCGATTCCTGTCCCCTCGTCCTCGACGACCGCGCATTGCGGTTGGGCGTGCGGCGCCCCGAGCGGGTGCGCTGGAGCCGCGACGGCGCGTCGTTCGTCACCGCACCGACACCCGGCACCGTTGTGTCAGCCCACTGGGACTGGGTGTGCGACACCCTCACCGGCGCCGAGTGGAAGGCACTGCGCGAGGCCACCACGACAACGCTCGACATGGTGAACGCCGCCCGAAGAAGAACAGGAGGTCTCCCATGACCGTCACCGCACAACCGTTCGTCGACACCCAGTTGTCGGCTGACCTCGCCGCGGCCGCACTGGACGTCGCGCGCAAGTTCCACGACGGCGCCACACTGTGGGTCATTGCGCCGCAATGGGAGCCGCACGCGCATCACGTCGCCGTCGAATTCGTCCACCCGGTCATCATGGGCAAACGCGCCCTGCCGTCCGTGGCGCTGGTCGAGCCGGATCCCGTCGCGCAGGCCAGGGTGGCCAGTCAACCCGGTGATCTGCTGCTGGCCGTCGCATCGGCGGACGAGCCCGCGGTCATCGATGCCATGCGCCGGGCACCCGCCTGGGGCGTCACGACGGTGTGGATCGGATCGGGCCCACGTCCTGCGGCCGGGGCCGCCCATCACATCCTGTGGGTCGACTCCGACGACCCGATGGTGCCCGCGACCGGCCGGTTCGTCTTGCTGTACCACCTGCTCTGGGAGCTCACCCACGTGTGCTTCGAGCATCCTGGACTGCTCAAACCCGCCGACGCCGAGCGCACCGAAGAGGTCTGCGTGACCTGCAGCGATGAGGGCCAGCTCGCGGAAGTCATTCTGGCTCCCGAGGATTCGAGCGGGCAAGCACTCATCCGCACCCGCGACGGAGAACAGTGGGTCGACGTCGCACTGCTCGGCGACGTGTCACCCAACGACCTGATCCTCGTGCATGCAGGCACCGGGATCGCCCGGCTGGAAACGGAGTCGGCCTCATGACCACGAACCAATCCGACAGCACCGGATTCCTCTATCCGTTCATCGAGTCCGAAGAGACCGACGCGCGGTCCCTGCTCGACGACCTGGCGTCCTCGGCGCGTGGGAAAGCGGCGGAAAGCGCTCGGCTACAACAGGAATCACTACGCGAATACGATCCCGGACTGGTCAAGGCCGGCCAGGCCATGGCCGACCGGTTCGCTCGCGGTGGCAGGCTCTACACGCTGGGCAACGGGGGCAGCTCCACCGATGCGGCCACCCTGGCCACCCTGTTCAGCCGCCCGGCGCGGGGCCGACCAGTGGCGGCCTGGTCGTTGGCTGCCGACGAAGCCGTCGTCACGGCTCTGGGCAATGACGTGGGATTTGAGCTCATCTTCAAACGCCAGATCATCGCCCATGCCCGCGACCGCGATGTCGCCATCGCGCTGTCGACGTCCGGCAACTCCGAGGACCTCATGACGGCGATCACCGAGGCCAAGCGGCGGGGACTGCTCACCATCGGGTTCGCCGGTCACGACGGTGGGCGCATGGGCACGGCCGAAGACCTGGACTTCTGTTTCACCGTGCACAGCCAGAGCATTCATCGCATCCAGGAAAGCCACGCCATGCTGGGGTACCGGCTCTGGTCGGTCGCCCAGGAGCGCATGGCCCGCCTGCGGGAGCACGCATCATGACCGCCACCACGGCGGCGCAACGCGAGGACCGAGCGCTCGAACGGATCGACAAGTTCCGGCAGCGGCGCCCGCGGCTGCTCGACGAGGTCGTGACCCTGGCCCACGGTGCGGGCGGCAAATCGTCTGCGGCACTGGTCGATGCCGTGTTCGTGGAAGCCTTCCGCAACCCTGAACTGGAGCAGCTCGGCGACGCCGCGGTGGTGACCACGCCGGCCGGGGATCGGCTGGCGTTCTCGACCGATTCGTATGTCGTTGCGCCGCATCGTTTCCCCGGCGGGTCCATAGGCCACGTCGCAGTGCACGGGACGATCAACGACCTCGCCGTCTCGGGTGCCCGGCCGTGCTGGATGTCCGCAGGATTCGTGATCGAGGAGGGTTTCCCGATCAGTGAACTGCGCGAGATCGTGGCAGACATGGCCGAAGCCGCCGCGCATGCCGGAGTGCTGATCGTCACCGGCGACACCAAGGTGGTCGGAAAAGACGCGGCCGACGGCGTGTACATCTGCACCGCAGGCGTCGGCGTGATTCCCGAAGGCCGGCACCTGGCCCGCGAACTCGTGCAACCGGGCGACAAGGTGGTGTTGTCGGGCACCATCGGCGATCACGGCATGGCGGTGATGCTGGCCCGCGGCGACCTGGCCATCGACGCCGACATCGCGTCGGATACCGCGCCCGTGCACGAACTTGTCGAGGCCCTGTTGGCTGCCGCGCCGTCCACGCGGTGGATGCGGGACGCGACCCGTGGCGGTGTCGGAACCGTGTGCAACGAACTCGCCAAAGATCGGCCGTTCGCGGTGGTCCTCGACGAGCCCAAGCTGCCGATGGAACCCCAGGTGCTCGGTGCCTGCGATCTGCTCGGCATCGACCCGCTCTACGTCGCCAACGAGGGCAAGTTCCTCGCTGTCGTCGCACCCGAGGAGGCCGACGCCGCCGTCGCGGCCCTGCGCACCCATCCACAGGGCACGCGTGCCGCCGTCGTGGGCGAGATCATCCCCGAGCCGCACGGGATCGTGGCGCTCCGAACATCATTCGGCGGTACCCGCATCGTCGACATGCTCGTCGGCGACCCACTGCCACGTATCTGCTGAGAGGAAAACTGCAATGTGTCTCGGAATCCCCGGCCAGGTGGTCGATTTCGTCGACGCCGAGGCCTACCTGGCCAAGGTCGACGTCAACGGCGTACGGCGCATCATCAGTGTCCGACTGCTCGCCGAAGACAATCTGCAGGTCGGCGACTGGGTGCTGGTCCACGTCGGGTTCGCGATGGCCAAGATCGACGAACGCGAAGCCGCCCTGACCCTGGATCAAGTCCAGAAGATGGGCGAGAACTATCAGCAGGAGATCGCCGCGTTCAACGACTCCGAAATCGCTTGAGAGGCTTGACATGAAGTTCGTCGACGAATTCCGCGATCCGGCCGCCGCGCGGGCCCTGGTCAAATCGATCACCGAACTCGCCGGTGACGACGAGTTCAAATTCATGGAGGTGTGCGGCGGCCACACCCACACCATCTACAGGCACGGCATCGAACACCTCCTGCCGAGTTCGATCGAGTTGGTACACGGGCCGGGCTGCCCGGTCTGTGTGATCCCGATGGGCCGGGTGGACGACGCGATGTGGCTGGCCGAACAGCCCGGCATCATCTTCACCACGTTCGGCGACATGATGCGCGTGCCCGGCTCACGCGGGAACCTGATCGAAGCCAAAGCCCGCGGGGCCGACGTGCGATTCGTCTACTCGCCGCTGGACGCGCTGAAGGTCGCCCGCGACAATCCCGACCGGCATGTCGTGTTCTTCGCGGTCGGGTTCGAGACCACCGCACCGTCGACGGCTGTCACGCTCGTCCGAGCACGCACGCTGGGGGTGCACAACTTCAGCGTGTTCTGCAACCACGTCACGATCGTGCCGCCCATCAAGGCCATCCTCGAATCCCCCGACCTGCGACTGTCGGGATTCCTCGGTCCGGGTCACGTTTCCACCGTGGTCGGGCTGCGGCCGTACCGCTTCGTCCCCGCCGTCTACGGCAAGCCCATGGTGGTCGCGGGGTTCGAGCCGCTCGACATTTTGGCCTCGGTGCACATGCTCCTGCAGCAGATCCGCGAGGGCCGTTGCGAGGTGGAGAACCAGTACACGCGCGTGGTGCGCCCCGAGGGAAACGTCCAGGCCCTGAAGCTGATGGCGGAGACGTTCGAGCTGCGCCCCCACTTCGAATGGCGCGGCCTCGGATTCATCTCCCAGAGCGCACTGAAGATCCACCGCGACTATGCCGAGTACGACGCCGAGCTGGTGTTCGACATGCCCGGGGTGCGCGTGGCAGACCCGAAGGCCTGCCAGTGCGGGGAGGTGCTCAAGGGTGTCATCAAGCCGTGGGAGTGCAAGGTGTTCGGGACGGCCTGCACGCCCGAGACACCGATTGGAACGTGCATGGTGTCACCGGAGGGCGCGTGCGCGGCGTACTACAACTTCGGCCGGCTGCACCGCGAGACCGCGCAGCTGCTGATCCAGCGGTGACTCAGCGACGCCAGTTCGGAAAGTTGTCGAGATCCCGCAGCGTCATGACAAAACCGACCGCGCCGACGGCGATGGCCAGGAAGTAGCCGACCGCAGCATGCCAGCCACCCAACGTCGACGCGACCAGCCAGCACAACAGAACCGCGGCGATGACCAGCAACACACCGTAAAGCGGTGTTCGTTGAGGGTGCTCACCTAGTCGCATAACTCCGGTATACGCGCTTGCGTGAGCTACGTCACACTCCGTTACCACTCGTCGCGTGGGACGTCGAAATCGGCGCACAGGGCCCGCCACACATCGCGCGGCTCCACGCCTGCCTCAATCGCCTGCGCGGCGGTGCGCCCCATGCTGCTCAGCACGTGGTCGACGAGCATGGACCGCCCTCGCATCGAGCCGAACCGGCCGTCGACCAGCTCGTGGAATTCCGTCAAGCGCACGAGCCCAACCTACCGAGCGGGCGCCAACGCGTCATGGCACACCCGTACCGGATCTGCCACTCCGTCCACCGATGCCCCGGCCCGCTCAGCAGCCTGGCGATACTTCGCGGAGCCGAGCACCTCACCGACGGCGGCCGTCAACGCGTCGGCCGTCAGCGGGCGCACCAGCTGCGCACTGCCTTGGCGCACAAGACGATTGGCGATCTCCCACTGATCGCCACCGCCGGGGACCACCACCATCGGCACGCCGGCCAGCAGGGTCTTGGACACCATGCCGTGGCCGCCCCCGCAGATCACCAGGTCGGCGCGGGTGAGCAGGTCGTCCTGGCGCCCCAGCCCGACCACCGCCCACGGCGGGACCTCGACGTCGGCCCCGCCGAGCCGAGACACCACCAGCCGAGCTCCCTCGGGCAGCGTCTCTGCGGGCCGCAACGAGGCCAGCGCCAGCTCGGCCATCCCCTGGGTACCGGTGGTCGCGGTCGACGGCGCGACGACCACGACCGGGCCCGTACCCTCGGGCACCGCCAGCACCGCGTCCGTCGGCTCGAAATGCAGCGGCCCCACCACAACGGCCTCCGCCGGCCAATCGGGACGAGGAACCTCGAGCGCGGGCAGGGTCGCGATCAACCGGCGCAGCGGCCCGGGATCGGTCGGAGGCAGGCCGATGCCTGCCCTGGCCTCGGCGCGCTGCGCCAGACCGGACCGCACGGACCGCGCCGTCAGGGCACGCAACACGGAGTCGCGCAGGCGGCCGCGCAAGCCGACGCCGGGTGCCAAGCCACTGCCCACCGGCGGCAGCCCCTTCGACGGCACGTACAGCGGATGCGGGTTCAGCTCCACCCACGGCACCCCCAGCAGTTCGGCGGCCAGCCCGCCGCACGCCGTGATCACGTCGGAGACCACCAGGTCAGGGTGCATTTTCCGCAGCTGCGGGACATTGAGCACCGCCATCCGGGCCGCCCGCTGATGGATCTTCGCCCCGGCGTCGGCGTCGTTGTCGCCCTCGGTGGGATCCAGGCCTGCCAGTTCGACCGCGTCGACTCCGGCGGCGCGGGCGGTGTCCAGCCATTCCACGCCGGTCAGCAGGGTCGGCGTATCCCCCGCCGCCAGGAATTTCAGACACAGCGCCAAGGCCGGAAAGGCATGCCCCGGATCGGGCCCGGCAACCACCGCTACGCGCATTGGGATTACCCTGCCACAGCCCAGGAGAACTAGGCTTCGGCCATGGCTGACCAATCAACTACCGCGGTGCAGAGTCCCGCCGGCACGGTCGAGATCTTCCTCAATGCGCTCCAGGACCAGGACTTCGAAACCGCCGAGAACGCACTGGCGCAGAACCTGGTGTATCAGAACGTCGGGTTGCCGACCATCTATGGGCGTAACCGCACCGTGAAGCTGTTCCGGTCCATGCAGGGCCGCGTCGGCTTCGAAGTGAAGATCCATCGGATCGCCGCCGACGGCGCCTCGGTACTTACCGAACGCACCGATGCCCTGATCGTCGGACCGCTGCGGCTGCAGTTCTGGGTGTGTGGTGTGTTCGAGGTGCACGATGGCCGAATCACGTTGTGGCGGGACTACTTCGACTTCCTCGACATGACCAAGGCGACAGTCCGCGGCCTCGTCGGGATCGTCATCCCCTCGCTGCGCGCGTCGTTATAGCGGCTGACCGATGATGAACGAGCGCGCCCGCACCAAGCCGAACGCGATTCAGTTCCTGCGCTATTGCTGCGGTCGCCGACTGCCGGATTCGATGCTCGACTGGGTGCGCGAGGACCTGACCGGCAAGGGCGCCACCCGCCGGATGATGCTGCGGGTGCTGGTTCCGGCGGTGCTTATCCTGGCCCCGTTCTGGTTGATCGACACGACGCTGTACGTGCATCTGAGCATGACGGTGCCGATTCTGATCCCGTTCGTCTACTTCTCGCACGCACTGAACAAGATCTGGCGACGGCACATGCTGCGGGTGCACGGCCTCGACCCCAACCTGGTCGACAAGATCGCGCGCGAGAAGAACGCCCATATCCATCAGGCCTACATCGAGAAGTACGGTCCACGGTCGGGCCCGCCCAGCGGCAGCGCCGTCTGAACCGTCAGGCCTGGCGCAGCCTGCCGAGTTCGTCGAAGGCCTGCGCCCAGCCCATCAGCCGGTCGGTGGCATTGGTCAATTCGCTGCGGTAGCGCTGCTGCGACAGCGGGGCCGCCGACATCGGCCCGCTGTTCGCCGCGGACACCAGTTGCGCTGCGGCGGTGACCATTTCGTTGTACTGACGGACACCCTGGCCGAGCTGCGCGGTGAACGCGTTGATGCTGGGCACCAGGTACTGCCGCGACTGCGGCGCGTTGCTGATCGCCCGCTCCATGGACACCACCTCGGTGGCGGTGGCGGCCATGGTGCGCGCGGTCTGGTTGGCCACCGCCGTCAGCTCGCGGAGTTCGTCGGCCGGCAGCATGTGGCCGCGTTCCATGACCCCGAGCAGCGAGAACATGCCGCGCTCGGAGGCCACCAGCGCCGACATCGGCTGCCGTGCGGCCGAACCCCACGGCGGAAGCGGACGGCCCGCGACGGGACGTTCGGCCGGTAGGGGTTCGGACCGCAGCCAGCGGTAGCGCAGCCACAGCAGCGTCGCGGGAAACGCGGCGCCCGCGGCGATGGCACCGGTGATGATCAGGACCCAGACCGGGGTGCTCCACGACGCGAGCACGGCCGTCACCAGCACCCAGAATCCGCAGGCAAGCGTGAAGAACACCCCGAGGCGCGCGGCCCACCGCCGCTTGCGCAGCAGCTTTGCGCGCGGATCGGCAGCGGCACTGAGCTTTTCGGCCAGGGCTCCGGACAGGTCGGCGGCGGTGTCGACACCCCGCTGCAGCACTGACCGCCAGGCTTCTCCGCGACTGGTCTTGGTAGCCATGATCACATCACCGAAACACTATTGGCCGAGCGGGTTTTCGGGCGTCTGGGCCGGGTTGGTGGCCGGGGCGGCCGGCGTCGCGGCGCTGCCGCCTGCGGGCAGGGTGTCGCCGCGCATCGACGCGCGGATCTGCTCCAGCCGCGAGTGCCCGGCCATCTGCACACTGGCCTGCTGCACCTCGAGCATGCGGCCCTGCACCGAGTTCTGGGCGAGCTCCGCCGAGCCGATGGCATTGGCGTAGCGCCGCTCGATCTTGTCGCGGACCTCGTCGAGGCTGGGGGTGTTGCCCGGCGCGGCGAGGTCGGTCATCGACCGCAGCGAGGAACTGACCTGTTCCTGCATCTTGGCCTGCTCAAGCTGCGACAGCAGCTTGGTGCGTTCGGCGATCTTCTGCTGCAGCATCATCGCGTTCTGCTCGACGGCCTTCTTCGCCTGACCGGCGGCCTGCAGAGCCTGGTCGTGCAGGGTCTTGAGGTCTTCGACGCCCTGCTCGGCGGTCACCAGCTGCGCGGCGAACGCCTCGGCGGCGTTGTTGTACTCGGTGGCCTTGGCAACGTCGCCTGAGGCGTTTGCCTGGTCGGCGAGAGTCAGGGCCTGGCGGACATTGACCTGGAGCTTCTCGATATCGGCCAGCTGGCGGTTGAGTCGCATCTCCAGCTGACGCTGGTTGCCGATCACCTGGGCGGCCTGCTGGGTCAGTGCCTGGTGCTGACGCTGTGCGTCCTCGATGGCCTGCTGGATCTGCACCTTGGGGTCGGCGTACTCATCGACCTTGGAGCTGAACAGCGCCATCAGGTACTTCCATGCCTTGGTGAACGGATTGGCCATGGGAACGTTTCCGCCTTCGCTGATGTTTGGGCCCGGTTGATCGGGCCTGTGGTCGCCTAGTCGGTCAAGTTGTCGTGCTCAAGTGCCAACTTATCGGGTTCGGGCAGGCCGCCACAGCCCCCGATGGGCGTTTCGCCGGGTCTGGGCCTGCCTCAGGCGACGGCCATGGAGACCGGCTGCGGGATGACCACCTTGGTCGCAACGTCGATGTGGGCCACGTTGGCCTGCTCGCGGCGCGCCATCCGCTCTCCGGCGTCGGTCAGCACGCGCGAGAGCCGCACGTCCAGGGCGTCGCAGATGGAGCTGAGCAGTTCGCTGGAAGCCTCTTTGCGGCCACGTTCCACCTCCGACAGATACCCGAGGCTCACCCTGGCGGCATCGGACACCTCACGCAGGGTCCGCCCCTGCTCGGTGCGGGCGGTGCGCAGCACATCACCGATCACTTCACGCAGCAATTCCGTCATCGCGCCCTCCTTCGGGTACCTACTCGACGGTTATTACTTGCCAAACGCTGTGACCCACCGTGAGGTTCCCGACGGCAAGAAACTCATTGTTGCTCAACCAGACGACGCAACCGGGCGATCGCCTCGTTGACCGCGGCCACCCGGATATCCCAGCGTGAACCCGACAGCGCCAGCTCGACCACCTCGGTGTCGACAGGGCCTGCCAATCCCAGAAACACCGTTCCCGGCGGATGGCCGCCGTGCGGCTCGGGCCCGGCCACGCCGGTGAGGCTCACGCCCCAGGTGGCAGCACAGCGCTGTCGCGCACCGACCGCCAGCGCCCGGGCCGTTGGCGCCGCGACCGGTCCGACCGCGTCGAGCACCTGGGGCGCCACGCCGGCCAGCCAGATCTTGGTGTCCTCGGTGTAGGTGACCAGCCCACCGTGCAGCACGGCGCTGGCACCGGGCACGCCTGCCAGCGTGGCCGCCAGCAGACCTCCGGTCAGCGACTCTGCGGTCGCCACGCTCTGACCGTTCACCGTCAGATCGGCGACCAGCGCCTTCGCGTCGTCAGTTACCAGCGGATCGTCCACGTGAATTCCTGATCGCCGAAACCACATAATCGGCGCCGGTGACGATGGTCAGCACGACGGCCGCCCACATGATCACCCACGCCACAGTCAGCCAGATCCCCGGCCAGTTGTGCAGCGGCAGCACGAACAACCCGATCGCGACCGCCTGCACCAGCGTCTTGAGTTTGCCGCCACGGCTGGCCGGGATGACACCGTGACGCAGCACCATGAAGCGCAGGATGGTGATTCCGATCTCCCGCAGGAGAATTACGCCCGTGATCCACCAGGGCAGGTCCCCCAGCATCGACAGGCCGATCAACGCCGATCCGATGAGCGCCTTGTCGGCGATCGGGTCGGCCAGTGCGCCGAACTCCGAGACCACGCCGTAGCTGCGGGCCAGGGCGCCGTCGAACCGGTCAGTGATCACCGCGACCGCGAACACCGCGAAAGCGATTATCCGCCAGAACGTTTCATGGCCGTCGCCGACGAACAGCAACACCAGGAACACCGGAACCAGCACCATCCGGATTCCGGTGAGAATGTTGGGCAAGCTGGCGATGAAGGCATGCGGCACCAACGGATCAGTAGAAGGTTGGCCCGGCACCGCAACAGAATATCGGTTGTCGAAACCGATACTCTTCCAGCTGTGAACGAAGGCAGCGCGCCACCGGCGACCAGGCCCTTGGTGCGCCGGGCCCGCACCTCCGATGTCCCCCGCATCAAAGAGCTGGTGGACATCTACGCAGGCAAGATCCTCTTGGAAAAGAACCTGGTGACGTTGTACGAGGCGGTCCAGGAATTCTGGGTGGTCGAACTCGACGGCGACCTGGTCGGCTGCGGCGCCCTGCACGTGTTGTGGGCAGACCTCGGCGAAGTGCGCACGGTCGCGGTCCATCCGAAGGTCCGGGGCACCGGAGTGGGCCACATTCTGCTCGAGCAGCTCCTCCGGGCCGCCCGCGAGCTTCACCTGAGCCGCATCTTCGTCTTGACCTTCGAGATCGACTTCTTCGGCAGCCACGGCTTCAAGGAGATCGACGGCACCCCGGTGACCGCCGAGGTCTACGAGGAGATGTGCCGCTCGTACGACACCGGCGTTGCCGAGTTCTTGGACCTCTCCTACGTCAAGCCGAACACGCTGGGCAATACCCGGATGCTGCTGACGCTCTGAGTGATTTGTGGCGTCTTACCCGCGGCACGGGTAAGACGCCACAAATCGCGGGCTCAGAACTCGTCGGCGTCGTCCTCGGTGTCGGCACCGTTGGCATCGGCACCACCGCGGATCAGGGCCAGCGTGCCTGCCAACTCGTCGGGCTTGACGAGGACCTCGCGGGCCTTGGAACCCTCGGACGGCCCGACGATCTGGCGGGTCTCCATGAGGTCCATCAGCCGGCCCGCCTTGGCGAAGCCGACGCGCAGCTTGCGTTGCAGCATCGAGGTGGACCCGAACTGCGACGACACCACCAGCTCGACCGCTTGCAAGAAGACGTCCAGGTCGTCGCCGATGTCGGGGTCGACGTCCTTGCGCTCGCCCGCCTTGACCGCGGTGACGCCGTCGACGAACTCGGGCTCGGCTTGCGCCTTGGTGGCCTCGACGACGGCGTGGATCTCCTCGTCGGTGATGAACGCGCCCTGCATGCGCAACGGCTTGTTGGCACCCATCGGCAGGAACAGGCCGTCGCCCATACCGATGAGCTTCTCGGCGCCGGGCTGGTCGAGGATGACGCGGCTGTCGGTCAGCGATGACGTCGCGAAGGCCAGCCGGGACGGCACGTTGGTCTTGATCAGCCCGGTGACGACGTCCACTGACGGCCGCTGGGTGGCCAACACGAGGTGGATCCCCGCGGCACGGGCCTTCTGCGTGATACGCACGATGGCGTCCTCGACGTCGCGCGGCGCGGTCATCATCAGGTCGGCGAGCTCGTCGACGATCGCGAGGATGTACGGGTACGGCTTGTAGACCCGCTCGCTGCCCAGCGGCGTGCTGATCTCCCCGGTGCGCACCTTCTCGTTGAACACGTCGATGTGCCGCACCCGCGACGCCTTCATGTCCTGGTAGCGCTGTTCCATCTCCTCGACCAGCCAGGCCAGTGCCGCGGCAGCCTTCTTGGGTTCGGTGATGATCGGCGTGATCAGATGCGGAATGCCTTCGTAGGGCGTGAGTTCCACCATCTTCGGGTCGATCAGGATCATCCTGACCTCGTCTGGGGTGGCCCGCGCCAGCAGCGAGACCAGCATCGAGTTGACGAAGCTGGACTTACCGGAGCCGGTCGAGCCTGCCACCAGCAGGTGCGGCATCTTGGCCAGGTTGGCCGAGACGAAGTCGCCTTCGATGTCCTTGCCAAGGCCGATCACCAACGGGTGGTGGTCACGTCGCGTCGACGGTGCGGTGAGTACGTCGGAGAGCCGCACCATCTCGCGGTCGGTGTTGGGCACCTCGATGCCGACGGCCGATTTGCCCGGGATGGGGGCGAGCATGCGGACGCTCTCGGTGGCCACCGCATAGGCGATATTGCGGTGCAGCGCAGTGATTTTCTCGACCTTGACGCCCGGCCCGAGTTCCACCTCGTAGCGGGTGACGGTCGGACCGCGGGTGCAGCCGGTGACGGCCGCGTCGACCTTGAACTGTTCGAGCACCGACGAAATGGCGTCGGTCATCTGGTCGTTGGCCGCCGTGCGCAGCTTCGGCGGGTCGCCGGCGATGAGCAGATCGATGGATGGCAGCGTGTACGGGCCCTCGACCACCCGGTCGACCACGATGGTGTCGTCGGCTTTCTTGGCCGGCTTGGGCTCGGCGATCTTCTTGCGGCGGGGTTTGACCGCCGGCTCGGGAACCGTTGGCGCTTCGGCCTCTTCGGCCAGCGGGTAGTTCTCCATCGGCGTGCCGGTCAGCGCCTTGGGCGCCTCGATGGCGACAGTGGGCCAGTTCTTGGCCTGATCGGGCGTGTACGCCGGATCGTCGTAGTAGCCGTCGGAGAAGTCGTCGTTTTCGGAGTCGGCGTACTCGTCGGCGTAGTCGTCCTCGTCGTCGTAGTACTCGTCGTCATCGAACGCCCGGGTCCGGAACATCGCGCGCAATGTCGCGGGCACTTCGCGGATGGTCGTGCCGGTGATCAGCAGCACTCCGAACAGCACGCCGATGAAGAGCAACGGCGCGGCGATCCATGCTGTCAGGCCGTCGGAGAGCGGTCCCCCGATGGCGAATCCGACGAATCCGGCCGCCAACCGGCGTCCGGCGGGATCCTCGGGCGAACCCGCCCACAGGTGCCACAGTCCCAGTGCGGGCAGCGTGACCATCGAGACGCCGAGGATCATCCGCGGGCGGGAATCCGGGTCGGGTTCGGTTCGCATCAGCACCACGGCGACGACGCCCAGCACGATCGGAACGAGCACGACGGGCTCGCCGACGACGGTGCGCAGTGCGGTGTCTATCCAGGCGCCGACGGGGCGGGCCGCGTCGAACCAGGAACTGGCCGCGACCACCACGGCGATGCCAAGGAGCGCCAGCGCGAGACCGTCGCGGCGGTGTCCCGGTTCGATCTCGCGGGCCCGGCCAACCGAGCGAGCTGTCGAACCGGCGCCCTTGGCCAGCATCAGCCATCCGGCGCGCGCGCCGCGGCCGAGCTTCTGCCCGGCGACGGCCACCGGTGAACCCTGGGACCGGCGGGCCGGCTTGCGCCTGGGTGGCGCAGGGCGGGCGGGCGCCTGTCGCCCGGAGCGTGAGCTGGGCTTTGACCTGCTCGAACGGGCTCCAGATCGCGCAGCGGTCTTGTTAGCCATGTCCGTCAGCCTAGTCGCACTGGCCTCATATTCACCATCTGCCACACAGGTCACAGAAACGTTGCATTTCGGCCATATCGGCGGCCTACCGTCCTGCCATGAGTCTTTCGACCTCGGGTCCCGCCCAGACCAGAATCCTGTGCATCGGTTACGCGGTCATCGCAGCCGTCGCCCTGGCCGCCACCTGGAGCCAGAACGTCGCCTACTTCCACAGCCCGACCGGCCTGTTGACCTTCTGGAGCGACACCAAGGTCAACCCAGCCTCGCGGTCCATCACCGTCGATATCGTGCTGTTCTTCCTGGCCGCCGCGATATTCATGGTCGGCGAGGCGCGCAAGCACGCCATCCCCTATGTGTGGGCCTACCTGCTGGGCGGCGTCCTCATCGCGATCAGCGTCACCTTCCCGCTGTTCCTGATTGCGCGTCAGCTACGGGTGGGCCCGTCCGACACCACGCGACTCGGCGCCGTCGACGCGACGATATTGGCCGTGTTGAGTGTGCTCAGTATCGCCTTCGTAATCTGGGTAGATGTGGCATGAGTACGCTGGACAGCTGTCCGGCCATCCTGACCCGAGGAGTATGCACCCATGCCCGTTGTCGTCGTCGCCACCATGAAGGCCAAGCCCGAGTCCGTCGACGCGGTGCGAGACGCCTGCAAGCAGGCTATCGAGGCGGTACACGACGAGCCGGGATGTGAGCTGTACTCGCTGCACGAGGCCGACGGCACCTTCGTTTTCGTCGAGCAGTGGGCCGACGCCGACGCACTGAAGGCGCACAGCACTGCCCCCGCGATCGGAACCTTGTTCGGCGCGATCGGTGAACTGCTCGACGGCGCACCCGACATCAAGATGCTTCAGCCCGTCGTCGCCGGTGATCCAGCCAAGGGTCAGCTGCGGCCGTAATGAGGGCGGACGGTCCCCTGGCCGGAAAGGTCGCGTTCATCACCGGTGCCGCGCGCGGCCAGGGCCGGGCCGAAGCGGTGCGGCTGGCCGCGGACGGCGCCGACATCATCGCCGTCGACCTGTGCGATCAAATCGCATCGGTCCCCTACCCCTTGGCCACACCGGATGATCTGGCCGCGACCGTCGAACTCGTCGAGAAGACCGGCGCGCGCAGACGTGAACCTGACCGGTGTGCACAACACCGTCGAGGTGGCGTTCCCGACGATGGTGGAACAGGGCGACGGCGGTTCGATCGTGCTGATCAGCTCGGCGGCGGGGCTGATGGGTGTGGGCGGCGGCGACCGCGGTTCGATCGGCTACACCGCAGCCAAGCACGGCGTCGTGGGCTTGATGCGGGCGTACGCCAACTACCTTGCCCCGCACAGCATTCGGGTCAACTCCATCCATCCCACCGGCGTGGACACCCCGATGATCAACAATGAGTTCACCCGCCGATGGCTCAAGCACGTCGCCGAGGAGCTGCACGCACCAACGGATTTCGGTAACGCCCTGCCGGTTCAGGTGGTGCAGGTCGAGGACGTCGCCAACGCGGTGGCCTGGCTCGTGTCAGACCAGGCCCGTTATGTCACAGGCGTGACACTCCCGGTGGACGCAGGTATCGTCAACAAGCGATGAGCCGCGCAGATCCGGTAGCTCAAACCGCCTTCGGCCCAATGGTGTTGGCCGCCACAGAGCAGTACGAGGGCCCACGCAGGCTGGTCGACGACGATCTCGCGGAGTCATTTCTGCCGACAACCTTGCGCGCCATGACCCGGCTGATGCGCTGGCGCATCCCGCGCGAATGGTCCATCCGCGCCGCGGAACGGTCCCAGCCCGGCCTGTGGGCGAACCTGTCCTGCCGCAAGCGATTCATCGACGAGTCACTCGACGCCGCGCTGCCCGACATCGACGCCGTGGTGATCCTCGGCGCAGGTATGGACACCCGGGCCTATCGGCTGGCGCGACACAGTGCGATCCCGGTCTTCGAGGTCGACCTTCCGGTGAACATCGACCGTAAACGCGCCGTCGTGCGCCGGGCGCTCGGCGCGGTTCCGGATTCGGTGCGGCTGGTACCGGTCGATTTCGAGCACGACGACCTCGCCGCCGAACTCGCTCGGCACGGTCACCGCACATCAGACCGCACGTTTTTCGTGTGGGAGGGCGTGACGCAGTACCTCACCGAAGGCGGCGTGCGGGCGACGTTCGACTACCTCGCCACGGCCGCACCGGGCAGCCGGTTGGTGTTCACCTATGTCCGTGCCGACTTCATCGACGGCACCCACCGCTACGGCGCCGAGTCGCTGTATCGCAGATTCTGCGTCCGTCGCAAGATCTGGCGGTTCGGGCTGAATCCCGACGACATCGCGCCGTTCATCGAGCCATACGGTTGGCAACTGATGGAGCAGGCGGGCCCGGAGTATCTGATCGAGCACTATGTCAACCCGGCCGGCCGCGAACTCGGTGCGTCCCAAGTGGAGTGGACGGCATACGCGGTGCGACGGTAACCGGCCGCGCTGAGGCCGCCTGGGCCGGCCCCTCACCACCGAAGGAGATATCGAATGAACACCGCCGCGGCCGTGGCAGTCGCCGTCACCTACTGCTGGATCGGCATGGTGCTGGCAATCTCGTTCCTGGAGGCCCCGCTGAAGTTCCGCGCGCCGGGCGTCACGCTGCAGATCGGCCTGGGCATCGGTCGACTAGTGTTCCGCGCCCTCAATGCCACCGAAACAGCCTTTGCGGCAATCGTCGTCGTCACACTCGCGATCAGTCGGCCGTCGGCTGCGATCACCGCTGCGTTCGTCATCGCCATCGCCGCGCTGGCCGTGCAATTGCTGGCCGTGCGGCCCAAGCTGACGCAGCGTTCCGATGCCGTGTTGGCGGCCAACCCGGGTCAGACGCCGATCGGGCGGTCACGCGTGCACTACGTCTACGTCGCGCTCGAGGCCGTCAAGGTCGTCGGCCTGCTTATCGGCGGGATCCTGCTGCTAGCAGGCTAGATCTCGATCACGGTCGGCACGATCATCGGCTGGCGACGATAGGTCTCGCCCACCCACTTGCCGACCGTGCGCCGCACCGCCTGCGCGATCCTCGTCGGATCGGTGATGTTCTCCGCGGCAAGGCTTTCCAGTTCGCGCTCGACCTTCTGCGCCACCGATTCCAGCGCCTTGGGGTCCTCGGAGAAGCCGCGCGAATGCAGATGAGCCGGCCCCGCGGGACGCCCGGTGCCACGGTGCACGACAACGGTCACCGCGATGAAACCCGATGAGAGAATGAGCCTTTCGCCGAGCGTGGCATCGCCGACATCGCCGGTGATCAATCCGTCGACGAACATCTTGCCGACCGTCACGGCTCCGGATATCGATGCCCGGCCCGCGACCAGGTCCACGCTGACGCCGTTCTCGGCGATCACGATGTTCTCCGGCGGCACCCCGGTGCGCGCGGCCAGCGCTGCGTTGGCCCGCAGATGTCGCCAGGTGCCGTGCACCGGCATGACGTTGCGCGGCCGCACACCGTTGTAGAGAAACAGCAATTCACCCGAATAGGCGTGCCCGGAAACGTGAACGCGCGCTTGGGCATTCGTCACCACTCTGGCCCCGATCTTGGCCAGCGCGTCGATCACGCCGTAGACGGCCTCCTCGTTGCCAGGAATCAGCGACGACGACAGGATGATCAGGTCGCCTGCGGTCAACGTGATGCTGCGGTGCTCGCCGCGCGACATCCGCGACAACGCCGCCATCGGCTCGCCCTGGGTCCCGGTGGTGATCAGCACCACCTTGTGCGCAGGCATCATCTCGGCTGCGGCGATATCGAGGATGTCGGAGTCCTCGACCCGCAGATAGCCGAGTTCGCGCGCAATCCCCATGTTGCGCACCATCGATCGCCCGACGAACGACACCTTGCGGTCCAGAGCCACCGCGGCGTCGATGATCTGTTGCACGCGGTCGACGTTCGACGCGAAGCACGCCACGATCACGCGGCCCTCGGCACCGCGGATCAGCCGGTGCAGCGTCGGGCCCACCTCGCTCTCCGACGGGCTGACACCCGGATGCTCGGAATTCGTGGAATCACACAGGAACAGGTCGACACCGGAGTCACCGAGGCGCGACATGCCCGGCAGGTCGGTCGGACGACCATCGAGGGGCATCTGATCGAGTTTGATGTCACCGGTGTGCAGCACCGTGCCCGCGCCGGTGTGGATGGCGACCGCCAGGCACCCGGGAATCGAATGGTTGACGGCGAAGTACTCACATTCGAACACACCGTGCCTACTGCTCTGCCGCTCGGCGACCTCGACGAACACGGGTTTGATCCGGTGCTCGCGGCACTTCTCGCGCACCAGGGCGATGGTGAACTTCGAGCCCACCACCGGAATGTCGGGCCGCAGTTTGAGCAGGAACGGGATGGCGCCGATGTGGTCTTCGTGCGCATGGGTGATGACGAGCGCCTCGACATCGTCGAGGCGATGCTCGATGTGCCTCAGGTCGGGCAGGATCAGGTCGACACCCGGCTCGTCATGACCCGGGAACAACACGCCGCAGTCGACGATGAGCAGCCGGCCAAGGTGCTCGAAAACCGTCATGTTGCGGCCGATTTCGCTGATACCGCCCAGCGCGGTCACTCGCAGCCCTCCAGGGGCCAGCGGCTCGGGCGGTGCGAGATCGGTGCTCAACGGCCCGCCCTACCTGAGCACCGCTGCGGCGCGCATATCGGCGGCCAGCGCCTCGATCTCGTCCGGCGTGGCCGGGATCTGCGGCAGCCGCGGTTCACCACAGTCGATGCCCTGCAACCGCAAACCCGCCTTCGACATCGTCACGCCTCCCAGCCGGGACTGCGCGGCGGCCAGCGGACCCAGTGAGACATTGATCTTGCGGGCGGTGGCGACGTCACCGGAATTGAACGCGGACAACATATGCCGCAACTGTCCGGCAGCCAGATGCCCCCAGACGCTGACGAAGCCGACTGCACCCATCGCCAGCCACGGGAGGTTGAGCGAGTCGTCGCCCGAGTAGTACGCCAGGCCCGTCTCGGCGATGATCTGCGCCCCGCCGGCCAGGTCACCCTTGGCGTCCTTGACGCCGACGATGTTCGGGTGTTCGGCGAGCTTGCGGATGGTGTCCCACTCGATCGGAATCGACGACCGCGGTGGAATGTCGTAGAGCAGGATCGGCACATCGGTGGCATCGGCGACCGCGGTGAAGTGTGCGAGCAGCCCTGCCTGAGACGGCCGCGAGTAATACGGCGTGACGACGAGCAGTCCGTGCGCGCCCGCCTCGGCGCTGGCCTTGGCCAGTCGTACGGTGTGCGCGGTGTCATAGCTGCCGGCCCCCGCGATGATGCGGGCCCGGTCGCCCACCGCGTCGAGCACGGCACGCAACAGCGCCAGCTTCTCGTCGTCGGTGGTCGTCGGCGACTCGCCGGTGGTGCCCGACAGCACCAGACCGTCGCAACCGGCGTCGACCAGGTGCGTGGCCAGCTTGGTTGCGATATCGAAGTCGACCGAGCCGTCGGGCTTGAACGGCGTCACCATTGCGGTCAGCAAGGTGCCCATCTGGGCGGTAACGTCAATTCCGCTGGTGCTCACGCGCCAAGATTACCCGCTCGCTTTCACGCTTCTGTCGCAAGCGGGGAGGTTGCCACCTCCGTGCCGTCCGCGAGCATCGAGATCTCGAAATCGGCGAACACCGCGGGCGCCACATCGACGAGTTCGCGCAGGCAGGCGATGGCCAGTCGGCGGATCTCCACATCGGCGTGCTCGCTGGCCCGCATCGCGATGAAATGCCGCCAGGCCCGGTAGTTGCCGGTGACCACGATGCGGGTTTCGGTGGCGTTGGGCAGCACCGCGCGCGCGGCCTGCCTGGCCTGCTTGCGACGCAGGACCGCATTGGGCTGGTCGGCGAACTTGGCCTCCAGCCGGTTCAGCAGCTCGGTGTAGGCGGCCCGGCTGGCGTCGGCGGCCGCGGTGAAGATGTCCATCAGCTCCGGGTCGTCCTCCAGCCCGGGCGGGATCACCACCTCCGCGTCGTGTTCGGGCACGTATCGCTGCGAGAGTTGCGAGTAGGAGAAGTGCCGGTGGCGGACCAATTCGTGGGTGCACGACCGGGAGATGCCCGTGATGTAGAAGGACACCGACGCGTGCTCCAGCACCGAAAAGTGACCGACGTCGATGATGTGCCCGATGTAGGCCTCGTTGGTAGCGGTCTTCGGGTTGGGTTTCGACCAGCTCTGATAGCAGGCCCGGCCGGCGAACTCGGTGAGCGCCTGCCCGCCCTCGGCTTCGGTCTGCCACGGCACGTCTGGGGGTGCCAGGAACTCGGTCTTGGCGATCAGTTGCACGCGCAGCGGGGCGGTTTCGGCCACGCGATCACCCTACTGTCGCCACCTTGCCGCGCTCGTGAGTCCGCGATTCGGGCGTTGCCTCCCCAAGATGTTAGTGACTAACATGTTACTGACTAACACCAAGGAGGGGTCATGGATCCAGAGGTCGTGGTGGTGGGCGCGGGCCCGACCGGGTTGGCGCTGGCGTGCGGCCTGCGGTCGGCCGGTGTGAGTGTCCGGGTGCTCGACAAGGCCGACGGCCCCGCGGTCACGTCGCGGGCGCTCGGCCTGCAGCCGCGCGGCGTCGAGGTGCTCGACCGGCTGGGTGCTCTCGGCGATCTACCGCAGCGCGGGCTGCCCGTGCGGCGGGTCGACGTCAACGTCGACGGACGGCCACTGGCGAGCTTCCCGGTAGGGCAGCCGACGCGGCTGCACGGTCCCGCTGCCCTGCTGATCTCGCAGGCCGATATCGAGGGCAATCTCCGGGAGCGACTGTCGGAGCTCGGCGGATCGGTCGAATGGGGCACGCCGGTCACCGACGTGAGGGCAGCTGCGGATGGCGTGACAGTGACGGCGGGTGGCGAGCAGATCAGCACTGGTTGGGTGGTCGGCGCCGACGGCGCACACAGCGCGATCCGGAAAGCGATGGGCATCGGCTTCCCCGGCGTACCGCTCATCGAGCGGTTCCTTCTGGCCGATGTTCACGCCGAGCTCGGCTACAGCCGCGAAGGCGCCACCTCGTGGCTGCGCGGCAGGAAACTGCTCGCGGCGTTTCCGCTGCCCGGCGCCGATCTGTGGCGTGTGATGGCCCCCGCGCCGGAAGACCTGCCGCAGAACCCCGGCCCGGACGAGATCGTCGGCTATCTCGGCAGCAGGCTTGCCGAGGACACCGGCGGCAGCATCAGCTCGGTTGTGTGGACCTCGGTGTTCCGCATCCAGCGCCGCCTCGTCGACACCTATCGGCACGGCCGCGTGCTGCTGGCCGGAGACGCCGCCCACATTCACAGCCCGCTCGGCGGGCAGGGCATGAACACCGGCGTCGGCGATGCCGAGAACCTGACCTTCAAGCTCGCGATTCCCATGCTGAACAATCCGTGGATGCAGCGTCGCATCACGGACAAGGCCTCCCAGCTCCAGGTGTCCTACCGCTGCGGCTCGCTCGTCCAACGCTGGCTTCCCGGGCTGCAGCCCGGTGACCGCGTGTCCGATCGCGATCTGCTGCGCACCGACGGTGCGGCGACGCGGTTGTATGAGGCCCTTGGACCGCAGTGGGCGGTGATCGGGTCAGACGCTCTGGCCGCCGTCGCGCGCGACCGCCTCGGCGACGTGGTGGCGCTACGGGGGTCGGGCGACTCGATGCTTGTGCGCCCCGACAGCCATCTCGCGTGGAAGGGCTCGACGCCCGAGAGCCTGCACAGCTGGCTGGACACCGCCCTGGGGCGCCCGGCGCTGGAACGCTCGGCATGAGTGTCGATTGGCGGACGCGCAAAAAGGCTGCCACCCGGCAGTCCATCCAAGAACACGCGCTGCGGCTCTTCGTCGAAAAGGGTTATGACGCAACCACGGTCGAGGAGATCGCGGCCGCCTCCGGGGTGTCCCACATGACTTTCTTCCGCTACTTCCCCCGCAAGGAGGAGGTCGTCGAGTACGACGAGTACGACCCGATGATCGAGCAGCTCATCGCCGAGCAGCCGGCGCAGCTGCCGCCCATCACGGCGATCCATCACGCGCTGCGCGCAGGCTTGGAGAATGTCCTGGCCACCGACCACGACGCGCTGCTGATCCGCACGCGGCTCATCCTGGACAATCCGGCGCTGCGCGCTCGAAATGTCATCGCGCAGGACGAGACCCGTGAGCTGTTCGCCCGGGCCCTGGCTCGCCGCGCGGGCCTGCCCGAACCCGATTTGTCCTGCGTCGTGCAGGCCTCCGCAGCTCTCGCCGCGGTGGCACCCGCATTGACGGCCTGGGCCCACGACGAGGATCGCGATCTGATCGGCTTGGTCGACGGGGCGTTTGCCGCGGTGGCGGCAGGCGTGTGACACCTTCCTACAATTGGCGGATGCCTGGAGCCGAGTTCGCCGAGCAAGACCGCCGATCGTGCTGATCGGTGTCGCGGCAGCATTGCTGGCCTGCGTGGGTTATGGGACTGCGTCTGTCCTGCAGTCTTATGCCGCGAACGGCTCAGGGTCAGGCCATGCGGCCACCCCGGAGGGCGGACCCACTCTGCGCTCGACGATCACGGCCATGCTCGCGCCGATCTTCATCGCGGGGATGGCTCTTGATCTGCTGGGTTTCGTGGGCAGCCTGGTCTCGGCCCGGCTGATCCCACTGTTCTTGTCTCAAACCATCATCAGCGCCAATCTGGTGGTCACCGCGATCCTCAGTATCTTTGTGCTGCACGTGAGGCTGCACCGACGTGACTGGACCGCCATCACCATTGTGCTTGTGGCCCTGTGCATCTTGGGCGCAACCGCCGGCCGGCTGGGCGAAGGCGATCCCGGTGTCGCCATGCACTGGGGCGTGCTCGTGGTGTCCGCTGTCATCCTCGCGGCGGGCGCAGTCCTGGTCCGGTCGCTCGGCCGTAAAGCGGCGGTGCCCGCGGGTCTGATCGCCGGGGTGCTGTATGGCGCAATGGCCGTCGCGGTGCGCGTGGTCCACGGCCTGGAGCCGTTCCAGCTCCGGGTGCTGCTGATCGACCCCGCGTTGTGGGCGGTGATCGTCGCCGGCCTCGGCGGCTTCTACCTGTTCACCGTGGCGCTGCAGGTCGGTTCGGTCAACGGTGTCGCCGCCGCACTCGTGGTGGGCGAGACCGTGGTCCCGGGCATCGTGGGTGTGGTCCTGCTCGGCGACTCTGCACGCCCTGGCTACGGCTGGCTCGTCGCGCTGGCCTTCGCGGCAGCCATCATCGGCGCCGTCGCGGTCGCCGTTTTCGGTGCGGCGGAGTATGAGCGGGCGACGGCGTCATGACCGCAACACTTTGCGCGGATCGTCAAAACTTTTGACGACTTCCCAGGTGAGTTGTCTGGGCCGGGCAGCGAAAGCCATGTCCAGGACACGCTGACCTATTCATCAGTCGATCACGAACGAGCCGATCGGTGGACACCCAGTTCATCCCGAAGCCGTCCGATCGGCGGACAGACTCCGGGTTGTCGATGCGCGAGGCTTGACGCCATCGAGCACTGGCATCGACCGAGAGGAACCAAATGAGCTATCACGTCATGGATCTGGTGTGCGAGCGCGCCAATGAGCGCGACTGGGAACTGATCTTCGACAGTGGCCCGAATGGCGACTGGCGCACCATCGTATGGGAACAACGGCGCTCGGAGGGAGCCGGAGAACCACTCGAGCTGGAGATCACGTTCAACGTCGACGGCCGGATCGTCCAGACGGAGAAGCGGCAGGACGGCAAGTGGCACCAGCGCACCACTCCTGCCGACGAGTTCGCATCGACGGCGGTTCACCTCGAGGCGCTGAGCATGATCTGAGTCGTCCAATTCAACGAAACGGTTGCTGATCCACGCGAGCAGCAACCTTTTCGTCGATCTCGGATGAGGTTCGTCATGACCCTTGTCACATTACGTTACGTATCGTAACTTTAATCACGTGTCCGCACCCGAGACCACAGGCCCAGGTCGGCCACGTGATCCGCGAACCCAGCACGACATCATGAGCGCCACCCGTCGACTGCTGGCGCGCGACGGCTATGACCAGCTCTCGATCGAGGCGGTCGCCCGCGAGGCCGGTGTCAGCCGGCCCACCATCTATCGACGCTGGCCGTCGAAGGCCCACCTGGCCTTCGACGCCGCGTTCGGCCAGCCGCCAGACGGCGAATTACTTTCGGTGTCCGGCGATTTCGAGACCGATCTGCGGGCCTTCACCTACGCGGTGCTCACGTTCTGGGGCGATCCCGTGGTCGAAGCTGCCGCGCTGGGCATCCTCACCGAACGACGCCGCGACCCCGAGCTGCACATCCGCACCCAGCAGCTGCTCGACGAACGGACCCGTGGCGCGTTCCGCGCGCTACTCGAAAGCGGCGTGACGCAGGGCCGGATCCGCCCCGATGTCGACGTCGACATGGTCTACCAGACCTTGATCGGCACGGCGTTCTATACCGCTCACATGGAACCGGACAACGACGCCCAGAAAACCTCAGATCGACTGTGTTCCTTGCTCATCCAAGGGGCAGGACATACCCCACCACCAAAGAAGGGCACCGCATGACCGACCGGAAAGAACTGTCCGAGGCGTTCAACGCCCTGCTCGACGAGGTGCGCGGCATCGAGCAGAAACTGCTCGCCGCCGACCCTCCGCTGAGCGAGGCCGACCTGCTCGACGGGTACCGCCTGCCGTTCAGCCTGCTGCGGGTCGGCGTCGACGCCTACGTGTGGGGTGACCGCGACAAGCCCATCCTCGTCGACGTCATCAGCCCGTATCTCAAATGGGGCGGCGACAATTCGGACGCCTACTACCAACTCGCCCCGCTGGATCCGGCCCGCACCTACCGGGTCACCGGCAACCGCGGCGACGCGGTGTATCTGTCGATGACCGTCTACGGCGGGCCAGGTGAAGGCCGCTACAGCGATCGGATCGTGGGCACCATGAACGATCGTGGCCTGGAGTTCGACGCGAACGGCAACTTCGAGTTCATCATGAGCCCCGATCCGCACCCGGGCGCATGGCTCAAACTCGACCCGGACACCGAATTCGCCTTGACGCGCGACTATCTCAACGATCCGAGCACCGGGCGCCGACCGGTGTGGCGGATCGAGTCGCTCGACCCGCCTGCCCGGCGCACGGACAGCGCCGCTGAACTGGCCCGCCGCTTCCGCTACGCCAAAAACTGGCTGCACGAACAGGTTTCCTTCCTGCCGACCAAGGTCGAACCCGCCAACCAACTGCACCCACCGTTCCCGGTGCCGCAGAACGCGTACGGCTGGTCGGCCGCCGACGCGGCATACTCGATGGGCGCCTACGAGCTCGAGCCGGATCAGGCGCTGATCATCGAGGGCACGTCACCGGACTGCGTGTTCTGGAACCTCTGTCTGTGGAATCCGTTCCTGCACACCTACGACTACACCCACGAGCGAGTCACCATCAACGGCGCGCACGTCGACTATGAACTCGACGGCTCCTGGCGGATCGTCATCAGTGAGAAAGACCCGGGCCACCCGAACTGGGTCTCCACGGCCGGCCGGGCCAAGGGCCTGATCTGGCTGAGGTGGTTCCTGCCCGAGGAGACGCCGGCTCACCCGCAGTGCCGCATCGTCGATGTGGCCGAGGTGGCCGCGCTGTGACCACGGGCGTACAGCGTCCGGCGCCGATCCGCTTCGACGACCTGACCCATCCGGTGTATCCGCCTGCAGCCCAACCCATCCGCGACGGGCTGGCCGCCTACGGCGAGAATCTCGACCTGAACCCGGCAACTCTGCTCGCCACCGCAACAGAGCGGTCCGGGATGAGCGATTTCGGTGACCCAGCGTTCCGGGAACGTCTCGACGTGCTCTGTACGGCGCTGCGCGACGAAGCAGACCTGTCCGACGCCGGCGTGGCGATCACGTTCGAGCAGTTGGTGGGCAACCTGGTCAACCGGTTACGGTTGGAAGCCCTGATCGCCGAGCACCCCGAGATCGAGAGCATCGAGATCCAGCGGCCGATCGTCATCTGCGGCCTCCCCCGCACCGGCACCACCCATCTGCACAATCTGCTCGCGGCGGACCCGGCTCTTCGGCATCTGCCGTACTGGGAGAGCCTCGAGCCGGTGCCCGCCGCCGGTGAAGAGGCGCCGGGACCGCGGCGGGATCGCTGCGCTGCCGGCCTGGAGTTGATCAACTCTTCGATGCCGGAGTTTCGCCGCATGCACGACATGACCGTCGAGCACGCCCACGAGGAGATCCAGCTGCTGGCCAATGACATCTCGGGCATGCTCTGGGAAACCATGTACTACGTACCGAGTTTCGCCGCCCACTACAAGGCGCACGATCAGGCGGCGTCGTACCGCTACGTCAAGCGCAGCCTGCAGGCCATGCAGTGGTTGCGGGGCGGAACCCGGTGGGTGCTCAAGTCACCGCAGCACCTGGAACAGTTCCCGACCCTGGCCGCGACTTTTCCCGACGCGACTTTCATTGTGACGCACCGCGACCCGGTTGAGGTGACGCTATCGATGATGACGATGATCTGCTATGCGACGCGCATGGCGGTCGAGCGGCCGGATGTGGGCAAGTTGACCGGATACTGGCTGGACCGCATCGACGATCTGCTGACCGGCTGTATTCGCGATCGCGACAAGCTTCCTGCCGGGCAAGCCATCGACGTGCGATTCGACGACTTCATGTCCGACGAGCAAGGCACGCTACGCGACATCTATCGCGTCGCCGACCAACCGTTCGACGACGACGTCCGTGCCGCGATGACCGACTTCCTCACCGAACACCCCCGCGGGCGCTATGGCGGTGTCATCTACGACCCCGCAGACCTGCACCTCGACACCGCGGCCGTCGCCGAGAGATTCCGCAACTACCGCGCCCGTTTTCTCACCACCCCGGAGGACTGATGAATCACACTGCACCACAGCCCATCTCGGCGGACGCCTGGGTGGCCACCGCGCTCGGTGAGCCCACCGAGGTGTTGGAGCGGCAGACGGTGGAGGTGCGGGCCCCGGGCCCCAACGAGGTCCGGGTCGCGGTCCGGGCATTCTGCCTGAACTTCAACGACATCGACATCATCAAGGGCCGCTACACCACGCTGCCCCTGCAGCCGCCCTTCGTGCCCGGTATGGAAGCCGTCGGCATCGTCGAAAGCGCGGGCCTGGGCGCCGAGCACCTGGTCGGCCGACGAGTGGTGGGGATTCCGGTGATGGCCTTCGGCGGCTACGCGTCCTACGCCATCGTCGACGCGGCGACCGTGCTCGATCTGCCGGAGTGGGTCAGCGACGTCGACGGCGCCGCTCTGCATTACCCGTTTCACCTGGGCTGGTTCGCACTGCGCGAACGCGGCCGCCTGCAGCCGGGTGAGACGCTGCTGGTGCACGCCGCCGCGGGCGGCACCGGCTCGGGCGCGCTGGTACTCGGAAAGGCGTTGGGTGCCAGAGTGATCGCCACTGCGGGCAGCGACAAGATGCTGGAGTTCTGCCGCAAGCTGGGCGCCGACCATGCCGTCAACTATCGCAACAGCGGCTGGGTGGACGAGGTCATGGATCTCACCTACGGCCGCGGCGTGGACGTCGCGTTCGACGCCGTGGGCGGCAGCGTCACGACAGATACGTTCCGCTGCATGGGCTTCAACGGGCGGCACCTGATGGCCGGGTTCGCCGAGGACATCGCCCTGGAGGACGGGGACTACATCTCGCCGCGCCCGATCGCCTACGGCAATTTCGACGTGTGCGGGGTGTGCCTGGTCTACGTGACCGATCCGCTGGCCGTCCGCCGCACGCTCGGGTTCAACTGGCCGGCCCGCTCCGAGGGCCTCGACGCCCACGTCAAGATTCTCGAGCTGATGCGTACCGGCCAGCTACAGACCGTGGTGGGCGACAACGTGGCCTGGGATCAACTGCCGCAAGCACTTCGGCGGATGGCCGCGCGGGAGACCACCGGGCGCTTGGTGGTGAGCACCGGCGCGCACGATTAGTCGCTGAGCACCCCGGCTCGGCGCATCGCAGCGGAGATCAGTTCGAAGTCGATGGCGACGTGGGCGCGGGCGAGCGCGTCCGCGTCGTCGCCGCGACCGTCGGCGATCGCATCGATCAACTGTTCATGCTCGGCCAAAGCCCGCGTCTCCATCTGACGCATGGTCACGGGCTCGCCCCAAAGGTGCGCGGGCGCACCGATGCTCACCGACGCTTCAAGGTCCAGCAGCACCTGCTTGAGGACGTCGTTGTGGGCAGCATCGATGATCGCCAGGTGCAATGCGCTGTCGGCCTGTTGGGCTGATAATCCGCTCTCGGCGCACCGATATGCCTCGAGCCGTTCGCGCAGCACCACGACGTCGCGGTCCGACCGAGATTCGGCCGCGGCCCGGCAGATGGCCCCGTGCAGCCGGCAGATCGCGTCGCAACGATCCCGGAGCTCGTCAAGACGCATGGTCAGCGTCCGGCACACCGACTCGGTCGACGATTCCGGCCACTGCTGCAGTACGTAAGACCCGCCGCCGCGGCCTCGTCGGGTTTCGACCAAGCCACGGTCCACAAGCCTGGCCAACGCCGCGCGCACTGTCATGCGCCCGACCTTGAGGGCGGCGGCCAACTCTCGCTCTGCAGGCAGTCGCGCACCGGGCAGGTACTCACCGAGCGCGATCGCGGTGACGAGCCGATCGGTGATCTCATCGATCCGCGAGGGCGATTCGAGCTCGCTCTCCAGCAAACCAGGCACCCCGGCTCCGGCTGGCTGCGTCATCGCGTCTCCCCTCTCCCGCACCGCCCCCACAGTATCGGCAGCAATTGTTAAAACCCCATTAATGGTCTTGCAGCGAGACCATTAATGGCCCATGCTGGCCTCCATGCCATGTACCACCCGCACCGTCCCGTTCCGCGGACACGAGACCTGGGTCCAGGTCACGACGCCTGAAACCCCCCGCCCCGACGCCCTGCCCTTGTTCGTCCTGCACGGCGGACCGGGCATGGCACACAACTACGTCGCCAACCTCGCCGCACTGGCCGACGAGAGCGGGCGCACCGTCATCCACTACGACCAACTCGGTTGCGGCAACAGCACCCACCTCCCCGACGCCCCCACCGATTTCTGGACGCCGGATCTGTTCGTCGACGAGTTCCACGCAGTACGGACAGCTTTGGGCATCGACCGCTATCACGTGTTGGGACAGTCGTGGGGCGGCATGCTGGGCGCCGAGATCGCGGTGCGAGAACCGGGCGGCCTGGCCTCGCTGTCCATCTGCAATTCGCCCGCGTCGATGCAGCTGTGGCTCGACGGCGCGGCCGAACTCCGGGCGCAACTCCCGCCCGACATGCTCGCTGCCATGCGCCGTCATGAAGCCGACGGAACCGTCGAGGACCCGACGTATCTGGCAGCCGCACAAGAGTTCTACCGACGGCACGTGTGCCGGGTGACGCCCATGCCCAAGGACTTCGCCGACAGCGAGGCCCAGATGTTGGCCGACCCCACGGTGTACTACACCATGAACGGCCCCAACGAATTTCACGTGATCGGCACCTTGCGCGACTGGAGCATCATCGATCGGCTGCCCGCGATCACCGCACCGGTGCTCGTAGTGGCCGGCGAATTCGACGAAGCGACCCCGGCCACCTGGCAGCCCTACGTGGACAACATCGCCGATGTCCGGGCACATGTGTTCCCCGACAGCAGCCACTGCACGCACCTGGAAAAACCCGAAGAGTTCCGCGCCGTCATCGCAGACTTCCTGCACCAGTACGATCTGGCCACCGCCGCCCGGGTCTGACACCCACTCCCCACACGACAGGACTTCTATGGCAACTGACACCGACGCGGCCAACACCAGCCACCTCACCACCGGTGAGGGTCAACGCACTCTCGAATCATTCGGCTACAAGCAGGAACTCAACCGCTCGGTGTCGACGGTCGATCTGATCGTCTACGGGCTGGTGTTCATGGTTCCCATCGCGCCGTGGACGATCTTCGGCACCGTCTACAACAGCGCCTCGGGCATGGTGCCGCTGGTCTACCTGATCGGCCTGATCGCCATGGTGTTCACCGCGCTCGCGTATTCGCAGATGGCCAAGTCGTTTCCACTGGCCGGGTCGGTCTTCGCTTATGTGGGCCGCGGCATCCACCCCGGGCTGGGATTCTTCGCAGGCTGGGCGATCCTGCTGGATTACCTCCTGATCCCCACTCTCCTGTATGTCTTCGCCGCCGAGTCGATGGTCGGCCTGTTCCCCGGGACGCCGCGCTGGGTCTGGGCGATCGTGTTCGTAGTCGTCAACACGGTTATCAATCTGCTCGGCGTGGGATCCCTCAAGATCGTCAACCGAATGTTCCTGGCCGTCGAGCTGGTGTTCGTCGTGCTGTTCGTGATCATCGCGGTGCGCGCCATCAACGGCCAGACCCTGCCCGATATCGGTTGGAGCACCACCCCGATCTGGAATCCCGACGTTGTCAGCGCGCCGCTGATCGCCGCCGCACTGTCGATCGCCGTCCTGAGCTTCCTTGGTTTCGACGGCATTTCGACATTGGCCGAGGAGTCCACGGGTAAGAAGAACCCTGCCGGCCGGGCGATGATCGTCGCGCTTTTCGTGGTGGCGTTCCTGTTCATCATCCAGACCTGGCTGGCCAGCCTGCTGGCAGGTGGTCGTGCGTCGTTCGGTGACGACGAGGTGGGCAATGCGTTCTTCCTCCTGGTAAAGGCCGCCTCCAGCACTGGCTGGATGAATGCGTTCTTCGTGGTGAACGTGCTGGCAGTCGGGTTCGCCAACGCGATGGCCGCCCAGGCCGCCACCAGCCGCCTGCTGTTCTCGATGAGCCGCGACCGGCAACTGCCGGCATTCTTGTCGACCATCAGTTCACGCAAGGTGCCGATCGCGGCGATCCTCGTGGTCAGCGCGCTCAGCCTGGTGCTGGTCCTGTTCTTCGTCGGCCAGATCGGCTTGATCTCGTCCCTGGTGAACTTCGGCGCGCTATTCGGGTTCTGTCTGCTGCACATCTCGGTGGCTTGGTACTACCTGGTGCGCAAGAAGTCGAAGAACTATCTGCTGCACCTGGTAGTGCCGGCTGTCGGATTCCTGATCATCGGCTACGTGTTGATCAATGCCGACGCGCTGGCGAAGATCGGCGGCATCGTGTGGCTGATCATCGGTGGAATCATATTCGCCACCAACATGATTCGCGGACGCGGCGTACCCGATCTCGCCGAGTAGCTAGCGCGCCAGCACCTGCATACCGGATGCCACGCCGAGCGCCGCGGACAATCCCCTGATCGACATCTCTCGATTATCGGTGCAGGCTCCGGCCCAGTTCAGCGGCAAGATCCCCGTTTCGCCCGACTGTCACGTCGTTCACGCCGAGCCACGCGGCCATCGTCCGCAACTCCCCCGCCAACGCGGGCGCCACCCGAGAACGGTCCTGGCCGTCTTCGGTGAACGCGCCGACGACATGCAGGGCACCGTCGGTCCGTTTGAGGTCGACCCGGCCCACCAATTGCCCATCGAGCAGGAAAGGCCATACGTAGTAACCGAATTGACGCTTGGGCGCCGGGGTGTAGATCTCGATGCGGTAGTGGAAGTCGAACAGCCGCTCGACGCGGGGCCGGAAGAAGATCAGCGGATCGAACGGACACAGCAGCGCGGTGCCCCGATCCCGCCGCGGCACGGACTGTCCCGACCGCAGGAAGGCCGGCACGCCGTCCACATCGACGGGCTCCAACTCGCCGTCGGCGACCAGCTTGGCGATGGCCGGTTTCACCTGTTTTGCACCAAGCCGGAAGTAATCCCGGATATCAGCCTCGGTGCCGACTCCGAGCGCGGTCGCCGCACGCAGCGTCAGCTCGCGAAGTGCCTCGTCGTCACCGACCTCACGGGACACCACCTCGGGTGGCAGCACGTTCTCGGTGAGGTCGTAGTGCCGGGCGAATCCCACACGCGTCGCCGTCGTGAACACCCCTGAGGCGAACAGGGCCTCGGCCACCCACTTGGTGTCACTGCGCCCCCACCATGGTCCTTTGCGTCCACGTGGCTCGGCTTCCAGGTGGGCTTCGATCTGCCCCGCCGTCGACGGACCCAACTCGGAGACCGCCGCGACGATGTCCTCGGCGAGTTTGGGGTTCTTCCGGACGATCTCGGTACCCCACCGGCCGTGGGTGTACTCGCGCATCCGCCAGCGCAGCAGCGGCCAGTCCTCGACCGCCATCAACGCTGCCTCGTGCGCCCAGTACTCCACCAGCAGCCGTGGTGCGCGCGCGGTATGCGACCAGGCGGCCCGGTCGAGTAGATCGCGGTCGTAGGGCCCGAGCCGGCTGAACACCGGCGCGTAGTGGGCCCGGACCGCGACCGACACCGAGTCCAACTGCAGTACCTGGATCCGGGAGATCAAGCGACGCAGGTGCGCACGCGCGACAGCACCGCGGGGTTTCGGTTCATGAAAACCCTGCGCCGCGACGGCGATGCGGCGAGCCTGCGCCGTAGTGAGGGAGGCCACCCCGCCATCGTTCCTCAAGCCACCGACAAGTCGGCTGCCCACGTTGGAGATACTGGTCGACGTGGTGTTCGACTGGGATGCGTTCGAGACCGAATTGACCCGGGCAGCCACCGCGGCAGTACGCGCACTGGTCGCCTCGGCGGCACCGGAACAGCCGTACGCCGTGGCGTTCAGCGAGTTCTACGCGGAGCTGACGGGGGTGATCTACCTGCCCAATCTCGCAGTCGCCACCGAGGAATCGGTTCCGGAACCGGACTGCCGATTCAGTCCACCGGACTGGAAGTACCAGGACTACGAGTGGGGCGAGACCGATGCCCGGTGGGGCGAGCGGCTCAGCACGGCGGTGTCGGGCCTGCCCCGCGCACGGTGGGAGCAGCAGTGGGACCGGTTCGCCCAGGCGATGCTGCATATTGCGGCGAGCGTGCGTACCGAGCTGGTGGCCGACGGGACGCTGCCGCACAACGTCGTGGTCTACCTCGACGACGAGGACGCCGATCTGCTGGTGCGCTCGCTCACGGCCGACGAGCTGAGGCGGCATTTTCCCGAGTACGTCGCCTGCGCGGAAGCCGAACGGGCCGTGCTGGCCATGCCGACGGAGCAACGCGTAACTCTGCTTGCCGCGGCGGCGGGGCTGACACCGCGGCGCGGTCGGGACGAGCTCGGGCAACTGTTGGGCCGGGAATGCGCCCTGAGCCTGCTGCAGGAGTCCGGTACCGCCGCGTTACCGGTCGCCATCGCGGCGCTCGGACACCACGAGACTGCTTGGACGGGTGCCAAACTCCTCGCTGATCTGAATATCGCGACGCCTGAGGTCATGGCCGCACTGTGGGCCGCGCTCCCACTGCGTGACAACGCCCACGACTGGGTGGCCACGGCGCTCGGACGCCTTGGTGCGGGCCTGCAAGTCCTGGCGCGACGCGACGTGCCTGCCGACAGTAGGGCGGCGGCGGTGGCCGCGCCATATCGCTCGTTTCGCGACCATGCAGGCAGTCACCCGCCGCTGGACTACGCGCTGCTGGCGGCCGGGCTCTCTGATCCGGCAGTCGCCGAGATCGTGGCCGAGGAGCTGCAGCTGGGACGGGGGTACTGCACGCTCGACGCTGCCGACCTTCCCGGTGTGAGACCCGGCCTCGACCATCCTGAGCCGGTGATCCGGCGGCACGCTGTCGTCACCGTCGGTGAGCTGATCGGTCCACTGGGTCCGGGTGACCTCGATGCCCGCGATATCGACGCGCTGCGGGCCCGGATGTCCGAGCTGGCCACCAGCGATCCCGATGCGGACGTGCGGCGGCTGGCCGGTTACGTCGTCGAGGGCCGCTGATCGCGGCGGTAGCTGCAATACCGGTAGCGCAGGCCCGACGCGCTGGTCAGCCATTCGCCGGTGCTCTGCCGCCACGCATCGTCGAGCGAAGGCGCCAGCGCATCGCCGTCGGCGGGCGCCAAGTCGACGTCGACCTCGGTGACCTCACAGCGGTCGGCGAACGGCAGCGTCATCGCATAGATCTGAGCGCCGCCGATCACCCAGCCCTCGATATGCTCCGGCAACTCCGTCACCACGTCGGCTCCTTCGGCGACGTATCCCGCATCGCGGGTGATCACGACATTGCGCCTGCCGGGCAGCGGGCGCACCTTCGCCGGCAGCGATTCCCAGGTCAGCCGACCCATCACCACGGCCTGGCCTAAGGTCAGCTCTTTGAAGCGGGCCTGGTCTTCAGGCAGCCGCCACGGGATCCCGTTGTCGCGGCCGATGACGCCCGATGTCGACTGCGCCCAGATCAGTCCGAGACCGCCCATCACGGCGCGGTCCTGCAAGCAGACCTCATACCGCGACGGGGGCTTTGATGGCCGGGTGCGGGTCGTAGTTCAGGATCGCGACATCTTCGTAGGTGTAGTCGAAGATCGAATCACGCGGCGCCAGAACAAGTTCCGGGTACGGCCGGGGATCGCGACTCAGCTGCAGCGTGACCTGTTCGACGTGGTTGTCGTAGATGTGGCAGTCCCCGCCGGTCCACACGAACTCACCGACATCGAGACCGGCCTGCGCCGCCATCATGTGCGTCAGCAGGGCATAACTGGCGATGTTGAACGGCACCCCGAGGAAGAGGTCCGCGCTGCGCTGGTACAGCTGGCACGACAACTTGCCGTCGGCGACGTAGAACTGAAAAAATGCGTGGCAGGGCGGCAGCGCCATCTGCGGAATCTCGCCGACGTTCCATGCCGAGACGATGTTGCGCCGGGAGTCCGGATCACGCTTGAGCAGCTCCAAGGAGTTGCTGATCTGATCGATGTGCTCGCCCGACGGCGTGGGCCAGGACCGCCACTGCACGCCGTAGACCGGGCCCAAATCCCCTGTCGCGGAAGCCCATTCATCCCAGATGGTGACCCCGTGATCCTGTAGCCACCGCACGTTCGAGTCACCGCGCAGAAACCACAGCAACTCGTAGACCACGGATTTGGTGTGCACCTTCTTGGTGGTGATCAGCGGGAAACCCCGGGCGAGGTCGTAGCGCATCTGGTGGCCGAACAGGCTGCGGGTTCCGGTGCCGGTGCGGTCGGACTTCGGCGTTCCGGTCTGCAGCACCAGCCGCAGCAGATCCTCGTACGGCGTCGCGATAGGCACACCCTCAGCTTACGGGCAGCGGATAGGGGTAGAACGGAAGCCATGCCGACGATCAAGGACACCGTCACCACGCCCGACGGCACCTGTGCCGTGACCCTCGCGACCCCGGACGGCCACGGTCCGTGGCCCGGCGTGGTCATGTACCCCGACGCCGGCGGCGCGCGGGCGACGTTCGACGACATGGCCGCGAAGCTGGCCGGCTACGGCTTCGCCGTGTTGGTGCCGGACGTGTACTACCGCGACCCGGGTTGGAAGCCGTTCGAGATGGCGACCGTGTTCGGGGACGAGGGCGAACGCAACAGGCTGTTCGCGATGATGCGGAAAGTGACCCCGGACGTCATGGCTGCCGACGCGACGGCGTTCTTCGACTATCTGGCGAGCAGGCCCGAGGTGACCGACGCGAAATTCGGCACCACCGGGTATTGCATGGGTGGGCGCACGTCCCTCGTCGTCGCAGGCCGGGTGCCGGATCGGGTCGCGGCGGCCATGTCATTCCACGGCGGCGGGTTGGCCAGCGACGACCCGGGCAGCCCGCATCTGCTGGCCGACAAGATCCAGGCAGCGGTCTACGTCGGCGGCGCCGAGAACGATTCGTCGTTCACCGCCGAGCAGGCGGAAACCCTGGACAAAGCGCTGTCGGCCGCAGGCGTCGAGCACATCATCGAAACCTACCCAGCCGCACATGGATTCGCCGTACCCGATAACGCCCCCTACGACAAAGCCGCCGACGAACAGCACTGGGAAGCCATGGAGAGCTTCTTCGGCTCGCGCCTCGGCTGACCCGCCGCGTCGCGTCCTCACCCCGTAAGCGACGATTGAGGCGTGTACGACCAGACCAGCATCAGTGAACCGGATCCCAACGCCGCCCCCGGCTTCCGCATCGACCCGGTACTCGCCCGCAGCTGGCTGCTGGTCAACGGCGCGCAGTACGAGCGCTTCGCACCGGCTGCGCGCTCTCGCGCCGACATCGTCGTGCTCGACATCGAGGACGCGGTCGCGCCGAAAGACAAGGACGCCGCCCGCGACAACGTAATCCGCTGGCTCGGCGACGACAACACCGACTGGGTGCGGATCAACGGGTTCGGCACCCGGTGGTGGGCCGACGACCTGGAGATGCTGTCCGGGACCTCGGTCGGCGGGATCATGCTCGCCATGGTGGAGTCCGTCGACCACATCACCGAAACCGCCAAGCGGCTTCCGAACGTGCCGATCGTCGCGCTCGTGGAGACCGCACGCGGACTGGAACGCATCACCGAGATCGCCGCGACCAAGGGCACGTTCCGGCTTGCCTTCGGCATCGGCGATTTCCGCCGCGACACCGGATTCGGCGACAACCCGGCGACGCTGGCGTACGCGCGGTCCCGCTTCACCATCGCGGCCAAGGCTGCTCACCTGCCGAGCGCGATCGACGGGCCCACGGTGGGTTCCAGCGCGTTGCGATTGTCGGAGGCCACCGCGGTGTCGGCTGAGTTCGGGATGACCGGCAAGATCTGCCTGACCCCGGACCAGTGCCCGACAGTCAACGAGGGCCTGTCCCCGTCACAGGACGAGATCAGTTGGGCAAGAGAGTTTTTTGCCGAGTTTCAGCGTGACGGCGGGGAGATCCGCAACGGCTCAGACCTGCCCCGCATCGCCCGGGCCAACAAGATCCTCGACCTGGCGAAGGCCTACGGCATCCATGAGTCCGAGTTCGGCGACGACCCCGATCACGTGCCCGCTCCGTCGGACACCTTCCACTACTGAGGCTGCGCGTCGTCGTTGCGGTGGACGAACGTGCGCATCGCGCGGAGCACGCCGCGGCCGGCGTAGATACCGGCGGCCACGGAGACGATGATCATCGCGATGAACATCGTGAGCCAGTTCGACCGGCTGTGACTGACGTTCCACCAGATGATCGTGAACAGTACGGCGCAGACGAATACGACGATGTCACGCCAGTTTCCGCGGTAGGACATGGCCGCGTCGCGAAGCTCCCGGCTGCGTTCTCCTGCCGTGATGAGTTCGCCGATTCGCTGATCGATGCTCGCCTTGAGGCGCGTGCGCAATTCGACGTCCTCTTCCGGGAGCCGATCGAGCAGATCCATGTCCTTGATGATCAGTCCACGGACGTCCGGCGGCTTCAGGTTGCCGGCGATCACGCCGAGCATTGCGCCACCGGCGATCGGCGCGGCTCCCAGGGCCAGTTCGGCGATACCCGGCATGGCTTCCTCTCTGTTCGGTGTCGGCGGCTACCGTAACGTCCCGACCATGCGGCGGTACCGGGCGGGCTGCCGAGCCGTCAATAATGCGGCGGGCGTCGCTTGTTCAGTCCGACATCAACCCGGCGGCGACGGTCGCACCGAGATTCCAGCACGCCTCGAGATCGGCCTTGCTCGGCTTACCCGAGACCACAACGTGTTCGGCGGCCCTGACCCAGCCGAGGCCCGTCGTGATGGAGTCGATCGCGCGCTCGGCACCCTCGGTGCCCTCGTTGCCATGCAGGTACAGGCCGAACGGTCTGCCCTTGGTGGAATCGAGACACGGGTAGTAGCAGACGTCGAACGCGTGCTTGAGTGCCCCGCTCATGTAGCCGAGGTTGGCCGGGGAACCGAGCAGGTAGCCGTCGGCAGCCAGCATGTCGGCCGGCGAGACCGTAAGGGCGGGACGACGCACCACGTCGACTCCCTCGATCTCGGGGTCGGTGGCACCGGAGACCACCGCCTCGAACATCGCCTGGCAGTACGGCGATGGCGTGTGGTGGACGATGAGCAGCGTTGCCATGGTCACCGACTCTCCTGCATCCGGACGGCGGTGCGCATCGTCTCGCGGGCCCGGCTGCGGTCGCCCGCATAGTCATAGGCGCGGGCCAGCCGGTACCAGCGCACCCAGCTGTCGGGGTCGGCTTCCAATTCGCGTTTGACGGTGACGAACAGCGCATCGGCCGCGTCCCGCTCGACCCGACCCGACGGGCGGTGCGGAAGGTCGGTCACGTCGAGCTCCATGCCCTGCTCCCGAGCGAGCCGAGCCAGACGCTGATGCGCGAAGCCCGCACGCAGTGTGCTGACGAGGACCCACACACCGATCAGGGGAAAGACCAGCAGGGCAACGCCGAGTCCGATGGCCGCGGGCTTACCCGACCCGATGAACACCACGGCAGTGCGGCCCAGCATGAGGAAGTAGACGACCAGCGCCAGGCACATGAAGCCGATCAGCAATTGGATGCGCAGCGACCGCGCGCCGTCGGTCACGAGAGGTCGAGGAGTGGCTCAATGCCGATGGTCAGCCCGGGCCGCTGCTGCACGTTGCGTACCGCCAACAGCACTCCGGGGACGAACGATGCCCGGTCGAGGCTGTCGTGCCGGATGGTCAGCGTCTCCCCCGCGGTCCCGAACAGCACCTCCTGATGGGCGACGAGACCGGCGAGCCGCACCGAGTGCACCGGGATGCCGTTGACGTCGGCACCTCGTGCGCCCTCAAGACCGGTGCTGGTGGCATCGGGGTTGGGCGGCAACCCTTTCCGCGCCTCGGCGATGAGTTCGGCGGTGCGCGCCGCGGTTCCCGACGGAGCGTCGGCCTTGTGCGGATGATGCAACTCGATGACCTCGACCGAATCGAAGAACTTCGCGGCCTGCTTGGCGAACTGCATGCACAGGACTGCGCCGATCGCGAAGTTCGGTGCGATGAGCACCGCGACCCCGGGTTTTTCCTCGAGCCAGGCCTGAACCTGCGCCACTCGCTCGGCAGTGAAGCCGGTGGTGCCGACGACGGCGTGAATCCCGTTGTCGATCAAGAACTTCAGATTGTCCATCACCACATCGGGATGAGTGAAGTCGATGACCACATCGGTATCGGAATCAGTGAACAGACTCAGTGAATCGCCGGCGTCTACGCCCACCGAGAACGTCAGGTCCTCGGCGCGCTCCACGCCCAACACCATGGCCGCGCCGACTTTTCCCTTTGCACCCAGAACTCCAACACGCATGGGTTGCAGCCTACTGCCCGCCACCTCGGTCGCATTCGCGCTGGTCATCAAACAACTTCGGGCACTGTTACCTCATTGGTCTCATGGGTCACGAAGTGTGGTTTCTTGTCGGTGGGTCGAACTAGTGTTCGGGTATGGAGTCGGAGGTCGCCGCCACACTCGACGCGTTACGCGCG
>NZ_LZTB01000063.1 GCF_001665685.1 Mycobacterium sp. 852013-50091_SCH5140682
ATGCGATCGTCGGCAGCGTCAGATGTGTATAAGAGACAGGGCCCGGGCCGAGTCGCGCTGGCGGATCGCCTCCATGATCTGCGAATGCGCGTCCTGGTCATGGCGGTGCCGATCATCCGGGGACATGTTCAGCATGTCCAGCATCGCCGACCGGATGCGCGGCGCAAACGATTCGAAGAGCTCCGAAAGCACCGGATTGTGCGCGGCGCGCACGATCGCGCGATGGAACTCGATGTCAGCATCCACCAGCTTGTCGTCCGATCGAGCGGTCTCGGCGTCGGCCCGGTTCTTCAGCGTCACCCGCAGCCGGCTGAGATCCCTGGAATCTCTACGGCCGGCTGCCAATTCAGCGGCCTTCACCTCGATGGCCTCTCGGACTTCGAGGACGTCGTCGATGTCGGCCCGGCGTAGTACCGCATCCCACTCCTCGGATCGCTCCAGTGCGATGACGAATACGCCCGAGCCCTGCCGCGCCTCCACAAGTCCACGACCCCGCAGCTCCTTGACGGCTTCGCGCACAGTAGATCTGCCCACCCCGAGCTCGGCGGCCAGCGCCGACTCGGCGGGCAGCTTGGCTCCGATTTCCCACTCGCCCGCCGTGATACGCGCCGCGATCTGGTCTGCCGCCTGCTCTACGAGCGAGAACCTCCGAAGCTCTGCCATGGCGAAACGCTATCAGCTTGTCTGATGTGTCCGGTCGCAACCGCCCAACCCCGGCACGTGAGCCAACCGACACCGGATGCCGCGAAGTTGACCCAATCACGCGCCGCCTCTTGTCAGGTTGTCTGATGACTTATACGCTGCTGTCAGCCGCCGACGCGGCTTGTCCTCCGGCCCACGATCTCGACAGCCCCTGGGCCGCAGACCCTTTCACCACCCAAGAAAGTTGGCCAGTATGGCTTCCTCGGACGGCAATCCTCCCCCAACGCTGCGATCGGGCCAGATCGGCACCGGGGCAATCGTTTTCATGGTCGTAGCGGCAGCATCCCCGCTCGGGGCGATGTTCGTCGGGGCCGGCGCATCCATCGGACACGGCAACGGCATCGGCACCCCGGGTATCTACGTCATCGCCGGCGTGACCCTCGCCCTGTTCGCCGTGGGATACGTGGCGATGAGCCGCCATGTGGTCAGCGCCGGCGCCTTCTACGTCTACATCACGCGAGGGCTGGGCCGTGCTTTCGGCATGGGAGCGGCCATGATCGCGTTGATCTGCTACAACGCCTACGTCGTCGCACTGATCGCCTTCGTCGGCATCTCGACCCAGGGCGCCGCGGCAGCCGACCTGGGTATCGACCTGCCCTGGCAGGTTTGGTCATTGCTCGCCTACCTGGTGCTCGTGACGCTCTCCTACTTCCGGATCGAGTTCAGCGCCAAGGTTCTCGGTGTGCTGCTGGCGGCCGAGTTCGTCATCCTCGGATTGCTCGACATCATGGTCCTGGTCAAGAACGGCCCGGCCGCATTCCCCTTGGAATCGTTCACACCGAGCTCGGTTTTCACCGCGACGATCGGGGTGAGCATCGTTTACGCCTTCTCGTCGTTCACCGGCTTCGAAGCCACCGCGATCTACGGCGAGGAGGCACGCGAGCCACGCCGCACCATTCCACGGGCAACCTACATCGCATTGGCACTCATCACGGGGTTCTACGTCCTCACCACGTGGTCGCTGATCGCGGCATTCGGCGCCGATGGCGCAGTCCAAGCGGCACAAGAGGATTCGGACTTCGTCTTCAAGGCCAACAGCCTGTACGTCGGCGGAGTATCCGACCACATCATGCATCTGCTGGTGTGCACCAGCCTGTTCGCCGCGCTTCTCGCCTTCCACAACGCCACGGCCCGCTACATGTTCGCGCTGGCCCGCGATGGTGCACTGCCCCGCGCCCTCGCCCGGGTACACCGGCGCCACGGGACACCACACGTCGCGAGCCGGACTCAGTTGGGGTTCGCGGGGGCCGTCCTGGTCATCATGGCGCTCACCCGCCTCGACGTGGAGGACATCGCCGCAGGGTTCCTCGGCCTCGGCGCATTGGGAATGCTCTGCCTGCAAGGGCTCGCCAGTTGCGCGGTGGTCGGGTTCTTCGCGCATCGGGCCGACCGCGAACTGTGGCGCACCACCATCGCACCGACCGCCGCGGCCGTCCTCCTCGCGACCGGCATCGGCTTGTCCGTGTGGCACTTCCCGGCGCTGACCGGTGCCACGTCGAGCCTCATGAACCATCTCTGGGTGCTGTTACCCGTGGCCTTTGGACTCGGGCTGCTCGGCGCGTACTACATGCGCCGCGCCCGGCATGCCGACTACGCCGACTTCGGGCACCGAGACCCCGTACCCGACGGCGACACCCCAACCACCGTATCCACCAAGTGAAAGGAAACCCTATGTCCCCCACACTCCTACACCTGCCGATCCTCGCCGATCAGCTACCGGCAACCAAGGAATTCCTGGCCGAATTGTCCGGTCCGCGCGCGCAGGCCTACGCCGAATCACAACGCGAACTCGAGGTAGGCAAGGAGGCATGGTTCATCGCCCGATCCGGCGATGACGACATCCTGGTCGCCTACCTGGAATCCGTCGACTTCTCGGTGGCAGTGCAGCGGATGAGCGCATCGGCACGGCCGTTCGACCGGTGGTTCAAGGACCGGCTGCGCAGCTGCACGGGACTCGATCTCGACAATCCGCCGGCCCTGTCACTTCCGGAACTGGCCGCCTACTACACCGAAAGCTGAGCTATGAGCACACTTCTCGACCGCGCCTTCGAACTCAACCCAGCCATGCTCGCCGCGGCCATCGAGCTGCACCAAGCAGGTGCGGTTCCCTCGGCGACGCAACTGATCGACTTGGACATGATCGCCGCCAATGCCCGCCGCACCGCCGCAGCCGCCGACCAGCACGGGCTGCGGGTGTACGCGATGACCAAGCAGAACGGCCTTAACCCCTTCATGACCAAGGTGATGCTGGAGTGCGGCATCCCCTCCACGTGTGCAGTGGAAACGCTTCAGGCACACCGGATTCATCGCTACGGGTTCCCGCTCGGCAACGTCGGCCACATCCAGAACATCCCGGCTGCCCAGGTGCCCGCTGTGGTCGCCATGCGCCCCGAGTTCATCACCGTCTACACCTATGAAGCCGCGCAGCGGGTGTCCGCGGCCGCGTCGGCGCTCGGAGTCACACAGCGACTGTATGTCCGGGTGACCAACCAGGCGTCAACGGGAACGCCGATTGTCGGCGTCGACGACGGCGCGTTCAGTGGCCTCGTCGGCGGTTGGACCGAGGACACGTGCGTCGCGGGAATCCGCCCGCTGCTGGACCTGCCGAACGTCGAAGTCGCCGGGTTGACGCAGTTTTCCGCCATCAGCTACGGGGAGACCGGGGACCCGTCGGTGGTGAAACCGACCGAGGCATTCTTCACGATGCTGCGGGCCAAGGAGCTGCTGGAGCGTGAGCTCGGTCTGCGGGATCTGCATCTCAACGTCGGCGGCAATGCCAACGTCGGGACCTTTCCGGTGCTGGCGAGCTACGGCGTCACCGAGGTGGAGCCCGGGGTGTCACTGGCCGGCTCGGGCGGCTTCCACGCCAAGCAGGACTTGGCCGAACGGCCCGCGCAAGTCGTGGTCAGCGAAGTCAGCCACTTCTGGGGTGACAATGTCTACACGACGGGTGGCGTCTTCAGCTTCGTCTCCGATCTGTACGACCCACAACCCATGGCCGCGGCTGCAGGCACCGATCTCGAATCCGCCCGGGGGTGCCGCATTCCGTACCTCTACAACCAAATGGTCGACGCCCACGGGGTATTCGGCCCCGGCGAGCCGATGCCTGCGATCGGCGACACCGTGCTGATCGTCCATCACCCCCAGGCCTTCCTCGAACGCGGGTACACCGCAGCGGTCAGCGGCATCTCCACTGGGGCGCCCCGCGTCGAAGGGGTTTTCGACGCCGCATGTAACCACCTCGACGAGACGTTCAATGTCCTCCCGCTGCAGCACACCCTCGACCGACTGGATGCGGTGGGCAGGCACTACCGCGACGAGAACTGAGGCGAGGCCATGTCATCCACCACAACCGATCCCATGACCGTTGCCGGCCATCCCGTTCTGCCCGCGGTCGCCCGCTTCCTCGACGGTCCGAAGCGCCTGCTGATCGACGGCCAGTGGGTCGACTCCGGCTCCGGCCGAACCTTCTCGACCGAAGACCCCGGTAGCGGACGGTTGCTGGCCGAGGTCGCCCGCGCAGACGCGCAGGACATCGACCGGGCCGTGCGATCGGCCCGCCGCGCCTTCGACGCCGGGGTGTGGCCCAACCTGAAACCCAATGAACGCGAGCGCCTCCTGTGGCGGGTCGGCGATCTGCTCTCCGAACGCGCCGAACAGATCGGCCAACTGGAGGCGCTCGACAACGGTAAATCCGCCGCGGTGGCCACGGCGGTCGACGTGGCCTGGGCCGCCGATGTCTTCCGCTACTACGCCGGCTGGTGCACGAAGATCGAGGGCACGACGGTCGACGTCTCCATGCCCTTCGTTCCGGGCGGCGAGTTCCACGCTTACACGGTGCGTGAGCCCGTCGGCGTCTGCGGGCTCATCGTGCCGTGGAACTTCCCGATCCTGATGGCTTCCTGGAAGCTGGCACCGGCACTGGCGGCGGGCAACACCGTCGTGCTCAAACCCGCTGAGCAAACCCCACTTTCGGCACTCCTGTTGGGCGAGCTCTTCCTCGAAGCCGGCTTCCCGCCCGGCGTGGTGAACATCGTGACGGGGTTCGGGGACGCAGGCGCCGCGCTGGCCGCACACGACAACGTGGACAAGGTCGCGTTCACGGGGTCCACCGAGGTCGGCAAACGGGTGTTGGCTGCCGCCGGCGGCAACCTCAAGAAGGTGTCACTGGAGTTGGGCGGCAAGAGCCCCAACATCGTGTTCGCCGATGCCGATCTCGACGCTGCGGTGACCGGTTCACTCAACGCCTGGTTGTTCAACCACGGCCAGTGTTGCGTCGCCGGAACACGTTTGTTCGTCGAGGACCAGATATTCGACGAGTTCACCGCAGCGGTGGCCGACGCCGCCTCCCGCGTCACGATCGGGCACGGTCTCGACCCCGCCACCCAACTCGGACCGCTGATCTCGCAGAGCCAGTTCGACAAGGTCACCGGCTATCTGGCCGCGGGACTGGCAGACGGGGCACGCGCCCTGTGCGGTGGAAAGCGATGGGGCGACGCGGGTTTCTTTGTCGAGCCGACCGTATTTGTCGACGTGCAACCGGAATTCAGCGTGGTCTCCGAAGAGATCTTCGGCCCGGTGGTGGCCGCCATGCCGTTCCGGGCCGACGACGACATCGCCGCCGCGGCTAATGACTCGATCTACGGTCTGGCCGCAGGCATCTGGACGCGTGACCTCTCGCGGGCTCATCGGCTGGCCCGGCGACTGCAGGCCGGCTCGGTGTGGATCAACCAGTACAACGGCTTCGACACGGCGATGCCGTTCGGTGGATACAAACAATCCGGGTGGGGCCGGGAACTGGGTGCAGGGGCGCTCGACCTCTACACCCAGACCAAAGCCGTCAACATTGCGTTGTAGGCACTCCCGTCGCTGCGAGTCGGGCCGGGGCTCCGGCTCGACTCGCAGCCTCGATCAACGACACGTCGCGCACCGCCCCCTGGTCCGCCGAGAGCGCCATCGCGGCGTAGGCCCGCAATGCCGGCGACACCGCGCGGTCCCGGCGCTTGGGCCAATACCCACCGCCCTGCTCCAATCGGCTTCGGCGGGCATCGAGTTCAGCAGCGTCAACCTGCAATTCGATGCGGCGGGCCGGGATGTCGATGTCGATCTGGTCCCCGTCCTGAACCAGCGCGATGACGCCACCGGCCGCCGCCTCCGGCGAGATGTGCCCGATGGACAGCCCCGACGATCCGCCCGAGAACCGTCCGTCGGTGATCAGCGCACACACCTTGGCAAGCCCGACCCCCTTGAGATAAGAGGTGGGATAGAGCATTTCCTGCATCCCCGGGCCGCCACGCGGCCCCTCGTACCGGATCACCAGCACGTCGCCGGGCCGCACCCTGCCGGTCAGGATGACGTCCTGCGCCTCCTCCTGCGATTCGACGACCACCGCGGGCCCGCTGAACCGCAGGATCGAGTCGTCGACGCCTGCGGTCTTGACCACGCATCCGTCCTCGGCGAGGTTCCCCCGCAGGATCGCCAGTCCGCCGTCTGCGGAATACGCGTGGGCGACATCGCGGATGCAGCCCGCCTCGGCATCCAGGTCGAGGCTCTCCCAACGGCGGGACTGGGAGAACGCCGAACTCGAACGCACCCCACCGGGCGCGGCGTAGAACAGGTCGACGGCCTCGGCCGAGACCGTCGAAGACCTCGGATCCCACTCATCGAGCCACGCCGCGAGTGAATCGGCGTGTATCGCATGCACTTCGGTGTTGAGCAGACCTGCGCGCCGCAGCTCACCCATCACCGCGGGGATGCCACCGGCGCGGTGCACATCCTCCATCAGATACCTGCCGTTGGGTGCCACCTTGCAGATACACGGAATCCGCGTCGACAGGGCCTCGATGTCGGTCAGGTCGAAATCCACCTCGGCTTCGCGCGCCGCTGCCAACAGATGCAGGATCGTATTGGTCGAACCGCCCATGGCGATGTCGACCACCATGGCATTGGAAAATGCCGCGGCAGAGGCGATATTGCGTGGCAGCACCCGCTCGTCGTCCTCCTCGTAGTAGCGCCTCGCCAGTTCGATCACCGTCGCGCCGGCATCTTCGTAGAGTCGCCGGCGCGCCGTGTGGGTCGCCAGCGTCGTCCCGTTCCCCGGCAGGGCCAACCCGATCGCCTCGGTGAGGCAGTTCATCGAGTTCGCGGTGAACATGCCCGAGCAGGACCCGCAGGTCGGACACGCCGCGGACTCGACGCGCTCCATGTCGGCGTCGGAGATGTCGGGGGCGACCGCATCGGCCATCGCCGAAATCAGGTGCAGCCCACTGCGCACCGTTCCGTCGACCAGCGTGGCGGTGCCACCCTCCATGGGACCGCCCGAGACGAATACGGTGGGAATGTCGAGGCGCAGCGCCGCCATCAGCATGCCGGGAGTGATCTTGTCGCAGTTGGAGATACACACGAGCGCGTCGGCTCGGTGGGCGTTGACCATGTACTCGATCGAATCGGCGATCAGATCCCGCGAGGGTAGCGAGTAGAGCATGCCCCCGTGACCCATCGCGATCCCGTCGTCGACGGCGATCGTGTTGAACTCGCGGGCAATTCCGCCGGCCGCGCCGATCGCCTCACACACGATGCGTCCCACGGGCTGCAGATGGGTGTGGCCGGGCACGAACTCGGTGAAACTGTTGGCCACGGCCACGATCGGCTTGCCGAAGTCGGCGGCGGAGACGCCTGCGGCGCGCAGCAGGGCGCGCGCACCCGCCATGTTGCGGCCGTGGGTGATGGTCCTGGATCTCAATTCGGGCATGATGCCCATGGTTGTGGACCATGAGCGACAGGCGAAGACGGTCCTGGCTCTAGTACTGCGACTACCAGTTTTACTATTGAACGATGCCCAACCAGGCCGCCCGCGCAGAGCTCGGTGGGTTCCTGCGCATGCGCCGGGAATCGGTGGCCCGCTCGGAGCACGGTCTGCCACCGATTCGCGGCCGCGCCAACGGCTTACGCCGTGAAGAAGTGGCGTTCCTGTCGTCGATCAGCGTCACCTGGTACACCTGGCTGGAGCAGGGGCGCGACATCAATCCGTCGCGGCAGGTGCTCGACGCCATCGGGCAGACCCTCGCGCTCTCGCCCGCCGATCAGACGTATCTGCTGTCGCTGGCCGGGTTTTCGCCGGGCGGTACGGCACCGCCGGGTGAGCCACCCGATCATGTGCACCGCCTCCTGGAGGCGTTCGGCCGGTCCCCCGCCTTCGCGCTCGACCCGGATTGGGAGATCACCGCATGGAATCGCGCCTACGCAGCGCTGTACCCGCGGGTGCGCGCGGTGCCGGACGAAGATCGGAATCTGTTGTCGCTCGTGTTCACCGACCCGTCGATCAAATTGCTGATGCCCGACTGGGAGGTGGAGAGCCGACGCTTCGTGTCCGAGTTCCGCATGCAGAACGGCGCGCGGCTCGACGACGCCGCCGTCGCGCGCCTCCTCGACCGACTGCGTGCGAAAAGCCCCGAATTCGATCGCATTTGGGACGACCACGCCATCGAGGGCTTTCAGACCCGGATCCGGCGTTTTGATCACGCGGTGACCGGCGAGGTCGAACTGGAGTACCACCGGCTCACCCCGGCCGACCAGCCAGACCTCAACATCGTCGTCTACACCCCGGCCACCGACACCGCGGCGGCACAGCTCGACCGACTCGTCGACAGGCAGGCCTCGACGTAGGTGGCCTACTGCCGGCCCGACGACCAGTGCACGGCCGACGGACTGAGCAGCATGCCCAACGTGACGAGAGCCAGCACCCCGACGGCGATGCCGTAGCCCACCTGATGCGACGTGAACACGTACCAGGCCACGCCGAGCAGCAGCAGGTTGGCGAACACCCCGATGCCACGGCCCCAGCGGCGGCCGGTGATCAACGCCCATCCCCCGGCCAGCACGCCGCCACCGACGAGGACGAACCAGAGCGCCGTGCCGTATCCACTGACGATGTGCTGATCGGCGCCCGCCAGCGCGCGCACGACCAGGACCACGGCGGCGAGGAGTCCGAGCGCGCCTTCCGCGGCGATGAGGTAACCCGCGTAGCGGACGATGGGCGGCTGCACGGGCGGTGGCGTCATGGCAGTTTGCCGGCGAGGTAGCGGACGGCGTACTCGTATCCCGCGGGGCCGGCCCCGGCGATGACCATCTCGGCGACTGCCGACACGTAGGAGTGGTGCCGGAACGGTTCGCGGCGGTGGATGTTGCTCAAATGCACTTCGGCGACCGGCAATTCGACCGAGGTGAGGGCGTCGGGGATGGCCACCGAGGTGTGGCTGTAGGCGCCAGGGTTGATGATGATGCCCGCACAGTCGGCCCGGGCCGCGTGGATGGCGTCGATGAGGACGCCCTCGTGGTTGCTCTGCACGGCGCGTACCTCGAAGCCGAGTTCGGCGGCCAGCGCACTCACCGATGCCTCGATCTCGGGCAGGGTGGTGGCGCCGTACACCTCGGGCTGGCGGGTGCCCAGCAGGTTGAGGTTGGGCCCGTTGAGCAGGAGCAGTCGGCGAGCGGTCACCTCAGTACGGTACCGACGCCACTGCGCTGGGCAGCAAGGCGGACCGGCGCATTGTCAGTGCCGTATCCGTCATAACCGTCGACCCGCTGCACGAACTCGAAGAACACCGTGCCCACGGTGCGTGTGTAGAAGTGGATGAAACTGCCCGCGCCGGCTCGGTCGTAGAGCAGGTTGAGCTCGCGCAGTTCGGCGACCACAGCATCGTCGAGGCCGAAGCGCCCGGACAAATAGTCGTAGTAGTTGTCCGGTACCCGCAGGAAGGACAGTCCGTTGGCGGCCGCCGCGCGGGCCAGCGCGACGACATCGGTGCAGGCGAAGGCGACGTGCTGGGGCAGGTCCGCGCCGTCGAGGATGTGCGGCGCGACATTGAGCGGCAACCGTACCGAGCAGTCGGCGTTGCGCATGACCTGGCTGCGGACCAGTCCGCTCGGGCCGGGCACCTCGGCCGGGGCGTCGGCGGACAGGCCGAAGACGCTGGTGAGGAACAGCACGGCGTCTTCGGCGGTCTGCCACGGCTGAGAGAGATTGACGTGGTCGATCGCCCGGACGGGCGTCGTCACCCGGTCGGCGCCGCCGTCGAACTCGGCCGCCCACGCCGGCTCCGCGGTGTCGGAGGTGCTCCAGAAGAACGCGGTGCCGTCGGGGGCCACCGCGGCGCCCAGCGGTTGTTCGGTGGCGTAGGTGCGCCGGTACGCGACCGGCGCCATCAGTTCGGCAGCCCGGGCGGAGGTCGCGCCGGCGTCAGGCACCTGCAACCCGACGGCCGCTACGTGCGGTACCTGATCGCGGGCCTGCTGCTCGTTGAGCACGACGCGCGCCTGCCCTGCCGACCACAGCGACACCGGTTTGCTGCGGTGCCGCCCGCGCGGGGTGAAGCCGAGCTGGCCCAGCATCACCTCGACCTCGCTGGTGTCCTCGGCCTTGATCTCGACGAAGTCGAAACCGGTGGGCGGCTTGGCCTCGGTCAGCACATGCGAGACCTGGTCGGCGAGCCAGCGCAGCGACCGCAGCGCGTGCACGGCGGTGTGGCCCGGGTCGGTCTGCCGGAACGTGTCGTTGAAGACCTCCAACGACAGCGGCCCGGTGTACCCGGCGGCCAGGGTGTGCCGGACGAAGGCGGGCAGGTCGAAGGCCCCTTCGCCGGGGAACAGCCGGTGATGCCGACTCCACGACAAGACGTCCATGGTGAGGGCGGGCGCGTCGGCCAACTGCAGGTAGAAGATCTTTTCCCCGTCGATGTCCTCGATGGCGGCGGGGTCGTGGCCGCGGGAGAGCACATGGAAACTGTCCAGGCACACACCGACATTCGGGTGGTCGGCGAGCTCGACGATGCGCCACGCGCGCCGGTAGTCGTCGACGAACCGGCCCCAGGCGAGCGCCTCGAATGCGATCCGGATGCCGTAGCGGGCCGCGATATCGCCGATGCGGCGCAACTGGTCGGCGGAGACTTCCTCGGAGTCGACGGTGGCGGTCGCGACGTTGCTGCAGACCAGAACGGTGTCGATGCCGAGCCGCTGCGCGGTGGCAAACGTCGCGGCGGCCCGTCGCAGGTTGTCGGTGAACGTCGCCTCGTCGACGCCTTCGAGGTCACGCAGCGGTTGGTAGAGATCCAGGCTCAACCCCAGCCTGCGGGCCAGGTGGCGGATCTCCTCAGGCGAGTGATCGCTGGCGATCAGATCGGGTTCGAAGATCTCGACGCCGTCGAAACCCGCGGCGGCGCAGGCGTGCAGCTTCTCGACCAGCGAGCCGGAGAGCGAGACGGTGGCGATCGACATCCTCATGGCGTCGTAATGTACCAATTAGTTCATTAGAGTGGAAGAGGGCGCAGTGATCCGCCGTTCGCCCAGTAAGCTCACCGGACATGGCCGCCAAGCCCAAAGCCGAGTTGCAACGCGATGCCGAACGCACGCGCGCGGAGTTGCTCGAGGTGGCCACCGAGGTGTTCGCCGAGTCGGGCTATTCGGGCGCCCGCGTCGACGAGATCGCCGAGCGCACGCGCACCACCAAGCGGATGATCTACTACTACTTCGGCGGCAAAGAGCAGCTCTACCTGGCCGTTCTGGAGAATGCGTACCGCGGGATCCGCGAGGCCGAACAGAAGCTGCGGGTCGATCACGACAATCCGGTAGTGGCGATCCGCCGACTGGCCGAGGTGACGTTCGACCACCACATCGCCCACGACGCCTTCATTCGTCTGGTGTCGATCGAGAACATCCACCGCGGCGAATTCATTCGGCAGCTTCGTGAGCTGCCCGAACTCTCGGCCCCCGCCACCTCCCTGCTCGACGAGATCCTGCGCGACGGCCGCGCCGCCGGCATGTTCCGCGATGACGTCGACGCCCTCGACGTACACCTGGTGATCAGCTCCTACTGCGTATTCCAGGTGGCCAACCGCTACACCTTCGGCTACCTGTTCGGCACCGACCTCACCGAGACGTCGCGCCGGGCCCACCTGCGGCGCATGCTCGGCGACGTGGTGGTCGGCTGGCTCACCAGCCAGGCCTGATCGGCCCCGAACCGGAGATCCACCTCACATCGCGCCCTTGACGCGATCGGCATCACAGTGCTCTACTTTCCGTACGAACCAGTTAGTACATTAAGAAACGAGCGAGCATGACACAGCGGCAGCCCTACTTGGCGGGGCTCATCGGCACCGGCGTCGGCCCCTCGCTGACGCCCGCGCTGCACATGGCCGAAGGCCGAGCACAGGGGCTCGAATACGTCTACCGCACCCTGGACCTCAACGTTCTCGGACTCTCCCCCGACCAGGTCGGCGAGATGCTCACCTGGGCCCGCCGGCTCGGCTACAACGGCCTCAACATCACCCACCCCTGCAAGCAACTCGTCGTCGATCACCTGGACGACATCGACGCCACCGCCCGCACCCTCGGCGCGGTCAACACCGTCGTGTTCCGCGAGGGCCGGGCCGTCGGCTACAACACCGACACCACGGGTTTCGCGCACGGTTTCGCCGATGGGCTGCCCGGCGCCGACACCACATCGGTGGCCCTGGTGGGCGCAGGTGGTGCGGGCACCGCGGTCGCCGACGCCCTGTTGCGGCTGGGCACCGCCCACTTGAGCATCGTCGATCTCGACGTCGACCGGGCTTCGGCACTCGCCCACGAACTCACCGTCCGTCACCCGGACGCGCGCATCGAGGCCTCGTCGTTCGACAAGCTCTCGGTACTGCTGCCCAACACGGACGGCCTCGTACACGCCACCCCGACCGGCATGGCCGAACACCCCGGCGTGCCCTTCGACACCGATCTGCTGCACCCCGACATGTGGGTCGCCGACATCGTGTACCGCCCGCTGGACACCGCCCTGCTCCAGGACGCACGCGCCGCCGGTTGCCGGACCCTCGACGGCGGGCACATGGCTGTCTATCAGGCCGTCGACGCGTTCGCCCTGATCACCGGCATCACCCCGGACGCCGCCAGGATGTCCGCCCATTTCCGCGATCTTGTCTCGTAAACCGTCTCAGCCCAGCACAATTCGACTTTGAGGAGCACGCCATGACCACAACCGCCCCGCACCCTCCAGACGCCTCGATCGGGCGGACCCCACGGCGCGCCGCGCTGGCCAGCTTCATGGGCAGCGCCGTCGAGTACTACGACTTCTTCCTGTTCGGCTCGGCAGCAGCGCTGATCTTCCCGCACGTGTTCTTCCCGTCCGGCGACAAGGCGGCCCTGGTCATGTCGTTCGCCACCTTCGGATTCGCCTACATCGCCCGCCCCATCGGTGCCTTCGTACTGGGCCATTTCGGTGACCGCGTCGGCCGCCAACGGGTCCTCATGTTCACCCTCGTGCTGATGGGCCTGTCGACCTTCCTGATCGGCTGTCTGCCGACCTTCGACACCATCGGCTGGGCCGCGCCCGCACTGCTGGTTATCTGCCGTCTGATGCAAGGCTTTTCGGCAGCCGGCGAGCAAGCCGGAGCCAGCTCACTCACCCTGGAGCACTCCCCCGACGACCAACGCGCCTACTACACGTCATGGACCCTGACCGGAACCCAGGGCGGGCTCATCCTGGCCTCACTGATCCTCATCCCGTTCGTCTCCCTGCCCGACGAGGTCAAGTACAGCTGGGGTTGGCGGGTGCCGTTCTGGATGAGCGCCGTGGTGGTCGTCGTCGCGTACTTCATCCGTCGTCGGCTGCACGAAACACCGCAGTTCACCGAGGCGAAGGCCGCGGGCACCATCGCCCGGATGCCGCTGATCCCGTTGCTGCGCAACCACTGGGCTGACGTGCTGCGCGTCATCTTCTGCGCGTTCATCGCCGCGGTTTCGACAGTGTTCGGCAACCTGGCCATCGCCTACGGCAAGGAGGTGGGCCTGCCCGCCGACATCACGCTGTGGCTGGTGGTGGCGGCCAACGTGGTCGCGCTGGGCACCCAGCCCCTCTTCGGCAAGCTGGCCGACCGGATCGGCCGCAAACCGGTGTTCATCTACGGCGCACTGTCTTCTGCGGTGATGATGCCCTTCTACATGTTGTCCATGAGCGGCGGCAACCAGGTGCTCATCTTCGCGCTTGCGGTGGCGACCTTCTCCTTCGGCTACGCCGCGGCCAACGCCGTCTGGCCGTCCTTCTACGGCGAGATGTTCTCCACCCAGGTGCGCTTCTCCGGCGTGGCGATCGGCACCCAATTAGGTTTCCTGGTAGCAGGTTTCGCACCGTCGATCGTCACCGCACTCGGCGGCGTCCGGGACGGCGGCTGGGTGGTGATCAGCATCTTCACCGCCGTGGTCTGCCTCATCGCCGCAGGCGCCGCCCTGACGGCCCGCGAGACCCGGGGGGTGCCCACAGAACTGCTGGGCACTCGCGCGACCGCCAAGACTGCCGCGCAGTGAGAGTGAAAGAGCCCACCGTGAAGATCATCGACACCAATCCCGACAGCGCCTCGGCAAGCCAGGCCGAGATCAACGCCGAGATGGCCGCCATCGAAACCGCTTACCTGCAGTCCGGCATCGAGGAAACCCAGCCGCGGCTGGACTACGCCCCGTACCGCAGCAGCCTGCTGCGCCACCCGACCAAGGACCTGCACCACGCCGATCCCGAGACCCTCGAGCTCAGCGCTCCGGTGTTCGGCGCACGCGATGTGCACCCACTGGAATCCGATCTCACCATTGCGCACCACGGTGAGCCGATCGGCGAGCGCATCGTCGTCACCGGACGCATCGTCGACGGAGACGGCAGGCCGGTGCGCCGCCAACTCGTCGAGATCTGGCAAGCCAACTCGGCGGGCCGCTACATCCACAAGCGCGACCAGCATCGGGCACCGTTGGACCCCAACTTCACCGGCGTCGGACGCTGCCTCACCGACCACGACGGCACCTACCGGTTCACCACGATCAAACCGGGACCGTACCCGTGGAAGAACCACCACAACGCATGGCGGCCTGCGCACATTCACTTCTCGCTGTTCGGCACGGATTTCACGCAGCGGATGATCACCCAGATGTACTTCCCCGGCGACCCACTGTTCGCGCTGGACCCGATCTATCAGTCGATCACCGACGCCAAGGCCCGCGACCGCCTCGTCGCCACCTACGACCACGACGTCACCACGCACGAGTGGTGCACCGGCTACCGCTGGGACATCGTCCTGACCGGTTCGCAGCGCACATATTTCGAGGAGAACCACTGATGGGCGCCACGCCACAGGCCACTCTGCTGACGGCCACCCCGGGCCAGACCATCGGCCCGTTCTACGGCTACGCGCTGCCGTTCGAACGCGGCAACGAGCTTGTCCCCCCGGGCATCCCGGGCGCCATCCGCTTCCATGGCACGGTCACCGACGGTGACGGCAGACCGGTGCCCGACGCGATGCTGGAGATCTGGCAGGCCGACGCCGAGGGCAACGTCGCACACACCGCGGGTCCGCTACGCCGCGACGGCTGGACGTTCACCGGGTTCGGCCGGGTCTCCACCGACGACGAAGGCCACTTCGGTTTCAGCACAGTCGAACCCGGGGCCACCGATCCAGGCCGTGCCCCGTTCATCGCCGTCACCGTGTTCGGGCGCGGCTTGCTCAACCGCCTGTTCACCCGCGCCTATGTGCCCGGTCCGAACTGCGCCGCCGAACCGCTGCTGGCCGGCCTGCCCGCGGACCGCAGGCAGACATTGATCGCCGAACGCGACGCGCAAGGCCTGCGGTTCGACATCCGATTGCAGGGTCGCGACGAGACGGTCTTCCTGCGGTATCCGGGCCAGTGACCGACCTCTTCTGGCCCGGCGACCACCGAGCAGGGCCCGTGATGAGCGAGGCGGCGTTCCTCGGCGCGCTGGTGGCAACCGAAAACGCCTGGCTGGCAACCCTTGTCGCGGCAGGCGTGGCTCCCCCGGCGGCGGCCACAGAGCTCGGCACGCTGGTCGGGCGGGCGGATCTGGACGAGATCGCCGTCGGCGCCGAGCGGGACGGCAACCCCGTCACCGGCCTGGTGGGCCTGCTGCGGTCCCGGGCAGGCGTCGAGGCGGCACGGTGGCTGCACCGCGGACTGACCAGTCAGGACGTGCTCGATACCGCCCTGATGCTGTGTCTGCGCGACGCCTTGGCCGCGGTGCGCCGAGACCTCACCACCCAGGTGCGCCGCCTGGTGGAGCTGATCGAAACGCACCGTGGCGCACCGATGCTCACCCATACCCTGACCCAGCCGGCATTGCCCGGCACGGCGGGGCGCAAATTCGCGATCTGGCTCACCGCCGTCCTCGATGCGGGCGACACGCTCGATGCCCTACCCGAGCCCGCGGTTTCGGCAGGCGGTGCGGCAGGCTCCCTGGCGGCGACCACCGAGCTCACCGGATCAGCGCAGGCGGCGCTGCGCCTCGTCGAACAGTGGTCGGGCGCACTGGGATTAGCGCCTGCGGCGCCGTGGCACACCACGCGGTCACCCATCACGCGGACCGGTGACGCCCTGGTGGGGTGCTGCGACGCCTGGGGGCACATCGCCAACGACGTCGCCGCCGGGGTTCGCACCGGCGAGCTGGCCGAGAGCTCCGGGGGCGGATCGTCGACCATGCCGCACAAGAACAATCCGGTGCTGACGGTGCTGTTGCGCCGCGCCGCCCTTACCGCGCCACCGCTGGGCGCCACGCTGCACGCGGCGTCGGCCGCCGGCGTCGACGAACGCGCCGACGGGGGCTGGCATGCCGAATGGGCCACCGTGACCACGCTGGCCCGTCGCACCGTGGTGGCCGGTTCGCAGGCCACGGATCTGCTGGCCGGGCTGCAGTTCCACTCGGCCCGCGCTGCCGCCAATCAAGCTGCAGCACAAGGTATTTACGACGAACAGCAGACCATGAGCACGTTGACCGGGAAGCCCCCCGCGCCGGATTATCTGGGTGCCACCGAGGCGCTCGTCGACATCGCGGTGCGGCGAGCACACCAGTATCTGAAGGAGACGTCATGAGCACCTACGACGACGGCATGGCGGTGCGCCGCGAAGTGCTCGGCGACGCGCACGTCGACCAGGCCACCGCAGCCACCACGGAGTTCACCGCCGACTTCCAGCATATGATCACCCGCTACGCCTGGGGCGAGATCTGGACCCGCCCCGGCCTGGACCGGCGCAGCCGGTCGTTGATCACGCTCACCGCAATGGTCGCCCGCGCCCACCACGACGAACTGGCCATGCATGTCCGTGCTGCGCGGCGCAACGGCGTCACTGTGGAGGAGATCAAAGAGCTGCTGCTGCAGACCGCGATCTACTGCAGCGTCCCCGACGCCAACACCGCGTTCCGCATCGCGAGCCGTGTGCTCGCCGAGGACGGCGAGATCTGACCGACGTAGGGTGGGCCGCATGCGCATCGCCGTGACCGTCGGGGTCGTAGCTGTCACCGCCGCATTCGTGCTGGCGCCGACCGCGGCTGCCGACAGTGAGGGCGCGTTGGCCGACGGCCAGGTGCTGACGGCCTTCGACACGCAGGATCCCGCGATCGGGCGGCTGGACCCTCAGCTGCTGGCCGCCATCCAGCACGCCACCACCGCCGCTGCGGCCGACGGCGTGACCATGACGATCAACTCGGGCTGGCGGTCGCCGGAATTCCAACAACGCTTGCTGGATCAGGCGGTACAGACCTACGGCAGCATGGCGGCCGCGCGCCAGTACGTACAGACGCCCGAACAGTCCAAGCACGTCATGGGCCAAGCGGTCGACGTGGGCGGCCCGGGCGCCGACCAGTGGCTCATCGCCAACGGCGCGCGATTCGGCCTGTGCCGGATCTACGCCAATGAGCTCTGGCATTTCGAGCTCGCCGCCGACCCGTTCGGCACCTGTCCCCCGTTGCTACCCGACGCGGCGGGCTGACAACACCGATAGGCTCATGCCCCGTGCGCGCCGTGCTGATCGTGAACCCGAACGCGACGTCGACCACTCCTGCCGGGCGTGACCTGCTGGCCCACGCCCTGGAAAGCCGGGTGAAGCTGACCGTCGTCCACACCGACCACCGGGGCCATGCCATCGAGATCGCTCGCGATGCCACCCGCGACGGCGTCGACGTCCTCATCGTCCACGGCGGTGACGGCACGGTGAACGAGGTCGTCAACGGCATTCTCGGGCACTCCGGCGGCAGGCCTGACGCCGACGTCGCGCCTGCTGTCGCGGTGGTTCCCGGTGGCTCGGCCAACGTCTTCGCCCGCGCCCTCGGCATCAGCCCGGACCCGATCGAAGCCACCAATCAGCTCGTCGACCTGCTCAGCGATTACCGGCGGGGCGGCAAGTGGCGCCGGATCGGGCTGATGGACTGCGGTGAACGCTGGGCGGTGTTCACCGCGGGGATGGGAGTCGACGGGGCTGTCGTCGCCGCCGTGGAGGCGCAGCGCGCCAAAGGCCGCAAGGTGACCGCGTCCCGCTACATCCGCGTGGCGGTGCGCGAAGTGCTGGCCAGTGCCCGCAGGAATCCGGAGCTGACCCTGCACCTACCCGGGGCTGAGCCCGTGCCGGGCGTGCATTTCGTGTTCGTGTCCAACTCGAGCCCGTGGACCTACGCCAACAGCCGCCCGGTGTGGACCAATCCCGACACCACGTTCGAGACCGGGCTGGGCGTGTTCGCGACGACCAGCATGAACGTGTGGGCCAATCTGAAGCTGGTGCGGCAGATGGTTTCCCGCACGCCGCGCATCGCAGGCAAGCACCTGATCCGTGACGACGACGTGACGAGCGTGACAGTGACGAGCGACACGCCGGTCGCGTGCCAGATCGACGGTGATTACGTCGGACTGCGCGAAACTATGACGTTCACAGCTGTCCCAGAAGCCCTCGGCGTTGTCGCGCCACCGGCAAAAACCTCTTGACCTGCTATTACTGAGCCGCTACCGTCGTTTTAAGGCGCAGGTGAGTTGAGCCTAGTACAACCGAGTAAGGGTTCTGGTAACAGGTCGGGCAAGTGACATTGCGCACTTGTTAACTCGCGAGTATTGACATCTGTTCAGCCTGTGAAAGCATCGGATGCAACAGTGCAGAAACATTTCGTATGCACGCGTTAACAGCCGAAGAAAAAGCTCGTGCGCTTCGCTGCGCACACATACATATCTGACAAGGAGTTAGACCAATGGATTGGCGCCACAAGGCTGTCTGTCGCGACGAGGATCCCGAGCTGTTCTTCCCGGTCGGAAACAGCGGACCGGCGCTCGCGCAGATCGCTGACGCGAAGCTCGTGTGCAACCGTTGCCCGGTGACCACCGAGTGCCTCAGCTGGGCATTGGAATCCGGCCAGGATGCAGGCGTCTGGGGCGGCATGAGCGAGGACGAGCGTCGTGCGCTGAAGCGTCGCAACGCCCGCACCAAGGCGCGTACCAGCGTCTAACCCTCGCCTGTGCCAACAGGTTGCTACGGCCTCGACGAAATTCGTCGGGGCCGTAACTCTTTTTTGACGAATTCGATAGCAAATTGCGTTACGACAATCACATTGCGAATCGAAACGAAACTGTGCATTCGGCTGAGCCGGCGTCCTTACTGAATACCCCTGGCGCGTCGGCCGATCGGCACCCGCAGCACCACGTCGGTACCGCCATCAGGCGCGTCGTGCATCCCCAGTGACCCGTCGAGCTCTGCTGAGACCAGCGTGCGCACGATCTGCAGGCCGAGCCGATCGGACTTCTCCAGGCTGAACCCAGCAGGCAGGCCGCGGCCGTCGTCGTGCACCACCACGTCGAGCCAGCGGGCCGATCGCTCCGAGCGGATGGTGACGCACCCGTGCGGGGCCTTGACGTCGAACGCGTGCTCGATGGCGTTCTGGACCAGTTCGGTGATCACCATGACCAGCGCGGTCGCCCGGTCGGCGTCCAGCACGCCCAGGTCCCCTACCCGGTTGATCCGGATCGGGGTGTCCACCGATGCGACGTCGTTCATGATCGGCAGGATCCGGTCCACCACCTCGTCGAGGTTGACCTCTTCGTCGACCGACATCGACAGAGCGTCGTGCACCAGCGCGATAGAGGTCACCCTGCGCACCGATTCGATCAGCGCCTCACGCGCCTCGACGTTGTTGGTCCGCCGTGCCTGCAACCTCAGCAGCGCCGCGACGGTCTGCAGATTGTTCTTCACCCGGTGGTGGATCTCCCGGATCGTGGCGTCCTTGCTCAGCAGTGCGCGGTCGCGGCGCTTCACCTCGGTGACGTCGCGGATCAGCACAGCAGCCCCCACCCCCGCCCCGTGCACCACCAACGGCAGGGTGCGCAGCAGCACCGCCGCGCCGCCCGCGTCGACCTCCATACGCATACTGGAGCCGCCGGCGAGGGAATCCCGCACATGGTTGGCCAGTTCCTGGGCCTCGAACGGATCAGAGATCAGCGGGCGGGTGGTGGCGACAAGATTGTGCCCGTCGAGTTCGGAGGCCAGGCCCATCCGGTGATAGGCCGAGATGGCGTTGGGGCTGGCGTAGACCACGTCACCGACTTCGTCGAGCCGGATGAATCCGTCGCCCGCCCGGGGGCTGGACCGCGACATCGCCAAGTCACCCACGTTGGGGAAGGTGCCCTCGGCCAGCATGTGCAGCAAGTCGCCCGCACAGTTCAGATACGCGCCCTCCAGCGGACTCGCGAGCCGCCGGGCGGCCAGCGCGGTCTGATGGGTCAGCACGGCGACCACCTGGTCGCGGTGCCGCACCGGGACCGCTTCGACATTGAGCCCCGGCACGTCCTGAAGGTGCTGGCCGTCGGTGCCCGCCGCGATCGCACCGGACTCGAAGGCCGTGGTGACGACCGGGAGATCATCGGCGGCGGCGAGGGTGCCGACGGAGTCGGCGAGCAGCACAGTCGGCGCCGTGTTGGGCCGCACCTGCGCGACGCACACCAGCACGCCGTCGTCGCGACGGACCCACATCAGGTAGTCAGCGAACGACAGGTCTGCCAACAGCTGCCATTCACCCACCACCGCGTGCAGGTGGTCGACCGCGCTGCCGGGCAGGATGGTGTGCTCGGCCAGCAAGTCACCGAGAGTGGACATCAGCCAACTTCACGCGCGTGAGGAGCATCTACACCCTCAGCGTCAGTCGATCACCGCGATCAGATCGCCGGCCTGGATCACGTCGCCCTCGGCCACGTTGACCTTCGTCACGGTGCCCGCGACCTCGGCGAGGACGGGGATTTCCATCTTCATCGACTCGAGCAGCACCAGAGTGTCACCCTCACCGATCTGGTCGCCCTCGTGGACCACGACCTCGAGCACACTGGCCACGATCTCAGCGCGAACGTCCTCGGCCATTCTTCACCCCACTCACTCTGGATGCTGTCTGTATCCCGGGCTATATCGAACCACAAGACCGGGTGGACGGTGCTGTAGCCGGGCCGTGAGACACTGGGGAGCAAGCTCTCGAACATCTGGAGGAACATCATGGCCAAGCGTGGCCGCAAGAAGCGCGATCGTAAGCATTCACAGGCGAACCACGGCAAGCGTCCCAACGCCGGTTCGAAGTCAGTGCGCTGACCGCGTCAACCGCGATCTGAAGGCCGGGCCACCGCCCGGCCTTCATGCATTTAACAGGCCTTTTCCAGGCCTTTCGTCACTCAGCCCCTGATGATGGTGGTGCGGCTGATCTCGATACGCAGCCGCTCGCGCAGGCTGTCCGGCGCTTTCTCACCGCTGCACCTGCTGGCGATCAGCCGCTTCACGCGCTCCTCCACGCCGTAGTGGCGCAGGCAGGCCGGGCATTCTTCGAGGTGGTGCTTGAGCTTGTCCCGGCTTTCGGCCGTGCACTCCCCGTCCAGCAGCGTCCATACCTCGGCGATCACCGCCGCACATTCGGGATGTTCGGGATCGATGGGACCGATCGGAGGCGTCCAGCGCTCGTTCTCGTCGAAGTCGCTCATGACGACACTCCCTCCGGCGCGCCAATCTGCTCGCCTCGGATGAAGCCGCGATCGCGGGCCACATCGGCCAGCAGATCGCGCAGTTGCTTACGACCGCGGTGTAGCCGGGACATCACGGTCCCGATCGGCGTATCCATAATCTCGGCGATCTCCTTGTAGGGGAATCCCTCGACGTCGGCGTAGTACACCGCCATCCTGAACTCCTCGGGCAGGGCCTGCAACGCAGCCTTGATCTCCGTGTCGGGCAGCGCCTCGAGTGCTTCGACCTCCGCGGAACGCAGGCCGGTCGAGGAATGCTCGGCGTTGGACGCCAGCTGCCAATCGGTGATCTCATCCGTCGGATACTCCGACGGCTGCCGCTGTTTCTTGCGGTAGCTGTTGATGTAGGTGTTGGTCAGGATGCGATACAGCCACGCCTTGAGGTTGGTGCCCTCGCGGAACGACCGGAAGCCGGCATAGGCCTTGACCATGGTTTCCTGCAGCAGGTCCTCGGCGTCGGCCGGGTTGCGCGTCATGCGCAGCGCGCCACCGTACAGCTGGTCCAGAAGCGGAATGGCATCCCGCTCGAACCGTGCGGTGAGCTCCGCGTCGGTTTCCTGCGGCTCGGACATAGCCCGCTCGTCGACGTCAGTCATGGTGCGGAACACCGTCCCTTCTGTCGCGGCGCCGCCGAACTGCCCGATGTCAGTCGGACGTTCAAGGCACACGGTTGGCACCAAAATTCCCCTTCCGATCCTAGAGCGTGCTACCGACAGGTAGCTCCGGTGTGCACCCTGGCCACCGAAGCTGCATGCAACAACAGCACACAGGGCGCGCTCTGTTCCCGGGCGGTTTTCGGCGGATTTCGGGCTAACCTGGCCCGGTGGCACGCGCAGCGACCCCGGCCATCGCGGCTCTCGTCGCAGCGGGCATCGATCACGAGGTGGTGCAATACCACCACGACCCCCGCAATGAATCGTTCGGCGCAGAAGCCGTCGCCGAACTCGCGGCGGCAGGAATCATCGCTGAGCAGGTGTTCAAAACCCTCGTCATCGCCCTGCCCAAGGGCCTGGCGGTAGCCGTGGTCCCGGTGCCGGCCAAGCTGTCGCTGAAGGCGGCGGCCGCGGCTCTGGGGGTGCCGAAGGCCGAGATGGCCGATCCGGCCGCAGCGCAGCGTTCGTCGGGGTACGTGCTGGGCGGCATATCGCCCTTGGGTCAGCGCAAGCCGCTGCCGACCGTCGTGGACGCTTCGGCGCTGAACTTCGAGCGGGTGCTGTGCAGTGCGGGCAAGCGCGGATGGGATGTGTCGCTGGCACCGGCCGACCTGATCCGCGCCACCGACGCGGTGACGGCCGAGATCACCGCTTAGTTGATATCGGAGGGATGATGCGCCAGCGGCGTCACGTGGATGTCCATGTACGGGAACAGCGGTAGACCAGAGATCAGCGTGTGCAGCTCGTCGTTGGACTCGACGTCGAAGATGGAGAAGTTCGAGTACTCACCGACGATCCGCCAGATGTGCGGCCACTTGCCCGACCGCTGCAGCTGCTGCGAGTAGGCCTTCTCCCGCGCGACGGTGTGCGCGACGACGTCGGGATCCATGCCGTGCGGGATGCGGACGTCCATCCGGACGTGAAACAGCATCAGGCACCCACCGGATCGAGCACGAACCCGTACTGCACAGTCTCACTGCCGTCGGGCTGGGCCACCGGGGCCAGCATGAGCTCGGGCTTGACCGCGTCGGCGATGTCGTCGGCGTTGTGCGGGTCACCGGGGAAATACAGCTGCGCGGTGAGCATTTCGTGCCCGGGCGCAGAGACCTTGACGTGCAGATGCGCCGGCCGCCACGCATGCCAGCCTGCCGCCGCGATGAGCTTGCCGCACGAGCCGTCGGTGGGGATCTGGTAGGGCGCGGGGCGGATGGTGGTGATCCGGAAGCGCCCGTCGGCCCCGGTGGAGATGCTGCCGCGCAGATTCCACTGCGGGATACCGGGGGCGAACTGCGAGTAGAACCCGTCGGAGTCGGCGTGCCACAGTTCCACCTTGCCCGCCAACGGTTTTCCGTCGGTTGACGTGATCTGCCCCTCCCACACCAGCGGCGTGCCCGCCTCGCCGTCGCGCATCGGCAGCGTCGCGTCGGCGCCCAGTTCGGGTGCGTCCGGGACGTAGTACGGGCCTTCGATGCTGCCCTTGTTGCCGTGCCGGTGCGACGTCGCCACGTCCTCGACGACGTGCTCGACCCAGACGTCGAGAAACAGCGGCCACTCCCCGTCCTGGCCGACGCCGATGAGCCACGCCTTGAGCGCGTTGTACTCGTCGTAGCTGACCCGGTGGCGGCGGATGGTCGCGTGCACGGCGTCGAGGACTTCGCGGGCCAGCATGTCGACCCGCTCTGCCGGGACGTCACGCACCGCTTCGAACGGTGACTTGTCGGCGTGGAACCGCTCGGTGGCCGAGGCTCCGGACGCGGCGGCCGAGGCCTTCTCGGTGGTGGTCATTGGTCAATTCCTTTCTGTTTGGCGTGATTTGTGTGCATTCACCGGCGGTCACCGCCGGTGAATGCACACAAATCACAGGTCGGTGCGGTAGGTGGCGAGCTTGTCGGGGTCGATGTCGATGCCGAGGCCCGGCCCGGGCCTGCGGTGCAGGTAGCCGTCGCTGATCTGCAGCGGCTGGGTCAGCAGGTCATCGCTCATGTCGAGGAAGTTCGACAGCTCGCCGGCGTAGCGGGTGGTCAGCGGGGATGCGGCACCGAACGCCACGGCACACGCGGTACCGATCTGACCGTCGATCTGGTTGCCGATCACCACGTCCACGCCGAGTCCTTCGGCTAGGTGCAGCACGCGGGCCGAGCCGGTGAAGCCCGTGCGTGCGGTCTTGATGCTGATCGCGGTGGCCGCGCCTGCGAGCACCTCGCGGGTCACGTCGGCGGGGGTCGGCACGGATTCGTCGGCGATGAACGGCACGTCGAGTTGCCCGACGAGCCAGCGCCGCCCGAGCACGTCGTCGGCCGGGCACAGCTCCTCGGCGAACAACAGCCCCAGATCGGCCATCTCCTTCATGGCCCGCAGCGATTCGGCGGCCGACCAGCCGCGGTTGCCGTCGACGTAGAGCTCGACGGTGTCACCGAACCGCTCGCGCAGCGCCCGCACGACCGCGGTGTCCAGCGAGACCGGACGCCGGCCGACCTTCACCTTGAACGTGGTGATGCCGTACTGGTCGCGCATCCGTTCGGCCTCGGCGACCATGCGGGCCGGCTCGTCGAATCCGAGCATGTGGCTCACGCGCATCCGGTCGGTGTAGCCGCCGAGCAGATCGGTGACGGGCAGACCGAGGGTGCGCCCGAACGCGTCCCACATGGCCATGTCGACGGCGGCCTTGGCGGTCGGGTTGCCGACCGTGCGGGCCATCCGGGCCGCCGCGACTTCCCGCTCCGTCAAGGCCAGGCCGACGAGCTGCGGGGCGAAGATCCCGTCGATCACCGCGATGATGCCGCGCTGGGTCTCGCCGTAGGTGAAGGGCCGCGGTGGCGCCTCGGCGACGCCGACGACGCCGTCGTCGGTGTGCACCCGCACGAGCACGTGTTCGGCGGCGTGCACCTCGCCGGAGGCGAACTTCAGCGGTTTGCGATACGGCACGCTGAACGGAATGGCTTCGATCTGGGTGATCTTCATCGTTGTCCCCCAACGGAATCGGCGGAAAGGGCGCTGGTGAGCAGGTCGAGTACGGCGTGCAGCAGCGGGTTGTCCTCGCCGGTACGCCAGGCCAGCGACAGCTCAACGTGCTGTGCGTCGAGCAGGTCGCGGAACACCAGCCCGTCGAGCGGCAGCGCCCGCACCGACTGCGGCACGACCGCGACCCCGAGCCCCGCGGCGACCAGCGCGAGCAGTACGGCGGTACCCGGGGCCCGGTGCTCCTGGTGCGGCGCGTAGCCGGCCTCCCGGCAGCTGCGCAGCACCGCCGCGTTGACGGCCGAGTCCCGGCTGCCGTAGCCGATGAACGGCTCGTCGCGCAGGTCGGACATGGAGACGACGGGCTCGACCGCGAGCCGGTGGTCCACCGACACCGCGAGGACGAGTGGTTCGACCTCGATGGTGCGCAGCTGCACGTCCGCGCCGACGGCGGGCGGACGCAGGACACCGAGGTCGAGCGCTCCGGACCGCAGCGCATCGCACTGGTCGGGGGTGAGCATGTCGGCCCGGATCTCCAGTGCGACATCAGGCAGCTCGCGCTTGACCACCCGGGCGATGCGCGGCAGATGCGAAAACGCCGCTGTCCCGGTCAATCCCAGCCGGATCAGGCCACTGCGTCCGGCCGCGATGCGCTGCACGCCGCGCACCGCGTCGTCGACGCCACCGAGGATGCGGGCAGCCTCGGTCTGCAGGAACTCCCCCGCCGCGGTCAGCTCGACCTGGCGGGTGGTCCGGTTGAACAGGGTCACGTCGAGTTCGGCTTCGAGCTGCCGGATCGCGTACGACAGCGCGGGCTGCGCGACATGCAACTGGTCGGCGGCCTGCCCGAAGTGACACGTCTCGGCGACGGCGGCGAAGTAGCGCAGGTGCCGAAGCTCCATGTCCACCTCCTGGGTTCCCGACGCCTCGACGTGTGACGGGCGACACTGAATCCAAGGCTAAGAGCGCGATCCATACATAACAAGGACATAGTTTCGCGTGATTGATCGCCCACGTTGATCAATCGTGCCCTAGGCCAGGACTAGCAATGTGCCTGGTGTGACGGGCACCACGCGGTGGGAAGGTGCCATTATCCGATCTGCTGGAGGCACCCATGAGCGCACCGACCACCGAGCATCTGCACCACGTCGAGTCCGTGTTGGCCGACGCGGTGATCGACGACCGGAAGGCCGGCATCTACCGCGCCAACCGCCGGATCTTCACCGACGAAGACATCTTCGAACTGGAGATGAAGCACATCTTCGAGGGCAACTGGATCTACCTCGCGCATGAAAGCCAGCTGCCCAACCCCGGCGACTACTTCACCACCTACATCGGCCGCCAGCCCGTGGTCATCACGCGCGACCGCGATGGCGAACTGCACTGCCTGATTAATGCCTGCGCGCACCGCGGCGCCATGATCTGCCGACGCAAGACCGACAACCGGATGACGCTGACGTGCCCGTTCCACGGGTGGACGTTCCGCAACGACGGCTCGCTGCTGAAGGTCAAGGATCCCGAGGGCGCCGGGTATCCGGACACCTTCGACGCGGGCGGCTCGCACAACATGACCGCGGTGCCGAAATTCGACAACTACCGAGGCTTCCTGTTCGGCAGCCTCAACCCTGATGTGCTGCCCCTGACCGAGCATCTCGGCGACGCGACGACGGTGATCGACATGCTCGTCGATCAGTCCCCCGACGGTCTTGAGGTGCTCCGCGGATCGTCGACCTACACCTACGACGGCAACTGGAAGGTGCAGGCGGAGAACGGCGCTGACGGCTATCACGTCACCGCCACCCACTGGAACTATGCGGCCACCACCAGCAGGCGCGGTACCGGTGAATCCGCCAACGAGGCCAAGGTGCTCGACGCCGGCGGGTGGGGCAAGTCCGGTGGCGGCTACTGGTCGTTCCCGCACGGGCACCTGTGCCTGTGGACATGGGCGGCCAACCCGCAGGACCGCCCACTGTGGGATCAGCTCGACGCACTGAAGGCCCAGCACGGCGAGGCCAAGGGCGAGTTCATGGTGAAGGGCTCACGCAACCTCTGCCTGTACCCGAATCTGTATCTGATGGACCAGTTTTCGACGCAGATCCGGCATTTCCGGCCGATCGCGCCGGACAAGACCGAGGTCACCATCTACTGCATCGCCCCGAAAGGCGAGAGCGACACCGCCCGGGCCCAGCGGATCCGGCAGTACGAGGACTTCTTCAACGCCTCCGGCATGGCCACCCCGGACGATCTGGAGGAGTTCCGGTCCTGCCAGTTGACGTTCCGCGCGACCGCAGCACCGTGGAACGATATGAGTCGCGGTGCGCAGCACTGGCTTTCCGGCCCCGACCCGCTCGCCGAGTCGCTGGGACTGCACGGGGTGGTGTCGGCGGGGGTCAAGAACGAGGACGAGGGCCTCTACCCCGTCCAGCATGGGTATTGGCTGCAGACCATGCGGGCGGCCGTGGCGAACGAAAGCGGGAAGTGACATGACCAGCACCGAGCAGGCCGCAAAACTCATCACCCAGAACGCGATCGAACAGTTCCTCTACCGCGAGGCCCGGTACCTCGACGACCGCGAGTTCGAGAAGTGGCTGGACTGCTATGCCGACGACGTCGTCTACTGGATGCCGTCGTGGACCGATGACGATCAGCTGGTGACCGATCCGCAACGGGACATCTCGTTGATCTACTACGCCAACAAGGGCGGCCTGGCCGACCGGGTGTTCCGGATCCGCACCGAGCGGTCATCGGCGACGTCGCTGCCCGAACCGCGCACGAGCCACAACATCAGCAACGTCGAGGTCATCGACCGTCGGGGCGATCTGGTGGATGTCCGATTCAACTGGCACACCATGTATTTCCGCTACAAGACCATCGACCCGTACTACGGCACCTCCTTCTACACCATCGACTTCTCCGGTGCCCAGCCATTGATCCGGCGCAAGACCGTCGTGCTCAAAAACGACTACATCCACCACGTGGTGGACGTCTACCACTTCTAGGATCGCCATGAGTTCAACACATTCCGTGGCGCTCGCGTTCGAGGACGGCGTCACGCGGTTCATCACCTGCCGCGACGACCAGACCGTCGCCGACGCGTCCTACCGGCAACGCATCAACATCCCGCTGGACTGCCGCGACGGGGCCTGCGGAACCTGCAAGGCGCTGTGCGAATCGGGCAGCTACGACGGTGGCAGCTACATCTCCGACGCCCTCTCCGACGACGAGGCCGCCGCGGGCTACGTGCTGCCCTGCTGCATGAAGCCCACCTCAGACCTGGTGCTGCAGATCGCCAGCACCTCCGATGTCGCCAAGACCCAGGCCGCACGCTACACCGGCACGTTGGTGGCCCTTGACCGGTTGTCCGACAGCACCGTCCGCTTCTCGATCGCCATCCCGAACCGCAGCGAGTTGGCGTTCCTGCCGGGGCAGTACGTCAATATAGAAATTCCCGGCACCGGGCAGACGCGTTCGTACTCGTTCGCCAACGCTCCGCATGACGACCGCCTGACGTTCCTGGTGAAACTCAGCCCGGGCGGTCTGATGTCCGAGTATCTGGCGCGGCGCGCCGCCGTCGGCGACGAGATCACGTTCAGCGGCCCGCACGGATCGTTCTTCCTGCGGGAGGCGGACCGGCCGGTGCTCATGCTGGCCGGTGGCACCGGACTGGCGCCGATCCTGTCGATGCTGCGCACATTGGCCGCGGCAGGCAGCCACCGCAAGATCCACCTGATCTACGGCGTCAAATCCGACATCGACGTGGTCGAGACCGACTCCCTGGCCGAAATCGCGGACAGGTTACCGGGTTTCACCTGGGAGCACTGCGTCTCCGACCCGGCCGGCACCGCGGCCAACAAGGGCCGGGTGATGACGCTGATGCGTCCCGAACAGCTCTACCACGGCGACGTCGCGGTGTACCTGTGCGGACCACCGGCGATGGTCGACTCGGTGCGCGGGCACATCACCGGTTTCGGGATCGATGTGAGCGGATTCTTCTACGAAAAGTTCGCGCTCGCGCACGGCGAGAAGCCCGCGCCCACCCGAGAGACGCCGCCGGTATCCGCAACAGGCGCCACCGAGATCCTGCTCACCGCACCCGACGCCCGCGCCGTCACCGGCCAGACCATGTTGCCCGCTGCCGAAATCGTTGCCGGGCAGCGGGTTTCGTCGCAGAATCCGCCCGGGCAGCTCATCCTGCCCGATCCCGGCGAGCTCATCGTGTGCGGCGCCCGCGGCATCGCCGGGCAAGAGATCTTCGTGTCCCGCGAAACCGCTCCCGCACCAACCGAACCCGTCACCGCCGACGGTTACCAGATCGGGGAAGAACATCCCGAGGTGCACGAGTCCGATGCCCTGTTCGAGGCCAGGCAGGCTCTGGAACTCGGCGCGCTCGAACTCACCCTGGGCCGGCTGTCCAGCAGGCAACTGGCGGGCTACCGCCTGCTCGCCGACGCCACCGTGCCGTACGTGGACGGTGACCATTTCTTCGACGCCGCCCAGTACACCGAGACCAACGCCGCCTTCCACGACTACCTGTTCACCCTGACGGGCAATGAGCATCTGCTGCATGCCTATCAGGCCCTTGGCGTCAAGGGCCGCATGGAGGAGGTGCTGCGTAACGCCACGTGGTGTCATCCGCTGTGCGCGCAGGACCACGTCGACATCGTCACCGCGTTCGAGGCGGGCGACCGTGACGCCGCCCGGGCCCTCATCGTCGCGCACGCCGACCGATCCAAGCAGACCATGCGCCGCGCGATGGCCGACGCCGAAAAATCCAGGGCGGCAAAACAACCGAAGTTCATCATGCCCGGGCGGTTCGCGGGGAAGGTCGTGGTGGTCACCGGCGCCGCGCAGGGCATCGGCGAACAGACCGCGCGCAGAATCAGCGCCGAGGGCGGCATGCTGGTGCTGGCCGACCGTTCAGAGCTGGTCAAAGAACTGGCCGACGAGCTGACCGCCGTTGCGGTGACAGTCGACCTCGAGCATTATCAGGGCGCCGATTCGCTGGCCCAGCAGGCGCTTTCGGCGTTCGGGCGGATCGATGTGCTGATCAACAACGTCGGCGGGGCCATCAATTTCAAGCCGTTCACCGAGTTCACCGAGGCCGAGATCCGCGCCGAGGTCGACCGGTCCCTGATGACCACGCTGTATGCCTGCCGGGCGGTGCTGCCGGGCATGGTGTCCCGCGGTGCGGGCACCATCGTCAACGTGTCGTCGGCAGCCACCCGCGGCATCCACCGCATCCCCTACTCGGCAGCCAAGGGCGGGATCAACGCCATCACCGCGTCGCTGGCCATGGAATACGCCGACGCCGGTATCCGCGTCGTCGCGACTGCGCCCGGTGGCACCCAGGCTCCCCCGCGCCGGATCTCCCGGGGCACACCCGTTCCCGTCGACGACACCGCACAGGCCTGGTTCGACGCCCACATCGAGCAGACCCTCGGTTCGTCGCTGATGCACCGGTACGGAACCCTCGACGAGCAGGCCGCAGCGATCTGCTTCCTGGCCTCCGATGAGGCGTCCTACATCACCGGCACGGTACTGCCGGTGGCCGGTGGGGACCTGGGCTAGCCTCAGAGCCCGCGGAAGTACGGAATCGCCTCTGCGGCTTCGCCATCGCCGAGCAGTTCGAACGCGACGGTGACGCGCGCGCCGTAGAGGTCGGCGTCCGGATCCGCCTCGGGGAACGAGGTCCACCACCACGGGCCCTCGTCGAGTTCGACGATGCCGACCGGCAGCCGGCCCGCCCCGCGCTGATGTACCACCGCCCAGCTGACCACCGTTCCGGTACCTGCGGCGGGTACGTACTCGTAGCGCCCCGGCTCGATGGTCACGTCGAATTGCGGCGAGAGCAGCTCGCCGGTGTGGGTGTCCCTGACGATCAGGAACTCGCCGCGCTTGGTGGCGTCGAGGAACGCGGCTGTCGCATCGTCGCGCGCAATGGCGAACGCAGGCATGGGAAGTCCCTTCTAGTTGTCGGTGCCGAGGACCAGCGTCGAGTGGTAATCGAGGATGCCGCCGTTTCCGGATACCAGCACCCGGTCGTGGTCGGCGACCTGGCGCGGCCCGCCCTGGCCGCGGGTCTGGACCACGGCCTCGTGCAGCGGGGTCATGCCCCACATGTAGAAGGCGCTCAGTTCGCCACCGCCGGTGTTGAACTTGAGTTTGCCGCCGGGCCCGATCATCCCGGGCTCGGCCATCGCCGGGCCACCTTCACCCTTCGGGAAGAAGCCGTAGTCCTCCAGCGTGACGAGCGCGGTGAAGGTATAGCAGTCGTAGATCTGCGCGACACCGATCTCATCGAGCGTGGTGTCGGCCATGGCCAGCGCGCGGGGACCAGATTGGGCTGCGCCGCTGACCAATCCGAAGTCGTCGTTGCGGACCCCGGTACGGCCCGGGTGGGCCTGCGCCCAGCCGAGCACCCGTACCGGCGGCTGCCGCAGCGCCCGGGCCCGGTCCAGCGACGTGACGATGATCGCCACGCCGCCGTTGCTAACCAGGCAGCAGTCGTACAGGTGGAACGGCTCGGCGATGTAGCGGCTGGCGTGGTACTCCGGCAGCGTCAGTGGGGTGCCGTAGAAGTGTGCGGCCGGATTGAGTTGCGCCCAATCCCGTTGCGCGACCGCGATATGGCCCAGCTGGTCGGACGTGGTGCCGTACTTCTTCATGTGCCTGCGGGCCGCGAGCGCGTACATCGTGGTCGGCGACATGATGCCGTTGGAGGCCGTGATGCCGCCCCAGCCTCGGGGTACCGACCGGGCCGCGACATAAGCCGCCGAGGCGCTAGAGGATTCCTTGAGCGGATTGTCGGCCCACACCACCGCGATGGTGTCGGCCATGCCCGATTGGACCGCCATCGACGCGTACTGGACCATCTGGGCTGCGGTCGACCCGAATCCCTGCATGGCCGTGAGCAGTTTGAGGTCCACCAGCCCGAGCGCGCCCTGCAGATCGATGCCGACCCCGGCCTTGATGCCGCCCGAGACGATGAGACCGTCGATGTCGGACAGTTGCACGCCGGCGTCGGCGGCCGCCAACCGGACGGCCTGCGCCGCGAACTGACGCGCGGACCGGCCGTACACCTTGCCCTGTTCGGTGATGCCGAGTCCCGCGATGGCCGGCGTGATGTCAGTCATGGATGCTCCTTGCTCGATGCCACCCCACTTTCGCCGGTGCCGTCCACGCTTGTAAACGACCCACCCGCTCACCGGGGCATGTCCCGAACGGAAACCTGCCGGTGTCGCGATGCGTGATTTACACCACGGGGTAGGCACGGTTGCATGGACGTCGACACCGACAGAGAGGTTCCGGCATGACGATCAGCGTTGCCGAGCGCGCAGAGTTGCGGGCCGCGGTCCGCGACCTGCTGCACAGTCGATGCACCGAGGCCGACGTGCGCCGCGTGATGGCCTCGGACGACGGCTTCGACCGCGACCTGTGGCGCCGGCTCGCCGAGCAGGGCGTGACCGGCATGCTCGTCGAGCCTGCCTACGGCGGGGTGGGGCTCGGTGCGCTCGATGTCGAGGCAGTCGCCGAGGAGACCGGCGCCGCACTGCTGCCCGCCCCGTTCGTGTCGAGCGCGGTACTGGCCACCGCGCTGATCGCCGCGGCGGGCAGCGAAGAAGACAAGCGCCGCCTGCTGCCACCCCTGGCCGAAGGCACGAGCACCGGCACCGTCGCGGTGACCGGCAGCCGGGGCACCTGGACGCCCGACGGTGTCGACGTCCGCGCCGACGGCACGCTGACCGGCAGCGCGCATTACGTCCTGTTCGGTCAGGTCGCCGACGTCATCCTGGTGATCGCCGAAGCCGCGGACGGCCCCGGCATTTTCCAGGTGGAGCCCGGCGCTGACGGGTTCACCCGCACCGCCGCAACCGTTTTCGACCCGACTGTGCCGCTGTCGACGTACACGTTCGACCACACCCCGGCACGACGAGTCGGCACCGCGGGGTGGAACGCCGTACAACAGGCACTCGACCTCGCGACGATCGCGCTGGCCGGCGAGCAGGTCGGCGGGGCGCGGCGCATCTTCGACATCACCGTCGACTATCTCAAGACCCGCATCCAATTCGGCAGGCCCATCGGCAGTTTCCAAGCGCTCAAACACATGGCCGCCGATCTGCTGCTCGACGTGGAGTCGGCTACCTCCGCCGCCCAACACGCGGCCGCCGAGCACGCCGCGGGCGGCGAAAACGCCGAGGGCGCAATCGCACTCGCAGGCTTCACCTGCGCGGAGGCGTACCGGCGCACGGCGATGCAGGCCATCCAGATGCACGGCGGCATCGGCTTCACCTGGGAACACCCGGCGCACCTGTATCTGCGCCGGGCCCGCACGGGTGTCCCCCTGCTCGGCAGCCCGCGACTGCACCGCGACCGTTACCTCGCTTCGAAAGGCGCCTGACATGACGCTTCCCACCCCAGAGCAGCTGCGTGCCGAGGTCCGCGACTGGCTCGCCGCCAACTGGCGCGGCCTGCCGAAATCCAGCGATCCGTGGGTGAGCTCGCCCGAACACATCGCGTGGCTGGAGCGCGTGCTCGACGCAGGTTACGCTGCGCCCACCTACCCGACCGAATGGTTCGGCCGGGGCTACCCCAACGCCCTGGCCGCCGTCATCGAGCAGGAGTTCCGGGCCGTCAAAGCTCCGGGGGCCAGACAGGACAAATACAACATCCCCGCCAACACCGTGCTGGCGTTCGGCAGCGACGAGCTCAAAAGCACTCTGCTGCGCGACTTTCTGACCGAACGCAGCCGCATGTGCCTGCTTTACAGCGAGCCCGGTGCAGGTTCTGACCTGGCCGGGGTGCGCACCACCGCAGTACGTGACGGCGACCGGTGGGTGGTCAACGGCCAGAAGGTGTGGACGTCGGGCGCCAAGACCGCCGATTACGGCCTGTTGATCGCCCGCACCGACTGGGACGTGCCCAAGCACAAAGGGTTGAGCTTCTTCATCGTGCCCATGCGCCAAGCCGGCATCGAGGTGCGGCCGCTGGTGCAGATCACCGGCGAATCCCACTTCAACGAGGTGTTCATCACCGACGCGTCGGTGCCCGCGACGCATCTGATCGGTGGCGAGGGCAACGGCTGGCGGGTGCTGCAGACCGCGCTGGCCTACGAACGCTCCATCATGGGCGACGGCGCCCGCGCGTCGCGCAACCGCACCCGCGCCGACGACCTCGTCGAACTGGCCCGTGAGCATCACCGCCTCGACGATCCCGTGATCCGCGACCAACTGGCGACCGTGCTGTCGCTGCGGGAACTCAACGCGCTCAACAACGCTCGCGCCAAGGCAGCGGCCGCGCAGGGCACCTCGAGCTCGATCATGTCGCTCGGCAAGCTCGCCATGTCACACATCCTGCACGCCGAGGCCAAGCTGAAAACCGAGATCATCGGGGCCCAGGCGCTTTTGGCCGGCGCCGACAACCCGGAGGCCGACGACATCAACTTCCTGACGCTCAACGCCTACTTCACCTCGATCGGCGGCGGCACCGACCAGATCCAGCGCAACATCATCGGCGAACGCGTGCTGGGACTGCCGAAGGAACCCGAAGTCGACAGGGACATCCCGTTCCGTCAGGCCCGGCGGAGCTGAGCGCCATGGAATATGACCCGCCACTGTCCGGCGTACGCATCCTCGATTTGTCGACCGGACCGATGACGGCCGTCGGTCGGCTGCTGGCCGACCTGGGCGCCGCTGTGATTCCGGTCGACCTGCGCGGGGTGACCGAACAGGCCACTGTCGGACCGCAGGTCGGCGGGGTGTCGCTCGGGACGGCCATCGACCGCCACGGCATGAGCCCGGTCGTCATCGACCCCGCCACACCCGAGGGGCAGCGCCGATGGGCGCAGCTGCTCACCGACGCCGACATCCTCGTCGAGGACACCCGACCGGGCTCGGCGGCCGAAACGGCGTTGGGTGTGTACCGGATCCACGCCGAGCACCCGGCGTGCGTCATCCTGTCGCTCAGTGACTTCGGTCGCGACACCGATTTCAGCGGATGGCAAGCGAGCACCCCGGTGCTGCATGCCCTGACCAGTGAGCTGTCGCGTTCGGGGATCCCGGGGCGAGAACCTCTTGTCCCGCCGGGTGATTGGTTGCCGTACCAGGTGGCGGCCGCGCAGGCCGCGGTGATGGTCCTCAGCGTGTACCTGGACCGGTTGCGCACGGGCGAGGGCGATCTCATCGACTTCTCGATTCTCGACGGCGCCATGGCGGCCCTCGACCCGCCGTTCGGCACAGCAGGCACGGCCTCGGTCGGGGTGCCGATCAGTGCCCAACGCCGGGACTGGAACGCCGAACGCCAGCGCTATCCGATCGTCGCGTGCAAAGACGGTCACGTCCGGATCTGCCTGCTGGCCAAACGCCAGTGGCGCGGCATGTTCGAATGGATGGGCCGCCCAACCGAATTCGCCGATCCGCGGTTCGACAGCCTGCGGGAGCGGTTCGCCTCCCCCACGCTGCTCGCGGCCATCGAATCGTTCTGCGCCGACAAGACCCGGGCCGAGCTGGAGGTCGCAGGCCAGCGCCACGGTGTGCCGACCGCGGCGGTGCTGACCCTCGATGAGGCGCTGGCCACCGAACAGGTCCGAGAGCGCGGCTTCCTGCGCGACACCGAACTCGCCCCCGGAGTGGTGGCCCCGATTCCCATGGGTGTCACCGAGATCGACGGCGTGCGGGCCTGCGCGCTCAACGCACCGGCCGACCGTGCCGCACGGCCCGCGTCCGCCCCGGTGCTGTCCGGCAGGCCGCGGCGCGACGAGGGTCTGCCGCTGGAAGGGCTGCGGGTGCTGGACCTCGGGGTGATCGTCGTCGGCAGCGACACCGGCCGGCTGTTCGGTGACCTGGGCGCCGACGTCGTCAAGATCGAGAACTCGGCCTACCCGGACGGGCTGCGGGGCAACCTGCAGTACATGACACAGGGCTTCGCGGCCGGGCACCGCAACAAGCGCTCGATCGGGGTCGACCTGCGCTCGCAGCGCGGCCGCGAGCTGGCGCACCGGCTGGTGGCCCAAGCCGACGTGGTGCTGACGAACTTCAAACCCGGGGTAGCCGAGACGCTCGGCATGGACCACGCGACGCTGCGCACCGTCAACCCGGGCATCGTGGTGGTCGACAGCTCGGCGTTCGGCCCGACGGGACCGTGGGCGAAGCGGCTCGGCTACGGGCCCCTCGTGCGCGCGGCGGCCGGCTTCACCGCCGCGTGGGTGTATCCGGACGAACCCGACACCTTCTGCGACACCGTCACCGTCTACCCCGACCACGTCTGCGCCCGCATCGGCACGCTGGCCGCGCTGGCGCTGCTGCTCCGGCGCGAACGCACCGGCACCGGTGGCTCGGTGAGCGTCGCCCAGTCCGAGGTCATGCTCAGCCATCTGGGCGCCGACATCGCGGCCGACGTGCTCCAGCAGCGCGGGCACCGGCGTTCCGACCAGCCGCAGCACGATGCGCCGTGGGGCTTGTTCCCCGCCGCCGGCGCGGACACGTGGGTGGCGGTCACGGTGCGCGACGACGCCGACTGGGCGGCGCTGTGCGCGACCATCGAGCGTCCCGACCTGCACACCGACCCCGAGCTGGCCGACCGGGCCGGGCGCGACCGGCATCGCGGTCGGGTCGACGACGCGGTGCGGGCGTGGACCACCGGGCGGTGCCCGAAAGAGGCAATGCAGCGATTGCAGGCCGCCGGTGTCCCGGCAGGTGCCGTGCTGCACGCCGCCGATGTGCCGGAGTGGGACTACTACGTTCAGCGCCGGGCGTTTCGCGAGGAACTCCATCCACACGGCGCCGAACCGTTCACCATGGAGAATGCGCAGATCCATGCCGCGCGGGTCGCCGATCCCCCGCTCGGCCAGGCGCCGCTGCTGGGTGAGCAGACCCGCCAGATCGCGGCGGACTTGCTGGGCCTGTCGGATCCGCAGATCGACGACCTCCTCGCCGGAGGCGTACTGGAGATCGCCGTGGAGCGAGCACAGCGACGGGGAGATGGCAGCGTTGACGGGCCCGGCAGGTCGGTCTCGTAAGATTCGGGGCATCACAGCACCAACGGATCGGCGGGCGTAGCGGCGATGGAGATCGACTTCACCCGCCTGCGGTACTTCGTCGCGGTTGCCGAGGAACTGCATTTCAAACGCGCCGCCGACCGGCTGATGATCACCCCGCCGCCGCTGAGCAAGCAGATCAAACTGCTGGAGAAGGAACTCGGCGGCGACCTGTTCGAGCGCACCTACCACGAGGTGCGGCTGACGACGCTTGGCGCGCAACTGCTGGGCCCAGCCCGCGACATCCTGCGCCAGGTCGACGAACTCAAGGACACAGTCGAACGAATCACCAAGGGCACCACGCCTATTCGCGTTGGAGCCACCGCGTATGCCCCGTCGGACTTCCTCGCGCAGGTGGAGGCCGCGGTCGCCCGGCAGCCCGAACCGACCGAGTTCAGCGTCCCGGGATCGGCCGCGGAGGTGACCGCGAAACTGGTATCCGGGCACATCGACCTCGGGCTGATCCATCTGCCGTCGGCTGACCGGCGGCTGCGGCACAAGATCGTCGCCACCTACCAGGGGGCCGTAGCGGTACGTTTCGACGACCCCCTGGCCGGACAAGAGATGATCGGCATCGAGGCGTTGCGCGACCGTGACGTGGTGATCGACTTCGCCCGGCCGAACCCGGTCGTGCTCGCCGGGCTGACCCGTCGGCTCAACGCCCGCGGCGTCACCCGCATCGTGCGCACCACGAGTCAACTCGGCGGGGAACTGGAGATGGCCACCCAGGTGTTCAACCGGCACCTGGTCGCCGTGGTCAGCTACGCTCCCGCGTCGGCGATCGGCAGGATATTCTCACCGCCGGAGTTCGACCTCATCCCCATCGACGAAAGCACCTGGCCGCCAGCAGAAATCGCGCTGGCCTGGGTGCCCGACCGGGTCCGGCATCCCGCACAGATCGAATCCCTGGTGGATCGGATCGCCGCAGCAGTGGCACCGGTGCGCCACGGCTTGGGATAATCGGCCGATGCAACAGGCATGCCCGTGCGGATCCGGTGAGGAGTACGGGCCATGCTGCGGCGCGCTGCACCACGGCGAACGCAGGGCCGCCACGGCGCTGGCACTGATGCGATCCCGCTTCAGCGCATTCGCCCTGAACGACGCCGACTATCTGATGGCCACCTGGCATCCCGAGACCCGGCCGAAGCGATTGGACCTCGACGACGGCATCGTGTGGCGCAGGCTGCAGATCGTCGACACCGACGCGGGCGGCACCGACGACGAGACCGGCGTGGTGGAATTCCGCGCCCAGTACGAACACGACGGTAAGCGACATATCCTGCACGAGCGCAGCCGGTTCGACCGGGACCGCAGCGGAGCATGGCGTTACATCGATGGCAAGTAATCGAACAAGTAAGGGAGACAACGATCATGCGCGGAGCGGTCATGTACGGCAAGGGCGACGTCCGGCTGGAGCAACTGCCTGAACCGACGATCGTCGAACCCACGGACGCGATCGTGCGCAACGCCGCCTCCTGCGTGTGCGGGTCGGACCTGTGGAACTATCGCGGCATCAACGAGACCCCGAAGCCAAGGCCCTTCGGCCATGAGTACTGCGGGGTCGTCGAGGCCGTCGGTGACGCTGTCACGACCGTCAAACCCGGCGACTTCGTGATCGGCTCGTTCTTCTCCTCCGACGGCACCTGCCCCAACTGCCGCAATGGTTTTCAGACCTACTGCCTGAACGCGAAACCGATGATCGGCTGTCAGGCCGAGGCGGTGCGAGTGCCGTGGGCCGACGGCAGCCTCGTTGCCACCCCCGAGCAGCCGTCGGCCGACCTGATCCCCAGCCTGCTGGCGTCCTCCGACGTGATGGGCACCGGCTGGTTCGCCGCCGACGCCGCGCGGGTCGCGCCTGGCATGACCGTGGCAGTCGTCGGTGACGGCGCGGTCGGGTTGTGCGGGGTCATCGCGGCTAGGCAGCTGGGCGCGGAACGGGTGATCGCCATGAGCCGGCACGCACCGCGTCAACAGCTGGCCCTCGCGTTCGGCGCGACCGACATCGTCGAGGAACGCGGTGAGGAGGGCGTGGCCAAGATCAAGGACATGACCGACGGTGTCGGGGCCGACGCCGTGCTGGAATGCGTCGGGACCGCCGACGCCATGGATCAGGCGATCGCGTCGGCCCGCCCGGGGGCCACCGTCGGCTTCGTCGGCGTGCCGCACGGGGTCACCATCGACGGCACCAAGCTGTTCCGCACGCAGGTCGGCGTCAACGGCGGCCTGGCCCCGGTGCGCCGGTTCCTGCCGCACCTGATCGACCTGGTGTTCGACGGGACCATCGACCCGGGCCGGGTGTTCGACACCGTGATGCCGCTCGACGACGTCGCCGAGGCCTATCGCGCCATGGACGAACGCCGCGCCATCAAGGTGCTGCTCCAGCCCTGATCACAGCCTGGGGTCGACCGGGTCGGACTCCAGCGCCAGCACCGCGAAGACGCATTCGTGGATGCGCCACAACGGTTCTCGCGCCGCAACGCGGTCCAGTCCCTCGATGCCGACGGCGTACTCCCGCAATGCCAGCGACCGTTTGCGGTTCAGGTTGCGCTCCCGCAGCCGCGTGAGGTGCCTGTCCTCGGTGTAGTCGGGGCCGTAGATGATGCGCAGGTACTCCCGCCCGCGCACCTTGATCCCGGGTTGCACCAGTCCTTTTCCGGCTCTCACCAGGTTTGCCGCCGGTTTGACCACCATGCCTTCCGCACCCGACCCGGTGAGTTCCTCCCACCACCGGACCGCCTGCGCCACCGAGGCGTCGTCACCGGTGTCCACGGTCAGCCGCCGCGTGGTGACGAACAGGTCCGGATCGGCTGCGACCAGCCGGTCGGCCAGCGCCAGGTGCCAGTCGTGCGGACGCCTCGCGAACGACTGGCCTTCGGCGGCCAGCAGCGCGAACGGTGCGACCGTGACTCCGGTCAGGCCACTGGTGGGCCGGCAGTAGCGGCGGTAGGCCGCACGGTAGCCGTCGGTGTTGGCGGCGCGTGACCTGGTGCGCGCCAACAGTTCTGCCACGTCGACTCCCCGGTCGGCAGCCGCCGCGAGCCCCTGGCCTGCCGCTGCCAGCACTGCGTCGGCGGCCGCTCCGACCGGGGCGTACTGCCCGGTGACCAGGCCTGCAGCCTTGGCGGTCCACGGCATGATCTCGGTGTCCAACAGCAGCCAGTCGGTGTCGAGCTCATCGAACAGCGGGGTGGCCGCGGCCCGGACCCGGTCCAGGAACGCCTCGGTGAGGCCGGTGTCGAAGAACGCCCGCCCGGTGCGGGTGTGAACCACGCCGGGACCGTCGACGCCGAAACGCACCTTGCCGGAGGCCCGGCACACCAGCACGACGGCGCGCGAGCCCATGTGCTTCTCCTGGCACATCACCTGCTCGACACCGGCGTTGCGGTAGGCGCGCAGCGCCTCGTCGGGGTGCTCGAGCAGACCGTCGCGGGAGCTGGTGTCCGGCGGGCTCATGGTGGGCGGCAGGTAGAGCAACCAGCGCGGGTCGACGGCGAAGCGACTCATCACCTCCAGCGCGGCCGCCGACTGTTCGGGATGCACGGTGATGCGCCCCAGCTGGCCCGTCTCGATCACCCGCCGCCCGGTCACGTCGGCCAGGGTCAGGACGGCGGCCTCGGTGATGGCGGGCTGCAACGGCTTCACCGGTTCGTACCAGGTGCGCTGGGCCGCAACGGAAACCACCTCGCGTTCCGGGTAGCGCAGCGCGCTGAGCCGGCCGCCGAACACGCACCCGGTGTCCAGACAGATGGTGTTGTTGACCCATTCGGCGACCGGCGTCGGGGTGTGTCCGTACACGACGGTCGCCGAGCCGCGATAGTCGTCGGCCCACGGATAACGCACGGGCAGGCCGTATTCGTCGGTCTCGCCGGTGGTGTCGCCGTACAGCGCGAAGCTGCGCACCGCCCCGGAGGCCCGGCCGTGATAGTGCGCAGGCAGCCCCGCATGGGCGACCACCAGCTTGCCGCCGTCGAGCACGTAGTGGGCCACCAGGCGATCGCAGAACTCCCGCACCCTGTCCCGGAATTCGTCCGGTTGCGCGGCGAGCTGCTCCAGGGTCTCGGCAAGGCCGTGGCTCACCGTGACCTTGCGTCCACGCAATGCGCGCAGCAGCTTCTGTTCGTGATTGCCACACACCGCCAACGCATTTCCGGCATCGACCATGTCCATCACCAGGGCCAGCACTCCCGGGGTGTCGGGACCGCGATCCACGAGATCTCCGACGAACACCGCGCGCCGGCCGTCGGGATGGCGGGCCCCGCCGGGCCCGACGACGTAACCGAGCGTCGTGAGCAGCTCGGCAAGTTCCTCGCGGCAGCCGTGCACGTCACCGATGATGTCGAACGGCCCTGTCTCGCTGCGTTTGTCGTTGAGCAGCGGCTCGATGGTGATCTCGGCGGACTCCACCGCATCGACCGAGGACAGCACGTGCACGCGCCGGAAGCCTTCTTTTTCGAGGTTGCGCAGGCTGCGGCGCAGTTCGTCGCGCTGACGGCGCACCACCGCGTCGCCGAAGCTGCGGTCGGTGCGGGCCCGCGTCCGGTCGATACAGACCGACTCCGGTACGTCGAGCACGATCGCCACCGGTAGCACGTGGTGCGCGCGGGCCAGGTCGATGAGCGCCTTGCGCGGACTGCGCTGGGTGTTGGTGGCATCGACGACCGTCACCCGGCCCGCCTGCAGCCGCTTGCCTGCCACGTAGTGCAGCGCGTCGAAGGCCGCCGTCGATGCCGACTGGTCGTTCTCGTCGTCACACACCAAACCGCGGAAGGTGTCGCTGGACAGCACCTGGGTGGGCCGGAAGTGCTTGGCGGCGAACGTTGATTTGCCGGATCCGGACGCACCGACCAGCACCACCAGCGACATGTCGGGGATCGCGAGCCTCATGCCGTCACCTCGAACACCGCGGCCTGCGTCGGCGGTCCCAGGTCCGGGTCCTGCGGCCCGATCGGTTCGAACCGCACGGTGTAGCCGTACCGGTCGGCCACCGCGGCAGCCCAGCGGCCGAACTCGGCGCGGTTCCACTCGAACCGGTGGTCGGGGTGCCGGAACTGCCCGGCGGGCAGCGAGTCGAACCGCACGTTGTACTCGGCGTTGGGGGTGGTGACGACGACCGCACGCGGCCGGGCGACTCCGAATACCGCGTAGTGCAGTGCGGGCAAGCGGTTTTCGTCGACATGCTCGATGACTTCCATCAGCACTGCCGCGTCGTATCCGGCCAGGCTCGGGTCGGCATAGGTCAGCGCGGACTGCCGCAACGTGACCCGGTCCCTGACCCGGTCACCGGCGTGCTCGAAGGACCGGGCTGCCGCATCGAGCGCGGCGGCGGACACATCGACGCCGAGGATGTCGGTGAACCGGGGGTGGGTCACCAATTCCCGCACCAAAGCCCCCGCCCCGCAGCCGAGATCGACGACGCGGGCGGCACCGAGATCGGTGAGCAGTTCGACGACGCGGCGACGGCGCTGCGCGGCAAGGGATTCCGATACCACCCGGGCACCCTGATCTTCTGCGGGCGCGTCGTCGCACAGCCGCGCCAGTGCGGCATCGACATATTCGCGCCGGTGCCGCAGGTAGCGGCGACTGATGACCTCGCGCAACGGGTGGGTGTCCAGCCAGCCCTCCCCGGCGCGCAGCAGCTTGTCGACCTCGGCTTCGCCGACCCAGTAGTGCTTGGCATCGTCGAGCACCGGCAGCAGCACATAGAGATGGTTGAGCGCATCGGAGAGCCGCAGCGTCCCGGTCAGGCGCACGTCCGTGTACGGCGACTCACCCCACTCCGGAAACGCCGCGTCCAGCGGCTGTGTACGTGCCGCGACCTGCCAACCGAGAGGCGTGAAGAGGTCGCGCACCAGTGCGGCCCCGCCGGGCAGTGCGGGCATGCCGACCTCGAGCGGAATGGCCGTGTCGGCCAGATCCTGCTTGGCGCTGACCCCCTTCATCGCGGACTTGAACACCGTGCCCATCGCCACGGCGAGCAACGATCCTGCTGCGTACGGCCGGTCGTTGACGTACTGGCCCAGGGAGAATGCGGTGTTGTGCTTGCCCCGAACGAGGTTGACCGGGTCGATGTCGCAGAACAGCGCCGCCGTGCACCGTGCGTCGGTGGCCTGCGGATAGAACACGTGCGCGACGCCGCCCGCAACCTCGAACTGCTGCGCCCGGTCGGGATGCTTGTGTAGCAGGTGGCCCAGATCGGTGGCAGGACGGTGGGTGGTCGACACGGTCAGGTACACGGTTCGACAGTAAACGCGGCGCCCCGGCGCTTGTCGCTCGAATTTCAGACGAAGACCGACCTACCATGTGACGATGCCTGCAGGGTCCACCGGTTTCGTCGGCCGGGACGGGGATCTCGCCGACCTGTCGGGCCGGCTGGCAGCGACTGTCACCCGCGGCGCCGCGGTCGTCGCGGTGCTCGGGCGCCCCGGCATCGGTAAGACCGCGTTGCTGCGGGAACTGGCCGCCCGGCACGAGGGAGCCAGGTGGGCGGCCGCGGCGGCGTGGGAGTCCGATCTGCCGGGCGGCGTCCTGGCCCAGCTGCTGCAGGACGACTTTCCCGACGATCCCGTCGACGCCGCAGCGCATCTGGTGGATCTGTTGCGCGGTCCGGAGCCCGCCCTGCTGCTCATCGATGATGCCGAATACTCCGATTCTCTTTCCCTGCAAGCGATTTCGACGCTGGTGCGGCATCAGCGCGAGCTTCCCGTGCTGGTGGTGGTGGCCACCGGAGCGGACGCCCCACCCCGGCCGATCGCCGATCTGGCCGCCGACCGGTTGCGGTTGCCCGGGCTGAGTCGGCAGGCGGTCGCCGAACTTGCCGCTGACCGAGGCCGGGCCTTGCATCCGGCAATGGCGCAGCTGCTCACCGAGCACACTGCAGGCAATCCCCGGGACGTGCTCGCACTGCTCGACGAGTTGCCGGGGTCGATCTGGGCGCGGCCCGACGCGTCGTTGCCTGCCCCGGCGCATGTGAGGGCCGAGGTGGCGGACCGGCTAGACCGGTGCGGCGCGCAGGCCCGGGCGCTGCTTGGCGCCCTGGCCATCCTGGAAACGGTCCGCGACGCCGGTGTCGCGCTCAGCGAGGTCGCTGAACTGGCGGGACTGACGGATCCACGCGGCGCCATCGACGACGCGGCAGCCGCCGGGCTGCTCGACCGGGTGTCGCCGCTGGAGCCGCGACTGCGTGATCCGATGACCCGCGCGGCGCTGCTCGACACCATGGGGGTGCAGGCGGCAGGCGCCGCCCACCGGCACGCGGCGGATATCGTCGGAGATCCGGTGGCCCGGCTGCAGCATCTGGTGGCGGCCACGCCCACCCTCGACGCCGAGCTGGCCGCCGAGGTCGACAGGTTGGCCCGCGAGCGCGGTGCGCAGGGATCCTGGGCTTCGGCGGCAACCCTGTTCCGGGACGCCGGCCGGCTCACCCCAGACCGGCTGCTCCGCGAGGAGCGGCTGACGCTCGCGGTGGACGCCCTGGTCGCGGCGGGCGATTGCGGCGCCGCCGCGGCGCTGGTGCCCTCGGTCGAGAGTTTGCGCGAAACACCCTTGCGCAATGCGGTTTTGGCGTATCTGGCAATCCTGCGGGGCCGCGCCACGGAGGCCGAGGTGCGGTTGCGCCGGGCGTGGGACATCGTCAACGTCGACCGCGACCCCGAGACCGCGGCGCTCATCGCACAGCGCTATGTGCTGCACACGTTGGTCCGCTGCCGCGGCGACGAGGTGGTCGACTGGGCCGACACCGCGCTGCGGCTGGCCAACCCCGATTCGCCCGCCGGAATCGAAGCGGCCGCGATCCGGGGGCTCGGCCTGGCCGCCGCGGGACATCCGCGGGAAGCAACCGCGGCCTACGACGAGGTGGCCGCGCGGCTGCCGCACGGCGCCCAGGCGCAGCGGGTGACAATGGGGCGCGGCTGGTTACAGTTCATCCGCGACGATGTCGAGACGGCCCGCAGCAACCTGGAGAGTGCGGTCGCGACGGCCGCGTTGGGCGGCTCGACCCGAATCACGTTGTGGGCGTTGGGTTGGCTGGCCCGTGTTCAGTTCGTGTGCGGCGACTGGGACGAGGCGCTGGCCAGTGTCGAGTCGGGTCGCGCGCTGGCGGAGCTGAGCGGCATCACCATCGTCACCCCGCTGCTGGAATGGACGGCCGCGCAAGTCCATGCACTGCGCGGCAATTGGGCCGCGGCCCAGGATTCGGTCCGCGCGGCCGACGCGGTCACGCAGGACTACGAAATGATGAAGATCCCGGTGCTGCTGGCCCGCGCCTACGTCGCCGAAGCCGACGCGGACTACGCCAAGGTGCGCCGGGTGCTCGAGCCGTTGGCGGCGATGGCAGCCGGCACGTCGCTGACCGAACCGGGGTACTGGCCGTGGCCCGACATGCTGGCCAACGCCATGGTTCTCGGCGGTGACCTCGACGCCGCCGACGAGTTTCTGCGACCACACGAACGGCGCGCTGCCGAGCGCGAGCACCGGTCGGCGATGGCGCGGCTCGGCTACGCGCGCGGCCGGTTACTCGGGGCGCGTGGGGATCTGCCCGCGGCACGCGCAGCGTTCGAGCGGGCTCTGGAGCTGCTCGACGGGTTGCCGCTGCGGTACGACACCGCACGGGTGAACTTCGCCTACGGGCAGACGCTGCGCCGGGCCGGTAAGCGCCGTGAGGCCGACGCGGTCATCAGCACGGCCCGCGATATCTATCTCGCGCTCGGCGCGCAGACCTACGTGACACGCTGCGAGCGTGAACTCAAGGCGGGCGGCCTGCACCTGCTGCGCGGCTCCCGCGACAGCGTCGAGCTCACCCCTCAGGAGGATGCGGTGAGTTCACTTGTCGCCCAAGGCCTCTCCAACCGCGAGGTGGCGGCGGAGCTCTATGTCTCGCCGAAAACTGTGCAGTACCACCTGACCCGGATCTACGCCAAGCTGGGTGTGCGTTCGCGCGCCGAACTCGTCGCGCTGCGCCGTTGATCCGCAACGGGCGCCGCGGTTTTCTCGACCACCTCGTCGAATGTGACGCCGGGCGCCAGCTCCACGACCGCGAACCCGTCGCCGGTGACGTCGAGCACCGCCAGGTCGGTGATCACGCGGCTCACCACGGCCTTGCCGGTCAGCGGCAGATCACAGGCCGAAACCAGCTTGGCCGCACCTTTCTTGGTGACGTGGTCCATCAGCACGATCACGCGACCGGCACCGTTGACCAGATCCATCGCCCCACCCATGCCCTTGACCATCGCGCCGGGCACCATCCAGTTGGCCAGGTCCCCGTTGCCTGCCACCTGCATACCGCCCAGCACCGCGACGTCGACATGGCCGCCGCGGATCATCGCGAAACTCGTTGCCGAGTCGAAGTACGACGCACCCGCCACCACCGACACGGTCTGCTTGCCTGCATTGATCAGGTCCGGGTCGACCTCGTCGTCGTACGGGAACGGTCCGACCCCCAGGATGCCGTTCTCGGCGTGCAGCGTGACGTCCGAACCGTCGGGCAGATGGTCAGGGATCAGGGTCGGCAGGCCGATGCCGAGGTTGACGTAGTCCCCGTCGCGCAGCTCACGGGCGGCACGGGCGGCCATCTGGTCGTGGTTCCAGCTCATCGCTCGGCTCCTCGGGTGCGGGTGGTGCGCTTTTCGATGTCCTTGTGGGCGGCCTGTTCCGGGGTCAGCTCGACGATCCGCTTGACGAAGATCCCGGGCAGGTGCACCTCGTCGGGATGCAGTTCGCCGACCTCGACGACGCGCTCGGCCTCGACCACGGTGACCCGTCCCGACATCGCGGCGGGCGGGTTGAAATTGCGTGCGGCGGCGTGGAATTTGCAGTTGCCCGCCTTGTCCACGACCGCCGCGCGGATCAGTGCGTAGTCGGTGACGATGCCTTCCTCCAGCACCATCTCGGTACCGCCGAAGGTGCGGACCTCCTTGGGCGGTGAGGCCAGCGCCACGCTGCCGTCGGTGTGGTAGCGCCACGGCAAGCCACCGTCGGCGACCATCGTGCCGACACCCGTCGGCGTGAAGAACGCGCCGATACCGCTGCCGCCTGCGCGCATGCGTTCGGCGAGCGTGCCCTGCGGGGTGAGCTCGACGGTCAGCTCACCGGTCAGGTATTGACGGGCGAACTCCTTGTTCTCCCCGACATAGGAGGCGATGACGCGGCTGATCCGGCGGGCCTCCAGCAGCAGGCCCAGCCCGGCGCCGTCGACACCGCAGTTGTTGGACACGATCGTCAGGTCCCCGGCGCCCTGCTGCAGCAGCGCTTCGATGAGAAACCACGGGATCCCGGCGAGGCCGAACCCGCCGACCGCCAGGCTGGCGCCGTCGGGGATGTCGGCGACCGCTTCGGCGGCCGAGCCGACCACTTTGTTCAGCGTCATGACTGCTCCAGGTGTGCGATGAGGGCGGGGGTGACGATGCCGGGTTGTTCGGCGTTGGCCAGGTGGGCCGCGTGCTCGACGACGAGCAGTTTCGCGTCCGGTATGGCGTTGGCGATCTCTTCGAGCTTGGCCGGCGGGGTGGCCGGGTCGTCGGTGCCCGCGATGGCCAGCGTCGGCGCGGCGATCGTCGAAAGTTGTTGGCGCAGATCGAGTTGCGCGATGGCCTCACAGCAGCCTGCGTACCCCTCGGCAGGCGTGGCGGCGACCATCGCCTCCCACGGCGCGCGGTCGCCGCGATAGCCTGGGCTGAACCAGCGGTCCACCACGGCCGCGGCGACCGCCTGGCTGCCCTCGGCCCGCACGGTGGCGGCCCGATCGGTCCAGGCGTGGGCGGGCGGAAGCGCAGCACCGGTGCACAGCAACACCATTCGCGCGACGCGCTCGGGGTTGCGGGCAGCCAACCGCATCGCGGTCATGCCACCCAGTGACAGGCCGACGATGTGCGCGCGGTCGATTCCGAGCCGGTCGAGCAGGGCGATGACATCGTCGGCGAGATCGTCGATGGTGTAAGGACCGTCGGGCACCGGGGACGCACCGTGCCCGCGGGTGTCGTACCGCACCACGGTGAAACGCTTTTCGAGGTCGGCGATTTGGGCGTCCCACATGCGGTGGGTCGAGCCCAGCGAGTTCGACAACACCACCGCGGGACCGGAGCCGCTCACCACGGCGTGGACGTCAGTCACTTGGTCACCTCGAACACCGCCGCCAGGCCCTGTCCACCACCGATGCACATGCTCTCCAGCATGTACCGCGCGTCACGCCGATGGGCCTCATACGCGGCGGTGGCCAGGATGCGGGCACCGGTGGCACCGATCGGGTGCCCGAGGGATATGCCGGATCCGTTCGGGTTGAGCCGGTCGTCGAGCGGGTCGACCTTCCATTCGGCCAATACGGCGAGCACCTGCGCGGCGAAGGCCTCGTTGAGTTCGATGAGGTCGATGTCGTCGAGGGTCAGCCCGGCGCGGTCCAGCGCTGCGGCGGTGGCCGTAACCGGGCCGATGCCCATCTTTTCGGGGGCGCAGCCGGTAACCGCCCAGGCGCGCAACGCCAACAGCGGTGTCAGGCCCCGCTTTTCGGCCTCGGCGCGGGTGGTGACCAGGCACATGGCGGCGCCGTCGTTCTGACCCGATGCGTTGCCTGCGGTCACGGTGGCGTCGGCGTCGACTTTGCCGCGGATCGCGCGCAGCGCCGCGAGGCGCTCCACACTGATATCGGCTCGCGGATGCTCGTCGCGGTCGACCACGGTGTCGGGCTTGCCGCGTTTACCCGCGACGGTGACGGCGATGAGTTCGTCGGCGAACCGGCCGGCGTCGTGGGCGGCCACCGCGCGGTGATGTGAGCGGGCCGCCAGCTCGTCTTGTTCTTCGCGGGTGATGCGGTATTCGCGGCGCAGGTTCTCCGCGGTCTCGATCATTCCGCCTGCCATGGGATGGCTTGTGCCACCAGCTGTTTCACGAGCTCGGTCGAGACGGTCGTGCAGTTCGATGCCGCCCTGGCGGACGCCGGTGCGCAATCCGAGAGCGTAGTGCTCGACGTTGGACATGGACTCGGCACCACCGGCCACCACCAGACGGGCAGCGCCGGTGGCGACCTGGCCCGCGGCGTAGAGGACGGCCTGCAGGCCCGAACCGCAGCGTCGGTCGATCTGCAGGCCGGGAACCCCGGTGCCCAGACCGGCGTCCAGTGCGGCAATGCGCCCGATGGCAGGCGCCTCGCCGTTCGCGTATCCGTTGCCGAGGATGACGTCGTCGACGTCGTGCTCGCGCAAGTCGGCGCGGGCGGCGAGTTCCCGCAGTGTCAGGGTGGCCAGATCGGCGGCGGTGAGCGCCGCCAGCGCACCGCCCATTCGGCCCACTGGCGTGCGGACGGGGTTGCAGATCACCACATCGGTCGCGGAACTCATACTTCGACGGTAGGCACCTCGACAGATATTCTGAAATACCTAGATTCGCATTATTAATATCTGTATCGTCCTAATCTGTGGAGTTGCGTCACCTCCGGTATTTCCGCGCCGTCGGCGAGGAGCTGCACTTCGGGCGCGCTGCCGAACGCCTGCACATCGCTCAGCCGCCGCTGTCCCAGCAGATCCGTCAGCTCGAACGCGAGCTCGGTGTGCCGCTGCTGACCCGCACCACCCGCATCGTCGAGCTCACCCCCGCCGGGCGGGCGTATCTGCAACGCACCGTCGAGATCCTCGACGCCGTCGACGAGGCGGGCACCCAGGCCCGGCGCATCGCCGCCGGAGTCGAGGGCCGGGTGGCCATCGGGTGCGTCGGCTCGGCCACCTACTCCCTGCTCCCCCGCCTGGTACGCACGCTGGGCGAGTCACTGCCCGGTGTCGAGGTCAGCGTGCGAGGCGAGATGCTTGCCCCCGCCCAGCTGAGCGCCCTGCGGGCCGGCGACATCGACCTGGCGCTACTTCGCCCACCCGTGGACGGCGAGGGCCTGACCACCGAGACCGTGCGCCGCGACCGACTGCTGGTCGCCCTGCCCGCCGATCATCCGCTGGCCGGGCACGACGAACTGACCGTCGCCGACCTGCGCAACGACACCTTCGTCGGCCATGTGGGGCATGGCCGGTCGGTGATGAGCAGCCTGGTCGCGACGGTATGCGCCGACGCCGGGTACACCCCCACCATCCGCCAGGAGGTATCCGAGACCTCGACCCTGATCACGCTGGTCGCGGCCGGGCTCGGAGTCGCGATCGTGCCCGCCCCCACTGCGGCGCTGGACATCGCCGGGGTCACCTACGTGCCACTGGGACCCGACACGCTGGGGGTCGATCTGGTGGCCGCGCGCCTGGCAGGCAATGAGTCGGCGGTGATCGCCAACGTGCTGGCGGCGCTGCACGGGCTGACCGCTGATCGGCAAGCGTGACCGCCGGGACCACCCGGGCGCATATCGTGGCCCCATGGCAAACACCTCGTTGTCTGGAAAAACCATGTTCATCTCCGGCGCCAGCCGCGGTATCGGCCTGGCGATCGCCAAGCGGGCCGCCGCCGACGGCGCCAATATCGCGCTGGTCGCCAAGACCGCCGAACCTCACCCCAAGCTCGAAGGCACGATCTACACCGCCGCCAAGGAGATCGAGGAGGCCGGTGGCCAAGCCCTGCCGATCGTCGGAGATGTCCGCGACGGCGACTCGGTGGCCTCAGCAGTAGAACAAGCGGTCGCCCAATTCGGCGGTATCGACCTGTGCGTCAACAACGCCTCGGCCATCAACCTCGGCTCGATCGAAGAGGTGCCGCTCAAGCGCTTCGACCTGATGAACGGTATCCAGATCCGCGGCACCTACGCCGTGTCACAAGCCTGCATCCCGCACATGAAGGGCCGGGAGAACCCGCACATCCTCACCCTCTCACCGCCCATCCGCCTGGAGTCCGAGTGGCTCAAACCCACCGCGTACATGATGGCCAAGTTCGGGATGACATTGTGCGCGTTGGGTATCGCCGAAGAGATGCGCGAAGCAGGCATCGCGTCGAACACGCTGTGGCCGCGCACCCTGGTGGCCACCGCCGCGGTGCAGAACCTGCTCGGCGGTGACGAGGCGATGGCCCGGGCCCGCAAACCGTCGGTCTACGCCGATGCCGCCTACGCGATCTTCACCCAAGACGCCCGCGAGTACACCGGCCAGAGCCTGCTGTGTGAAGACGTGCTGCTCGCCAACGGCGTCACCGACCTATCGGTGTACGACTGCATCCCCGGCTCGGATCTCGGAGTGGACCTGTGGGTCGACACCCCCAACCCGCCGGGCTACGTCCAGCCCTAACCGCTCACTGGCCAGTTATCGCACGCCAAACCGAGTGCGGCGGGCGATAACTGGCCATTCGCCAGTGGGCGCCGGGCCGGCCACATCTAGGCTCGTGGCATGGCAGACCCCACAGGCTGGGCGGCAGGCCGCTACGAAGCCGTCGGCGAACGCATCGCAGGTATCGCGACCCAGGTGGTCGCCACCGTGGACCGCAGGCAGCCGCTGCGAAACGCCGCAGTGGTCGATCTCGCCTGCGGTACCGGCAGTGCCGCGCTCGCCGCAGCAGCAGCAGGAGCCCACGTCACCGGCGTGGACCTCACCGCCGAACTGATCGCGATCGCGCAACAGAAGCCGGCGGCGGACGCGGTCCGGTGGGTGGTTGCCGATGCGGCGGACACCGGTTTGCCCGCAGCCGAATTCGACGCCGTGGTGTCGAACATGGGCACCATCTTCGTCGAGCCGCAGAGCCTGGTCGCCGAGGTGTCACGGCTGCTGCGAGCCGACGGCGTCTTCGGATTCTCGTCGTGGATTCCCGATGCCGACAATCCGTTCTTCACCCCGATCGTCGAGACGCTGGGGCCGCCGCAGGACTCAGGGCCCCGCCCCGACCAATGGGGGCACGCCGATGTGCTGCGGGAGCGGCTCGCGGGCGCCTTCGACGACATCACGATCGGGACGGGCAGCCACACCTGGGTATTCGAATCACAGCCCGCTGCCATGGATTTCATCGCGAGGGAATCACCGATGCACGTCACCATGCTGGATTGTCTCGACGACACACGGCGCGCAGCGTTGCTCGGCGCGTTCGAGTCGGCATTCGCCCGCCATGTCGAGGACTCCGGTCACGTGGTGTTCGACAGCCCGTACCTGATCGCCACGGCCCGCCGCCGCGGCTAGTCCGAGCTGGTGCCGCCGGAGAGCAGGGTTTCGACGCTGTCGGCGAAGGCGCCGGTTGTGAAGCACGTCGGCTCGGCGAACTCCTCCAGTGTCAGGGCATCGTTCCAGCCTGCGTCGGCGGCCGTGCGCAGCAGCGGCTTGGTCATCGCGACCGCGTGCGGCGGCAATGCCGCGACGCGCGAACACCATTCGTCGGCCACGGTGAGCAGTTGCTCGTGAGGGACGACCTCGTGGACCAGCCCGAGGCGCTGCGCCGTCTCGGCGTCGATGTGGTCGCCCCGCAGGTAATAGGCAAGCGCCCCCTGATACCCGAGCCGCCGCGTCAACGCCCAGCTGGTGCCCACTTCCGGGATCAGGCCGAGGCGGCCGAACGCGGGCACGATCACGGCCCGCTCGCTGGCGATCGCCAGATCACAGCTCAACGCCCACGCCAGCCCGACCCCGGCCGCCGGGCCGTTGACGGCGGCCACGAAGATCGTGTCGGACCCGGCGATGAGTCGCGCGATGCCGCCGAATTCCCGGCGAATCCACCGCCAGACATCCGCGGTGCCCTCGGCCTCGCTCTGACGCTGCACGGCCGTGCGCATCATCCGCAGGTCGCCACCCGCGCTGAAGCCCGGATCGGCGCCGGTCAGCACCACCGATCGAATGTCGTTGTCGGACACCAGATCTTCCAGCACTCGCCGGAGCTGCCGAACCAGCGGGGCAGACAGCACGTTGAGCCGGTCGGGCTCGTCCAAAGTGACCACCGCGCGGTCGTCGCGGCGCTCGACACGCACCCGCTGTGGCGCGTGCGGGGCGTCCCCGTCGGCGGTCATGTCCCGGTACAGACTCATTGGGTATCCTCCTCGATCGGCTTGGCGCGCAACGCGGCCCACGCCGCATCGGCGAACGTCTCGATGATCCCGGCCTCGATCTCGGCTTCCTCGCCGGTGATCCAATAGCGGGCATACTCCTGGGCCGGCCCGAGCCACAACGCGGCGGTCACCCCCGGCTGCATGGCCACGAGCGCCCCGTACGTGTGGTGAGGGCGCCACCAGTCGCGGATCGCGGCGAAGAAGACCCGGTTGGCCTCCTGCAACTCGGCACTGTCCAGCCGGTCGCCCAGCAGCAGGCGCACCTCGCCACGGTGTGCGGCAACCCATTCCAGATGCTGCCGGACGCCCCCGCGGACACCCCCCTCGGCACTGTCCTGCTCCCGCAGCGCCTCAAGGAAGGCTGCCTGGTATTCGGCCATCACCTGCGCGTACACCGCCGCGGCGAGCGCGGGTTTGTCCGGGAAGTGGTGGTAAAGAGCACCGACGCTGACCTGCGCCTCACGGCGTACCTCGTCGAGCGTCGGGCCGAGCGCGCCGTCGGCCGCGAACCGCCGCCGCGCCACCGCCAACAGCCGGCCACGCGCGTCCCGCCGTGCGGCGTCAGACCCGGCCACGAGGAAAACTCTACCAGAACCGAGAAATCCTCTGTCGCTACCGGCCGCAGCCGAACTGCTGCTATTGCGCCTGGTAGAGGATGCCGCGTCCGATCGCGTCGCGGACCTCGGGCAACGCGGCACGGGCCAGCGCGTCGGCGTCGACACCGTGATGCGCCGCGAGCAATTCGATGAGGGTGCCGAGCGGGACCTCACCGCGGCAGCCGGCCATCAGCGCCCGCAGCACCTCGTCGACGCCGATGATCGCGCCGGGGCCGCCCGGGCGGCGCACGGCCGCACCGAGCGACTGCCAGCCGTCGGGACCCGGTAGGAACTGCTCCTCCAGGAACACCGGCGCCGTCGAGAGGCGGGCGCCCAAGAGCGCATCGTCTCCGGTGCCGCGCAGATAGGCCCGACGAGCGAAGAACGCGTCGACTTCCGGACCCGTCACCAGCTCGTCAGCGCCGGTGATCTCCTCCAGAATCTGCTCGGGCGCCTCGTCGCCGTACGGCTTGCGCAGCGAGATCATGCCCATGCCGATGCCCGTAATGCCTTGCTCGGCAAACCAATCCAGCCACGGACCGCCCCGCTGCGCCGCCTGCTCCGGCGTCTCACCGGCATCGGACAGCCACAGCGACACGTAGCTGACGGGATCGGCCAGCTCACGCTGCACCACCCAGGCGTGCAGCCCGGTGTCGGCCAGCCAACCGCGGACCCAGTCGCGCCAATCATCGCCCAGCACAACCCAATTGGCCATGATGTGGGCTGTTCCACCCGGGTTCAGATGATCGGGGATCTGCTCAATAATGCTCTGGCACAACGCATCTCCGGCGACCCCCGAGTCGCGGTAGATGTAATCGCGCGCACCGGAGCCCACCACGAACGGCGGATTGGAGACGATCAGGTCGAACCGCTCCCCTGCCACCGGCTCGAACAGGCTGCCTGCGCGCAGATCCCACGCCATGCCGTTGAGCCGGGCCGTGGCCGCCGCGAGTGCGAGCGCCCGGTCGTTGGTGTCGGTGGCCACGATCTGGGCACAATGCGCGTCGAGATGCAGCGCCTGGATGCCACATCCGGTGCCCAGGTCGAGCGCCCGGCCCACCGGCGTGCGAACGACGGCCCGGGCCAGCGACATGGACGCGGCGCCGATGCCGAGCACATGGTCGTGGCGCAACGGCCCGCTGCGCAGGGCCGCGTCCTGATCGGACACGACGTAGAACTCGCGCACGCCGTCACTGTGCGGGCGGATGTCGAGCGCCGCGCGGACCATGCCGCCGGCTATCTCCACCACGCCGGCGGCGGCCAGGGTCGCCAACGGGGTCGACGGCAGGGCCGCCTGCGCCTGCTCGTGCGGCTCCTCGGCACCCAGCAGGAACAGCCGGATCAGCACCGCCAGCCGTTGCCGGCCTGCGGGGGCGGCGCGCGTCGCCCGCAGCACCGGCCACCACACGCCACGCCCGAGCGCCGCGTTGGCCTGCTCGCCCAGCAGTTCGGCGACCCCGTCGATGGTATAGCCGGCCTCGCGCAGGTCGGCGCCGATGGCGTCGACCACTGCGGGTTCGAGGGCGGGGTCGATCGACCCGGTCAAAACAGGCCCGCCTCTTCAGGTTCCGGCTTGGCGGGCTCGATGAGCTCGGGGCCGTTGTTGCGCACGCTGTTGACCAGCCGCGACACCTCTCGGATGGCGATCCGGTCCAGGTCGCCATGGCCGCGCAGCAGGCCCTCGTCGATCGGGGCGTCCGGGTCCAGCCAGCGGTCCCAATCCGATTCGCTGATGGACAGCGGCATCCGGTCGTGGATCTCGGCCAGCGGCCCGGCGGCGTCGGTGGTGATGATCGTGCAGCTCAGCAGCGGCGGGGCATCCTTGGGGGCGCCGTGCGGGCGCCACGTCGTCCACAGGCCTGCCATGAACAACGGCTCGCCGTCGGCTCCGTACATGTAGAACGGCGTCTTGCTCGCCCTTTTGCCTGCCTCGGCGGCGTTGGGCCGCCACTCGTACCAGCCGTCCATCGGGATCAGGCAGCGCTTGTTCTTCGCCGAATTACGGAACGCCGGTGAGCTGGTCACCTTGTCGGCGCGGGCATTGATCAGCAGCGGTCCCTTGTTGTCCGGGCCACCGTCCTCGGCCGTCTTGACCCACGGCGGGATCAACCCCCAGCGCATGGACCGCACCCGGCGCGTCGACTCGTCGTCGGGCTCGGTGTGCCGCTTGACCACGCTGCTGATGGTCGTCGTCGGCGCCACGTTGTAGTTGGGACCCGCCAGATCCTTGTCACCCGATGTGTTCGCCGCTGTTGCTGCGGTTGCTGCAGTTTCATCGAGGGCCTGGATTTTCTGCGCCAACAGCGCGGGATCGGTGGTCACCGCGAAACGTCCACACATGGTGCCCATGGTTCCAGAACTGGCGGACAAGGCAGGATGTAGCTGTGCAAACACGCGGACGCGAGGAGCAGAAGGCGTACTGGCCTGCCCCCGCGACGACGAGCCCGGTCGACGCCACGGTGACGGTCCCCGGCTCCAAGTCGCTGACCAACCGGGCGCTGGTGCTGGCCGCACTGGCCACCGCGCAGGGCCCGTCGACCATCGCCGGCGCGCTGCGCAGCCGCGACACCGATCTCATGATCGAAGCCATCCGCTCACTCGGCGTCACCGTCGACGACAGCGCGGGCGACGGCACCAGCCTCACCGTCAGCGGGCGCATCTCTCCTGCCGACAACGCCCACGTCGACTGCGGCCTGGCAGGCACCGTGTTGCGGTTCGTCCCTCCCGTGGCGGCCGTGAGCACCGCGAGCGTGACCTTTGACGGCGACGAGCAGGCCCGCGCCCGCCCGATCTCGCCGCTGCTCCAAGGACTCCGCGGCTTGGGTGTCCATATCGACGGCGACAGCCTGCCGTTCGTGGTCCGCGGCCGGGGCGCGGTGACCGGGGGCACGGTCCGCATCGACGCGTCCGGCTCATCGCAGTTCGTATCCGGCCTGCTGCTCTCGGGTGCGGCGTTCACCGATGGCCTCACCATCGTGCACACGGGCACATCGGTGCCATCGGCACCGCATGTCACCATGACGGTGACGATGCTGCGCGATGCCGGCGTCAAGGTGGACGACAGCGTGGGCAACCAGTGGCGGGTCGAGCCCGGCCCGGTGGCGCCCCGCGCCTGGAACATCGAACCCGATCTGTCCAATGCCACCCCGTTCCTGGCGGCCGCGCTGGTCACCGGCGGCACGGTCCGCATCGCCGGTTGGCCGCAGGCCAGCATCCAGCCGGCCGAAACCATCCTTGCCCTGCTCGCGAAGGTGGATGCTACTGTGCGCCAAGGCGATTCAGGCCTGGAAGTCACCGGCGCCGAAAGCTACGGCGGGTTCGAGGCCGATCTGCACGACGTCGGTGAACTGGCGCCCACGGTGGCCGCGCTGGCCGCACTGGCCACCGAGGGGTCGGTCTCGCGGCTGAGCGGCATCGCCCACCTGCGCGGCCACGAAACCGACCGGCTCGCCGCACTGAGCACCGAGATCAACGGGCTGGGCGGTGAGTGCACCGAGACCGAGGACGGCCTGCTCATCACTGCGCGCCAGCTGCACGGCGGGGTGTGGCGGTCCTATGCCGATCACCGGATGGCGACCGCGGGCGCGATCATCGGGTTGAGGGTGCCGGGCGTGGAGGTGGAGAACATCGAGACCACCGCGAAGACCCTGCCGGACTTCCCGGGGATGTGGGCCGCCATGTTGGCGGGTTCACGGGGGGAACAACAGATTTGAGCCCGCGGGGCGGCAATTTTCGGGATTACGACGAATCCGACGTGCGCATCAGGCCGGGTCGGGGTACCCGCCCGCGCACCAAGACCCGCCCCGAACATGCCGACGCCCGCTCGGCGATGGTGGTCACCGTCGACCGCGGCAGGTGGGGCTGTGCGTTGGGCCGGGACCCGGATCACATCGTCACCGCCATGCGGGCGCGCGAACTGGGCCGCACGCCGATCGTCGTCGGCGACGACGTCGACGTCGTCGGCGACCTGTCCGGCCGCCCTGACACCCTCGCGCGCATCGTGCGCCGCGGCGAGCGGCGAACGGTGTTGCGCCGCACGGCCGACGACACAGATCCCACCGAGCGGGTGGTGGTCGCCAACGCCGATCAACTGCTCATCGTGGTGGCGCTCGCCGACCCGCCGCCGCGCACCGGCTTCGTCGAGCGCTCACTCATCGCGGCCTACGCCGGCGGGCTCAAACCGATTCTGTGCCTGACCAAGTCGGACCTCGCGCCGCCGGAACCGTTCGCCGCCCAGTTCGCCGACCTGGATCTGACCATCGTGAATGCCGGACGCGACGATCCGCTCGACGCGGTCGCTCCCCTGCTCGGTGATCAGGTGACGGTATTCCTCGGCCATTCCGGGGTGGGCAAGTCCACGTTGGTCAATCGCCTTGTGCCCGAGGCAGATCGCGCGACCGGCGAGGTGTCGGGTGTCGGCAAGGGAAAGCACACGTCGACCCAGTCCGTGGCGTTGCCGCTGGACGGGGAGGGCTGGGTGATCGACACCCCGGGGATCCGTTCGTTCGGGCTCGCCCACATCGAACCCGACGATGTGCTGCTCGCATTCTCCGACCTGGCCGAGACCATCGCCGACTGTCCGCGCGGCTGCGGGCACATGGGGCCGCCCGCGGATCCCGAATGCGCGCTGGATCAGCTGTCCGGGCCGGCCGCGAACCGCGTCGCCGCGGCCCGCCGCCTGCTGGCTGTGCTGAAAGAAACCTGAATATCGGCTCCCGGCGGCTCGACGGAAACCCTCAGCTGCCGATCAGTGCTTCTTGGTGGTGTCCTCAGCCGCCTGCGCCTGGTCCTGCGCCGCCTGCTGTTGCGCCGCCTGAATCGCGGCCCGCCCTTCGGGACTGGCCGCGGAGTTACCGGGCTGGGTCGCCGTGGCCACGCTGGCGCTGCAGTTCAGGTTGAGCAGCACGGTGTCGGTGACCGGCGCGAAGCTGTCGCCCTTGATCCACGGCGCCTTTTCCGAGCTCGTCACCACGCACTTGTCGTCGGGCTGCGTGTCCCCGGAGCGGGTGGCGATGACCCCCTTCATCCCGGCGTCGGACAGTGCCGACTGCGCATCGGCGTAGGTCTTGCCCGCGTAGTCATCCGCTGATGCCACGCCGGTCGCCAGGATTCCCACCGGAATGACCGACGTACCGATTGCTATGGCAGCCATACCAACCAGCTTCTTCATTCCGTCCTCCTAGCCGTTTCACAGTGAGGGCATGAGGTTATGTGGGGTAGCTGTCAAGACTCTGGGAATACGTCGCACAGTTGCTTGGAATCCTCACAGCATGGACCCCTTCGTCCGTACGTTCGCGTGATTATCCACATACCAGCAGCTAGCCACGTTGACCACATACAAACTGGACGATAAAGTTCACTTTGTTGAGCTCGCCAAAAAGACAGGACATCGAGATGACCACAGGCCGATTCTCCCGCCGACTCGCCGCAACCGCAGGCCTGGCAGCCCTGGTCACCCTTGGTGGCCTCACTGCCTGCAGCACGTCAGGCGAAAAGGCTCCGAGTACGCCGACCACCACGACCACTACGACGACAACCACCACGACGCCGGCTCCGGCCCCCACGGCACCGACCGTGGAGCCCACCGAGAAGAGCATCAACCCCGGCGGCGGGAACCTCTTCACCCCGACTGTGAAGGCGCCGCCCGCACCGACGGCCGAGCCCGGCACTCATAACCGCTAATTCGTCTGCGCTGCAGTCTGATACGACTTGATGTGGGCGATGGCGAGGTTCAGCGCCGACTGCATCAGGCGTGGGTCGTGCGCGGTCTGCGACAGCAGGTAGCCACCCTCGACAGCGGCGAGCAAGCCGGTGGCCAAGTCCTTCGTGTCGATGTCGGCGCGCAGGACACCGGTGTCGCGGATGCGACCCAGCGCGTCGGCAATCAGATCACGCCACTGGGCGAAGTGTTGCGCCAGGGCCACCCGTGCGCGGTCGTCGCTGTCGGAGAGTTCGGCGGCCAGCGACCCCAGTTCGCAGCCCCACAGGCCGCGGCGCAGCGTGCAACGTTGGACCATGGCGTCCCGCCACAGGTCGAGCCCTCGCAGCGTGTCGACCTTCTCCAACCGCGGCCGCTGCCACGACAGCACCTCACCGGCCTGCAGCGTGATGACCTCGTACACCAGCTCCGACTTGTCTTCGAAATGCTGGTAGAACTGCGATTTGCTGGCCGCGCTTGCGGCAAGCACCTCATCGATGGTGGTCGCCGCAACGCCTTTGACGTACATCAACTCCGCAGCCGCCGCCACGATCCGGCCGCGGGTGGCGGCCCCGCGGGGCGTCAACCGCCGGCGCATCACCGGCTGCTGTTCGGACACCACCCCACTGTAAACCGGACACTACGGTCCATTTCACCCCGAAACGACAACTGCGGTGAGATCGGCGGTCCGGATGGACCGCGATCTCACCGCAGTGTCGACGTGTCAGCTACGCGGCGTGCTTCACGGCACGCTTGGCCGCCCGGCGCTCACGACGCCACTCACGTGCCGTCTCGAACGCGGTCTTGAGGCCGCGGCGACGCCCGGTGACGGGATCGGTCTGGCCGAATCCGCCTTCTACGGCGTCGAGCTCCACGAACATCCGCTCGCTGTGGGTCTCCGGCGCATCGTCGGCGGTGTCCCGCAGGAACCGGTCCGGCAGCGACAGCTTGGCGATGGTGCGCCATGACTTCGCGTATTGCACCAGGAACGACCCCGTGGTGTAGGGCAGGTCGTACTTGTCGCACAGCGCCCGGACCCGGATGGAGATCTCGTAGAGCCGGTTGCTCGGCAGATCCGGATACAGGTGATGCTCGATCTGGTGGCACAGGTTGCCGCTCATGAACCGCAGCACCGGGCCGTTCTCGAAGTTGGCGCTGCCCAGCATCTGCCGCAGGTACCACTGGCCGCGGCTCTCACCGACCATGTCGGTCTTGGTGAACTTCTCCGCGCCGTCGGGGAAGTGGCCGCAGAAGATCACGGCGTTGGCCCACACGTTGCGGATGATGTTGGCCACGGCGTTGGCCTTCAGGGTCGACTTGTACGTCGCACCGGGTGACAGTGCCGTCAGCGCGGGCCAGACGACGTAGTCCTTGGCCACCTGATGGCCGGCCTTGATGCCGAATTCCTTGACCCTGATCAACGTGGCGTTGCGGTCGTCGCGACCCTTGAAGATCTTGCCGAGCTCCAGGTGCTGCAGCCCCACGCCCCATTCGAACAACGTGCACAGCATGGTGTTGTAGAACAGGTTGAGCAGGTTCATCGGCTTCCAGCGCTGATCGCGGGTCACCCGGATCAGGCCGTAGCCCACATCGTCGTCCATGCCGAGGATGTTGGTGTACTTGTGGTGCATGAAGTTGTGGGTGAACCGCCAGTGCTTGGACGCCCCGCTCATGTCCCACTCCCATGTCGAGGAGTGAATCTCGGGGTCGTTCATCCAGTCCCACTGGCCGTGCATGACGTTGTGGCCGATCTCCATGTTCTCGATGATCTTGGCCACGCCCAAAGTCGCGGTGCCCGCCCACCAGGCCGAGCGGCGCGAGCTCGCCGCCAGCATCAGCCGGCCCGACACCTCGAGGGCGCGCTGGGCGGCGATGGTGCGGCGGATATAGCGCGCATCGCGCTCGCCACGGGAGTCTTCGATGTCCTGACGGATCGCATCGAGCTCGATGCCCAGGTTCTCGATATCGGCATCGGTGAGATGCGCGAACGCGGGAACGTCGGTGATAGCCATCGTCAGCCTCCTCTCTCTTACCTACGGTAGCGTAACCTACGATGCCGTAGGTTACCAGTCAGTAAAGCTTAAACGTCGAGTACACAATCGCCGGAAGCCGCCGAAACACAGGTCTGAATCCGGTTCCCTGGCTCATATTCGACGCCGGTACGCAGGTCGCGGACGTGTCCGCCGACCAGACCCACCACGCAGGATTGACAGATACCCATCCGGCACCCGAAGGGCATCCGGATGCCGACCTGTTCACCCGCATCCATCAACGGCGTCGCACTGTCGACATCGACAGACTTGCCGCTGCGCTCGAACGTCACCGTGCCCCCAACACCATGCACCGCGGCGCGCGACACCGCGAACCGTTCCAGGTGCAGATGCTCAGGGATACCCGCCGCCGCCCACACTTTCTCGGCGTCGTTGAGCATGCCCTCCGGCCCGCACGCCCAGGCCTGGCGGTCCTGCCAGTCCGGCACCACCTCGGCCAGCCGGGACAGGTCCAGCCGCCCCTCGGTGCGCGTGCTGCGCAGATGAAGCCGGTAGCCGGGATGCGCCTCGTGCAACTCGGCGAGCTCGGCCCCGAACATCACGTCCGCCTCCGTCGGCGCGGAGTGCACATGGATGATGTCGGTGATCTGATCGCGGCGCACCAGCGTGCGCAGCATCGACATGACCGGGGTGATACCGGATCCGGCGGTGAGGAACAGCACCGAGGCCGGCGCCGGGTCGGGCATGACGAAGTTGCCCTGCGGGGCGGCCAGCCGCACCACGGTGCCGGGCGCCAGGCCGTTGACCAGGTGGCTGGACAGGAAGCCCTCGGGCATCGCCTTGACGGTGATCGCGATGGTGCGCTGACCGGCGATCGGATGCTTGTCCGGCACGGAGGTCAGCGAGTAGGAGCGCCACCGCCACCGGCCGTCCATCAGCACGCCGATGCCGATGTACTGCCCCGGCTCGTAGTCGAACGAGAATCCCCAGCCCGGCTTGACCACCAGCGTTGCCGAGTCGGACGTCTCTTGACGCACCTCGACCACCCGGCCCCGCAGCTCGCGCGCGGACCACAGCGGGTTGGCGAGCTTCAGGTAGTCATCGGGCAGCAGCGGTGTGGTGATCCGGCCCGCGATGGTACGCAACGCATGCCAGCCGGGACGCTCCTTGGCACCCGCGACAGTGGGACGGACGGTGTCGGCCACATTGGCCGAGACTTTGATGGAGTTCTTGGCCATGACAACCTACGGTACCGTAACTTACGGTGCCGTAGCTAGTCGTAGCATCCGGCGCGCGGCACAAATCATGGTTTTGATTCTCCCCCAGATCAAGCGGTTCGGCGACTACGAGACCAGGGAGTTCTTGTAGACCTTGCCGTCCTTCATGATGACCTTGAAGTTGCGTCCGGCGTCGCTACAGCAGTTCGAGCAGGAACGGCAGTTCCTGCGACGCATACCAGGCGAGGTCGTGATCCTGGGCATCTCCGACCGTGAGCTCGGCGTCCTCGTCGCCCAGATCGGCGTCGTCGATCACTTCCACAGCCGCCAGCACCGCCGGTTCGGCGGCGGCGTTGTCCACGTAGGCCGCGATGATGTCGTCGAAGGGCACAGGCCCCGACAGCCGCACCACCGCGTCGTCGAGATCGGGCCGCGGCGTCGCCGAGGCCACCTCGGCGACCACCACCGCCCGCCGCGCCGGTAGCCCGGTATCGCCCCCCGCGGCGAGCAGGCGCAGCGAGGCCAAGGCCGCCTCCTGCAGCGCCACCTCGGCGAGCTCGTCGTCGTCACCCTCGGCGTAGGCCTCACGCAGTGTCGGCGTGACCGCGAACGCGGTCCCGTTCGTCACGAGCAGGACCCGGTCGGCGACGAGCTGCTGCAGGCCGGCCAGAGTCGCCGGGATGTACACGCGCACCCCGCGAGACTAGCCGTCCGCAGCGGTGTTCTACTCGCGGTCCCCGATCAGTGTCGCGACATGATCGTCGACGTATCGGGCCAGGTCCCGCGACGGGCGCCGGTAGTCGCCCGTCTGCACGGGGCGATCAGGCAATGTCACGGGCGGCCGCTCGACGTCGTGGTAGTCGATGGTGGACAGCAAATGCGCCATCATGTTGAGCCGGGCATGCTTCTTGATGTCGGATTCGACGATGTACCAAGGACTTTGCGGCGTATCGGTGTGCACCATCATCTGGTCCTTGGCCCGTGAATAGTCCTCCCAGCGGTATACCGATTCCAGATCCATCGGCGAGAGCTTCCACTGCCTGACCGGATCGTCCTTACGCGACTGGAACCGGCGCAGCTGCTCATCGTCGGACACCGAGAACCAGTATTTGCGCAGCAGGATCCCGTCTTCGAGCAGCATCTGCTCGAAGATAGGGGTCTGCCGCAGGAACAGCTGATGCTCGCGCGGCGTGCAAAAACCCATCACCTGTTCGACGCCGGCCCGGTTGTACCAGGACCGATCGAACAACACGATCTCGCCCTTGGCGGGCAGATGCGCGATGTAGCGCTGGTAATACCATTGCCCGCGTTCGCGTTCGGTGGGTGCGGGCAGTGCGGCCACCCTGGCGACGCGCGGGCTGAGATATTCGGTGATCCGCTTGATGGTGCCGCCCTTGCCCGCGGCGTCGCGACCCTCGAACACCACCACGATGCGGGCGCCCGTGTGCCGCACCCACTCCTGCATCCTGACGAACTCTGTTTGCAGCCGGAACAACTCGGCCTCATAGACCTTGTTCGAGAGCTTCTGCTTGCCGCTGCGCTTCTGCCCGTCGGCCGGTCCGTCGTTCGATGCTGCACTCATGCGCGAATTCTAGGTGCGCGCAGCGCCATTGCCGCACGGATCCCGCCGTGCCGGAGGTCGGCGGCTCATCTGGCCGCGTCGAGCAATTCCTCCAGCGATTCGCGCAGCAGGCTGGGCACCACGTCGACATCGCTCATGGCGTCACGGTCGGCGTTGATCCCGAAATACAGCATGCCGTTGTAGGACGTCACGCCGATGGCCAGTACCTGATTCTGCAGCAGCGGCGGTACCGCATAGGTCTCCAGCAGCTTGGTCCCGGCCACGTACATCTGCTTCTGCGCCCCGGGAACATTGGTGATCAACAGGTTGAACAACCGGGCCGAGAAGCCCGTCGCCACACGGATTCCCATGGCATGCAACGTCGGCGGGGCGAACCCCGACAGCGTGACGATGGTGCGCGCGTCGACCAGGCTGGCCGCGGTGGAATGCGATTCGGTCGCGTGGGCGATCTGGGAGAGCCGCACGACGGGGTTACCCTCCCCCACCGGCAGGTCGACGAGGAACGGCGACACCTCACTGATCGCCTGTCCGGGCGCGGTCGAGTCCAGTTCGGCGTCGGGGTACACCGACATCGGCGCCATCGCCCGCACTGTGGTGGTGGGCGTGACCGGTTCGCCGCGGGACAGCAGCCAGTTGCGCAGCGCCCCGGCCACCACCGCGAGCACCACATCGTTGATGTCGCAGTCGTAGCGGGCGCGCACCGACCGGTAGTCCTCCAGCCGGTGCTCGGCCACCGAGAACCGGCGGTTGCGCGACACCGTCGTGTTCAACGGGCTGCTCGGGGCGGTGCCGCGGGCCGCGGTGCGCACCGCATCGGCCACCCGGCGACCGACTGCCGCCAGCTCACCGCTGTTGGTGGCCAGATCGAAGACCGCGTCCCGGACGGCGGCCAATTGGCTGGTCGGCCGGGCGATCCACTCCCCGATGGCACCGAGCACCAACTGCCGGTCGCTGGGTTCGCGGGCCGGAATCCAGATGTCCTCGCCGAACTCGGGCGGCTTCTGCGTACGGTCGGCGATCACGTGGCCGATCTCCAGGGCCGTCATTCCGTTGACCAAGGCCTGGTGGGTCTTGGTGTAGATGGCGATGCGGTTCTTGGTGAGCCCTTCGACCAGGTACATCTCCCACAGCGGACGGGTCTTGTCCAGTGGACGCGAGCCCAGCCGGGCGACCAGATCGTGCAGCTGGGCATCGCTGCCCGGCGACGGCAGCGCCGAGCGGCGGATGTGGTAAGTGATGTCGAAGTCACGGTCGTCGACCCATACCGGCCGGGCCAGCCCCAACGTCACCTCACGCACCTTCTGCCGGTAGCGCGGAATCTGCGGCAGCCGCTGTTCGACGGTCGCCAGAAGCGTCTCGTAGCTCAGTCCGGCACGGGGTTTGCGCAGTATCGCCAACGACCCCACATACATCGGGGTCGAGGTGTTTTCCAAGTGGAAGAACGATGCGTCGGACGCCGACAGCCTGCTCACCATGCGGCGCCAACCTCCCCTTCAGTCGCCATGATCCCCGTCACGGTAACCGGCCGAACTGTTAGTGCGCATGACGGGTGCGTCAATCCAGGTCAGCGGGGACAGTTCCCAGTGGCCCCCGCCGGTCAACTGCAGCCGGGAGCGGTGATGGCGGTCGATCGTGGACCGGTGACCGACGCTGACCACCACGCACTCGGGCAGCCGCTCGCGCACCAGGGTGTACATGGCATCCTCAAGACCCTCGTCCAGCGCCGACGTCGACTCGTCGAGGAACACCACCCGGGGCCGGACCAGCAGCACCCGCGCGAACGAGACCCGCTGCTGCTCACCGAGCGACAGCACCGACGCCCAGTCCGCCTCCTCGTCGAGGCGTTCGATCAGATGCCCGAGGGCCACCGCGCGCAGCGTGTTCCGCAATGTGTCGTCGGTGACGTCGGCAACCGGAAGTGGGTACACCACCGCCTCCCGCAGATCCCCCAGCGGCAGATACGGCAGCTGCGGTAGGAACAGCGTCGCCCATCCGGCGGGATAACATGCCAGACCCGTTGTCCGAGGCCATAATTCGGCCAGGCTGCGCAGCAGGGTGGTTTTCCCGCAGCCTGACGGACCCTTCACCACCACGCTGTCACCGGCGGTCAACACCATCGTCAGATCGGAGATCAGCGGATTACCGCTCAGATCGCTGACCCCGACGCCGGTGAGCGCCAGCGAATCCTGCGCGGCGCCGACACTGATCCGGGGCAGTTCGCGGGCGCGGCGATCACCATCCAGCATCTGGTCGATGCGCATCAGGGCGGCCCGGTAGACGGTGAACTCGTCGTAGCTGTCCCGGAAGAACGACAGTGCGCCACAGACGTTTCCGAACGCGGCGACGGTCTGCAGCAAGCCGCCGAGGGTGATCTGTCCGGCGAAGAACCGCGGCGCCTGCACGATGTAGGGAATCATGCCGGTCGTCACGTCGCCGACGCCGCGATTCCAGCCGTTGAGCCGCAATTGGGCGAACACGATGCGCCACATGTTGGCGATGATCTCGGCGAACCGGGAGTGCAGCAACTGCCGCTCACGTTCGCCGCCCCGGTAGAACGCGACACGTTCGGCATTGTCCCGCAGGCGCACCAGTGCGTAGCGGAAACTCGCACTGAACCGTTCGTTGAGGAAGTTCAGCCGCACCAGCGGCCGGCCGATCCAGAACGCGATGAGCGTCACCGTGATCGAGAAGACGAATGCCACGAACACCATGGCCCGCGGAATCACCCAGCCGCCCAACTGCAATGGGCCGGACAGTTGCCACAGCACGCCCGTGAACATCACGATCAACAACGACTTGTTGACCGCGCCGACGCTCATGTCCACCGACTTGGTGGTGAAGGTCTCGATGTCGGTCTGGATCCGCTGATCGGGGTTCTCCACCGGAGGGTGCAGAAAGCGGTTGCGGTAGAAGGCATCCCCGGTCATCCAGTCGTCGACCAGGCGGGTGTTGAGCCAGATGCGCCAGTGGATCGCCAAGACCCGGCGCAGGAACAGGTCCACCACGGTGTAGATCACGGTGAGCAGTACCAGAATCCCGCTGATCGCAAAGGATGTCATGAACGCATGACGCGCGGCATCCAGTTTGTCCGCATCGTGGGTGGCCAGCGCCTCGGCACCGACCTGTACGGCGTTCATCAGGTCCGCGTACTGGTAGGTGAAGATCACCACCACCCGCGCCGAATACACCGTGTGCCACAGCATGAACGCCAGCAGCGCCCAGGTGCGCCAACTGCCGGTGAAGAACGGCGCGTTGACCCGCCAGAACTGTTGTCCCCAGCGGGTGCAACGGGCCACGACGAACGCCACCGCGAGGAACACCACGAAGGTGATCACCCACGCCTGCAGTGTCCACACCAGCGAGCGCAGCGGCTCGCCGGGCCAATCGATGCTGGGTTGAACCATCTCTGCCCCCGTCCGTCGGACACCGCCACGGTATCCGGCGAAACTGGGCGCTCGGGACATCAATCGGGCGTGCGATGATGAACGGGTCTGCACCTCTCCAGCAGATGTGTCCTGTACCTGACCACCGCTGGAGATTGCCGTGCCCGTTCCCGAAACCACCCCGGCGCCGCCGTCGCTGACGTCGCCGGTGATCGACTTCGAGCCGCCCGCCTACCCGCTCACCCCACTGTCCACTGCGGTGTCCCGGGCAAAGAGCTGCCCGGCACCCACCGCGTTGCACCGGCCGAACCCGCGCCGGTTGCGGTTGGTCGAGCAGGCCGATCATCCGCCGCAGACGGAATCCACGCAGTTCGCCGAGGCGGTGCTGCGCCGGGTGCTGGAGGTCATCGACCGGCGCAGGCCACCCGCGCAGTTACGCCCGTTGATCAGCCCGCAGGTGCTCGATGCGGTGCTGGCACTGCCGGCCCGGCAGGCGGCCGCAGCCACGCTGCGCCGGGTGCGGTTGCGCGCCGCACCCGGGCCAGGGGCCGCCGAGGTGTTCGCCACCTTCACTCGCGGGCCCCGGGTGCACGCCATCGCCGCCAAAATCGAATTACACGGCGGCCGTTGGCAATTGACAGCTCTGCAGGTGGGTTAGCCCTTGCGGTGCGACCGCGTCGGCTTGCCGGTCTTGGCCTGCCGGCGCGCCGCTTCCCGACGCTCCCGACGGCTGCCGCCGTTAGGCGCGGCATGTCGGCCACCGCCATTACCCGAGCGCTGTACCTCCACCGAGCCGTCCTCGGACGGCCCGCTGTACGTCAGCTGCGGATTGCTGTCCTCGATGCCCTTGGCCCGCAGTGCGGCCGGACGTTCCTTGGTGGCCACCGCGGCAGGCTCGGCGGCGGGTTCCGAGGACTCCGACGCCTTGGCCGCAGCCGCCGCGGCGAACTCGGCGAGGCCCTGCGGAGCGGCCACCGGGGCCACCTGAGCGCTCGGGGGTGCCGGGGCGGCCTCGACCTGCACGTTGAACAGGAAGCCGACCGACTCCTCCTTGAGGGCGTCGAGCATGCCGACGAACATGTCGTAGCCCTCGCGTTGGTACTCCACCAGCGGGTCGCGCTGCGCCATCGCGCGCAGTCCGATGCCCTCCTTGAGGTAGTCCATCTCGTAGAGGTGCTCACGCCACTTGCGGTCGATCACGTTGAGCAGCACGTTGCGTTCCAGCTGCCGCATGGCCCCCTCGCCGGCGATCGCCTCCAGCTCCTTCTCTCGCTCGGCGTAGGCCCGTTCGGCGTCCTTGATCAGGGTGTCTCGCAACTCGTCGCGGGTCAGCTCACCGGCTTCACCCACCGCGTTGGAGTCCACCAGATCGTGGTGGTCGATGCCGACCGGGTAGAGGGTCTTCAGCGCCGTCCACAGGGTTTCCAGATCCCAGTCCTCGGCATAGCCCTCGGCGGTGGCGCCGTCGACGTAGGCGGTGATGACGTCGACCAGCATGTCGTGGGCCTGCTTCTGCAGGTTCTCGCCCTCGAGGATCATGCGGCGCTCTTCATAGATGACCTTGCGCTGCTGGTTCATCACCTCGTCGTACTTGAGGACGTTCTTGCGGACCTCGAAGTTCTGCTGCTCGACCTGGGTCTGCGCGCTCTTGATGGCGCGGGTCACCATCTTGGCCTCGATCGGCACGTCGTCGGGCAGGTTGAGCCTGGTCAGCAGCGATTCCAGCGTCGCGCCGTTGAACCGCCGCATGAGCTCGTCACCCAGCGACAGGTAGAACCGGGACTCGCCGGGGTCGCCCTGACGACCGGACCGGCCGCGCAGCTGGTTGTCGATACGCCGGGACTCGTGACGCTCGGTGCCCAGCACGTAGAGGCCACCGGCCGCGACGACCTTCTCGGCCTCTTCGCCGGCCTCTTCCTTGATCTTCTTGAGGGTGTCGTCCCAGGCGGCCTCGTACTCCTCGGGCGTCTCGACCGGGTCGAGACCCTGCTGACGCAGCCGCTGATCGGCCAGGAAGTCGACGTTGCCGCCGAGCACGATGTCGGTGCCGCGACCGGCCATGTTGGTGGCCACCGTGATCGCGCCGAGCCGGCCCGCCTCGGCGATGATGCCGGCTTCCTGCTCGTGGTACTTGGCGTTGAGCACGTTGTGCGGGATCTTGCGCTTGGTGAACTGCCGCGACAGGTACTCCGAGCGTTCGACGCTGGTGGTGCCGATGAGGACCGGCTGGCCCTTCTCGTAGCGCTCCGAGACGTCGTCGACGACCGCGATGTACTTGGCTTCTTCGGTCTTGTAGATCAGGTCGGACTGATCCTGCCGGACCATCGGCTTGTTGGTGGGGATCGGCACCACACCGAGCTTGTAGATCTCGTGCAGCTCGGCGGCCTCGGTCTCGGCCGTACCGGTCATGCCGGAGAGCTTGTCGTACAGGCGGAAGTAGTTCTGCAGGGTGATGGTGGCCAGCGTCTGGTTCTCGGCCTTGATCTCGACGTGCTCCTTGGCCTCGATGGCCTGGTGCATGCCCTCGTTGTAGCGGCGGCCCAGCAGCACGCGACCGGTGAACTCGTCGACGATGAGCACCTCGCCGTCGCGGACGATGTACTCCTTGTCGCGCTCGAACAGCTCTTTGGCCTTCAGCGCATTGTTGAGGTAGCTGACCAGCGGCGAGTTGGCGGCTTCGTACAGGTTGTCGATACCGAGCTGGTCTTCGACGAACTCCACACCCAGCTCGTGCACGCCGATGGTGCGCTTCTTGATGTCCACCTCGTAGTGGACGTCCTTCTTCATCAACGGCGCCAGCCGGGCGAACTCGGTGTACCAGCTCGAGGCGCCGTCGGCCGGCCCGGAGATGATCAGCGGCGTACGGGCCTCGTCGATGAGGATCGAGTCGACCTCGTCGACGATGGCGAAGTTGTGGCCGCGCTGCACCATGTCCTCGGTGGAGTGCGCCATGTTGTCGCGCAGGTAGTCGAAGCCGAACTCGTTGTTGGTGCCATAGGTGATGTCGGCGGCGTAGGCGACCCGACGCTCGTCAGGGGTCATTCCGGAGAGGATGACGCCGACGTCGAGGCCGAGGAAACGGTGCACCCGGCCCATCCACTCGCTGTCGCGTTTGGCCAGGTAGTCGTTGACGGTGACGACGTGCACACCGTTTCCGCTCAGCGCATTGAGATACGCGGGCAGCACTGCGGTCAGGGTCTTGCCCTCACCGGTCTTCATCTCGGCGACGTTGCCGAAGTGCAGCGCCGCGCCGCCCATCACCTGGACGTCGAAGTGACGCTGACTGAGCACGCGCCACGCCGCCTCGCGGGCTACCGCGAACGCCTCGGGCAGCAGGTCGTCGAGCTCCTCGCCGTCGGCGACCCGCTTCTTGAACTCGTTGGTCTTGGCTCGCAGCTCGGCGTCGGAGAGCTTCTCGACGTCGTCGGACAAAGTGTTGACATAGTCAGCCACCTTCTTGAGGCGCTTGACCATGCGGCCTTCACCGAGACGGAGCAACTTCGACAGCACGCTATTTCCCCTGTGGGTATCGATGGATCTTTCGGTGTTGATCGTGGTCCATCGTAGGTGACCCGTCGAAATACCTGGTTGTACTCACTCGGCGAAGACGAAAACGCACCCCGGATCGCTCCGGGGTGCGTTCTTGGCCGGTTCGACGAATCAGGCGAGTCGGATGAGGCCGTAGTCGTAGGCGTGCCGCCGGTATACCACCGACGGTTTGTCGCTCTCCTTGTCATGGAAGAGGAAGAAGTCGTGGCCGACCAGTTCCATCTCGTAGAGGGCGTCGTCCACGGTCATCGGCGTGGCCTGGTGTTCCTTGGTGCGGACCACGCGGCCGGGTTCGTGATCGTCGATGACTGCGGGTTCGGTCGCATCGACCGCCTCGTCAGCGGCGGTGTCCCCGGCCAGGTGGTCGGGCGTGGTCGCCTGGTGCAGTGATACGGGGGTCTTGTCGCCATAGTGGATCTTGCGGCGGTCCTTGCTGCGGCGCAGCCTGGCCTCAAGCTTTCCGGCTGCGGATTCGAGGGCCGCATAGAAACTGTCTGCACACGCCTCGCCGCGGACAACGGGGCCGCGGCCACGGGCAGTGATTTCGACGTGCTGGCAGTTCTTGCGTTGTCGTCGGTTGCGTTCGTGGTCAAGTTCGACGTCGAAGAGGTAGATGGTCCGGTCGAAGCGCTCCAGGCGTGACAGCTTTTCCGAGACGTAGATTCGGAAATGATCGGGGACTTCCACGTTGCGCCCCTTGACCACAACTTCCGCGTTGGGCTCGGGGTTGGCACCTGTGTCACGATCCTCGACCACCATCGCGGGGCCTGAATCCAGGGAATTGGTTGACATACTTGGCAACTCGTTTCTCTCACTCGTTGCACGCGATCTGCGTGCCGGGCTCTAACGAATCGCGGCGATGGGTCAGGGTTTTGTCGCTCTCCCCATCGGCGCAAGGTGTCGAGTACTCACCTCCTACCGGTGCGGTGAAGTGACGCTGTGATGGAGCGTCGCCGTGAGGTGTTCACGGGTGGTTGGTGCCGACGGTAGTCCGTGTTCACCGGTTCGTGCCACCAATTTCGACGACATGTTTGCAGTTCTTCATTTCTGTTTGATTGCGCGGTAATTGCCACCTGTGTCAGGCATGTGCGACGACCAACACACCGGCCACATTCGCCCCCGCGCCACGCAGTACGCGCACCGACTCGGCAGCCGTGGCACCGGTCGTCACGATGTCGTCGACGAGCAGCACCTCACCGGTCACACCGGCCACCACCCGGACCCGTCCGGCGATGTTGCGTTGCCGGGCGGTGCCCGACAGGCCGACGGAATCGCGGACCCATGGCCGCAGCCGCAACGCAGGCACGGTGCGCACCCCGGGCCGTCCCGCGCACGCCGCGACGGCCATCGCGGTGACCGGGTCCCCGCCGCGGCGGCGGGCGGCGAGCCTGCGGGTGGGGGCAGGCACCACGGTCAGCGGCGCGTCGACGACACCCCACGCCAGCAGCCGATCCAAACCGTCCCGCAGCGCGGCCGCGAGCGGCGCCACCAGATCCGTGCGGCCCCGCTCCTTGGCGGCCACGATGGCCTGGCGCCGGGCACCGGCGTAGCGGCCGAGGGCGAACACCGGAACGCCGGGATCGGTGCGCGGGGTGACCAGGTGCGGTTCGTCGGCGCGCACCGCCAGCGTCGACGCGCACGCCGGGCACCACCGCGTCGACGGGGCGCCGCAACCGCCGCATTCCAGCGGCAGGATCAGGTCGAGCATGCCCGCAGTGTGCGCGGCACGACCGACATATCCGGTCGGCTCAGCCCGGCAGCACCGGAAGCGCGCCCGGCACCATCAATGGGCGCACCTCCGACCAGCCGGGGTTGTCGGAGCTGGCCGACGCCGAAAGTTGCAGCACGCCACGCTGATCGGCCACATACACCGTCGACGGGTTGGCCGCGACGGTGGTCACCGGCATCACCAGGTTGCGGCTCGGGCCGTCGGAGTTGACGCCGTCGATGTTGACGTAGGACACCGGATGCTGCGGATCGGTGCGGGACACCACGATGTCGTCGCCGGTCCGCCAGGCCAGCGACACCACCGTGTTGCCCATCCCGAAGCCGAGCCGGCGCGGATACGTCAGCTGGAACTGTCCGTCCTGGTTCTGCTCGACCCCGGCGAGGATCACCTGCCCGTTGATGACCATGGCCGCCCGGGTGCCGTCGCGGGACAGCTGCAGGTCGGTGATCGGGCCGGGATAGCGGGTGGCCACCGCGGTCGTGTCCACCGGGATCCGGCCCGGGGCACCGGAAGCGTCCTGGATCGCCCGCACCACGTTGATGCCGTCGACCACGACCCAGACCGCCTGGTCCAACGCCCAGCTCGGGCGCGACAGGGTCCGGCCTTCCAGGGCCTGCGCCGCGGTGCCGCCCAGTGGGCCGATCCACAGCGTGGCGGGAGGACTGGGGGCGCCCGGCGGCACGACCACCACCGACGCGGCCTCCTGGCCGTTGCGCGACACCGACGCCGAGACCTGGTTGGGCGCCAATCCGAACGAACCCGCGACCCGCGGCGCCTCCTGGCCCTCCAGCGAGACGAGCGACCCGCCCACCAGCGCGTGCAGCCCCGCCGCGGCGCCAGGGGCGGCGCCCGGATCGGTGGCGGCGACGTCGGAGGTCTCCCAGCCGTCGGCGAACCGGTCGTCCAGCGGCGCTCCGTCGGCGTTGATCACGTACGGCCCGCTGATACCCGCCCGCGCCAAGGTCCAGATGATCTGCGCGGCCAGCAGCTGCCTGCTGTGCGGATCTCTTGCCGAGAGGTTCTCCAGATCGATCCGGGCGCCGCCGTAGCCGCGGCCCACGCCGGTCTTGCCGCCGTCCGCACGGGTGACAGGCCCGCGCAGTTTCAGCTGAGCGCCCAGCAGGTTGTGCACCGACTTGGCCATCTCGGGGCGCGGGCCTGCGATCAGTTTGGTGACCAATTCGGTGGCCAGCTGGTCAGGGTCGGACACCGCGACGTAACGCGGATCCGGTACGACGGTGTTGCCGGTCGGGTCGACGAAATACAGGTTGTTGCGTTTGTAGGTCGACTGGAACTGTTGCCAGTCAAGGAAAACCCCGTTGGGCAGCCGGTCGATGCGCCACCCGCCGCTGGTCTTGACCAGTTCGATCGGCCCCGGGTCGGGCAACGCGCCCTCCCCCGTCTCGAACACACCCAGGTCGGAGAACGATCCGAGGATGTCGGCGTGCATGGTCACCGAAACCCGTTCCGAGCTCCGGGTTTCGACGAACACCACGCGGTCGATCAGCAGGGCACTGCCCGCATCGTCCCACGAGCTCGACGCCGATTCGGTGAGGAACTGCCGCGCCGCGAGATGGCGGTTGGCGGGATCCGCGGTGGCCTTGAGGAATTCCCGCAGCAGCACGTCGGGATCCATCTCGGGCGACGGCTTGGGCAGGTTCTGCGGCGCGGGGCGCTCGACGGTTCCGATGGCCTGCGGTGAGGACGTGTTGGGAATTCCGGCGCAGCCCGACGTGAGCACCACCAGGCCGACGATCGACGCGGCCAGCAGGCGCTTCACACGTTCTCCTCTTCCCTTACCTGTCGGCGTGGGTTATGTTGCGGTTCAATCGGTTTGAGCGGCAGCGGACTCGCGGTCACCTTGTGCCCGCGGACCAGCGGCAGGGTCAGCCGGAAGCAGGCGCCCTTACCCGGCTCGCCCCAGGCCTCGAGCCTGCCCTGGTGCAACCGTGCATCCTCGATGCTGATGGCCAGGCCGAGCCCGGTGCCACCGGAGCGCCGCACGCGCGACGGATCGGACCGCCAGAACCTGCTGAACACCAGCTTCTCCTCGCCGGGGCGCAGCCCGACACCGAAGTCGCGCACGGTGACGGCGACGGTGTCCTCGTCGGCGGCCATGCGGATCTGCACCGGCTTGTGTTCGGCGTGGTCGATCGCGTTGGCGATGAGATTGCGCAGGATGCGTTCCACCCGCCGCGGATCCACCTCGGCGATCACTTCCGTGTCCGGCATGTCGACATCGAGTTCGATGGCGGCATCGGCGGCCAGGTGCCCGACGTTCTCCAACGCGTTGCGCACGGTGCCGCGCAGATCCACCGATTCGACCGACAGTTCGGCGACACCGGCGTCGTGGCGCGAGATCTCCAACAGGTCGGCCAGCAGTGTCTCGAACCGGTCGAGTTCGTTGACCATCAACTCGGTCGAGCGGCGCAGTGCCGGATCGAGGTCGTCGCTGTGGTCGTAGATCAGGTCGGCCGCCATCCGCACCGTGGTGAGCGGGGTTCGCAGCTCATGGCTCACATCAGAGGTGAAGCGGCGCTGCAGGTTACCGAACTCCTCCAGCTGCTGAATCTGCCGGGACAGGCTCTCGGCCATGTCGTTGAACGACACCGCCAGGCGGGCCATGTCGTCCTCGCCGCGCACGGGCATCCGCTCGGTGAGGTGGCCCTCGGCGAACCGCTCCGCGATGCGCGATGCCGACCGCACCGGCTGCACGATCTGACGGGCCACCAGCAGCGCGATGGCCGCCAGCAGCCCGAGCAGCACGATGCCGCCGGTGGCCATCGTGCCGCGCACCAGCGAGATGGTGCTTTCCTCGTTGTTCAGCGGAAAAATCAGGTACAGCTCAAGATTGGGCACCGACGACGACGCCGGGGTGCCGACCACGAGGGCCGGCCCGGAAAACCCGTCGGTGCGGACCGTGGCGTATTGGTAGCTGACCTGGCCGGCCTTGACGAAGTCACGTAATGCATTGGGCACCTGAGCGACCGGGCCCGCCGACGTGGCCGCGCGGGGTCCGTCGCCCGGGACCACGAGGACCGCGTCGAACGCGCCCGCGAGGTCACCACGGACATCGGCCTTGCGGTCGACGAGGGTGTTGCGCGCCAGCTGCAGGCTGCTGTCCAGGGACCGCGATTCTTCCCCACCGACGATGCCGCTCACGGTGTTTCGGGCCCGCTCGACCTCTTCGGTGGCAGCCTTGACCTTGACTTCCAGGATCCGGTCGGTGATCTGACTGGTCAGCACGAATCCCAGCACCAGGATGACGGCAAGCGAGAGCCCGAGCGTCAGCGTCACCACCCGCAATTGCAGCGAGCGGCGCCAAATCAGACCAACAGCCCTGCCCAGCGTCCCCAATCCGCGCAGTAGTGGGCCGGAACCTCCCCAGCGCCCACGAATGCGCCGTCTGGAACCAAAGATCACGGGGGTCCGGCCTTGTATCCCACTCCTCGAACGGTCAGCACCACCTGCGGGTTCTCCGGGTCTTTCTCGACCTTGGCCCGCAACCGCTGGACATGCACGTTCACCAAACGGGTGTCAGCGGGGTGGCGATATCCCCACACCTGTTCGAGCAGCACATCACGAGTAAACACCTGCCGCGGTTTCCGCGCCAAGGCCACGAGCAGGTCGAACTCCAGCGGTGTCAGCGAAATCTGTTCGCCTTGGCGGGTCACCTTGTGAGCCGGAACGTCGATCTCGACGTCGCTGATCGACAGCAGCTCAGCCGGTTCATCTTCGTTGCGGCGCAAGCGTGCCCGCACCCGGGCCACCAATTCCTTCGGCTTGAACGGCTTCATCACGTAGTCGTCGGCGCCGGACTCCAGCCCGAGGACCACGTCGACGGTGTCGGTCTTGGCGGTCAGCATGACGATCGGTACACCGGAGTCGGCGCGCAGCACGCGGCAGACGTCGATGCCGTTCATACCGGGCAACATCAGGTCCAGTAGAACCAGATCCGGTCGCAGCTCGCGGACGGCGGTGAGCGCCTGGCTGCCGTCGCCGATGACCGCGGTGTCGAAACCCTCACCGCGCAACACGATGGTGAGCATCTCGGCCAGCGATGGGTCGTCGTCTACGACAAGGATCCTTTGCCTCATGGAGTCCATGGTGTCACCAGAATGCGATAAAACTCGGGTACCACACGCGGTGATCTTGGGTTGATCTGCATGTGCGCTCCGATGGACGCGCTCAGCCGAACCGCAGCGCCAGCGCGGCCGGGTCCACGTCGGGCCCCGCGAGCGCCCACCGACCGCACCAGTCGGCGGCGGCGAGCCCGGCGTACACCTCACTTGTGCGTCGCTGCAGCCCGCCGTCGCGCTCGTATGCGTCCTTGGCTCGGTCGGCCTCGGTGTTGGCCCGGTGCTCGGCGCGCTCGGCGGCCAGCTCGGTGGGCACATCGAGCAGCACCTGCCAGTCCGGCCTCGGCAGCTTCAACCGGTCGTACTCCAGCTCACGCACCCAGGACACCACTTCGCCGTCAGCGCCCTGATGCAGCCGCGCCGCGCTGTAGGCGGCGTTGGAGGCCACGTAGCGGTCGAGGATGACGACGTCGTAGGCGGCGCACAGATGCTCGATCTCCTCGCGCGCGCCGGCGCGGTCCAACGCGAACAGCACCGCCATGGCGTGCACCGACTCGGCGAGGTCGCCGTGCGCGCCGTGCAGGGCTTCCGCGGCCAGGTCGGCGGGCACGGAATGGTGGTAGCGCGGAAACGCCAGGGTGCCGACGGACTTGTGCGCGGACTCGAACGCCGCCCGTAGCCCGTTGGTCAGAGTGCGTTTGCCGGCGCCGTCGACGCCTTCGATCGCGATCAGCACGCCGCGAGCCTAACTACCCGGCGCGGTCGTCGGCGTTCGCGGCACGCATCAGATCGTCGCGGGCGCGCGCCACCCGCGACCGGATCGTGCCGACCGGGCAGCCGCACACCTCGGCGGCCTCGGCGTAGGACATGCCGATCACCTGGGTGAGGATCAGCGCTTCGCGGCGGTCGGCGTCCAGATCTGCCAACAGCATCCGGATCTCGACCATGTTCTCGATCCGCGCGCCGCGCCCGGCGGCCCCGGCGACGTCGTCGAGTTCGACCACGTGCACGGTGCGTGGACGGCTCGTGTTGTAGCGAATCTGGTCGACCACCACCCGCCGGGCGATCGACAGCAGCCACGTGCGGGCGCTGGACCGGCCGCTGAATCGCGGCAGCGCGCGGATGGCCCGCAGGAACGTCTCCTGCGTCAGATCGTCGGCGCTGCCCGGGTCCGCCAGGTACGCCACCGTGCGCCAGACGTCCCGCTGGGTGGCTTCGATGAACTGGGACAGTGCGGCCTGGTCGCCGCGGCCCGCGGATTTGGCGAGGTGAGTAATTTGGTCGTCATCACCTGTCGCCACGGCTAGTCACCCTAGGCCATCGCGCCCGGGAACTTTTCGCCGCGTTGCACCGACCAGTAGACGCATGGGCAAAGTCCGGCGGCCCAGGTTTTCAAGGAGGTAAGCGACACGATGTCGAGTTCGGCACCGGTATGCGACGACGCGGTCAGCACGCGACGGATCCAACTGGACGTCAGCGGGATGTCCTGCGCCGCGTGCGCCAACCGCGTGGAAAAGGCGCTGAACAAGCTGCCCGGTGTGCGGGCGTCGGTGAATTTCGCCACCCGGGTCGCGACCATCGATGCCGATGAGCAGACCGGCTCGCAGGAGTTGTGTGAGGTCGTGCAGCGGACGGGATATGACGCCGAACCGCGTAACGGCGGCGTCGACGAGGACGGGGATCCCGACGCCGATCACGCGCACAGCCTGCTGATCCGGTTGGCCGTCGCGGCGGTGTTGTTCGTGCCGCTGGCCGATCTCTCGGTGATGTTCGCCGTGGTGCCCAGTACGCGCTTCGCCGGCTGGACGTGGGTGCTCACCGCGCTGGCGCTGCCTGTGGTGACGTGGGCGGCGTGGCCGTTTCACCGCGTCGCGCTGCGCAACGCGCGTCACCGCAGCGCCTCGATGGAGACGCTCATCTCGGTCGGCATCACCGCGGCCACGATCTGGTCGCTCTTCACCCTGTTCGGCACCCACCACACCACCGACCGCCGAGGCATCTGGCAGGCGCTGCTGGGCAGCGACGCCATCTACTTCGAGGTCGCGGCCGGGGTGACGGTGTTCGTGCTGGCCGGACGCTACTTCGAGGCGCGGGCCAAGTCGAAGGCGGGCGGGGCGCTGCGTGCGCTGGCGGCATTGTCGGCCAAGGACGTCACGGTGCTGCTCGCCGACGGTTCGGAGATGCTCATCCCGGCCGACGAGCTCAAGGAGCAGCAGCGGTTCGTGGTGCGCCCGGGGCAGACGATCGCTGCCGACGGACTGGTGATCGAGGGAACTGCGGCGGTCGACATGAGCGCGATGACGGGTGAGGCCCGACCGGTGCGCGCCGACGCCGGCTCGAACGTCATCGGCGGCACGGTGGTGCTCGACGGCCGGTTGATCATCGAGGCCGCCGCGGTGGGCGCCGACACCCGCTTCGCCGGGATGGTCCGGCTCGTCGAGGACGCCCAGACCCAGAAGGCCAACGCACAACGCCTCGCCGACCGGGTCGCATCGGTGTTCGTGCCCGCGGTGTTCGCGCTGTCGGCGCTGACGGCCGCCGCGTGGCTGCTCGCCGGCGGCGGGCCCGACCGCGCGTTTTCGGCCGCGCTTGCGGTGCTGGTCATCGCATGCCCGTGCGCGCTGGGCCTGGCGACGCCGACGGCCATGATGGTGGCGTCCGGTCGCGGCGCCCAACTCGGAATCTTCCTCAAGGGCCACCAGTCCCTGGAGGCGACTCGGGCGGTGGACACCGTCGTCTTCGACAAGACCGGAACGCTGACGACGGGCCGGCTCAGCGTCAACACGGTCGTCGCGGTGTCGGGGTGGCGGCCCGAGGACGTGCTCGCCCTGGCCGCGGCCGTGGAGTCGGCATCCGAACACGCCGTGGGGCTGGCCATCGCGACCGCCGGTGGCCGCGGCGAACCGGTGCAGGATTTTCGCGCGGTCGCGGGGCGTGGGGTCAGCGGTACCGTCACCGGCCGGGCCGTGCGGGTGGGCAAACCGTCCTGGATCGCCCCGCACTGTGATTCGCCGACCCTGCTCGCGGGCCGCCGCAGCGCCGAATCACGAGGCGACACCGTGGTGTACGTCGAGGTCGACGGCGAGGCTTGCGGGGTCATCGCGGTGTCCGACGCCGTCAAGGACACCGCTGCCGATGCCGTCGCCGCGCTGCACCGCCGGGGCCTGCGCACGGTGCTGCTGACCGGGGACAATCCGGCGTCGGCCGCAGCGGTCGCTGACCGGGTCGGCATCGACGAGGTGATCGCCGATGTGCTGCCCGAGGGCAAGGTCGACGTCATCGAGCAGCTGCGCGACCGCGGCCGTGTCGTGGCGATGGTCGGCGACGGCATCAACGACGGGCCCGCGCTGGCCTGCGCCGATCTCGGCATGGCGATCGGGCGGGGCACCGACGTGGCGATCGGCGCGGCCGACATCATCCTGGTCCGCGACAACCTCGACGTCGTCCCGCTCGCGCTGGATCTGGCCGCGGCCACCATGCGCACCATCAGGGTCAACATGGTGTGGGCGTTCGGCTACAACGTGGCGGCCATCCCCATCGCCGCGGCCGGGTTGCTCAACCCGCTGATCGCCGGTGCGGCGATGGCGTTCTCGTCGTTCTTCGTGGTGTCGAACAGCTTGCGGTTGCGCAACTTCGGGCGTTAGCCGCCGCGAGCGGGACCGTGCCCCTCATCGGCCACGCGTCCGCATGTCCGGCTGGGACCGTTCGATGGGTGTGAAGACGAGCGTCAGCCAGTGGCCGGTCAACGCCGCCACGGCAAGGTCGGCGGCCACCAACCAGGCCAGCCCGGTGCCGTGGTGTCCGGTGCGTAGCCACCACAGCGCGCCGACGCCGATCACGGTGGCCAACCCGCTGAAATACGCCGCGGCGCAGCACCAGCGGTAGCGTCGCCGGGCCAGCGCCACCGAGGACGCCGCGCCTGCGAGCGCGAACATCACCAGGCTCACTGCCGGAACACCTTGTGCTGCACCGGTATCCCCGAGGCACCACCACGTCACCGCGCTGACAGCAAGGACCAGCACGGCCGCAACACCGCCGGCGAACCGCGACCGCCCCATCCACACCTCGTCGAGCACGCGGCCTTCGATCGTGCGCAGGGTGTCCATGAATGCGTCGCCCGTCACCGCTGATCCTCCTTCACCCGACCCGGTTTCGTCGTCCGCATATCTGGTCGCGCCGAAGCCCCCTGTGGTTCCCGGGAACTGAATATCAACGCCGATCGCGAGACAGCTCGCGCAGCATCGCGTTGTAGGCGTCCAGTTCGTCGTCGGCATAGGAGGAGTCGGCGTGGCGATCCGAGCGCGACGCCGCGCGGCGGTCCTGGCGCGCCCACTGCGCCACCAACGCGACGACCACGATGATGACGGGCAGTTCGCTTGAGCCCCAGGCGATTGCACCGCCCAGATGCTGGTCGTCCTCGATGCTGCCCAGCCACGGCAGGCCCACGTTGCGGTAGAACGGTCCGCCCATCACCGAGGTCATGGTCATGGTCGCGATGCCGAAGAAGGCGTGAAACGGCATCACCGCGAACAGCAGTCCGAGCCGGCCCAGGAAGGGCAGCTTCCGCGGCCCCGGGTCGATACCGATGATGCCCCAGTAGAAGAGATAACCGACGAGCAGAAAGTGCAGGCTCATCAACTCGTGGCCCCAGTGATAGCGCGCCAAGGTGTTGAAGATCGGCGTGAAGTACACGACGTACAGCGACGCGACGAACAGGATGAACGCGATCATCGGATTCGCCAGGAACGCCGTGACTTTCGAGTGCACCAACCACAGCAGCCATTCGCGGGGCCCGGGTGGCCGGCTGTCACCGGCGGCAGGCAGGGCACGCAGCGCCAGGGTCACCGGACCGCCGAGCACGAGCAGCACCGGGATGAACATGTTCAGGATCATGTGTTCGGCCATGTGCACGCTGAACATCGCCGAGCCGTACGCCCGCACACCGGAACTGGTGGTGAAGACCAGCAGGGCACACCCGGCCAGCCACGCGACGAGCCGTCCGGCCGCCCAGCCGTCGCCGCGTCGGCGCAGCCTCAGGTAGCCCGCGAGGTACAGCCCTGCCAGGACGATCGCACCCACGCCGATGAATGTGTCGAACCGCCATGCGGTCAGCAGCGTGAGCACGCTCGGCGGCTCGGGCAGCTCATACCCGAGAAACACGTCCCAGGCGGTGAACCGGTGCGCCAGCAACCGCGGCGCGGGTTGGGTGGCCATCGCGGCGAGCAGGGCCATCACCCCGATCACGGCGGCCGCGTCGATGACGTCCTTCGCGCGGTACCGCCTGACGTCACGACGCCACACGGTGACGTCGCCCAGCCACACGGCGAGCAGCAGCACCCCGGCGCCCAACCCGGCTCGCCCGTAGCCGGTGTCGGTCGGCAGCGCCGATCCGGCGAGCAGGATCAGCAGGATCGTGCCGTAGCCGAGTGCGACGGCGCCACTGAGCGTTTCGAGCAGCAGCACCCGGCGCGCCACCGCGGGGGCGGGCGGGCCTGCGACCGCCGCCAGCTTGAAGCCGGCCAGCGCAGCCAGTGCGACGACGAAGACGATCGCGGTGCTCGTCGCGTAGTCGTGATCGGGCCCCTGACCGGCGTTGCCGCTGACCGCCACTGCGACCACGGCCACCGCGGTGGGCACCAGCAGCACCACGTGCGTGATCCACTTGACCGACAATCGCACGGCGACCGCCACGAGAGCTGCCGCGGCAGCCACCACGATCCACGCCCGTGACGTCTCCGAGGCCGCGACCGCCGGAATCACAGCGCCGCTCAACATCAGTCGCACGGCGTCGGCACCGGCGGCGCTGGCGGCCGACACCGCCACCATCAGCAGCGCTGTCACCGCCCAGATCGCGGCGGCCCGCTCGACGAGCACGTGCACACGGAACGCCTGTTCGTCGATCACCCCGGCGGTGTCGGGCCGCGCGGTGGTGACGACGTACAGCAGGCCGCCCAGGCACGCGGCGCCGCACAGCGTGGCGACGAATTGTCCGACCGGCAGTGCCGCCGCGGTCAGCGCCCCCGGATAGGAGTCGCCGGTGGCCGCATAGACGCCCGCGCGGCCGGTCAGGCCGTAGGCGACCAGGCCGGCCAGCGCGGCCGCGATCGCCGCCGCGGCGCTCTTCGCCCGCGGGCGCTTCTGGCTTGATTGCACCGGGGTGACGCCCTCCGTCGGAGACAGGTACTCGCCGACGAGTCTACGACCGTCCGTCGTAGACATTGACGGCCGCGGGAACTATCCGCCTCCCCCGACCGACCAATGCACACGTGAGCCACACTCCGCTGGAAGATCCCGTCGACCGCGACGGGCCCGTTGCGCCGAACTCGAAAGCGGCGCCTGCCTCGGCATGGGCCAGATTCCGCCCGGTCCTGATGCGCCTGCATTTCTACGCCGGGGTGTTCGTCGCTCCGTTCATTCTGATCGCGGCGTTCACCGGCCTGCTCTATGCCCTGATCCCTCAGATAGACACGTTCGTGAACCGGCACGAACTCACCGTCGAGCACGTCGGCGACCACCGGATCCCGCTGTCAGACCAGATCGCCGCGGTGCGCCTGGCCCACCCCGAAGGCACCGTGGCCAGCATCCGGCCGCCGGCTGCGCCCGACGAGACCACCTGGGTCACGCTCAACGTCGCCGACGTGCCGCCCGACTACGCCCGCACCGTGTTCGTCGATCCCTACACCGGCGAGATTCGCGGCGCGCTGACGACATACGGGCAGTGGCTGCCGCTGCGGGCCTGGTTCGACGAGTTGCACCGCAACCTCCATCTCGGGGCGATCGGACGCAATTACAGTGAGCTCGCAGCCAGCTGGCTGTGGGTGATCGCCGGTGCCGGTCTACTGCTGTGGATCGGGCATCGCATCGGCACCGGGAAACTGCGCCGGATCGCCTCCCCTGACACCGGCGTGACCGGCCGCCGCCGCCTGCTGTCTTGGCATGGCGCGCTGGGCGTCTGGATCATCGCGGCCCTGGCGCTGCTGTCGGTGTCGGGCATGACGTGGTCGCGTTTCGCGGGCGCGAACGTCAGCGAGATCCGCTCCCACCTGACCTGGTCGACGCCATCGGTGGACACCACGCTGCCCGGCGGCACACCGGGCGCGGTCGTGGCACACCACGGAATCACAACGGCCGCAGCAGGATTCGACGAATCGCAGGCGTTGCGCGGCGCCGATACCGCGTTGCGCGCCGCACACGATGCGGCGCTGAGCAATCCGATCTGGATGTACCCGCCGGCCGCACCGACTCAGGGCTGGCAGGTCGCCGAGAACAAGCGGGACTGGCCGACGCGTTACGACGCCATCGCCGTCGATCCGCAGACCGGAGCGGTGACCGCCCGCGTCGATTTCGCGGACTGGCCGGTCATGGCCAAGGTGGCGGACTGGATCGTCGGGGCCCACATGGGCATCCTGTTCGGCGTCGTCAACCAGGTGCTGCTGGCCGCGGTGGCGGTCGCGCTGATCGTGGTCATTGTGCTCGGGTATCGGATGTGGTGGCGTCGCAGGCCCACTCGGGCAACGGGTTTGGCCCTGCCCGCCGGTCCGCGCCGCGGCGTGCTGGCAGGGCTACGGCCGCATGAGGCGGTGTTGGTCACCCTCGCGCTGGCCGGTTTCGGGTACTTCGCGCCGCTGTTCGGGGTCTCCCTGGTCGCGTTCATCGCCGTCGACGCCGCGCTGGGCCGGCGGCAGGCCCGGAGGGCGCGGCAGTGATCGGCGATCTCTTCCTGCGCTGGATCGTCACGGCGTTGTTCGTCATCAGCGCGCTGGAATGCGGCTACGCCATCGCGACCGGCCATCGGTCCTGGACGCATGTGGTGGGCCACCTTCTGCACTTCGTCATGGCAGTGGCCATGGCGGTGATGGCGTGGCCGCGGGGTGCGGCACTGCCCACTATGGGGCCGATGGTGTTTTTCGCCGCGGCCGCCGTGTGGTTCGCGGCGATCGCGGTGACGACGGCTGCGCACCGGGCCGTCGCCGGGTATCACGCGGTCATGATGCTGGCCATGGCGTGGATGTACGCCGTGATGAACGGCGGGCTGCTGCCGGGCCAGATGATGTCGGGCCATCACGACACGCAGGCCTCGGCGATGGCGATGGACATGCCCAGCATGGACATGTCCGTCGCCACCGAGGCGTCGACCGGCCCGGGCTATCCGGGCTGGATCGACGCCGTCGACTGGCTGTGCACTGTGGTGTTCGCGGCCGCGGCCGTGTGGTGGCTGTACCGCTATTTCGCTGCGCGCCAAGCTGATCCGGCTCGATACCAGCTCGGCGCAGCATGCCAGGCCATGATGGCCGCTGGGATGGCGGTGATGTTCGGGGTGATGCTCTAGGGCTGGTAACGCCACAGGCGCCAGTCGCCGGTGAGCGGATCCCAGTCGAGCACCTTGCCGTCGTGCATGACGATGAGCTGTTGGGGCGTATGGATGCTGAACCAGTTGCCGATGTCCACCGGCGAACCCGGCAGCACGTCGTGCACATGGGTGGCGTCGTAGTTCCACAACCGCCACGTCCCGTCACCGGGCACCCAGTCCAACACCTTGCCGTCATGCATCGGGACCAACTGATGCCCGGAGCCGATGGTCTTCCACTGCCCACTGGCCACCGCATTGCCCGGCAACACATCATGCGTGCTCGCCGCGTCGTAATTCCACAACCGCCACGTCCCATCGCCGGACACCCAATCCAACACCTTGCCGTCATGCATCGGAATCAACTGATGCCCGCTCCGGATCGTCTGCCACTGCCCACTGGCCACCGCATTGCCCGGCAACACATCATGCGTGCTCGCCGCGTCGTAATTCCACAACCGCCACGTCCCATCGCCGGACACCCAATCCAACACCTTGCCGTCATGCATCGGAATCAACTGATGCCCGCTCCGGATCGTCTGCCACTGCCCACTGGCCACCGCATTGCCCGGCAACACATCATGCGTGCTCGCCGCGTCGTAATTCCACAACCGCCACGTCCCATCGCCGGGCACCCAATCCAACACTCTGCCGTCACGCATCGGAATCAACTGATGCGTGAGCAGGATCGTCTTCCAGAGTCCTTGTGCCACAGCGGATCCGGGCAGAATGTCGTCGCGGTACCACAGCTGCACCTCGCCGTGGGTGGGCGAGTTGTCCACGATCACGGTGTGCTGACCGCAGTCGGTGATCTTGTCGATGGGGCTCCAGCTCAGCGGGGCCGCAGTACCGTCGCTGTCGGTGATGGCGATCGCCCGCATCCGGGTGTCGGTCGAGCTCGGGTAGTCCGAGGCCCGCGTGATCGAGTAGCACTCGAGAGTCTGCACGCAGTCCAGCAGCTCGTCGGTGGTGAGGATGGTCAGCTTGCTGCCTGCGATCCCGACGAACTCGCACGTCCACAGCGCACCCAACGTGTCGCCGCCCACACCGTTGACCCGCGTCATCCGGCCGACCAGGGTGTCACCGACGTTCACCGTCACCGGTGAGGTGTAGGAGGCGGCGCCGCCCTGGCCGTCGGCGTACCAGCTTGCGACGCACCAGTGGTCGCCGCCGAAGATGCCGTTGTCTCCCCACTGCAGGACGGGCTGCAAGATCATCGAGCTGTTCTGCAGACCGTTGAACAGGTACAGCAGCTGTCCGTTCTGGGTCTGCGGCGCGCCGGGCACCACCCACGTCGTGAGGAACGACTTCAGCGGTGCGCCGCTCTGAAAGTTGGCGAAAGTGATCCAGCCCGTTCCGAAGTCGGGCAATTGCTCGGGAGGTTGCATGACGTTCGCGGGCATCAGCGGAACACCCGGCTCATGCGGCGGTACCGGTCCGACATCCCGGAGCATCTCCCCCGCCCGGGTGACATGGCGCATCCTGCCGTCGGCGACGTGGACCACCTCATCCGGCGCGACTTGGTGTACGAGTTCGGCGGCGCGCCGCCCACCCGGTGTGATGACAAATTTTTTCGACATGACGCCCTCCGAGCCGTCCTAGTCGAGCAGGTGATTGAGCCGAGTCCCTGTGCCCGGACCCGTCGACACGGATCAGTCTCGGCCTGCGGGCGCACCGTGGTCCCGCGTAGTGCACTACTCGAAAAACCGGGGCCTAGGCCGCCGAGCCGTCCGTCGGCCACAGATGACCGCGCCGACGCCCTCGGGATGCGTTGTGCGGCAAGGTGATATCGGGCTCGGCCGCGTGCCGTCCCGGTTCCGGCCCCGACGCCGACGCATCGCGCCACACCAGGACCGCGAGGACCGCACCGAGCAGCACGGGTAGATGCGTGAGCATTCGCACCGGCGTCACGGCGCCCATCGTCGCGTCGACGGCGACGTACACCGTGAGCACCGCGGCGAACACGCTCAACACCCCCGCCAGGCCTGCGGCCGCGACGGGCCGCAGCGCCGCGCCGATCATCACCGCGCCGAGCGCGGCCGACCACGCCGTCGACTCGTTGAGCAGGTGCCCGCCGCCCATGCCGTGGTCGTGGGCGAGCCCGACGCTCAGCCCGAGTCCCTGTACGGCTGCCAACAGGATCTGCACCACGCCGACAGCGAGCAGCGCCCCGCGCCGCCAGCCCAGCCTCACGCGCCGGGGCTGCTCGGCGGAGTGTTCGAGGGCGGTGAGCGTGGGGCGGCGTTCGGCCAGCCGGCGCAGGTCGAGCGCCTGATCGGTGACGGCGTCGCGCCAGGCACGGCAGTCAGCGCACTCGCGCAGGTGCTCGTCGACGCGCGCCGACGGCACGGGCTCGCGCTCACCGTCGAGCCGGGCCGACAGCGCCTCGCGCGCCACCTCGCAGTTCACCCTCCTATAGTCGCGCAGCGGCGCCCGATCGTTCCCCGCGGGTGGTGACCGCTGCCCTCAGCCGATCACCGGCAGGGTGATCGAGGACGGATGGGCCGGATCGTGCAGCACGGTCTGGGTGGCCTGCTGGGTCCTGGTGTCCTGCCCGAACGGGGCCCCGGTGTTGGGATTGGGCGCGAACTGCGGGTAGTCGCTGCTGGAGACCTCCAACCGGATGCGGTCGCCCGCCCGGAACAGATAGCTGGTGGGCCAGACCTGGATCCGGTACTGGTAGGGCTGCCCCGGGGTGGTCGGCGTCGGATCGGACAGCGAATCGCGGAACGATGTCCGCACGATGCCGTTGTTGAGGTTGACCGCCTGCCCGTCCGGTTTGACGACGACGAGTTTCGCGGTGAAGTCGGTGTCGACGGCGGTGGACTGCGCCCACAGCGTCACCGTGACCGGGCCGGTGATCTCGGTGCCCTTGGTCAACGGCGCCGAGCTGTACACCAGCACATCGGAGCGTTGCTCGACCGGAGTCTGGTCGTAGGGCCCCTGCGGACCGTTCAACGCTCCGCAGCAGGAGTGCCCACCTAGGCTGGGAGCCGGGAAGGCCGGATCATAAAGATAGGTGTCAGGCGGTTGCGCAGCCGGCGGCTGCGCCGTGAGTTGCCCCTCCCGGTCGGCGAACCCGCCAGACCCGGAGAGGTACCAGTTGGTCCAGTGTGTTTGCGGCAGCGGCCAATTCGGTGCCGTCTTCCAGACATTGGCGCCCATCAGGAAGTAGTCGACGCGGGGCGGGCCGGCCACATCGTTGTCCTGACCCTTGAGAAAGTGGTCATACCAGGCGAGTTGGAGTTCGTTGATCGGACTGTTGCCCACCGGCCCGATGTCCTTGAGCATCGGCGCTACCACCGAGTCGGGTCTCCCCCAACCGACGTGGTCCCACGGCCCGATGACCAGCCGCTGGTTGGTCCGCGCCAGATCACTGCCGCCATGGGTCGTCATCCCGGTGAAGTTCTCGATGCCACCGGCCAGGAAGGCGTCGTACCAGCCCTCGACGTGCAGCACGGGGATCTTCACCGCGGGGTAACGGTCCCTGATGCTGAACCGGCGCCAGAAGTCGTCGCGGGTGCTGTGCCGGATCCAGTCGAAATACCACGGCGCGACCACGGGGTTGGCGGGCTGCATCGGTGGAAGGTCTTTGAACGGACGGAAATTCAGCCATCGGGTCGGGTCGGCGGCCGCGGCGTTCAGCTGCGCCACGGCTTGCTTGTCATCCCGGTTGATCGCGGCGGTGGTGGCGATGTCCTCGATCGCCCATGGCAGCACGAACCCCAACCGGAATTCCCCGCCCTCGTAGTTCCATCCGTCGTAGTAGTCCGATGCGGTGTTCGCGGGGACGATGGTCACCAGGTGCGGAGGCGTGGTCACCGCCGCCAGCCACTGGGTGGCCCCGACGTAGGACGACCCGTACATGCCGACCTTGCCGTTCGAGCCCGGCAGGGCGGCCGCCCATTCCACCGAGTCGTAACCGTCGTCCATGTCGTGGGTGAACTCGCTGAACACGCCGCCCGAGTTGCCCTGACCCCGAATATCCTGCACCACAACCAGATAGCAGTGCGACGCGAACCAATCGGGCGGCTCGAAGCGGTCCACGTCCGTCTGCGCCCCGGACTTGCCGTACTGGGTGCGCATCAGGATCACCGGTACTGCGTCGGAGGTCTTGGGACGGTAGACGTCGGCGCGCAACACGGTGCCGTCGCGCATGGTGGCCGGTACATCGTGCTCGGTCGTCACGTCGCACGGCCCCCGTCCGGCCGCCGCGGGGAAGGGACGCCGGGTGTCCGCATCCTGCCCGCTGGTGCAGCCGGTCAGAACCAGCGCGATGCTGACCAGGATGGCGATGACGGCACGGATCGCGTGGGGCACCCAGCGAGCGTATCGCTGCGGCGTCGGGTCAGAACTGTCCGCAGTTGGGCGTCGTCGGTATTCCGTTGAACCGGTCGGCGATCCACTGCATGGCCGCCTCGCCGTCGACCAGCATGGGCAGCGCATGGTTGATCACCAGCTTGTTGAGAAACGGAGGCTCCTCATTGGTGCGGAACTCCACATCGGCGCCCTTGTCACACCAGTCCCGACCCAGTTGGTTGGCCGCCGTCCAGGGCACCAGCGGATCGTAGCGGTTGCTGTTGATCAGCACCGGCGCGTTCGGCTTGTAGCGGCCGATCTTCTGCAGGTCGAACAGGCCGCTGAACGGCTCCTCGTTGACCAGCTGGTGAATGTCTTCGGTGAAGTACGGCTGCAGATGCCGGAACATGAACTTGGTGATGGTCTCCGCGATGCACTGGCCCGCAACCTTGTTGAGAAGGTCCTCCCCGCGGGGCGTGAGCTTGTCGTGAATCGCCTGCGCCGCTTCCGGATACGCCTGCAGCACCCCATTGATGGCGTACCCGACCACGCCGACAAGGGCGCTGCCGTCGGCGTAGGGGAACAGTTCCTTCAGGTCGGCGGGTGGCGCGCCCGCATAGGTGCCCACCACATGCAGGTCCGGCGCGTACGACGCAGCCAACTCGGCGGCTGACGCGGCCGCACCCCCTCCCTGGGAGTAGCCCCAAAATGCCACGGGCCCATGGGGATCCAGCGACGTGCCGGGAAGTTTCAGAGCTGCTCGCCCCGCGTCGAGCATGGCGTTGCCCTCGGCGACCCGGTTGACGTAGGTGTGCAGGCCCGGGGTGCCCAGTCCCTGATAGTCCGTCATCACGATGGCGAAACCGCGCGCCACCATGGTCGCGACGAACAGTTCTTCGTAGTTGAACGCGATATCCAGCCACGGCGACCAGTGGATGCCCTGATTGAACTGCCGCGACGGTGCGCACTGGTCGCCCTGCCCCTGAGTGCCGGGCCCGTACACGATGAGCGGCCGCGGCCCCTTGCCGGGCCAATCGTTCTGCGGCTCGAAGTACGTGCCGGTCACCGCCATCGGATTTCCCCGAGAATCGGTGCTGCGGTACATGATTCGCGTTCCCGCGGCCATGATCGCACCGAGCTGCCCGGAGGGCTCCAGCACCAACCGGGACGGTTCGGTGCGGATCAGATCTCCTGGCGCACCGGCGGGCAGCGGGTCAGGCGGGGTGTAGAACTCGGAGTACTGATCCTCGTTGAAGATCGGGTCATGGTTGCGCAGGGTCGGGTCGGGGTCGGCGCGCACGTGCGGCGTCGCACCCACACTCCCGAAAAGCAGCAGCACGCACAAAGCCCCCCACAGCCGACGCATGGTCGGCAAGGTTAACAGATTGGCATGCAGTTGTAACGACGATGCGCGGCCGGCGGTGTCCATGTTCGGCACCGCCGGCCTGCGGCACGGTCAGTCGGCCGCGGTGTCGTTCAGTTCCGCGCGGAACTTGGCTTCGCGGGCGACGTGCGTGGGCCGACGCCGCAGCACCGTCCAGGCGATGCCGAGCACGATGAACCACACCGGCGTGACCAGCAGCGCGTGCAGCGTGTCAGGCT
>NZ_LZTB01000064.1 GCF_001665685.1 Mycobacterium sp. 852013-50091_SCH5140682
ATGCGATCGTCGGCAGCGTCAGTTGTGTATAAGAGGTCGTGACCAAGGTGCTCGCAGTGCGGCTGCTGACGCCTGGTCAGCCGGTGTCGATCATCGGCGACACGGTGACCTGGACGCTGGTCCGCAACTCCGGTGCGGCGTTCTCGATGGCGACCAGCTACACGTGGGTGTTGACGCTGATCGCCACCGGCGTGGTCATCGGCATCGTCTGGATGGGCCGCCGCCTGGTCTCGCCCTGGTGGGCGATCGGCCTCGGCATGATCCTCGGCGGCGCGATGGGCAACCTGGTGGACCGCTTCTTCCGTTCCCCTGGCCCGCTGCGTGGCCACGTGGTCGATTTCTTCTCTGTCGGCTGGTGGCCGGTGTTCAATGTGGCCGATCCGTCCGTGGTGGGCGGCGCGATCCTGCTGGTCGCGCTGTCGCTGTTCGGGTTCGACTTCGATACCGTCGGCCGGCGCCAGCCGGACGCGGAATCCGACACCGTCGGCCGGCGCCAGCCGGACGCGCAGCCTGATGTGGCGAAGCCGAAGGCGGGGTCCGCGACGACCGATACTGCCGAGGCAGACGCCGCGACGACCGAGAAGGCCGGCGACGAGGACGTTCAGGAACCGGCTGACGAGTCGAGCCCGGTCGGCCGCCAGGGCGATCCGTCATAGTGGCCACCCGGTCGATGCCGGTCCCCGAGGGGCTGGCCGGTATGAGGGTCGACGCCGGTTTGGCGCGGCTGCTGGGATTGTCTCGGACCGCGGTGGCGGCCCTGACCGAGGACGGTGGCGTCGACCTCGACGGAGCGCCTGCCGCCAAATCCGACAAGCTGGTCGCCGGGGCCTGGCTGGAAGTGCGGCTGCCGGAGGCTCCCGCACCGGTGGAGAACACTCCCGTCGACATCGAGGGCATGGCCATCCTCTACTCCGACGACGACATCGTCGCAGTGGACAAGCCGCCGGGTGTGGCCGCGCATGCCACGGTCGGCTGGCACGGTCCGACGGTGCTCGGGGGCTTGGCGGCCGCGGGCTTCCGGATCAGCACGTCAGGCATCCACGAGCGGCAGGGCATCGTGCAACGCCTGGACGTCGGCACCTCGGGTGTCATGGTGGTCGCACGTTCGGAGCGGGCTTACACCGCGCTCAAGCGGGCGTTCAAGCAGCGCACCGTCGACAAGCGTTACCACGCACTGGTGCAGGGGCACCCTGACCCGTCGAGTGGCACCATCGACGCTCCGATCGGCAGGCACCGGGGCCATGACTGGAAATTCGCGGTGGTCGAGGACGGCCGCCACAGCGTCACGCACTACGACACGATCGAGGCCTTCCAGGCCGCCAGCCTGGTCGACATCGCACTGGAAACCGGCCGCACTCACCAGATCCGGGTGCATTTCGCCGCACTGCACCATCCGTGCTGCGGTGACCTCACCTACGGCGCCGACCCGACCCTGGCGAAACGGCTCGGGCTCGAGCGCCAATGGTTGCACGCCCGCTCACTGGCCTTTGCGCACCCGGCCGACGGCCGCCGCATGGAGATCACGAGCCCGTACCCGGCAGATCTGCAGCACGCCCTCGACGTGCTCCGCCGGCACTGATCGTGAGTGACGCCCAGCGCGGACGTGAGGAGCAGATTCGGCTCCGGACCGGAGCGCTCTACGGCGCAGCTGCGTACATCTGGTGGGGTCTGTGCCCCGGTTTCTTTCTGCTCCTGCTGCCTGCCGGAGCTCTTGAGGTGCTCGCCCACCGCATCGTGTGGAGCGCGGTGTTCCTGCTCCTGGTGCTGGCCGTCGCGCGTCGGCTCGGCGATCTGCGGCGACTGCGTGCCCGCACCTGGCTGCAACTGCTGGCCGCGGCGGCGCTCATCTCTGTCAACTGGGGCACCTACATCTACGCGGTGACCAACGGCCACGTCGTCGACGCCGCGCTCGGGTACTTCATCAACCCACTGGTGAGTGTGGCGCTCGGGGTCGTCGTGTTCCGTGAGCGCATCACCCGTTGGCAGGCCGTGGCGCTGGCGATCGCCGTGGCCGCGGTGGCGGTGCTGACCGTGCAAGTCGGCGCGCCGCCCTATATCGCGGTTGTCCTTGCCGTGTCGTTCGGCCTCTACGGGTTGGTGAAGAAGGTGGTGGTGGCCGATCCCCGGGTCAGTGTGGCGGTCGAGACGCTGCTGGCACTGCCGCTGGCGGCCGGGTACCTGATCACCCTCGGTGTGCTCGGGCAGGGCCATTTCCTCAACAACGGTGCCCCGCACGCGGCTCTGTTGGTGCTGGCAGGCCCGGTCACCGCGATCCCGCTGCTGTTGTTCGCCGCCGCGGCGCAACGGCTCCCGCTGGTCACCCTGGGACTGTTGTTCTACCTCAACCCGGGCCTGCAGATGGCGTGGGGCGTGTTCATCGGACACGAACCGATGCCGCTGGGCCGATGGGTCGGGTTTGCGTTGATCTGGCTGGCGCTGATCATCATGACCGCCGGGGCGCTCGGCAGAAGATCTCGAAAACCGGTTCCCGGAACTGTCGATCGAGTGGAACCGGAATCGTCATCACGGTGACAGGCTGAAAACCACAACACCGGGAGGACACCATGCAGTACTGCCTGCTCATGCACTACCAGGAAGGGCCAGAGGCCGGCCTCTCCGAGGAGGACATGGCGCCCGCGCGTGCGGCGTTCGCCCGCTACGCCGACGATCTCGACGCGGCCGGTGTGCTCATCGGCACCCAGGTGCTCCAATCTGCCACTGCGACAACCACATACACCGCCCGCAACGGTAAACCCGAGATTCAGGACGGACCGTTCGCCGAGACCCGCGAGCGGCTCGGCGGGGTCTTCGTCATCGATGTGCCGGATCTGGACGCAGCGCTGCAGTGGGCCGGGCGGTGCCCCGCCGTACAGTGGGGTTCGGTCGAGATCCGCCCCGTTGCGGTCACCTATGCCCGCGGAACCGGGTGGTACACACCCTGACCGAGTCATCGGCGGCGCAGTCGCGGGTGGCCGCGATCACCCGCGACTCCTACGGCCGACTGCTTGCGCTGCTGGCCGCGCCCACAGGTGACATCGCGTCGGCCGAGGATGCGCTGTCGGATGCCTTCGAACGCGCATTGCAGCGATGGCCGCGCGACGGCGTACCCGACAATCCCGACGCATGGATCCTGACGGTGGCGCGGAACAGACTGCGAGACTTGTGGAAATCGTCGGCCTACCGGCTCACCCGGCCGCTGCCCGACGACCACGATCCCGCCGAGGACTCTGCCGAACCCGCCGAGATACCGGATCGGCGACTCGAACTCATGCTGGTGTGTGCGCACCCGGCCATCGCGCCCGATGCCCGCACCCCGCTGATGCTGCAGACCGTGCTCGGTGTGGACGCGGCGGCCATCGCAGGTGCGTTCGCGGTCGCGCCTACGACCATGGCACAACGGTTGGTGCGCGCGAAGAAGCGCGTTCGGGATACCCGCATTCCGTTCGTCCTCCCGGAGCGCGCCGACCTGGCCGACCGGCTTCCCGGCGTGCTGGAGGCCGTCTACGGGGCTTATGCCATCGACTGGCAGACCACCCGGGGCGCCGTGGTGGACTCACTGTCCAGCGAGGCGCTGCACCTGGCCCTGATCCTGGCCGAACTGTTGCCCGACGAACCCGAGGTGCTCGGGCTGGCGGCACTGTTGTCGCTGTGCGAAGCCCGCCGCGCTGCCCGGCATGACGCCGACGGCCGTTTCATCCCGCTCGACGCGCAGGACGCGTCTCGATGGGACAGGGCGCTGATCGAACGCGGCGAGCGGATGCTGACGCGGGCACACGGGTTCTCGTCACCCGGGCGGTTCCAGTACGAGGCGGCGATCCAGTCCGCGCAGTGCGCGCGACCGGTCGATCAGGCGGCGTTGCGCAGACTGCACCGCGCACTCGTGCAGGTCGCGCCGACGCTGGGCGCTGTGGTGGCGCTGGCTGCCCTCGACGGCGAGATCGACGGTCCGCAGGCAGGTTTGCGCAGCCTCGATGCGATCGACAATCCTGCCGTGGCCCGCTTCCAGCCTGCGTGGGTGACGCGCGCGCACTTGTTGTCCCGTGCGGGCCGCACCGACGATGCCGTGCGGGCCTATCGCCGGGCGATCGAGCTCACCCCGCAAGCAGAGGTGGCCTCATACCTGCGACGACAACTCGACGCGCTCACCTAGCGTCGGTCGCTTCGGTGCGCGCGCTGACCGAGCGGCCCAGCGCGGCGACCTCGGCGTCCATCCTCGGCAAGAGCGCCGGAGCGGATTGCCGCATCGCGGTCTCACCGACGTAACTGGTCAGCACCGGCTTGAGCCACCGGAACAGCCCGACCCAACCGGGGCAGTACACGCGGGTCTTGCGGCCCTCGATGCCCTTGACGAAGGCCTTGGCGCACTTGTCCGCCGAGGTGGTCCAGTTCACCGGCCACCACGGAGCCATCGCCAGCATCTCACCGAACACGGGCAGATCGGCCTTGGTGTCGCGGATCAGGTCGGTGTCGATCCATGACATGTGAGCGGAGCCGACCTTCACGCCGCGGTAGGCAACCTCCAACCGCAGCGCGTTGGCGAGATGTTCGGCACCCGCCTTGGACGTGCTGTACGGGGCCATACCCGGAGCGGCGGCGAACGCGGCCATCGACGACACGATCAGCACATAACCCTGGCGGTCGATCACCGACGGCAGGGCGGCGCGCACGGTGTTGAAGACGCCGAGCACGTTGACGTCCATGACCCGCCTGAACGCCTCCGGGTCGACTTGGAGCAGGGAGCCGTAACTGGCCACGCCCGCGTTGGCCACGACGACATCGATGCCGCCGAAACGTTGGACGGCCTTGTCGACGACGTCCTGCATCGCGGACAGGTCGCGTACGTCGGCGGTCAGCGTCATGACTTTCGCGTCATCGGCCAGCTCGGCGGCCAGGGCGGCCAAGGGTTGCGCATCGACGTCGATGAGGACCAGGGTGGCGCCGCGTTTGTGCAGCAGGCGGGCCACCGCGGCGCCGATACCGCGGGCGCCACCGGTGATGACCACGACTTGCGAACTCAATGACACCATGTGCCGAAAGGTACCCCCGGTACAGCAGGCATGCTGATCGAATTGCACGACTGGTAGCTGATTTTCGCGGATGTGCGCACATGGGCAGCCACGAGCGGTCGGGCGGGCACTATCGACCGTTGCCGTGAGATGCCAGCCTGCGCTCGATGTCGCCGACCACCTCGCCGACCTGCTCCGTGACGAAGAAGTGGTCGCCGGCCACCACCTGGATGTCGAAGGCGGCGGTGGTGAACGCCGACCAGGCGGCCACCCGCTCGTAGCTGACCGCTGTGTCGTCGGCCGCCGCGTATGCATAGATCGGGCATGCAACGGTTGTGCCAGGCGCGCAGTTGTATTCGGTGATCGCGCCGTAGTTGCGCAGGGTCCGCAGAATCGTCGCGCCGAATCGGTCGCCGATGAATTCGGTGTCGGTGCCGGTCATGTCGGCCACCATCTTCAGCAGCTCACCATCGGTACTCTGGTGCAGCTCCTGATAACCGCCGTGTCCCGGTGCGGGCGAGGCAGACAAGAACAGTGCCGCAATGCTTTTCCCGCCGGCTTCGAACTTGCGCGCCACTTCGAAGGCGATCAGGCCGCCCATGCTGTGGCCGAAGAACGCGACCGGTGCCTCAGCTGCGATTCCTGGTGCGAGTAGGTCGTACACGTCACTGGCAAGCGTTGGGATACTGCCGATATCGGGCACGTCGTGGCGGTCCGCATGGCCGGGATACTGCACTGCGACGCGCCGAACCGGCGAGGAGAACGCGCGCGCGAACGGTACGTACGACCGGGCCGAACCGCCGGCGTGCGGAAATATGTACAGGGTTTCGACCGGATGCGGCGCTTGATCGCCTCGAACCCCCGCTGTCATCCCGCGATCCATGAGCTGTGTGTCGTTGACGAATGCACCGGCCATTACCTCCCCGGGCCCGTCGGCGCAGCGCCGGCGGGATGAGAGCTCATTATCAGGGAGCGCCGAAGGAATGCCAATCGGCAAATGTCGGAACAGAATTCTGCTAGCTGAGCTAGGCGATTGCTCAACTCGTCAGTAGGTGTCCAGCCGCCCAGTTGCGGGCGCCGACATGTGGCCTTCGCGTCTGCGTACGAGCCGGGGATCGTCTGCCCAGGATCGTCTTTTCGGTTTCTGCGCGATCGGTTGCCCGTTGAGGCAAAACTTTGCGATAACAAGATCGGCAATCATGATCGGTTGGATACAAATTTGGTCATCCACACGAATATGCCTGCACCGCAGGGTATTTGGATTGAAATGCGGTGGGCAGCGAAAACTTCGGAGGACGGCACGGCAAACGGCACGTCGGGGGGCAAACTGCTCGACATCTCGAGGAAAGCCGCGATTCGCGTCGCGTAGCTAATTTGCACCGGCAAACAAGTTGGCGAGGTCGCCACTCTCGAGCGGGAAAACCGATGACAGTTTGCCAACTCCGGCGTAAATTTCCGCAAAGACGCCACGGGAGCCATCTTCGCTAGTCGGCACAAGGGATGTGCGGCTGACGGAGAGATGGCGCCCGCTGTCACAACCAGTCGGGGACGGGATTGCGCTGGGCACCGACGGCCAGCGCAAGATGCAGCGTGCGTCGCCGACGACGGCGGCGCACAGCAAACAAACACGCACATGCGCGCTGTTGGCGTGCGATCGGGCATGAGCGACGAAGTCTGAGCGGGAGTGGATGGAAGGAAGACCCATGGTTGAGCATTCCCTGACAGCGCTTCTCCGTGAGCGGGCGAGTAAGCACGGCGACGCCACCGCCTACACCTACCTGGACTTCGACGTCGACCCCGACGGGTATCCCGAGACGCTCACCTGGGCCGAGGTGTACCGCCGCGTCCGCGTCGTCGCCGAGGAGCTCCGGTTGTGCGGCGCGCCAGGTGACCGTGCGGCCGTGCTGGCACCGCAAGGACTCGAGTACATCGTCGGTTTCCTCGGCGCCATGCACGCCGGTTTCGTCGCGGTACCTCTGTCGGTTCCGCAGCCGGGTGTGCACGACGAGCGAGTCGTGTCGGTTCTGCGGGATTGCAGTCCATCGGTCATCCTCACCACGACCGCCTCGGCCGCTGAGGTTGCGGGCTACGCCGAAGGCGCGGGAACCACGCGTCCCCTGGTGATCGTCGAAATCGACGCGCTTGACCTTGATTCGCCGCGCGAACCCGACGTCATGCGGCCGGGCATGCCGCCAATCGCCTATCTGCAGTACACCTCGGGCTCGACGCGACTGCCTGCCGGGGTCGTCGTGACCCACAAGAATGTCGTGACCAACGTCGATCAGGCGCTCACGGATTACTTCGGCCGCGCGATCCCGCCAGACGCCACCTTCGTATCGTGGCTGCCGTTCTACCACGACATGGGGCTGATAAAAGGCATCTGCGCACCCCTGGTCTGCGGCCGCAGCGCGGCGTTGATGAGTCCGTTGGCGTTCCTGCAGCGTCCGGCGCGGTGGATGCAGCTGCTGGCCACCAGCTCGGCGGCCTTGTCAGCGGCACCGAATTTCGCGTTCGAGCTGGCGGCGCGTCGAACCACCGACGACGACATGGCCGGTCTGGACCTCGGCGATGTGCGCTCGATACTCAGCGGCAGCGAGCGGGTTCACGCCGCAACCCTGAACCGATTCGTCGATCGGTTCGCGCCGTTTCATCTGAAGCCGAGCGCCATTCGACCGTCCTACGGCCTCGCCGAGGCAACCGTCTACGTCGCCACCTCCGATCTCGGCACCGCACCGTCGCGGGTCCGGTTCGACTACGAGAAGCTGTCGAACGGTCACGCGAGGCGGTGCGACGCCGACGCGACCGGAAGCACGGAACTGATCGGGCACGGCACCACCCGCTCCACCATGCTCAGGATCGTCGATCCCGCCGCGCGCACCGAGAACCCGGCAGGCACCGTCGGCGAGATCTGGGTGCACGGGACCAACGTCGCCGCGGGGTACTGGCACAAATCCGAAGAGACACAACGCGTCTTCGACGGAAGCCTGGTCAACGCCTCACCCAGCACGCCGGCTGGTCCGTGGCTGAAGACCGGTGATCTCGGCGTCATCTCCGACGGTGAGCTGTTCATCATCGGCAGGATCAAGGATCTCCTGATCGTCGACGGCTCGAACCACTATCCGGACGATATCGAGGCCACCATCCAAGAGCTGAGCAACGGCCGTGCGGCCGCCATATCGGTGCCCGACGGCGAGTCCGAGAAGTTGGTGGCCATCGTGGAGGTCAAGCGCCGCCGCGAGTCCGACGATGACTGGGCAGAGCGGCTCCAGTTGTTGAAACGCGAACTGACGTCCGCCATTTCGACCACACATCGGGTCCGGGCCGCCGATCTGGTGTTTGTCGCGCCAGGTTCGATACCGATAACGACCAGCGGGAAGGTGCGCCGATCGGCCTGCGGCGAGCTCTATCGACACGACCGGTTCGAGCGATTGGACGGACGACGATGACCGCCACCATCGGAGACGACGCCGCACTGCGGCGCTGGCTCATCGACTATCTGGTCACCACCGTTGGCTGCAAGCCCGAAGAGATCGACCTCGATCTGTCGCTCAACGATCTCGGCGTCGGATCCAAGGACGCCGTGGTGCTCTCCGGTGAACTGGCCGAACTCCTGGACCGGCCGGTGTCACCGGTCGACTTCTGGCAGCATCCGACCATCAACTCGCTGGTCGGGTTTCTTGTCGACGGTGAGACGGAATCCGCCGGGGATCAGGCGACCGGATTCGACCGCGGGTCGCTCGACGAACCCATCGCCGTAGTGGGTCTGGGGTGCCGGTTCCCCGGCGGTATCACCGGCCCGGATGCTCTGTGGGACTTCTTGTGGGACGGCCGCTGTGCTGTCGGCGAAGTTCCGCCGCAGCGTTGGCAACCCTTCGACGACGGATCGCCCGAAGTCGCGGACGCTCTGGCGGGCACCACCCGCTGGGGTTCGTTCCTGACAGATATCGACGCCTTCGATGCGGAGTTCTTCGAGATCTCCCTGCGGGAGGCCGCGAAGATGGACCCGCAGCAGCGCCTGCTGCTCGAAGTCGCCTGGGAGGCTTTCGAACACGCCGGAATCCCGGCGAGCTCACTGCGCCGTTCGCAGACCGGGGTGTTCGCCGGAGCGTGCTTCAGTGAGTACGGCTATCTGGGGTCGACCTACCTTCCGACCGTCGATGCCTGGAGCAATACCGGTGGCGCACTGAGCATCATCGCCAACCGGTTGTCCTATTTCCTCGACCTCCGCGGACCTTCGGTCACGATCGACACCGCCTGCTCGTCGTCACTGGTCGCGATCCATCTGGCGTGCCAGAGCCTGCGGATGCGCGACTGCGACACGGCGCTGGCAGCCGGGGTGAACATGCTGCTGTCGCCCGCGGTCTTCCACGGTTTCGACCAGGCCGGTGCGCTGTCACCGAGCGGCAGGTGCCATGCGTTCGACGCTGCGGCAGACGGTTTCGTGCGCGGCGAGGGTTGTGGGGCGGTCGTGCTGAAGCGGCTCGGAGACGCCGTGCGCGACGAGAATCGCATCCTGGCGGTCGTCCGCGGATCGGCGGTCAATCAGGACGGCCGATCCAACGGGCTGATGGCGCCGAACCCGGCCGCCCAGATGGCGGTGTTGAAGTCCGCGTACACCAATGCCGGTCTGACGCCTCACGACGTGGACTATGTGGAGGCCCACGGCACGGGAACCTTCCTGGGGGATCCGATCGAGGCGCGCGCACTGGGAACCGCGCTGGGCCGCGGACGCCCGGAGCAGTCCCCACTGCTCATCGGCGCGATCAAGTCCAATCTGGGGCATCTTGAGGCTGCGGCCGGTATCGCGGGCTTCCTCAAGGCGGTGCTCGCGGTGCAGCAGGCCCGGATACCAGGAAACGTCGGGTTCGAGACGCCCAACCCGCACATACCGTTCACCGCGCTGCGGCTGAAAGTAGCGGCAGAGAACCAGGATTGGCCGTCGGCGGGGCGGTTGCGGCGGGCCGGCGTCTCGTCGTTCGGATTCGGCGGCACCAATGCGCACGTGGTGGTCGAACAGGCTCCCGATGCCGCCCCGGTGGCACCCCGGCAGGATGCGGCCGTCACGACGCTGGTGGTCTCGGGCAAGGATCACGAACGTATCGAACGCACCGCGGGGACCTTGGCCGCGTGGATGACCGGCGCAGGCGCGGGGATCGCGTTGCCCGATGTTGCCCATACGCTCAACCACCACCGATCCAGTCATTCGGTGTTCGCCACCGTGTGTGCACGCGATCGGGAGCAGGCCGTCACGGGTTTGGTCGCGTTGGCGCAGCAAGAACCTGCCACCGGCGTCGTCGGCCCGCACGAGGGCACCTGCGGCTCGGGAACGGTGTTTGTGTACTCCGGTCAGGGTTCGCAGTGGGCAGGTATGGGACGGCAGCTCCTCATCGACGAACCGGCGTTCGCCGCAGCGGTCGCGGAGCTGGAACCGACATTCGTCGAAGAAGTCGGCTTCTCCCTGCGGCAGGTGCTTGCAGACGGGTTGCCGATCCGCGGCGATGCCCAGGTGCAGCCGGTGATCATGGGTCTGCAGCTGGCGTTGACGGAGCTGTGGCGGTATCACGGCGTGACGCCGGACGCGGTGATCGGGCACTCGATGGGCGAGGTCTCGGCAGCTGTCGTGGCCGGGGCGCTGACGGTTCAGGAGGGTCTGCGGGTGATCGCGACCCGATCCCGCCTGATGTCGACATTGGCGGGCCAGGGCGCCGTCGCGCTGTTGTCTCTGAACGCCGAGGCGACAACGGAACTCATCGCCGGACACCCGGAAGTGAGCCTGGCGATCTACACTTCGCCGCGCCAGACGGTGATCGCCGGGCCGCCTGCCGCGGTTGACACCTTGATCGCCGACGTACAGCACCGAGGTAGGTTCGCGCGCCGGGTCAACATGGAAGTGGCGTCCCACAACGCCCTGATGGATCCGATCCTGCCGGACCTGCGAGTGGCGCTGGCCGACCTCTCGCCGCGGCGACCCGTGATTCCGTTCCTCTCCACGGTTCGCGACGGCGCCACGGACCCTGTGCTCGACGCCGACTACTGGGCGGCCAATATCCGCCAGCCGGTGCGGCTGCAGCAGGCGGTCACCGCCGCCGGCGAAACCTACACCAACTACGTCGAGATCAGCGCCCATCCGATGCTGGCGCCCGCGATCTCGGAAACCCTGGGGGACCTCCACCACCACAGCGTCGGCACCCTGACGCGCGACGGCGATGACACGGTCAGTTTCCACACCAACCTCAACGCCATGCACACGGCGCAGCCCCCGGTCACACCACACCCACCGGGACCGCACCCGGACCTGCCGACAACGCCATGGCTGCACGCGAGCCACTGGGCGGACTTCATGCCCATGGGCAGGCGGTCCTGCGGCAGTGCCTCGTCCGCGACGTCTGGTGTCGTCCCGGCTGAGTGGTACTGCGAGCTGACCTGGCCCGAGCGGCCCGTCGCAGCCGAGTCTGTGCCCGCCGCGGGATCGTGGGTGGTGATCGGCGACGACGCCCTCGCGGCGCAGATCGCTCGTGCCGGGGACAACCGGGTCACTGCACTGGACGAGGACGCGGGTGCCGCCACCCTGCGGGCTGCCGCTGCCGACGCCGACTACGTGCTCTACGCGCCACCCGTGTGTCCGGCGTTCGACGCGGCGTCCGGATACCGCGTCTTCACGGCCGCGCGCCGAGTGGCCGTCGTGCTGGCGGACGCCGGTCTGCCCTCGCGCCTGATCCTGCTGACCCGCAACGCGCAGCCCATCGCCGACGGAGATCGCGCCAATCCGGCCCACGCGGTGCTGTGGGGCCTGGGCCGCACGCTGGCGTTGGAATGCCCTGACATCTGGGGCGCGGTGATCGATGTCGACGAGTCGGTGCCCGCCGGTCTGGTCGCCCGGTACGCCGTCACGGAGGCGCACGCCGGTGATGAAGAAGATCAAATCGTCTACCGGGCGGGTGTCCGCCGGGTAGCCCGGCTACGCCGGGCGCTGCCGCCCACCACTTCGGGGGATGGGCTGGACGGCAACGGCAGCTATCTGGTGGTGGGCGCGACCGGCAACATCGGCCCGCAGCTGATCCAGCAGTTGGCCGACATGGGCGCCGGGACCGTCGTGGCGGTGTCACGGAATCCCGGTGCCCGGTTGGACGCGCTGGCCGCGACACTGTCCGGGCAAGGCAAGGCATTGGTGCCGGTTGCGGCCGACGCCGCCGACGAAGCCGCCATGACAGAACTGTTCGGCCGGTTCGGGCGCGATCTGCCCCCGCTGGCCGGCATCTACCTGGCCGCTTTCGGCGGTGGTCCGGTCACCGTGACGGATATGACCGACGCGGACGTCGCGGCGATGTTCCGGCCCAAGCTCGATGCGATCGCCGTGCTGCACAAGCTGTCGTTGGACACGCCGCTGCGGCAGTTCGTCCTCTTCAGCTCGATATCGGGGCTGTTGGGTTCCCGATGGCTGGCGCACTACGCGGCGACGACGACGTTCCTGGACACCTTTGCCTATGCGCGGCGTGCGGCAGGCCTGCCTGCCACGACCGTCAACTGGGGACTGTGGAAATCATTGGCCAACAGCCAGATTGAGCAGGAGCGGAATATCACCCTTGGTTCGGGCCTGGAACCGATGCCCGACGAGGTCGCGATCCAGGCGCTGTGGTCGGTGTGCGGGTCGCGCGCTCCGGTGCGCACGACTGTCGTGGCGGCCGACTGGACCCGTCTGGCGGCCGCCTACCGGACCAGGGCGCCGCTGCATATCGTCGATGACCTGCTGCCGGTGGACAACGATGAACCCGCCGCGGCCGACGCTCCCGCGGTGCCCACCACCCAATTCCGGAAAGCGCTGCGCGAGTGCGAACCCGAGCAGCGCTACCAGCAGCTCGCTGAGCACGTCAGCACATTGGTCGCCCGGGTGATGGGGCTGGCGTCGCCGCAACTTCTCGACCGGTCGGAGGGGTTCTTCCAGTTCGGCATGGATTCCCTGATGAGCGTGACCCTTCAGCGGGCACTGGCCGAAAGCCTCGGGCAGGCGATACCGGCCTCGGTGATCTTTGACTATCCGACGGTCGACGCGCTCACCGAATACCTGACCACCATCCTGCCGGAGTTGATCGAGGTTGCCGAAGACGCCGAAGTCGACTCTTACGAGGATTTCAGTGAAGACGAACTGCTGCAACAACTGTCGCAGAGGCTGGGTTGATTTTTATGGTTGGTGCTGGGGCGGATCGTCGGGCGATTATTGCTGAGGCGTTGCATCGGATTGATGAGT
>NZ_LZTB01000065.1 GCF_001665685.1 Mycobacterium sp. 852013-50091_SCH5140682
CGCTATCCGGTGCTGGCGGTGTTCGCCGCGACCGCGCTGGTGCTCTCCGCGGTCTACATCCTGTGGACCTACCAGCGGATGATGACCGGACCGGTTCGTGAGGACGACGGCGACGACACCGGCGGCGTGAGCAACCTGCGGGATCTCGTACCGCGCGAGCTCGCTGTGGTGGCGCCGCTGATCGCGCTGTTGCTGGTGCTCGGGATCTATCCCAAACCCGCGCTCGACGTGATCAATCCGGCTGTCCACCACACCCTGACGATCATGGGCCAGACCGATCCCGTACCGAGCGCACCGCCGACCGTGGCGGAAGGGAGCCGCTGACATGGTGACACCCAGCATCGAATACGGCTTGCTCTCCCCCATGCTGATCGTCTTCGGCGTGGCGGTCGCCGGTGTTCTCGTGGAAGCGTTTGCGCCGAGGCGCACTCGCTACCCGATCCAGGTGACCCTGGCGCTCGGCGGGCTGGTCGCCGCGGTCGCGGCGGTGGGCCTGCTGGCTCGCGACCTGCACGGCAGCCCCGGCCGGGCGGCGGTGCTCGGTGCGGTGATGCTCGATCCCCCCGCGTTGTTCCTGCAGGCCACCATCGCCCTGGTCGGCATTCTCGGGATCCTGCTGATCGCCGAACGCCAGATCGGCCTCCAAACCGATGACAGCGCCCGCGGTCTCGACGGTTTCACCCCGCAGGCGTCGGCGGTCGCGGGCAGCGTTGCCGAGCAGTTGGCCACGCGCGCCGGGGTGATGCAGACCGAGGTGTTTCCGCTGACCATGCTGGCCATCGGAGGCATGCTGCTGTTCCCCGCGGCCAACGATCTGCTCACCATGTTCATCGCGCTGGAAGTGCTGTCGTTGCCGCTGTACCTGCTGTGCGGGCTGGCACGGCGGCGCCGGTTGCTATCCCAGGAAGCGGCGCTGAAGTACTTTCTGCTCGGGGCGTTTTCGTCGGCGTTCTTCTTGTACGGCGCGGCGATGCTGTACGGCTACTCCGGCACTCTGACGCTGCCCGGTATCGCCGACGCGGTCGCAACCGGCAGCGGGCACACGTCGCTGGCGCTGATCGGCATCGGCCTGCTGCTGGTCGGGCTGCTGTTCAAAGTCGGTGCGGTGCCGTTCCACTCGTGGATTCCCGACGTGTACCAAGGGGCGCCGACGGCCATCACCGCGTTCATGGCGGCCGCCACCAAGATCGCCGCCTTCGGTGCCACACTGCGCATCTTCTACGTGGCGCTACCGCAGCTGCGCGCCGACTGGCGCCCGGTGCTGTGGGCGGTGGCAATCCTGACCATGGTGATCGGCACCATCACCGCCGTCACCCAGACGGACGTCAAACGCATGCTGGCGTACTCGGCCGTCGCGCATTCGGGCTTCATCCTCACCGGTGTGATCGCCGCGAACCCGGCCGGGGTGTCGTCGACGCTGTTCTACCTGTTCGCCTACGGCTTCAGCACGGTCGGTGCGTTCGCGGTGGTCGGTCTGGTTCGCGATGACACGGGTGAGGAGGCGACCGCGATGTCCCGGTGGGCCGGGCTGGGGCGGCGCTATCCGATTGTCGGCGTGGTGTTCTCGCTGTTTCTGCTGGCGTTCGCCGGTATCCCGCTGACCAGTGGGTTCGTCAGCAAGTTCGCGGTGTTCAAGGCGGCCGGTCAGGGTGGCGCCATACCGCTGGTGATCGTCGGCGTGATCGCCAGCGCCGTCGCCGCCTACTTCTACGTGCGGGTGATCGTGCTGATGTTCTTCACCGATCCTCCCGAGGACGCTCCCGACGTGGTGGTGCCGAGCGGGCCGACCATGACCGTGGTGGCCGTCACCGCAGTGGTGACGTTCGCGCTCGGCGCGCTCCCGCAGCCGCTGCTGGATCTCGCCAACAACGCCGAGGCCTTCCTGCGCTGAAGTTTTCCGGCGAGCAGACGCAGCGGTCCGCGACACGCCGCGGTTCCGGTACCGCAATGACTGCTCGCGCAGCTACGGCAACAGGCCCACCTGGCGGTAGGCGGCCTCCAGGTAATGCCTCATCTGCTTTTCGGTCGGTGGATCTGGTTGCAGCACACGGTAGGTCACCCCGCCGGCGAGCATGTCGACGAGGACTTCCAGATCGGCGTCGGGCGCGATCCGGCCGTCGGCCTGGGCCCTGCGCAGCATCGCGACGGCCAACGCCCGCCGAGGCCGGATGTAGTGCGTCCAATAGGTCTGCATCAGCAGCGGGTGGGTCACGGCCGAACCGTAGATCTGGGCGACGAGGGCACGGAAGCGGGGATCGGCTGCCGTCCGAGCCGCGGCGGCGATATTGCGCTTGACGAGCTTATGCGCTGGCGTAGCGTCGATTTCGTCGCGAGTTGGCCAGGCGACGTCGGCGGTGACGAGCGTTTCGATCGCGTCGGCGACGAGTGCCTCTTTGGTCGACCACCGTCGATACAGCGTCGGCTTCCCGACGCGGGCGCGCTTGGCGATCTGTTCCATGCTCATCGCGGAGATGCCGAGTTCGATGAACAACTCCAGCGCGGCGGTGAGGATCGCGGTGTCGACGGCCGGGTCGCGCGGGCGCCCGCGGCCGACGGTCATCGGACGCGCCCGGTGGTCCGGACCCGGGTCAGCCAAGTGTCGAGCCGCTCGGGGTCCGTTCCCCGCCAGCCCAGATGACCGTCTGGACGGATGAGAAACACCTCGGGGTGCCCGGGCTGGTGCAGGATCGCTACGCGATCGGCCAGATGAGTCCGGACGACGCCACATGCCGCCGACTCGGTATCGGAGACGAGCACCCAATGTCCGCGCAGCTGCGGGTAGAGCCGCTCCGAGTGACCGTCGCCCGCCAGGTACGTGCCGTCCGGGACCCGGTCGCCAGGTCTGGGCTTGTGTGCCAACGGAAGTGACCTTTCGGCCAGCGGACCTTTGCGATAGCTCACCCAGAGTTGCGATGTCTGATAGGTGATCCAGCGTTGCACGGCAGGCAGATTGAGGACGGGTACCGCGATACGGTCCCGGACGAACCGGCCGACCGGCCGCTGCGTGATGTTTACCTTGGTGACCGCGCTGGTGCCGCGCAGCACCTCAGTGGCCAGTGGACGGCGTTCGGCCTCGTAACTGTCGAGCAGCGCTTGCTCTGCCACCCCCTGGGCCAACAAAGCCAGTTTCCACGCGAGGTTTTCGGCATCGCCCAGCCCGGTCAGCATGCCCTGCCCGCCGAACGGCGCATGGGTGTGCGCGGCGTCGCCTGCGATGAGGACACGACCTCGGCGGTAGGTGTCGGCAAGCCTGCGGTGCACGGTGAACATCGACAGCCATGCGGATTCGGTCACCTGCACGTCGTGGCCGGTTCGCTCGGGCAGTAGTCGTCGCAGCCGGTGCAGGACCTCGTCATCCGACGCGTCACCGGCGAGACCGGGGTCATAGGCGATGATGCGCCACATGCCGTCAGGCATCGGCATGGCTCCGACCATACCGTGGGGGTGGATCCAGCCAGTGGTCCCCGACCGGTCGAGGTCCCAGTCGAGTCGCACGTCAGCCAGCAGGAACCGTTCGCTGAGTTGCACGCCGGGAAAGCCGATCCCGGCGCGGCGTCGCGTGGTGCTGGCCGCACCGTCGCAGCCGACGAGCCACGCCGCCCGGGCCGTCGTACCGTCCCCGAGGGTCACCACCACGGCGGTGTCGTCCTGTCGGAGGTCGGTCAGCGGTGTCGACCAGTCGACAGCACCGCCCAGCTCGGCGAGCCGGTTTCGCAGCGACGCTTCGACGGCCGCCTGCGAGATGACCATGGGTGGTGCGGCCGAACGGATTCCGGGGTCACCGAACCGCACGCGCATGACCGGCTGATCGCCGAGGTAGGTGGTGATCTGCATGGCCCGCACCGACTGTTGTGGCAACTCTCCGAGCGCGCCGAGCCGGTCGAGTACTTCCGAGCCTCGCGCGTGCACGAAGTTGGCCCGTGATGTCGTGGCAGGTCCCTCTGCCTTATCGACGATGCGGACCGGCACTCCCTGGCTCAGCAAGCCGCAGGCAACGGCGAGCCCGGCGGGGCCTGCGCCGGCGATGAGGACCTGAGTATCGACCATGATGCCTACTTAAATAACGAAACAGTTTCGTAACTAAATTACACCGTCGCCCGGCCGCCCGCCAGGTTCAGTTCACGCCAGAGATCTCACCCGCAGTGAAGAGGTTCGGCGCGGATCGCGACGATGAATCGTCTGAAGGACCGAATACGCTGAAGAGGAATGTGTTTCAGCATCAGATTGCCCTGAACAGAGACGGTGCCGTTTCCCAACGCCTCGACGCCGTCATATTCACCGGCTCTCAGATTTTCCGTGACGGTGCGCTCGACCCACCAACTCGCTTGCTGCTGAGACGATTTCCTCAGCAGTGAAACCATAGTGGGAGCGCACATCATGCCCGGGGCCAGAGGCTCCGAAGCTCCGCATGGCCACGATACGGCCGCCCGGTCCCACGTGACGCTCCCAGCCGAAGCCCGACGCTGCCTCCACAGCTACCCTGAGGGTCAAGTCTGGTGGGAGCACCCAGTCGCGGTAGTCCTGGCTTTGCTCGTCGAACAGCGCCCACGACGGCATACTGACCACGCGTGCACCGATTCCTTGGCGGGCCAAGATGTTTCTGGCGTCCAACGCCAAGGCCACCTCGCTGCCTGTGCCGATGATGAGAACGTCGGGGCTCTCACCGCCGGGCGGATCTGCCAAGACGTAGGCGCCGCGGGCGAGTCCGGAGGCCGGCGCGAAGCGGCTGCGGTCGAGGACCGGCAGGTCCTGCTTCGACAGCACCAAGGCGACCGGCCGGTCTTGCACTGACATGATTACGCGCCAAGCTTCTCGGACTTCGTTGGCATCTGCGGGCCGGATATCGATGAGATCGGGAATCGCACGCAACGACGCAAGTTGTTCGATCGGCTGGTGGGTCGGGCCATCTTCGCCCATGCCGATGGAGTCATGGGTGTAGATGTGAATGACGGGCTGCCGCATCAGAGCGCCGAGACGAAGGGGACCACGCTGAAAGTCGGAGAACACCAGGAATCCGGCTTGGAACGGTCGCAATCCGCAGAGCGCGAGTCCGTTGGCAGCGGCTGCGGCAGCGGCCTCCCGAACACCGAAATGTAGGTTTCGCCCGTTGTAGTCAGCAGGACCAAAGTGCCCAGTGGCGCCGTCGAGCGATGTCTTGGTCGATGGTGCGAGGTCGGCAGCACCGCCGATCAGCCAAGGCACTGCAGCAGCGACCTGGTTAAGCACCTGGTGATTGGCGGTCCTACCGGCCAACGGACCGTCGCTCGGCACGAACGTCGGAAGGTTGCTGTCCCAACCTTCCGACGGGATTCGTGCAAGCATGTCGGTCAGTTCACGGGCCAGCTCGGGATGCGTGGCCTGATACCTGAGGAACATTGTGTCCCAAGTTGATCGCTGTCGGTGACCACGAGCGGTGACGCCGAGCCGAAACTGCTCGTAGACGGCCTCGGGCACCAAGAAGTCCGAATCATCCGGCCAGCGATAGAAACGTTTGGCTGCGCGGGCTTCTTCGTCACCCAATGGCTCACTGTGGGCTGAGGCGGTGCCCTGCTTGGTGGGCGCACCGTATCCGATAATGCTGCTCACGACGATGAGCATCGGTGACCCGCTGTGCTCGTTGAAATGATCGAATGCCCTTCGCAGAGCTGCGATATCGTTGGCATCCGGCACGGAGGTAACTGTCCAGCCATATGACCGGAAACGTGCGGCGACATCCTCAGTGAAGGAGAGCGACGTTTCACCCTCGATCGTGATGGCATTGCTGTCGTAGATCCAGCAGAGGTTGTCGAGCTTGAGATGGCCCGCCAATGATGCCGCCTCCTGCGCGATTCCCTCCATCATGTCGCCGTCGCCCGCCAGTGCGTAAACGCGATAATCGAAGATGTCGAAGCCGGCCCGGTTGAAATGCGCGGCTTGCCACTTGCCGGCCATGGCCATTCCGACGCTGGTGGCCACCCCGGTTCCGAGCGGTCCTGTGGTGCATTCGACGCCGTCGGCCAGGCCGTGTTCCGGGTGGCCTGCACAGGGACTGCCGAGCTGTCGGAAGCGGCGGATATCGTCGAGTTGCACTGCCAACCGGTCCTGGTCGGTGCGTCGCACCCCAGCAAGATGTAGAAGCGCATAGAGCAGCATGGAGGCATGTCCCGCCGACAACACGAACCGGTCCCGGTTGATCCAGGTCGGGTCGTCTGTGTCGTATCGGAGCGCATGGTTCCACAGCGTGTAACCGACCGGCGCCATGGCTATCGCGGCCCCCGGATGTCCTGATTTCGCCTGTGCTACAGCGTCAATGACCAACGTCCGAATAGTATTGACGGCGACCGTGTCGACGTCGACAGTGACATCAAGGTCCGTCATTGTTGCCCCCTGGGGTCGAGTTGATGATGGCCGTGGCCTCTCGGGCCCTTGGCGCGTCTGGGGCACGGTCCTTGCGAGCCGTGCCGCGTTGCAGATGGTCTTCTGCGATGTAGCCACCCATCGTGGTGAGCAGATCGGCGGCATGGAGCATGGCCCGCGTGGGATCAGGCTCGATATCGGTGAGGGCATAGGTTGCGTCGAACCCAGCTTGTGCAGACTCGACGTGATCGAGCCGAACCATCCCGGCGATTGCCACAACGGGCACCCGATGCTTCCGCGCAGCCTCAGCTACGCCGACCGGAGCCTTCCCGCGCAAGGACTGGCTGTCGAGGCATCCCTCGCCCGTGATGACGAGGGAGGCTCCGGCAATCGCGGCGTCCAACTTCACCATCTGCCGTACGACGTCGATGCCGCGCCGGAACGACGCACCCAGGAATGTCAGCGCCGCGAATCCGGTTCCGCCGGCGGCCCCCGATCCAGGCAGGCATGAATTGTCAGTGCCGACTGCGCCATTGACCAGCCGGTTCCAGTCCTGCAGTCGGCACTCCAACGCCTCGATCTGGCCAGGACTGGCACCCTTCTGCGGACCGAAGACGCTGGCCGCGCCCTGCGCACCGAGTAAAGGGTTGGTGACATCGGCAGCCAAGATGAACTCGACGTGAGGCACTCGGGTGTCGAATCCCGTCATGTCCAGCTGGTGTGCGCGGTCAATTTCAGTACCTGCCAGGGCGTTGCCAACACGGTCGCGCAGCACAGCTCCGAGCGATTGAGCCATGCCGATGCCTCCGTCGGTACTGACACTGCCACCGACCGCCAGCACGATGCGAGTGCAATCGATATCGAGTGCCTGGCGAATCGCTTCACCGAACCCTGCCGTGCTCGCGGAAATCGGATCTCCTCCGGTCCCCGGACCCGCTGTCGCGGCGAGTTCAACCACGGCAGTATTGCCTCGCACCGCGAAACTGGTTTCGTGCCGTGTCTTGCCCCACGGGTCGGTCACATGGATGGGCACCGTCGCGAACCCTGCGGCGACGAAGGCATCCAATGTTCCCTCGCCGCCGTCGGCGATGGGACGGACGATGATTTCGGAATCAGGTTCAGTGTGTCGAATTCCCGCGGCCAACGCCGCCGCCACCTCTCTGGCGGCGAGGCTGCCCTTGAACTTGTCAGGGGCAAGGACTATTCGCGTCACGGCTCTGATTGGCCGGAGAGCCGCTCGACCAAACGAAACAGCGCTGAGTGGTCAAGCTCACCGTCACCCTGGGCGTGTGCAGCGGACATCAGTTGCGCCACGACCGCACCCAGCGGGGCGGCCGTCCGGGCCTCGCGCGCTGCACTGGTGAAGATACCGAGATCCTTATCGTGCAAGGCAATACGGAAGCCTGGTGCGAACTGGCGGCCAACCATGGTGCGGGCTTTGCGGGCCATCACAGTGCTGCCGGCCAACCCTGCCTCCAGCACCGAGATCGCAGCAGTGGTGTCCACCTGATGAGCCTCAAGGAACACCAGCGCCTCAGCAACCAACTCGATGTTTCCGGCCACGATCAACTGGTTGGCGGCTTTGACGGTCTGGCCGGCTCCGAGCGGTCCGACGTGCACAATGGTGCGGCCCAACGGTTTCAGAACCGGCATCGCCGCGTCCACCACATCGGTCGGCCCGCCTACCATGATCGACAGAGTGCCGTCGATTGCACCCTGTTCACCGCCGCTTACCGGGGCATCGAGGAAGCGCAGCCCTCGGCTCTGGGCCTCGGCGCCGATGGAACGTGCGGTGTCGGGCCGAATGCTGCTCATGTCGATGAAAAGGGCGCCCGGACTGGCGTTCTCCAGTATCCCATCGGGCCCGAGCGCCACCCGCTCGACATCTGGCGAGTCGGGCAGCATCGTAATGACGATGTCGGCATCGCGCACCGCGCCGGCGACGTCGGCTGCGGCACGCAGCCCGCGAGGTGCCAGGGCGTCAACCTTGGCGCGCGTGCGACTATGGCCCACGACGTTCCATCCGGCGGCACATAAATTGGCTGCCATAGGCGCACCCATGATGCCCAGCCCGATGAAACCGATCGTCTTGCCTCCGTGGGATATTGCGGTCATCGGATCATCTCGGTGCGAGCCGCATCGTCGTCTTGACCGAACGGTGGAACCAACTGCCGCAGCCATTCCAGCCCGGCCACGGTGTCCTCGGTCGGGATGTACTCCAGACCGATAGTCCCGGTATAGCCGCCCTGGGCCAAGAGTCCGATCACTTCGGTGAGTGGCGTGGTTCCGCTGCCCGGTTCGTGGCGACCGGGCGCGTCGGCCACCTGCACATGCCCGATGTCGTCGGCATGTGTCGCCAACCCGAAGATATCGTCTCCATTGACCGTGAGATGGTACAAATCCGCCAGCAATGCGATGCGTCCCTTTGCAATTCGTCGGCGGACCGCTCGAATCACATCGAGCGCATCGGCGGCCAGTCGCAGCGGATACGTCGCCACCCCGCTGACAGGTTCAATCAGGACCGTCGCCCCGATCGAATCAGCCAGCTCTGTGGCCGAAGTCAGAGCAGTCAGCGCGGCGTCGTCCTGATCGGCGTCGCTCACCTCGTCTAATCGGTTGCCGTACAAGGCGTTGAATCCAGTGACGCCCAGCCGCGCACCGATATCGATCGCAATGGCGACACTGTCGTCAAACTCCTGTCGGCGGCCGGGGTGCGACGCGATGCCACGATCCCCAGCCGCCATGTCACCGGCGAAAAAGTTCAGGCCCCGCAACCGAACGCCCGCGTCGCCAACCGACGCCACAAATGCGTCGACCACGCCGGCGCCGGGAGCGGCAGACGCGAACGGCCACCAACATTCGATCGCCGTGAAACCTGCCTCGGCAGCAGCCGCCGGCCGACGTTCGAACGGCAACTCAGTGAAGAGGAGGGAGATGTTCGCCTGCGACCGCTGCCATATCGTGGAATCCAAGGTGTCCTCACTTTTCAACATGTGCACTGCACTCGGTGAACGAAAGTTCTGGGGCCGAAGTCCGACGGACTGGCGAGTGCTCCTGACACTAGGGACTGCGGCCGTCACGGACAATGACGGGTCAATCCCGAAATTGTTCGCATTTGCCGAACAGTTCTGGCCCGCAGCGGAGTAGCCTCTGGCACCATGCCGCAGCCAAGCATCACCCTGCGTCAGTTGAGAGCATTCTTGACGGTCGCTGAACACCGCAGTTTTTCCCGTGCAGCCGAACAGCTCCTGGTGTCGAACCCGTGGCTCAGCGAAACCATCAAAGACCTCGAACATCAACTGAAACTCCAGTTGTTTGCCCGAACTACCCGTTCGGTCGAACTCACCGATGCCGGAGTCGTGTTCGCCAGTCTGGTGGCCCAAGTCCTCGACGACCTCGACTCCGCCGTCAAAGCTGCCCAGCGCACCGCAGACCGCGACGGGTCGGTGCTGACTTTGGGGTACACGATCGGCGCCGGGCTTGAGGTCATCCCGTGGCTATTGCGATCGTTCGCCGCCGAGTTCCCGCAGCGCCCCTTGCGTTCAGTGGAATACGACTTCGCCGATCCCACTGCCGGATTGCGTGACTCGGCAGTGCATGCCGCGATCATCCGACCGCCGATCGGACTCGGCGGTCTCACGACTCTGGAACTACTTACCGAAGACCGGGTTGCCTGCCTGCCCGAGGGCCATCCGCTGGCCAACCAGGACAGCGTCTCGGTCGCCGACCTGCTCAAAGAGCCCATCATCGCTGCGCCCAAAGCACCTGGCCCGTGGCGGGACTACTGGCTGTTGTCCGACTACCGCACGTCCCCGGCACCCGTCGTCGAGGAGGCCAGCACACGCGATGCCGAGCTACATCTGGTGGCACGCGGTATCGGAATCAGCGTGACGTCGGCAGGCGCCCAGCGGTTCTATTCGCGCCCCGGTGTGGCCTTCCGTCGCATCCGCGATATCCCGCCGTGTGTGGTGGCTCTGGCATGGTGGCCAGAACACACCGCCAAAGTCGCTGATCTCGTCACCATCGCGACGGGTTTCAGCCGCGTCGCCGACCAGCTGAGGCATGTACCCGACGCCGACTGAGCTCTCACACCATCACGGTTGGGCCAGTCGAGTACCCAGACAAGCTGAGCAGCAACGTATCTCCGACCGAGACGATTTGACGCTCACCTGCCGACGCATCGCCAACAGCATCCTTCGGTCGCGCCGAATAATCCGGGGCTAGGTTCGTCATTGTGTGGCCAGTCACCCGGCAATACGTTCAACGCAGTTCGAACAAAGAGCCGCTTGCAATGTTGCGTTGGGATATCCGTAACCGCGTAGGCGCTCAGGCGGTTCAGACCCGCACACACGACCGGCGGCACGCGGCCTCTCGGCCGTCGCACAAGGAATGGGAATCATGACGTCAACAGCAGGACATCCGACAGGGCAACAGCCAAGACTGCGCCGCACCCTTGCGACGTGGGCAGCGATCTCCCTGTCGGTCGCCGCCATGGGAGCGAGCCTTGCGATCAACATCAACCCCCAGGGCGCCGGCGCGACGGTTGGACGCGCGGTGCCACTGACCTTCGTCCTCGCCACGATCGGTGTGCTGTTGGTGGCGTACGGCTTCGCCCGGATCTGCAGCCGTCTCAGCCACGCCGGTTCGGTATTCGGATTGACCGGCATCACCATCGGGCCGCGCGCCGGGGTGGTGGCCGGCTGGGCGTTGTTGGGTGCCTATCTCAGTTTCATGCTCACGACGTCGATGACGGCCGGAATCTTCGGTGCTGAATTCCTGCGCGGCCTCGGCTTGTACGAGACGACGCCGGGCATCGTGCCCTGGATCATCGCGCTGCTGTCCGTCGGCATCGCAACACTGCTGGCGATCTCCCCCGTGAAGAAATCGATGGCCACACTGCTGTGGGTCGAGATCTGCACGACCGCGGTAATCGCCATCATCGCCGTCGTAGTCGTGGTGCGAGTCGTCGGCGGGAACGCTCCCGGCGGTCAGCGCTTCACCCTCGACATGTTCATGGTGCCGCCGGGCACGTCAACAAGCACGCTGTTCCTCGGCATCGTATTCGGCTTCCTCTCCTTTGCTGGTTTTGAAGCCGCCGCGTCACTGGGTGAAGAGACCACCAATCCCAAGCGTGCGATCCCGATCGCCATCTTCGGAGTCGCACTGTTCGGCGGCTTGTTCTACATCGTCGGGACCAGTGTGCAGATGCTCGGATTCGGCTCAGACGCAGCGGGTGTCGACGCGTTCTCGAAATCGGCCTCGCTGTTCGGGACGTTGGGTGAGCAGTACATCGGCGCCGTGGTGGGCGATTTGGTGACGTTGGGCACCGCGGTCTCCGCGATGGGCTGTGCCCTGGCCACCGCCGTCGCCGCCTCGCGGCTGTTATTCGCCTTGAACAGGGGCGCTTTCGACGGCCGCGGATTCACCAAAGTCTCGCCGAAAACCGGAACTCCGATCTCCGCGACGCTGTTCGTCTGCGGTCTCGCCGCAGCCATCATCGTGCTTGTCCGCGTCGCCGTCACCAACACGGCATTCGACCTGTTCGCCTGGTCCGGGACAGTCGGCACTCTGGTGCTTCTGGTCGCCTACGGACTGTTCTCTGTCGGTGCGTGGTACTACCTGTGTGTCCGCGCACCTCGCCAGGGCCACAAGGCCGCCGCGCTCGACTACGTGATCCCACTGCTGGCGATCGCGGTCATCGGTTACACCATGTTCCGCAACGTTATTCCGTGGCCCGACACTGCTTCCGGCCGCGCAAACATCGTCATCGCGACGGTCTGGGTCGTTGCCATCGTCGTCGTCATCGTCGCCGCACCGAAGACCACCCGACGAATCGCTCAATCGCTCAACAGCGACGAAGGGCTGGCCTCCGAGGCGGGCTACCTGGCGGTCGCGGTCGAAGAAGTGGACGAAAGCCTTCGTGAACATAACGTCCCGACGACTTCCCTGGCGACACCGGCTGCGCCCGGCACGGCGCAGCGCGGAGGCTCAGCCCGGGCCGCAAAGAGCTGAACCGTGGGATCACACCTCGACATCGACGACCACTGGACTTATCACGGCCTGAAGGTGGTGCGGCTGCAGAATCGGCATCTTGCCCTCGATGTTCTCCCTCAACGCGGCGCAAACATCCTCCAGCTGCTCGACAAGCACCGAGACCTCAACGTGCTGTGGAAGTCGCCGCGAGTGACACCGCATCTCGCAGCGGTGCACGCCGACTTCGACGACCACTGGGCCGGCGGCTGGGACGACACATTTCCCGGTGGCCGCGCCGGCCCCAACCGTTACGGTGACCAGCTGCCGTATATGGGCGAGGTCTGGACCGCGCCGGCTGAATACCGACTGCACCGCGATCCCACCAGTGTCTCTCTGACCACCACGGTGCGCACCCCCATCACACCGGCCCAGCTGGACCGCACCATTACATTGCGTGCCGACGAGCAACGCTTCACCGTGTCTTACCGGTTGCGCAATATCGGGACACTGCCTTTCGACTACAACTGGGGCATCCATCCGAGTCTGGCGATCCGGCCCGGTATGCGCTTCGACATCCCAGCCACCGGTGGAATCGTCGACGAAGCGGGTGGCGAATTCCTCGGCCGTCCCGGCGAGACGTACGACTGGCCGGTGCTTCACGGAAACGACTTGCGAAACGTAACCGACATCGATGTGGGCGCGTTCGCACTGCACTACCTGACGGGATTGACCGCGGGCTGGGTTGCGGCGACCGACGTTCAGGACAGGCGCGGGTTCGGCTTGTGCTTCGACCACGATCTTTTTTCGGTGGTGTGGTTCTGCCTTGTCTACGACGGATGGCGCGGATACCAGCAAGCCCTGATCGAACCATGGACCGGATATCCCAGCCCGTTACACGACGCCGTGGCCGCCGGCCAGGCAAGACTGCTGAGCCCGGGCGAGACCCAAACGACAGAGGTTGTCGCGACGTTCTACGACGCCGAGACCGTCGCCGTACTGCACCCCGACGGCACGGTGAACTAGATGACCGAAACCGCAGCACGAACGAATAGGCAGGAGATTGCCCTGATGGCGCACGACACCCCGGTCCAACTAGGCCGCACCCAGCTGACGATCACCGCGCTCGGGTTTGGCGCGACCGCAATCGGCGGCATGTACACAGAAGTGGCCGACGACGTAGCGCAGGACGCCGTGGCAGCAGCCTGGTCGGCCGGGTTACGTTACTTTGACGCCGCCCCACAGTATGGACGCGGCAACGGTGAAGTGCGCTTGGGCCGGGGCCTGGCAGCCTATCCGCGCGAAGACTATGTGCTGTCCAGCAAGGTGGGCCGGTTGCTGCGTGCTGACGCGCCACCGCATCCTGACGACTTCGACTCCACGGGCCGCCCGTATGACGCCGGTGCGCCCGACGTGGCCACGGTGTACGACTACTCGCGGGACGGCGTGCTGCGCTCCATCGATGAGAGTCTGACCCGCTTGGGCACCGATCATCTCGACATCGTCCTGGTACACGACCCGGATGATTACGTCGACGAGGCGCTGGACACCGCATTTCCGACGCTCATCGATCTTCGCGACCAGGAGGTTGTTTCCGCGATCGGCGCGGGGATGAACCAGACGGCCGCTCTCGAGCGGTTCGCCCGGGAATCCGACCCCGACATGTTCTTGCTGGCCAACCGGTACACGTTGTTGGAACAGACTGCGCTGCAGTCATTTCTTCCGCTGTGCGCAGCGCGTGGCATCGCTGTGGTCGCCGGCGCTGTCTTCAACAGTGGTCTACTGGCCGACGCCGGCCCCGGTGCACGGTACGACTACGATCCCGCACCTACCGACCGCATCGCCCGCGCCCATCGGCTTTCCGAAGTCTGCCAGCGCCATGGCGTCCCGCTCAAGGCGGCAGCGCTGCAGTTTCCGGCGGCGCACCCGGCAGTCGCCGCCGTCCTCACCGGAGCGCGCAACCGCGCAGAGGTCATTGAGAACGTGACATTGTTCGATCAGCCGATCCCCGACGATCTCTGGACCGACCTGAAGGACGAGGGACTGCTGATCGGTGATGCGCCCACACCGGCAGACCGACGTGCCCATGACAATCGTTGACGCACATCACCATCTGTGGGATCCCGAAGTCGGCTCTTATCCATGGATGACAGGTGATTTCGCAGCGCTGCGGCGTCGCTACGACTTCGCGGACCTACAACCGCACCTGCGAGCCAACGGCGTTTCGAGAACCATTGTGGTGCAAGTCCGCGCCGACATGGCCGAGACCAGAGAACTGCTCGAGTTGTCCAGCCACACACCGGCCATCGTCGGAGTCGTCGGCTGGGTGGATCTGACTGCATCCGACGTGGGCGATCAGATCGACACGCTCCGCGCGGGCCCCGGCGGCCATCGCCTGGTCGGCTTACGCCACGGCGTTGCCGACGAACCCGATCCACGCTGGCTACTACGTACGGACGTCGACGACGCGATGCGGGCGATCACTGCGCGCAATCTTGCCTTCGATCTTGAGATTACGGACCGAGAGGCAGCCGCCGCTGATACCCTGGCCGACCGGCATCCGGAACTGCGCCTGGTAGTCGACCACGGTGCCAAGCCTCCTATTGCCGCAGGCTGGTCTGCCCACTGGGCCAACGGGATCACAGCCCTGGCTGGACATCCAAACGTCTGGTGCAAACTCTCGGGACTGGTTACCGAAGCGTCCTGGACCACGTGGACGCCGGCAGATCTCCAACCGTACATCGACCATCTGGTCAGCGCGTTCGGCGCACAACGAATGATGTTCGGGTCGGACTGGCCGGTGTGCGAGCTGGCCGCCGACTACGACCGTGTGCTGGCGGCGGCTACTCAAAGCCTCGCCTCATTAGATGAAGTTGACTCACGAAATATCTTCTGCCACAACGCAATCAATTTCTACTTTCCAGATGGCATCAGCTAAACAGGAGAAACAGATGACAGCCACGACGTCGAATCAACAAGATCTACAGCAGCGCGCGCTGCGCACATTGGCAGGAGGGGTCAGCAGCAACACCCGGTTGCTCAACCCACACCTGATCGTCGAACGCGCCAGCGGTTGCCGCCTGTGGGATGCCGACGGCACGGAGTATCTGGACTATCTGCTCGGCCAAGGACCCAACTTCCTCGGCTACGCCCCGCCACGTGTAGTGGAGAAGGTCGTGTCCGCTCAACGCGAAGGAATCATCTATGCGGCCACCCATCGCCGTGAGATCGAAGCCGCCGAACGCATCCTCGCCGTACTGCCATGGGCCGATCGACTGCGATTTGGTAGCTCCAGCAGCGAGATGATTCAGGCCGCGATGCGAATTGCCCGCAACGCCACCGGACGACGCGACATCCTGCGTTTTCATGGTCACTACCACGGATGGTTCGACAACATCCAAATCCGTTCGGACGGCGGGCAAGTCCAAACGGGCAGTCTGGGCCAGCTGCATGAGGCCCTTGATGCCACGATCACCATCGAGTGGAACGACGAGGAAGCCTTCACCGAAGCGCTTGCCCGACACGGCGAGACCATCGCCGGGGTGGTGATGGAGCCGATGATGCTCAACGCCGGCGCCATCGTACCGACCGCGAACTACCTGGAGCATGTCCGCAGGCTCTGCACTCAGAAGGGGATCGTGCTGATCTTCGACGAGACCATATCCGGATTCCGGGTATCGCTGGGCGGGGCCGCCGAAAGGTTCGGTGTGACACCAGATCTCGCCGTTTACGGCAAAGCAATGGCCGCGGGCTGGCCCTGCGCGGCCCTGGTTGGTAAAGAAGACCTGTTTTCCGACGTCGCAACCGGCGCCCTCACTCATGCCGGCACTTTCAACGGCAACACCATTGCCACGGCCGCCGTCCTCGCCTCACTCGACGAGCTCGAGGATCGCAGCGTCTACCGACATGTCGAATCAGTCGGCGCCGAGCTCATCGATTCTCTTACCGCGCTGATGGAGCAACGCGGTATTCCCATCAGGTTCCAAGGTCTTCCGATGGCGTTCCACGCCCGATTCGACGCCGAGAACACTGCCATCACGCGTTACGCGCAGCTGCAAACCATCGATCATGACCGGTACAGCCGCCTCGCCAGGCATCTCATCGCCGCCGGCATCTGGGTCGCATACCGCGGCATCTGGTACGTCTCGGCGGCCCACACAATTGCCGACGTGAACGAAACCGTCAAGCGCTTCGACGCAGCGTTGTCGGCCGACTACGACACGTAGTCGGCACGGCAGTTACGGTGTAATTCCTTCTCACTCAGCGCCGTGAGCCTCTACGGTGACTGCGGACCGCCTCCCCCGAAAACGACACTGCGTCTTGTGATCCGCTCTCACGGAACCAGCTCGCAATTCAGACGCCGCGCTCCACTGGCAGCAGCCCACGGTCCACCGCGGCGACCAGTGCGGCATGGTCGGCCTCGGTCTGATCGGCATATCGCCGGGCGAACAGGCACATTGCCTGGTCCACCCGGTCGGAGCAGCCCATGTAGCCGGCGATCATCGACGCGCCACTGGTGCGCGCATGGCCTTTCGCGAGCAACTGTCCGACGACGCCGGCGTAGTCGGTGAGGGCGGCGGCGTCGATGGCATCCAGTGGAATGGTGCCCTTCATGTTGCGGAACTGCCGCACGTAATACTGCCGACCGTCCATGGTTGTCCAGCCCAGCAATGGATCGCTGACCGTCTGCAGCGCCTGCTGATACTCCACTACCCGCTGTCCCTGGTGGGCGTGCCATGCGGATTCACCGTGCACGTACCGCGCGAGCACCGACCGGCGGGCTTGTTTGAGCTGCAGGAAGATCACGTCGTCAGGCGTCGACCCTTCGAGCAGCGCCACGTACGCACGCAATCCGACACTGCCGACCCCGACCACCTTGTGCGCGACGTCGACGAGCGTGTAACCACCGAGCATGCGACGCCAGTGCGGGGCCAAGGTGCACAGGTATTCGTCAAGCGCTTCGGCGAGCTGGTCGGCGTCCGGTTCGGAGAGCCGGGTGATCAGCGGGGGCTCCTCCACCAGCCGCCGTGTTCCCGCGACCTCCTCGGTGAACCGGGGCAGGGCGCGGTCACTCGTGCGGTTGCGCGCCCGCTTGGCGGCGCGGTTCACCTCGTCTTGCAGCTTGCCCCCGGCCTCGGCCGCCAGTTCGTCGGCGCCGATCCGCTGGAAAGAGCGCGCGAACAGCGGCTGGTCGGCCAGCCATCGAATCTGCTTGCGGTAGGACGCAACACAGGACTGTACCGAGGTAGCGCACTGCTCTTCGGTTGCGCCGTTGTGCCGGCCCGCGACCCAGATGCTGGCCACCAATCGGCGCAGGTCCCACTCCCAGCCACCTGGATGGGCCTCGTCGAAATCGTTGAGATCGATGACCAGATCCCGCTCCGGCGACGCATAGAACCCGAAATTGCCCAGATGTGCGTCACCGCAGACGACCGGGTTGATGCCGGTGCTCGGGAGGTGCGCGACATCCTCGGCCATGACCACCGCCGAACCGCGCAGAAAGCCGTACGGCGACGCGACCATGCGGCCGACCCGGATCGGAATCAGCCGGTCGACGCGCCCTTCGTGGCTGATCGTGATCAGCTGGACCGGGTCAGGTCGGCCGATGCGCAGCTCCCAATCTGCCAGCGTGCGACGCGGAACTCGTTTCCGCAGCCCCTTACCGATCGCGTACCGCTCGGCACGCGACACCGGGCGGTGCCGCAGCGACCGGTAGGAGGTGCTGTCGACCTCGGCCAGCACAGTGTGGCCGCTGCCGTTGGTCTGTGAAGCGCTGATCACAGGCTGATGGTACGACTCACCCTGACCGGCCGGGTTCGATGATGGTCATCCCGGGACCCGTCGGCGCATCCATGGCCGCCAGCGCCGCACCGGCCTCGTCGAGTCCCACCACCCGGGTCACCAACCGTTCCGGGTCGAGCGCACCGGTCGCGAGGAGCTCGAGCATCGCCGGATAGTCCACGGCGGGCATCCCGTGCGAGCCGAGGACCGCGAGCTCGTGGGCGATCACGCGGTCCATCGGCAGAGCGGTCTGCGCCGCGTCGCCGAGCAACAGACCGACCTGCACGTGGCGACCGCGACGGCGCAGTGAGGACACCGAGGCCGCCGCGACCGCGGGGTGGCCGATGGCGTCGACACCGATGTGCGCACCTCCCCCGGTACGACGGATGACTTCGGTTGCGACATCGTCGATCTCGGAACCGTTGATCAGTTCGTCGGCGCCGAGCGCGGCGGCCGTCGCGAGCGCTTCGGTGCTGCGATCGACGGCAACGACGTTGGCGCCGAACGCTTTCGCGATCATCACCGCTGACAGCCCGACGCCACCGCAGCCATGGACCGCGACCCATTGGCCCGGCTGCACCGCGCCATGGGTGACGACCGCACGAAACGACGTGGCGAACCGGCACCCCAGCGCTGCCGCCGCGACGAACGACACCGTATCCGGCAGCCGCACCAGGTTGGGCTGCGCGCGGGGCACAACCACCCGGTGAGCAAAGGAGCCCGGCAGGGTGAACCCGGGCTGCAGTTGGTCCGGGCACACCTGGGCGTCACCGGCCACGCAGAACTCGCAATGCCCGCAACCCAGTACGAACGGCACGGTGACACGGTCCCCTACCTGCCAGCCGGTGACGTCGGCGCCGACCGCTGCAATGGTCCCGGCGAACTCGTGCCCGGGAATGATCGGCAGTGCGACCGGATCATGACCGCGCCAGGCATGCCAGTCAGAACGGCACACGCCGGTCGCCGCCACCTCGACGATCACACCATCGGGAGGGCATAGCGGATCGGCCACGTCGACAACTGTCGGCAGCACGCCGACCTCGGGATACACCACGGCTCGCACACATAGATGGTAGGCGGGCCGGCTGGTCGCTCAGCGGTGTCGCTTGAGAATGAATTCGACCGCGTGTCCGCCGAGTGCCTCCCGGACCGCCGTGGTCATCTCCACTTGACGGCGGGCCTGTTCGACGACGGGCGTGTGCGGATCGAGCACCGACAGGTAAACCTCGTGGGCGGCAAGCGATTCGACGGCCCGATCGGTGTAGCCGTCAACCAGCTCGTAGTGCGTCGGGTCTGGCCCGTTCTCGAACAGCCAGGCAGGCGGCTCGACCAGACTGTCGTACGCCTGCGCGACCGCGTGAGCGAACTCGATGTGGTCCCGTTGGTTGGGCGCGTCGGGAGCCCAGATCGGGCCGCTGTAGATCGTGACGACGACGTCGGGATGCAGGGTCGCCATGGTCGTGGCGATCTTGGCCCGCAGCTCGGGGGTGTTGCGAATGTCGCTGTCCGGAAAGTCCCAGAACGCCACGTCACTGACCCCGACGAGGGCCGCCGACCGGCGCTGCTCCACTTCCCGTAACGGCGCGGCCTGTTCGGGCGGCATGCCGGCGATCCCCCTCTCGCCACGGGAGGCCAGGGCGTAATGCACGGTCTTGCCGGAATCAGTCCACTTGGCGACGGCCGCGCCGATGCCGTACTCGGGATCGTCCGGGTGTGGCACCAGCACGAGTGCGATCTGCCAGTCCGCGGGGAACGGTTGCTCGCTCATCATCCCAGTGTCGTGCGTGCGTGACGGGGCGTGTCAACGTGTCAGCCCCAAGCCGGCGGCCGGTACGCCGCGCCAGGGTGGTCCGCGGACAGTAGCGGGCCGGTGCCGCCGAGCCGCTCTCGTAGTGTCCCCCGCTCCTTGTGATCGGGAACCCGGCCACGACGCCGCAACTCGGGCACGACGTGGCGGGCGAAGTCGACGAAAGTCCCCGGTGTCGTGACGTAGGCCAGATTGAATCCGTCGACGCCGGCCTCGTCGACCCAGCGTTCGAGTTCGTCGGCCACGTCCGTCGGCGACCCCACCACGACCGGGCCACGGCCCCCGAGACCGACTTCCTGGGCCAACTCCCCCGCCGTCCAGTTGCGGTCCGACGTGGTAAACGATGCCAGCGCAGAACGATTGGCCTCGGTCTGGACGTACTTCAGCGGTTCGTCGGGCCCGAGCTCGGCGAGGTCCACCCCGGTCCAGCCGCCGAACAGCGCCAGCGCCCCATCGGCACTGACGTACTGCCGGTAGTCGTGTAGCTTCGCGACGGCCGCCTCATGAGTTTCGGCCACGATCGGGGTCAGCATCGTAAAAACCTTGATGGACTGGGGATCTCGTCCGAGATCGGCCGCGGCGGCACGCAGCGCTGTGACCGGCTTGGCGACGATCTCGGGCGTCGGGCCGGACACGAAGACCGCCTCGGCGTGGGCGGCGGCGAATCGGACTCCTCGAGGTGAGGCTCCCGCCTGGAACAGTACGGGCGTGCGCTGCGGGGACGGTTCGCACAGGAACGGACCCGGGACGCTGAAGTAGCGACCTTTGTGTTCGATGTCGTGGACTTTCGCCGGATCGGTGAACACGCCACGTTCGCGGTCCCGGATGACGGCGTCCGGTTCCCACGACGCCTCCCACAGCTTGTAGCAGACCTCGAGGTATTCCTCGGCGATCTCGTAGCGCTCGTCGTGCGGGATCTGGGCGTCCAGCCCGAGGTTGCGGGCGGCGCTGTCGAGGTAGGAGGTGACGATGTTCCAGGCCACCCGGCCATCGGTCAGGTGATCCAGCGTCGCGAACCGACGCGCGAGTGCGTAGGGCTGCTCGTAGGTCAGCGACACCGTGACTCCGAAACCGAGCGTCTCGGTGACCGCGGCCATGGCCGACACGGCCAGCGTCGGATCGTTGACCGGTACCTGTGCGGCGTCGGCCACTGCCGCGTCCCGCGAACCGCCATAGACGTCGTACACCCCGAGCACGTCGGCGAGAAACAACGCGTCGAACCCCCCGGACTCCAGGATGCGGGCCAGCTCTGTCCAATACCCGAGTTCGCGGTATCGGTAGCCCTGGTCCTCGGGGTGCCGCCACAGCCCCGCGGACTGGTGTCCGACACAGGCCATGTCGAACGCGTTGAGATAAATCCGGCTCATCGCGCGTCCCCAATCTCGTCCCGATGCGTTTCCCGTGCGAAGTAGGCGGCCGTAAACGTGATCGCGGTGAGGACCACGAAATACCCGACGATGAGCCACGGGCTGCCCCCGCCGGCGACCAGCAGCGCCGCCGCGACCAACGGTGCGAAACCGCCCGAGAGCACCGCACCGATCTGATACCCCAACGACGCCCCGCTGTAGCGCACCCGGGTGTCGAACAGTTCTCCGATCCACGCGGCCTGCGGCCCGTACATGGCGTCGTGGGCGATGTTGATCCCGAACACGATCGACAGCACGATGGCGACGTGAGAACCGGTGCCGGCCGCCACGAAGAACAGGACCAGCGCCAGCACGCCGGCCACCGCGCCGAACAGATACGGTGGCCGCCTCCCCACGCGGTCGGACAACATCGCCCACAGTGGCGTGCTGATCAGGCCGACGGCCGACGAGATGAGCACGGCGGTCAAGCCGACTTGGCTGCCCGCAGCCGACGAATCCTGCAGATAGGTCAATGAATACGTGGTCAGCAGGACGAACAGCGCGATCTGCGAAAATCGTAACCCGGTGGTGATCAACACATTTCGCGGCTGGGTACGCAGCACCTCCAGCACCGGCAACCGCACCACCTCGCCGCGCTCCCGGACTCGCGTGAACACCTCGGCGTCGGTGAGTCTCAGCCGGATCACCAGCCCGATCACGACGAGAACGGCACTCAGCAGGAACGGGATCCGCCAGCCGTAGCCGAGGAAGGCATAGGGGCCCGTGATCGTCCTCGTTGCGTAGAAGACCCCAGTCGACAGCAACATGCCTGCCGGCGAACCCAATTGGGTGAAGCTGCCGAACAGTCCGCGGCGCCCTGCCGGTGCGTGCTCCACCGAGAGCAGTGCCGCCCCGCCCCATTCCGCGCCGACCGCCAGGCCCTGCAGCAACCGCAGGCTCACCAGCAGTGCGGGGGCGAGCAGCCCGACCTGGGCATAGGTCGGCAGGAGCCCGATCGCGAACGTGCTCAGTCCCATCCCCACCAGCGCGGCGACCAGAACCGTCTTGCGCCCCAACCGGTCTCCGTAGTGACCGGAGATCAGTGCGCCGAGCGGCCGGGCCCCGAACCCCGCGGCATAGGTCGCGAACGAGGCCAGCGTTCCCGCCGTCGATGAGATGTTCGGGAAGAACAATGGTTTGAAGACCAAAGCGGCAGCCGTGGCATACAGATAAAAGTCGTACCACTCGATCGTGGTGCCGACCGCGCTGCCCAACGCGACAGTGCGCGCAGTGGGTTTGGCCGCTGAACGGGAGGCAGTAAGCGTCACGTGGCCACAGGCTATGCAGCGCCGCGGCCACCTGGAAGGTTTGTCCTCACCATGACGCAAAAGGGTCGAGAGTCACTGCCCGATGGTCACACCGTGCACCACGATCGCGGTGGTCTGGGCCACCCATTCGTCGTCGAGGTCGCTGCCCGGCCACAACAGCATTCTGAGCATGGTGGCCCCACCGATGATCTCCACGAGCCGGTCCGGGTCGACGTCCGCGTGCACCTCACCGCGGGCGATGCCGTCGACCACCCGATCGCGCACCGCGGCGAACATCCCGGTGAAGCGGGCCATCACGCGGGCGTTGAGCTCGGGGTCGGCGGCCACGTCGGCGACCAGGCCCGGCAGGGCGGCACGCACCACGGGGCTGGTGAACACGTCGCGCGCGGCACTGATCATGGCGCGCACGTCGGCGGCGATGTCGCCCGCCGGGGTGGCCAGTGCAGTCGGCGCGGCAGGGAACGCGGCCTCGTGCACGAGCTCGGCTTTGCTCGACCACCTCCGATACAGCGCGGTCTTGGTGGTCTGCGCGCGCTCGGCAACGGCGGCCATGGTGACGCTCGAATAGCCGATTTCCACAAGCAGATCCGCCGTGGCGCGCAGTATGGCGGCGTCGATGCGCGGGTCGCGGGGGCGCCCGGCGCCGGAAACCTTGCCATTCGAAGACGGGTCTGCTTTCATAACGCTACCCACAGTATCGTAATTACGTCGGGAAGGAAAAGATTGTGGCCGCTGAACGGGCCGTAGAGGACGTCGACCGACTGCAACGGTCCAGTCGGGACACCAGCGATCTGCCCGCAGTGATGTCAGAGTGGCTGGCCACCGTGATGCCCGGCGGCGTGGCACCGGACATCACCGTGGAAAGCGGCGTCGACTCCAACGGAATGTCTTCGGAGACAATCATTCTCACAGGCCGCTGGACCGAAGACTGCGAAGCCAGAGAACACCAGTGGGTGGCCCGCGTGGCGCCCACCGACGATGACGTGCCCGTATTCTCGGCGTATCGGCTGGGCGACCAGTTCGAGGTGATGCGACTGGCACGCGAACTGACCGATGTCCCCGTACCCGTGGTGCGCTGGCTGGAACCGACCGGCGAGGTATTGGGGCGGCCGTTCTTCCTGATGGACCGCGTCGACGGTGTGGTACCGCCCGACGTCATGCCCTACACGTTCGGCAACAACTGGTTCGCCGACGCCACCGCCGAGCAGCAGCGGACCCTGCAGGACTCGACCGTGCAGGTACTGGCCCAGCTGCACGCGATTCCCAACGCAGAGAAGACCTTTGACTTCCTGATCGAGGCCGATCCGCCGGGAGACAACGCACTGCGCAGGCACTTCGGCTGGCTCAAGAACTGGTACGAATTCGCCGTACCGGACATCGGCCGGTCACCGCTGGTCGAGCAGGCGCTGCACTGGCTGGAAGAGCACTTCCCCGAGGACATCGCGGCAGGCGAATCTGTACTTGTCTGGGGCGACTCGCGCATCGGCAATGTGCTCTACCAGGATTTCCAACCCGCTGCCGTTCTCGATTGGGAGATGGCCACCGTGGGCCCGCGCGAATTCGACGTCGCGTGGATCATCTACGCGCACATGGTCTTCCAGGAGCTGTGCGGCATGGCGGGCCTGCCCGGCCTGCCCGATGTGCTGCGTGAGGAAGACGTCCGCGCCACCTATCGCGAGTACAGCGGTGTCGAGGTCGGCGACCTGAAATGGTTCTACGTCTATTCCGGGGTGGTGTGGGCCTGCGTCTTCATGCGCACCGGCGCGCGCCGCGTGCACTTCGGCGAGATGGAGAAACCCGACGACGTCGAAACCCTGTTCTACCACCGGCCTTTGCTGCAACGCATGATCGAGGAGACACCATAGTGCTCGGCCCCATGGACGAATTCCCGGTACACCAGATCCCCCAGCCCATCGCGTGGCCCGGATCATCGGACCGGAATTTCTACGACCGCTCGTACTTCAACGCGCACGACCGCACCGGCGACATCTTCGTCATCACCGGCATCGGCTATTACCCCAACCTGGGGGTCAAGGATGCCTATCTGCTGGTGCGCCGCGGCGACACGCAAACCGCGGTCCATCTGTCCGATGCCATCGACCAGGACCGGTTGCACCAGCACGTCCTCGGCTACCGCGTCGAGGTCACCGAGCCTCTGCAGCAGGTGCGCATCGTGCTCGACGAAACCGACGGCATCGCAGCGGATCTCACCTGGAACGGACTGTTCGACGTCGTCCAGGAGCAGCCGCATCTGATGCGGCAGGGCAACCGCGTCACACTCGACGCGCAGCGATTCGCCCAATTGGGTTCGTGGACCGGCCATCTGGAGATCGACGGGGAGCACATCGCCGTCGACCCGGCAACGTGGATCGGCTCCAGGGACCGCTCCTGGGGAATCCGGCCGATCGGCGAGGCCGAGCCGGCAGGCCGGCCTGCTGACCCGCCGTTTGAGGGCATGTGGTGGCTCTACGTACCCATCGCGTTCGACGAGTTCTCGATCGTCATCATCATTCAGGAAGAACCCAACGGTTTCCGCTCGCTCAACGACTGCACCCGGATCTGGAAGGACGGGCGCGTCGAGCAACTCGGCTGGCCGCGCGTGAAGATCCACTACCGCTCCGGCACCCGCATCCCCACCGGCGCCACCATCGACGCGACTGATCAATCGGGTGCGGCGCTCCGTTTTGAGGTGGAATCCAAACTGCCCGTGCCGATTCACGTGGGCGGTGGCTACGGCGGTGACGTCGACTGGCTGCACGGCATGTGGAAAGGTGACCGATTCACCGAACGGCTCACCTACGACATGACCGACCCCGCGATCATCGGCAGAGCCGCGTTCGGCGTCATCGACCACGTCGGCCGCGCGGTGTGCACCGAAGGCAACGGTGCACCCGTGGAGGGCTGGGGTCTGTTCGAGCACGGCGCGTTGGGCCGCCACGACCCGTCGGGTTTCACGGACTGGCTGACCGTCGCCCCCTAGTTTTCTTGCGCGAGCAGACGTAAAGGTTCGCGACACGCCGGGATAACGGGACCTTGGTGTCTGTTCGCGGGGGAACTAGGCCACCGACATCAACGCGGCAGCGGCGCCGGCCTCGACCAGGCAGTAGAACCAGTTGGGGTAGAACGACGTTCGCACGTCGATCACCCCAGAGATGATGCGGCCCAACGCCATTCCCGCCAGGGCGGCGGCCACGGTGATCACGATCCCGGTGCGCAGCTGTCCCGACGTAACGGCGGCATAGCCGAGGATGGCGGCCATCGCCAGGCCGAATCCGCCATAGACCGCACGCACCTCGGCGCGGGCAGTGGATTGCCCGGGCACCAGACCGAACGGGCGCAGCAGCGCTGTCGGGGCGGCCATGGCGTAGAGCCCCATCCCTGCGAAGAACACGCCGACGGCGACGATCACGACCACGGTAGCCTCCTGTTCGAAATGACCAGGAGTCCAGCATGTCGTCCGACGCCGCTCTCGCGCTTCCACAAACCTGCTGTCCGACGGTGTGGTTGTGGCCGGGCCAGGCGCTCTACTCCGGGCCCGGCCTTGGCCTCGAGCCGCATTCCGGGTCGGTCTGGTGTCTGGCCGTCGGGGTCGACGCACCGCTGACCGTCACCGTTGAGGGCAACGTCACCGTCGCCCGGAGCGTGCTGATTCCGCCGCGGCTGACTCATCACCTGTCGATGCACGGCGCGATGGTGTCGTGTTACCTCGACCCCAGCTCACCGCGCAGCGCGTCGTGCCGGCAGCAGTTCGCCACGCTCCGGGGTCGTATCGGTGTGGGTCACGTGAACCAACAGGCACTGACGGTCGCGCCACACGACGACGCGTCCGCCCGCCACTGGCTCGAGGTGGCAACGCCCGACGTGCTGCACGTGATCGATCCGCGGATTGCACTGGTGACCAAGCAGATTCGGGACGACCCGGCCGCCACAGTGTCAGCACGCGAGTTGGCAGCAACCGCAGCGCTGTCCGAATCGCGCTTCCTGCACCTGTTCCGCAGTGAGATGGGCACCAGCCTGCGGCGCTACCGGATGTGGAGTCGGCTGATATTGGCGGGTACCGCCGTGGCGGCCGGTCACGATCTGACCACGGCGGCCGCCGATTCCGGGTTCGCCAGCCCGTCGCACCTCGCGGACAGCTTCAAGGCCACGTTTGGATTGTCAGCGACGCAGCTGTTGAGCTCCGGGATACGCATCCGCATACCGTGACGAGCGTGCGCAACGTGCTGCTGGAATACGGCGTGTTGGGCAGCAGACACGCACGCTCGCGGTGCCTAGGCGACGGACTCGGACTCAGGCGCGGACTTGGTCTGGGCGACAGCGGGTGCACGACCGAACACCATCGACTCCTCGATGCGGTCGAAGCGGTGGTCGATGGCGTCGAGCACATAGTTGTGCCGAACGTGCCATGGTCGCTTGGTGCCCGACCGAGGTAGCGCATGTTCGGAGCGCTGGATGTAGCCAGCCTCCAGATCCCAGGTCCGCTTCTCCTGCATGGGGCCCGGTCCCCGGTGCGGGTAGGCGTGCGTATACCCGTGGGAATCCATGTAGGCCAACAACTTCGCCACGGCGCGGGCGGTCATGTCGGCGCGCAGCGTCCACGACGCGTTGGTGTATCCGATGCACCACGCCATGTTGGGTACGTCTTCGAGCAGGGACTCCTTGTAGACGAAGCGCTCGGTCGGCTTCACCTCGGTACCGTCGATGCTCAGGGTGATGCCGCCGAGGGCCTGCAACTGTAAACCCGTTGCGGTGACGATGATGTCGGCGTCGACGCGGTCACCTGAGCGCAATACGATGCCGCCGGCGTCCACGTGGTCGATGTGATCGGTCACCACGTCGGCGCGTCCGGAACTGATCTGTTCGAACAGGTCACCGTCGACCACAAAGCACATGCGTTGATCCCACGGGTTGTACCGCGGCTTGAAATGCACGTCGACGGGGTAGCCGGCCGGCAACGCGGTGGTGGTGCGGTTACGGATCAGCCTGCGCCCGAAGTCCGGTGCCTTGCGGAACATGAGGTACAGCAGCACTTGGATCATCGCGTTGCGGAACCGCACAACCTGGTGGGACACCCTGCGCGGCAGGCTCTTCCGGATCCGCTGGACCACCGGGTCGATCCGCGGCATCGACAACATGTAGGTCGGAGACCGCTGCAGCATGGTGACGTGCGCGGCGCGCAGGGCCAGCACCGGTATCAGGCTGATCGCTGTCGCGCCACTGCCGATGACCACCACCCGCTTATCGGTGTAGTCGATGGCCTCCGGCCAGAACTGTGGGTGCACCACCTCGCCGCGAAAGTTATCGATTCCCGGAAAGTCCGGTGTGTATGGCTCGTCGTAGTTGTAGTAGCCGCTGCCGAAGAACAGGAACCGCGCCCGGTAGGTCCGCGTCTGCCCGTCGTGCTGCGCCTGCACGGTCCAGGTGTCGGTCGACGAGTTCCAATCCGCCGACAACACATGGGTGTTGAACCGGATGTGGCGGTCGATGCCGTGTTTGTGCGCGGTTTCGGTGAGGTAGTCGCGGATATCGGCACCGTCGGCGACGGTCTCGGGCCTCGTCCACGGTTCGTACGGGAAGCTGAGCGTGAAGATGTCGCTGTCGGAACGGATTCCCGGATAGCGGAACAGGTCCCAGGTGCCGCCGATGCGCGCGCGCCGCTCCAGAATCGCGTATGTCAGGTGAGGGTTCTTCTCATGGATGCGGTAGGCCGCACCGATACCGGAGATACCGGCCCCGATGATGAGCACGTCCGTGTAATCGGGTTCTGTGGCCGCCATGCGAACCTCCTTTGGTCCCGCTGCGTACCATCCACATTAAGACCTCAGGTGCGGAGTGCGTCAACGATCTCGGCCAGCGAATCGACCGGGATGGGGCTGGGCTGATACAGGCACACCCGATCGGACACCCCGCGCACCCGGTCGCGGATGTGCGTGGCGATCTCGCTCGGGCTACCGCATGCGGCGATGGTGTGCAGCATGTCGTCATCGATCAGCGAACCCATGTCCTGCCACCGGCCCTGCTTGGACAGCGCATTGAGCTCGGGTTGCAGGTCGCCCCAGCCGTGCACGTCGAGCACGGGCCGATACGCCGGCGTCGACCCGTAGAACGCCAGCAGCCGCCGCGTCGCGTCGTGATCGTCTCCTACCGACACGATGATCTCCGGGACCACCGCGAAATCAGCGAGTTCGCGACCAGAGGCGCTCAGCCCGTCCCGCACTGCGGGCAGCGTCACGTCGTGCAGAAACCGTCGCGAACCGAACGGCATGACCAGCAGCCCGTCGGCGAACTGGGCAGTCGCCCGCGTCAGCCGCGGCCCGAGCGCACCCACGTAGATCGGTGGCGGACCGTAGGGGTTGTCCCGCGGCGTGAACGTGGGAGTCATCAGCGTGTGCCGGTAGAACTCGCCGTGAAAGTTCAGCCGTTCGCCCGTCTGCCAGGCTTCGAAGATCGCTCGCAGCGCGGCGATGAGTTCGGTCATCCGGGCCACCGGGCGGTCGAAATCGGTGCCGTAGCGCTTTTCGATCTGGGTCCGGATCTGCGTGCCCAACCCAAGGGTGAATCGGCCGCCGGAGAGCAATTGATGGTCGACGGCCTGATGGGCCAGCTGAATGGGATTGCGCGGAAACGCGATTGCGACGTTGGTCAGCAGGTCCAGGTCACCGACGGTCGAGGCCAACGTCAACGGTGCGAACACGTCGTGCGGGCCTTCGAAGGTGAAAACGCCGCTGGCACCGGCTTCCCGGAGTGCGTGAGCCCGCTCGATCGCGTCCGTCGGCCCGAACAACGCCGTCAGCACCTGCATGGCGTGAGAGCCTAGTCAGATGAGCATCCCAACCAACGCCGACGTCGTCGTGGTGGGGGCCGGATTCGCCGGGCTGGCGGCCGCCCGCCAACTGGAGAGCCTCGGGCACGACGTGCTGGTGCTCGAGGGCCGCGACAGGGTCGGGGGCCGGTCGTCCACCACCACCATCGCCGGTGTCCCGGTGGACCTGGGCGGCACGTTCGTCGGCCCGACGCAGGACGCGGTGCTGAAGCTGGCCGCCGAGCTGGGTTGCGAGACCGTGCCGACGTACTGTCGCGGCAAGAACCTGATCCGCTGGCACGGCAAGGTGCGGTCCTACCGCAGCACCATCCCGAAACTGTCGATCATCGAGCTGGTCGACGTCTCCCGTATCCAATGGCGGTTCGAGCGGCTGCGCCGTCAGGTCCGCGTGTCCGAACCGTGGAGCGGCGCCACTGCCCGCAAACTCGACCAGATCACCATGGAGCGCTGGCTGCGGTCGGTGCACGCCGGCGCCTCGACGCGCAATCTCATGGCGATCGTGTCCCGGGTCACCTGGGGTGCCGAGCCGGATGAGGTATCGATGCTGCATGCCGTGCGCTACATCAGAGCCGCCGGCGGGTTGGGCCGATTGCTCGACGTCAAGGGCGGTGCTCAGCAGGACCGCTTCCCGGGTGGCACCCAGCAGATCGCGCTGCGGATGGCTGAGGGACTGGGTGAGCGCGTCGCGCTCGGAACGCCCGTGCAGCGCATCGAGCGCCGACCGGACGGCGGCGTCGTGGTCGGCCACGCGGGAGGGCAGGTGTCGGCCCGTGCGGTGATCGTGGCGATCGCACCCCAGCATCGCGCACAGATCACGTTCGACCCGCCGCTGCCCACGCAGTACACGGAGCTGACCAAGCACTGGCCACAGGGCACGTTGAGCAAGGCGTATGCCGCCTACGACAAGCCGTTCTGGCGGGCAGGCGGCTGCTCAGGTGAGGCGTTGTCCGACGAGGGGCCCGTGTTCATCACCTTCGACGTCAGCCCCGAAGACGGGCCCGGCATCCTGCTGGGGTTCACCGACGCCCGCGCGTTCGACCCGCTGCCCGCCGACGAACGACGCGACCAGGCGCTCGCCGGCTTCGCCACATTGTTCGGCAAGGCCGCGTTGAAACCGATCGACTATATCGACCACTGTTGGGGCACAGAAGAATTCGCCCCGGGCGGACCGACAGCGGCCGTGCCGCCGAAGTCCTGGACCACCTACGGGCCCTGGCTGCGCAAACCGGTGGACGGCATCTTCTGGGCCGGCACCGAGACGGCCGACCGGTGGACGGGGTTTCTCGACGGCGCCGTGCGCTCCGGGCAACGCGCGGCCACCGAGGTCGCTGAGGCGCTCGCGCGCCCTAACTGACGCGTTCGTGTGTTGCCACCGAGTCGGCCAGTACACGCAGCTGCTGGTTGACCTGCTCGGGGCGCTCCAAGATGGCGCAGTGGCCGCCGGTGAGCTCGATGAACGCCGCCAGGTTGGGTGCGTCCGCGGCGATCCGGCGGGACGCGTTGATCGGCAGCAACCGGTCCTGAGCACTGCCGATCACCAGGGTGGGCACCGCCAGGTTGCGCAGCGAGATGTGCTGCGAGCCGAGGTTGTCCACCAGCACGCGGGCCCAGCCGCCCCGTCCCGCGGCCGGGGTCGAGGCGAACAACTCGTAGACGCACTGCGCGACCCACGGGTCGGCGTCGCGCCCCACGGCCAGGTAGGACACGAACCGCTTGTTGGGGCCGTCAGCCAAGCGCGGCACCGGCGTCGCGCCGAAGGTCTTGAGCAGGGTTCCGGCCGCCAGGATCCGGGTTGCACTCAACGGCGCGGGAACCTGCGCGAGCTGCACGTCGCGCAGGAGGTCTCCGGTGGTGGTGTTGATCAACGCGACCGCGGCAGCGCACTGGCGCACCCGGTGCGGATAGCGCTGCGACCACGCACTGATCGCGATGCCACCCATCGAATGGCCGGCGATCACCGCCCGCTCCCCCGGTGCGAGGGCAGCGTCCAGCACCGCGTCCAGATCGCCGGCCAGGTGGTTGAGGCTGTAGCCGCGGCGCCCCCGCGGCGTCTCGCTGCGGCCGTGCCCACGGTGGTCATAGGCGATGACGCGGTGGTCGGTGGCCAAGTCGGCGATCTGGTGCGCCCACACCTTGATGGCGCAGGTGATGCCGTGCGCCAGCACGATCGGCTGACCGTCGGCCGGGCCGAACACCTGGGCATGCAGCCGGACACCGTCGGTGCCGCGGACCTGCAGCGGACGCCCCGGGGGTAGCTGGGGAAGAGCTGCAGCGGTCATCGATGCTCCGATCGTCGGCGTCGTTGCCTTGCGGAAGTGCACTGAACTGGCAGCCTACCTGCCGGTGACCAGTACCGGTTTGACCACATCACCGGCCTTGGCAGCGGCCCACGCCCGGTCGAAGTCGTCGAACGGGTAGGTCGTCACGAGCTTGTCCAACGGCAGCTCCCCGCGGCGATACAGCTCCGCAAGCCGGGGTATGAATGTTTGCGGTTCACTGTCGCCCTCGACCACTCCGCGCACCGCCAGGCCCTTGCCCATGATGAGCGCGACAGGCAGCTCGGCGGTCAGCGCACCGAGGCCGAGCAGCGCCAGGGACCCGCGCGTGCGCAGGACCCCGACCGCCGTGGCGATCACGTCGGGCCGTGCGGTGGTGTCCACCGCGGCTGCCGCTCCCCCGGTGACGTCGAGCACCGCGGCAGCAACGTCGACGCTGGCCGGGTCGATGGTGGCGGTGGCGCCCAATTCCGTTGCCAGCGTGCGTCGTTGCTCGATGGGGTCGACGGCGACGATGGTCCGGCAACCGGCGATGCGGGCGGCCATGACCGATGACAGGCCCACAGCTCCGGCGCCGAAGACGACGAGTGAATCGTCCGCGCCGGGCGTGAGCACGTTGAGCACCGCGCCCACCCCGGTCTGCACACTGCAGCCCAGCGGCGCCGCCAGGGCCGGATCGATCGGCTCCGGCAATGCCACCGCATTGCGGCTGCGGGCGATGGCGTGGGTGGCGAAACTGGACTGGCCGAAAAAGCCTGCGGTGATCGGCGCTCCATCGAGGCGCAGCGCGCTGGACTCGTCGCGACGCCCACCCCGCATGTTGAGGTCGGTGGCGTGATCGCAGTAGGCCGGCCTGTCGGCGGCACAGTTGGAGCAGTCGCCGCAGCTCGCGAACGTGAGCACCACCTGCTCACCGACCCTGCGTTCGGCCTGCGGTCCCGTCGCGACCACGGTCCCGGCGCCTTCGTGCCCGAATACCATCGGCACCTTGCGGAATCGGGCGGCGACGCTGATGTCGGTGTGACAGATGCCGACCGCATCGATGCGCACCAGCACCTCGTCGCCCACAGGTTCGCGCAACTGGACGTCGGTCAGGCACGGATCGGCTCCCGCGTCGAGCAGGACCGCGGCGCGGGCTGTGAGCATCGGCTGATGCTAGGACACCAACTTGACACCTGTCGAGAGTGGTCGCGGTTTTCCGGACCGGACGAGAACCCCCGCGGGCGGCAGGCGCAGAATTGGGCCCGACCCGACACAGAAATGAGGCCTCGATGCGCGCAGCACAGATCACCCGGCTCGATGGACCGTCGGCCGTACAGCTGGCCGAGATCGACGAACCGGCCGGGGGCGACGGGGTGGTCGTCGACGTTCATGCGGCCGGAGTGGCTTTCCCCGACGCGCTGCTGACCCGCGGCCTCTACCAATACAAGCCGGAGCTGCCGTTCACCCCCGGTGCCGAGGTCGCAGGCGTGGTGCGCAGCGCCCCGGCGGGAGCGCACGTGGCGGCCGGTGACCGGGTGCTCGGGCTGACCATGCTGTCCGGCGGGATGGCCGAAGTGGTTGTGCTGCCGCCGGATCGGGTGTTCGCGCTGCCTGATTCGGTGTCGTTCGAATCCGGGGCAGGCATCTTGTTCAACGACATGACCGTGCATTTCGCGCTGCGCACCAGAGGCCGGCTGGCCTCGGGGGAAACCGTTCTGGTGCACGGCGCGGCCGGCGGGATCGGCACCGCGGCGCTGCGATTGGCACCCGCGCTGGGCGCGGCACGGACCATCGCCGTGGTGTCCACCGAGGAGAAGGCCGAGATCGCCAGGGCGGCAGGGGCTTCCGACGTGGTGCTGGCCGACGGCTTCCGCGACGCCGTGAAGGAGCTCACGGCCGGGCGCGGGGTCGACGTCGTCGTCGATCCGGTTGGCGGTGACCGGTTCACCGACTCGCTGCGCTCGTTGGCGGTGGGAGGCCGACTGCTGGTCATCGGGTTCACCGGTGGCGAAATCCCCACCGTGAAAGTGAACCGGTTGCTCCTCAACAACGTCGACGTGGTCGGCGCCGGATGGGGCGCGTGGACCTTCACCCACCCGGGCTACCTGGCCGAACAGTGGGCCGAGCTGCAACCGCTGCTTGCCGACGGCGCCATCGCGGCGCCGACCCCCGAGGTCTATCCGCTGGAGCGCGCGGGCGACGCCATCGCCGCGCTGGAAAACCGCAGCGCCAAGGGCAAAGTGGTGCTGCGCCTGCGCTGAGTTCTGGTTGCGCACGCAACGACTTCGGAAACGGCCGACGCCGAATGTCGATCATTTGCGTTCTGGCACAGTCAAACTTGCTTCGATACCGGTCGGCCATCCGGGCGAGGGAGTGACATGCCGAAACGTTTGGTGGTGTGCTGCGACGGCACGTGGAACACCCCCGATCAACTGGCCCCGACCAATGTCACCAAGATCGCCCTCGCGGTGGCCGATCACGACGCCAAGGGAATCGAGCAGCGCGTCTTCTACTCCCTGGGTGTCGGCACCGGTCGCGGCGAGCGCGTCATCGGTGGCGCGTTCGGATACGGGCTGTCGCACAACGTCATCGAGGCCTACCGGTTCCTGGTGGAGAACTACGCCCCGGGTGACGAACTGTTCTTCTTCGGCTTCAGCCGCGGCGCCTTCACCGCGCGCAGCACCGCCGGCTTCGTCCGTAACGCCGGCATTCTGCGGCCGCAGCACACCAACCGGATCGACGACGCGTACGCGCTCTATCGCGACCGCACCAGCAAGACCCACCCGCGCAGCACCGAATCGACACTGTTCCGCCGCTCGTACTCCTACGAATCGCGGATCCGTTTCATCGGCGTCTGGGACACCGTCGGCGCACTGGGAATTCCAGTGAGCGGATTCGGTCTGGCCAAGCTCGTCAACGAGAGATGGGCGTTTCACGACACCGCGCTGAGCAGCTACGTCGACGCGGCCTTCCAGGCGCTGGCCATCGACGAGAAGCGCGGGCCCTTCCAGCCGACACTGTGGGCCAAACAGCCGGATCCGCCGAAAGATCAACGGGTGGAGCAGGTGTGGTTCTCCGGCGTGCACTCCGATGTCGGCGGGGGCTATCCGGACCACGATCTGAGCGATATCGCACTGCTGTGGATGGTGGGTCGAGCGCGTGGCTACGGTCTGGTCTTCGACCCCACCGCGTTCGATCAGCGTTCGCCCGGCGCGGGACCGCCGGCCGTCGAGGACGAAACGCTCGCCACCCGAACGCAGGTGTACCCCGACGCGTTCGGTCAGATGCACGAAACCCGCACGGGCATGTACCGCTTGATCCGGCCCTACATCCGTCAGCCCGGAAGCACCGACCCCGACAACGAATACGTCGCGTCGAGCGCGGTGACCCGCAGTCGTACCTTGGCGCCCTACGCGACGACCACGCTGGGATTCGTCGACGGCCGTCCACGCACCATGTCGGTGCGGTACCTACGACGTTGACGCCGGGCTGCGCGGGTGATTCCGCCCGAACAAGACTGACAGTCGCCGCGCTACAGCGGGACGAGCCCGCGCCGTCCGATGGTGTATTCGCCTCCCACGTGTGCGTGCAGATCACGCAGTCCCTGCGCGCACACCGCCCGCACGTCGGGGTCAAGATGCTCCAGAAGTGCCGCCAGCTCACGACGCCTGCGGCGAATCACCTTGCGCGCCAAGGCCCGACCGGAAGGCGACAGATCAAGAATCACCACGGTGCGGTTGCCCGGGTCGGCGCGGCGCACCAGATGCCCGGATTCGGTGAGCCGGTCGGCCAGCCTGGTAACTGACGACGCAGCCAAGCCCAGCGCACGGGCCACCTCGACCGACGAGCACGGCCCGTTCTCGTAGACCACGAGCAGCAGCCGGAACTGCGGCAGCGACAGGTCATCGCCCAGCTGATCGATGCTGCGCAGCGCGACACCCGCGAGGTCTCGCGTGGCCACCTCGAACGCCTTCACCTCGTCGCGGCTCGCCGGTCGCCGCTTACCGCCGGTAGCCGCGGGCGTCGGCTCGTGCACTTCCTGGTGTTGGGCCATCGGACCATTGCAGCACCAATCGAATCCAACCGCATCGATCACCGCGCGCCGGTGCCTGCGGAATAGCACGCCAAGGCCTGATGTTGCGATCGGCGTGACTGATGCCGAGCTGAGCCCCACCGAATGGGTACGCGAACAGACCGAACAGATCCTCAAACAGGGCACCACCGACGGCGTCGAGATCCTCGACCGCCCCGTGGTCCTGTTCACCACGACGGGCGCGAAGTCCGGCAAGAAGCGGTACGTGCCGCTGATGCGGGTGGAAGAGAACGGCAAGTACGCGATGGTCGCGTCGAAGGGCGGCGCGCCGGAACATCCTTCGTGGTACTTCAACGTCAAGGCCAACCCGGCGGTGACGGCACAGGATGGCGACAAGGTCGTGCAGTTGACCGCACGCGAGCTCACCGGCGACGAGCGTGAGCATTGGTGGAAGCTGGCCGTCGAGGCGTATCCGCCGTACGCCGAGTACCAGACCAAGACCGACCGGCAGATCCCCGTCTTCGTGGTCGAGTAGCAACCCCCGACATCTGACCCGTCGGCGCATTGCGCCGACGGGTTTTTCGCACACCCGCCAGTTAGTCGGGCGCCTCGCCGCCGCAGGCCAGCGTCGGGTAGTAGGCACTGGTGACCCGGTTGCCACCGCCGTCCCTGGACTGCTGCATGGCCCGGGTCGCCAATGTCACGAGCGTGTCGACGACCTCCTCGGCCGGCAGGTCCGCCGCGGTGCGCAGGGGGCTGCATACCGACCCGATGCTCGTGGTCAGCCGCATCTCGGTGGTTTTGATCGATCCCCGGATTCGTCCGACCAGCGGCGAGGGATCGTTGGTTTTGAAGACGTCTGCGATGAGGAAGTCGGTATCGCTGACGTGCGCGAGCGGCACCTTGTGCCGAATGGTCTCATGCAGTGCGCGGCCGACGGCCACCCGCGCGCTCAGCGTGCCGTGCATGCCTTCCATGTGGGTGAGCAGTTCCATGTCGTCGATGGACACCGCCACCACGACGAGGTACTGGTCGTCGTGGCGGCTTGCCGCGCCGAACATCGTCGCCGCCGCGATGTCGAAGGCCTCGCGATTGAGCAGCCCGGTCAGTGGCTCGATTTCGTTCGGATGCCGCATGGCATCCGGGTCGATGAGGCGCACCGCCATCCGGCACATCAGCGACGTAAACGTCAGGACGAGAGTGACGACGATCGCGCCGGCCAAGCCCAGCAGCAGGTCGATCATCCCCACGCGCACCGAGAGATACAGAACGACGAGTTCGCCGACCGCCAAAGTCAACGCCCATACCCGCCGACTGTGCAGGAAAGCTGCGTAGCTGGTGAGCATCGCGTAGATCGACATGCCGAGCAGACCGATCATCGGGCTGGTCAGCAGCAGGCACGTGACGATGATGCCGAGGGCGCCGACGACGACGATCATCCACGACTCGGTGCGGCTCGGCCATTGCAGCCGCCACCAGCGCCACGCCATCACAATCCCGCCCAGGGTCACCAGGCCCGCCACGTAGCGCTCCGGGCCGTGCGGCCCCATCGAACTGGCAAGCAGCAGCAGCGGCACGACGCTCAACGCGAGCATCGACGCCGCGTTGAGGCGACGCATCCGGGTACGCAACCCGAGAGTCGCCAGGTGTGCGGTGCGTCCGTAGTAATGGTCGTACGGGCTCATGTCGCAACCACCACACCGATGGTTGCCACGGATGGTCGTCGCCCTTGGCGGCTCAAGACATACGCCACCGCCGCATTCTCCCACCCTCGCCCGGCAAGGGCACGCGCCACGGCGTTATCTGGCCGACGGCTGGTTCTGGGTGATGCAGTGGACGCCGCCGCCACGCTCGAACAACGGCCTGGCGTCCACCGTCACGATGCTCCGGCCCGGGTACTGCTCGCTGAGGATCGCCACCGCGGTTTCGTCGACGGTGTCGCCGAAACTGCACGCGATCACCCCACCGTTGACCACCAGGTGGTTGATGTAGCTGTAGTCGACGAAACCTTCGGCATCGGTCAGCGTCGCGGGGGCGGGCATTTCGGTGATCTCCCAGGATCTGCCCGCGGCGTCGTGGCTGCGTTCCAAGACCGCGCGGACCTCCTTGCTGACGAGGTAGTCCGGGTGATTGGGATCCTGCTGCGTGTGCAGCAGCAGTCGGCCCGGTGCCGTGATCGCCGCGACGATGTCGACGTGGCCGCGGGTGCCGTAGCGCTCGGAGTCGCGGGTCAGCCCCCGGGGAAGCCAGATCGCGTGGGTCGCCCCGATGGTGCGGGCCAGTTCGGCCTCGACGTCGGCGCGGGTCAAGCCCGGGTTGCGCCCAGGGTCGAGTTGCACGGTCTCGGTGACCAGCACCGTGCCCTCGCCGTCGACCTGGATGCCGCCGCCCTCATTGACCAGCGGCGAGCTGATGACAGGGACGCCGGCCAGCCCCGCCACCGTGGCACCGATCTTCTCGTCGCGGTCCCATTGCGCCCAGTCCTGGGCGCCCCAACCGTTGAACACCCAGTCCACGGCAGCGACCGAGCCGTCCGCGCGGTGCACGAATGTGGGGCCGATATCGCGCATCCAGGCGTCGTTGAGTGGGGCTTCGACGATGTCGATGTCTGCCGACAGGTACTTCTGGGCCGCGGTTAGTTCGCCCGGGTCGACGACTACGGTGACCGGTTCGAACCCGGCGACGGCATGCGCGACCGCCGCCCAGGCGGATCGGGCCTCATGGTGTTCGGCTTCGGTGTCCCCCAGCGAGTAGCCCTCGCTGGGGAACGCCATCCAGACCCGGTCCTGCGCGGCCGTCTCGGCCGGCATGAGTGTGGGTGTATCGGTCACTGGTCCTCCTCGGCTGTCGTCGACAGCGTCTGCAAATGTGGTCTGTGAACTACGGAAGGGGCGGGGTTCGCGGTGGCACGGTACGCCGGTTCCCGGTCGCTTCGAACGCTGCGGCCAGCGACAGCAGCGCGGTGTCGTCGTAGGCGCGGCCCGCGAACGTCAGACCGACCGGCATGCCGATGTCGGCCATGGTGCCCATCGGGACGGTCACCGTCGGGATGCCCAGGTGTCGCGGCACCAGATTGCCGTTGGCCACCCACACGCCGTTGCGCCAGCCGAGGTCGGCCGAGGCTTCATTGACGTCCATGTCGGCGGGACCGACGTCGGCGACGGTCGGGAAGATCACCGCGTCCAGGCCGAGCCCGGACATCCACTCCTCGAGGTCGATCCGGCGGGTTTCCTCCAGCCCCCGCAGGCCTTCCTCCAGGTGCGGGATCTTGGTGAAGTCCTCGATCGGATGCTCGCGGATGAAGTCGGGATAGGTGGTGATGTCGTCGCCGAATCCCTCGGCGCGATCTGGCAGCGCACCCTCGGGATGAACCCAGATGAGTGCGCCGTCGACGTCGGCGAGCCGATTGAGCTTCGGGTCGTCGTTGGCCCGCAGGAAGTCGTCCCAGGACCACGCCGACAGGTCCAGGATCTCGCGGTCCAGGAACTCCTTGCTGATCAGGCCCCGGGTACGCACAGTCGGGGCCCCGGGCCGGTCCCCCTCGTAGTTGGAGACCACGGGGAAGTCGACCAGCACGACCTCGGCTCCGGCGGCCTCCAGGTCGGCCTTGGCCGCGTTGAACAGGTCGATGACCGACTGGCGGGTCTCGATCTTCTGTCCGGTGGCGCCGCCGATACCCGGCTGCTCGCTGGTGCCGGCCTCGGGGTCGGCATTGACATACATTCGGGGAACGCCGAACTTCTTGCCCGACAGCGCTTTTCGGGCTGCTTCAGCGCCCTGTGGCGCCAATGCCGGGTAGGAGTCGGGCCGCACGTCCGACGCCTTGGGAATCTCTACCCACGACTGCGCCCGCCAGAAGTCTCCACGGGTGTCGGGGTCGTCGGCGACGATGATGTCGAGCACCTCGAACATGTCGGCCATGGTCCGGGTGTGGGGTACGACGACGTCCATGGTGGGCACCAGCGGCCAGTTGCCCCGCACCGAGATCACCCCACGCGACGGGGTGTAGGCGCACAAGGCGTTGTTCGTCGCGGGGGCGCGTCCGCTCGACCAGGTCTCCTCGCCCAGGCCGAACGCGGCGAAGCTCGCGGCGGTGGCCGTTCCCGAGCCGTTGGACGAGCCTGAACCGAAGGCCGAGGTGAGGTAGTCACCGTTGTAGGGACTTTCCGCACGTCCGTAGACACCGCGCTGCATACCGCCGTTGGCCATCGGCGGCATGTTGGTCAGCCCGATCAGCACCGCCCCGGCCGCACGCAACCGCTCGATGGTGAACGCGTCGCGCTGCGCCACCAGATGTTCGAACGCATGGGCGCCCGCCGCCGCGGTGAGCCCTTTCGCCAGGTAGCTGTCCTTCGCTGTGTACGGGATACCGTCGAGTGGCCCGAGTGTCTGTCCGCCGGCGCGCCGCTGATCGGAGGCTTTGGCGTTGGCCAAGGCATCGGGGTTCATCACCACGAGAGCGTTCAGCCGGGGGCCGTTGCGGTCGTAGGCGTCGATGCGCTCGAGGTATCGCTGCACAAGCTCTTCGCTGGTCACCGATCCGTCTTCGAGCGCGCGCCGAAGCCGCGCAATGTCGGCCTCCACAACATCAAAGCGCGTCACTGGGGAAACCATCCTTCCAGGGTCCGTCGATCCGGCATCAGCGCTGACCACGTGCCGGGTGTCGGCTAGACACTAATTGGTGGCGCAGCTGTGCGAAGGCATTTGCCGCGACGTTCCGGTCACCGGACACCTGTCTTGCAAAGACCGTAACGTGCTGCTCAGTGGGCGTATGAGCGCTGGAGTGGATGCAGCGTAGCCGCGGCCGCGCGATCGGTTCACCCACCGCTATGCCGGTGCGCGCAAGGAATGCTCTCAGCCTCCTGAAAACTCTTGCGGTGGGGCATATTCCGATCCGAGTCGGGCTAATGGTGTTGACAGTTCTCACATTCCGTCTACACCTCGGCACCCGGAGCCGGCGGCAAACAAATCCCAGTCGATATCAGATCATTCTGATATTTACCTGTGTATCAATAGCTTTCATCGAACATCCCGGTCGTGTCCGATCGATTCCCGTGCCTCCCAACGGCTGAACACCTGTCAAGCCAGGATGTCCATGCAGGCCAAACCCAATTATCAGAATTTTTTCGCCGGGATGTAACGGTCGCGGCGTGGCTACCGATATGAATTGTGTCGATGGTGGACACCTGTGTTGGTGTCGAGCCCGCGACAACACCCGAATAATCCATGATTGGAGTGGTTATCCGCATGAGCAAGACTAGGCGTAACGGAGTTGCATTTGGCCTCGGCATGGGCGCTAGCGCGCTGCTTGCCGCCGGACTGATTCCGCTTGCGACCGCTGGCGCTGCCTGGGCCGATAACGGTGTGTCGGGTGGCGCCGACGGCGGCGTCAGCACGCCCGTCGGCGGCGGCAACGTCGAAGGCGGATCCAGCCTCCAGCTGCCGAACCCGTTCCACCCCTTCGCTCCCGCCGGAGTTTCCGGTGACACCAACGCGGGCGGCGGCGTGAACACCCCGATCGGCGGCGGCAACGTCGAAGGCGGAACCGGCGTCAACCTGCCCAACCCGCTGAACCCGTTCGCCCCTGCAGGCGTCTCGGGTGACACCAACGCCGGCGGCGGCGTGAACACCCCGATCGGCGGCGGCAACGTCGAAGGCGGAACCGGCGTCAACCTGCCCAACCCGTTCCACCCCTTCGCCCCCGCGGGCGTCTCCGGTGACACCAACGCCGGCGGCGGCGTCAACACCCCGATCGGCGGCGGCAACGTCGAAGGCGGAACCGGCGTCAACCTGCCCAACCCGTTCAACCCCTTCGCCCCCGCGGGCGTCTCCGGCAACACCGGAGTCGAAGGTGGCGTGGACACGCCGGTGGGCGACGCCGGTGTCGACGGCGGCGTGAACGCGGGCATCGGCCGCTAACGCACGCACTGAGCCAAAAGGCCAGGGACCCTTCGGGTTTCTGGCCTTTTGCGTATCCCTTTTGCGTATCAAGGAGCCTTTCGTGCGTGGGCTCACGCGGTGGCAGCGAAAGATGTTATTCGGCGGCGCTATTCGCGATCGAGGACCGCCGCGCGCGGGCCGCACGAAACCAGCGAGTCGAGTTGACGCGGGCGTTCGTGAGGGTGTACACCTGTAACGCAAGCACCTCGTTAGGCGAGGCGTCTGCATGGACAAAGGCCACTGACCCCGAACGTCGAGAGACGCCCCCGGTCAGGACAGCTCTTCCCGGCTTAAGGGTTGAGCCCAAGTGGCTTTCGGATCCCGGTCCGAATACGCCGTGCAGTGCCGAAGCTGTGACGAGAGGGGTGCATCCGGCCGCTCGGCGGTCCGATCCACTCCTGTGTGCCCGACACCGGCGCCCGCGCGCGCCACGGCCCTGAGGAGGTGAGGACGATTAGTAGTGGGGAAAGTCCCTATCCCAGTCCTATTCCGTTCCATCCGGCCAGGGCACGCGCAATTCACAGCTGACCGACGGCGCCCGACAACCCGCTTTTGCGGGTAGATCTGAGCTGCGCCAAAGCAATTGATGCTCGTGCACCGCTGGATGCTGCCCATGAGGAGAAGGCCGATGTCCTTCGTAGCAATCCACAACACATTTCGTTTCACCCGCCGGCCTCATTCGCCGACCGGCGCTATCGGCCGGCTGTGGGCCCGCCGAAATCTCACCGCACAAGAACGCGCCAACCTGCATGCGCTGACCACCACTCCTCTTGCGGTCATCACGGCCTCATTGGGCGGCCACCCGAACGCATGAACCGGCTACTCGGTAGCGGTGCAACGGTTTTCCCGCTGCACCGCCGCCGAGCCATGCCCAGCTTCACATCGCCCGCTCGGGCTCCCCCATCCACTCTCGACCTGAAAGTGACTACCGATGAGCTTCTTTGCGACGTGGCCGCGCGGCCGGACCACCGCGCAGGCCCCAACCGGTGAGGGTTCTGCAGCCCTCGACCCGGCCCACACCGGTGACATCGTCGGTGCGCTGGGCCGAATCACCAAAGGCGACAGCGCCCAAGGCCGGAGCTTCTGGCAACGGATGCGCATGCTCGCCGTCATCGTCGGACCAGGCCTCATCGTCATGGTCGGCGACAACGACGCCGGCGGGGTGGCCACCTACGCCCAAGCCGGCCAGAACTACGGCATGAGCCTGTTGTGGACACTGGCGCTGCTGATCCCGGTGCTCTACGTCAATCAGGAGATGGTCGTGCGGCTCGGCGCGGTCACCGGTGTCGGGCATGCGCGCCTCATCTTCGAGCGATTCGGCCGGTTCTGGGGAGCGTTCAGCCTCGGTGATCTGATTCTGCTGAACGCCTTGACCATCGTCACCGAGTTCATCGGCGTCTCATTGGCTTTGGGGTACCTGGGTGTCCCGAAGATCATTGCCGTGCCGGTGGCCGCGGTGCTGTTGTTCGGTGTCGTCGCCGGTGGCTCGTTCCGACGCTGGGAACGGCTGCTGTTCCTCCTGATCGCGGTGAACCTCGTCATGGTGCCGATGGCGCTGCTGGTGCATCCGAGCATCTGCACCACGGCGCACGGCCTGATCCCACAGCTGCCGGGCGGGCTCGACGCCGCCCTGCTGATGGTGATCGTCGCGATCGTCGGCACCACCGTGGCGCCGTGGCAGCTGTTCTTCCAGCAGTCCAACATCGTCGACAAGCGCATCACCCCCAACTGGATCCGGTATGCGCGCGCCGACCTGTGGATCGGCATCGCGGTCGTGATGGCAGGAGCCTTGGCCATCATGGCGACAACGGCATTCGGGTTCGCAGGCACCGATCTGGTGGGACAGTTCACCGATGCCGGCGCGGTCGCCACCGGCCTCTCAGATCACGCCGGCCGCGCAGTGGGTGTGCTGTTCGCCGTTCTGCTGTTCGACGCGTCGCTGATCGGGGCCAATGCGGTCGGCTTGGCCACGACCTACGCGGTGGGCGACGCGCTGGGCAGGCGACACTCGTTGCACTGGAAGGTAAGTCAGGCTCCGGTCTTCTACGGCGCCTACGCCGTGCTCCTGGCGGTGTCCGCGGCGCTGGCGTTCAGCCCTGACCACGTGTTGGGTCTGATCACCCTGGGCGTTCAGGTACTGGCAGGGGTGCTGTTGCCGTCGGCAACGGTGTTTCTGGTGCTGCTGTGCAACGATCGTCCGGTGCTGGGCCCATGGGTCAACAACGTCCGGCAGAACATGGCCGCGTGGACCATCGTGTGGTGCCTGGTGCTGCTGTCATTGGCGTTGACCGCGGCAACCCTGTTTCCCGATGTGTCGGCCGGCGCGCTTGAGGCCGGCCTGGGGGCGGGCGCGGTGCTCGGGATCGTCGGCGGAGCGTTCGTCATCGGGGTGTCTCGGCGTCGGCACATCCAGCGTCGGGCCCGCGCGGTGTCCTCGGAGTTCGGTGGCATCGACCCTGATGTGATCGAGGAACTCGACAGCGACGCAGCACTGTCCCGTGGCGAACGCGCAGCCGTGCGGGAGGGTGACCGTTCCTCATGGCGGATGCCCGCGTTGGCAACGCTGGACCGGCCAACCATGTCGGCGGGTCGCCGGGTCGGGCTGTCGGTACTGCGGGGCTACCTGCTGCTGGCCACGGTGCTGGTGGTGGTCAAGGTGGTGCAGGCCGGAATGTCCTGAGCACCAGTGGTGCCGGGCGCAGCGCATGCGCCCGCCCGGCACCACGGCACCGGCCCCACGCGTCAGCACCTGAAAACCGATTTCTGGCGCCCGAAGTGCACCTAGATCTGGCGGTCACGCTCCCGCCAGTACGGTTCGCGGAGGTCCTTTTTGAGAACTTTGCCGTTGGGGCTGCGGGGCAGACTGTCAACGAACACCACGGATTTGGGTGTTTTGATGCCGCCCAATATCGGTCGGCAGTAGGCCAGCAGCTCGTCTTCGGTCAGCTCGGCACCGGCGTTGAGCTCTGCGACAACGGTGACCGCCTCGCCCCAGTCCGAACTGGGCACGCCGATGACCGCGCAGTCTTGCACCGCCGGATGGCGCCAAATAACCTGCTCGACTTCACTGGGGTACACATTGAATCCGCCACTGATGATGAGGTCTTTCTTGCGGTCGGTGATGTGCAGGAATCCCTCGTCGTCGAGATGACCGATGTCGCCGGTATGCAACCAGCCGTCGACGATGGTCTCGGCCGTCTTTTCGGGTGCGTTGTAGTAGCCGTTCATCAACAAGTCTCCGCGCACGCAGATTTCGCCCGCTTGGCCGACCGGCAGGATGTTTCCCGCGTCGTCCAGGATCTCTACCCGCACCATCGGCGCCGGGCGTCCTGCCGCTGACAGTCGAGCATCCTCCGCCAGGACGCCATCGCGAAAGTGCTCTTCGGGCCGCATGTAGGCGATCGCCGTGGGTGCCTCCGCTTGCCCGTAGCCCTGCAGCATGACCGGTCCGAACACCTCGATGGCCTTGCGCAGCTTTTCGGTCGACATCGGTGCCGCGCCATAGATGAGGTATTTGAGCGAGGAGAAGTCCCGCTGCTCGATACCCGGCATCTCCAGCAGCCGGTAAATAACCGTCGGCGGCACGTACATCTCGGTAACCCGGTGTTGCTCAACGAGGTCGACCAGATGGGAGAGGTCCATGCGGTTCATCACCACGACGGTGCCGCCGCGCGCCGTGCATGGCAGGGTGAGGGTCCCCGCAGCATGCGTCATTGGTGCCGCAACGAGATTCACGATCGGCTCATCGCTAGCGTACGGAGCGGCGAACATGTGGTGCAGGGCGCTCACCGACAGGCTGCGGTGAGTGTTCATCGCGCCTTTTGGGGCCCCGGTGGTCCCCCCGGTCGGCATGACGCCGGCGATCACATCCTGCGCCGGAATATATTGGGGAACAGAAGTATCCGCTGTTTCAATGAACGACCGCAGCGCCGTGACGTCGTCAGTCGACTCGGTGAAGCCGTCACCGAGTCCGATCACCGTGCGCAGCTGCGGGAGCGCTTCGCGGATCTTGTGGGCGACGGGCAACAGTTGCTCCTGGCAGAACAACACCTGGCAGTCGAAGCCGAGCAGCATACGTTGAATCTCCTCGGACGGGCTGACCGGGTTGACCGGCACCCAGGCCATCCCTGCCCGCCACAGTCCAAGTACGCATGCCCACGCTGTGGGGTCATTGCCAGCCAGCACAGCACCATTGACCTGTCCGGTGAACCCGGCGGCCAGCAGCGCGCTGCCCACCTGGCACGACAGCTCACCGATCTCGGTATAGGTGAATTGCCGGTCGCCGGCAATGAATGCCACGCCGTCAGGGTTGGCCCGCCAGCCTCGGTCGAAAAAATCAGTCACAGCCATTGTCGCGCTCCGCCTTAGGATCCGTGCCGCGCGCTGCGGTACATCATGGACGTCAAATATCCGAATTTCATGTTCAGCAAATGGTTTTCGCCATCCTCGATGCGGGCGGCACGGGCATCCCTGAAGAGTTTCTCCATCGGGTATTCCTTGGTGAGGCCATAGCCGCCGAATAGTTGCAGCGCTTCGTCGGCGACCTCGAACCCCAGGTCCGTACAGGTCACCTTGGTGCTGCCGGTGTAGTAGGGGTGTTTGGCCGGCGAGAGCAGCGTGTATTCGGCCGCGCGCCGGGCCAGCGCACGCATGGTCTCGACTTTGCGTGCCATCGCCCCGAGGCGGGATTGCACCATCTGGTGCTCGGCCAGCAACGCTCCACCCTGCGAACGTTCATGGGTGTAGGCGACCGCGTGTTCCAACGCCGCCCGAGCCAGCCCCGTGATCATCTGGCCCATCGCCACGCCGGCGGTCGACCAGGTTGAAGCATGGCCGTGCCAGTACTCGTCTCCGAGGGAAATTGCATAACGCACCGGCACTTTGACGTTGTCGAAGAACAACTCGCCTTGTGGCAGGGAGCGTTGGCCCAACTTCTCCAACGGCTTGCCGTGAGTGACTCCGGGCAGGTCGAGCGGAACGATGACCTCAACCCCGTACGGATGGCCGTCGACGTCGAAAAAACCGTCACCGTAGTCGGCGACGATGGTCAAGATCGCCACCTGGGCAACGGCGCCGTTGGACACCCAGGCTGAGCTCTGGCCATTGATGACGATGTCGCCGCCGACGACGCGTGCGGTGAGGTTGCCTTTATTACCAGTGGCCGCCTTGGCGTGGCGTTCACCCGGGTAGAGCATGGTGCCGTCGGAGCCGCGGTCGGGCTGGGTGGCGACCCAGGCACCGATCTTGCCGGAGGTCAGCTCGACGAGTTCTTGGTTGCCGATGCGTTTGGCCATCATGTTGGGGAACGATGCGGCGGCCAGCGACACCGTCAAACCGATGTCACCCCAACCGAATTCCTCGATCACGATGGACTGCACCCGGGCCATGGCCTGCGGCGGGACGTCATCGTCCGCCGTATCGAATTCGATGCCGGATGCTGCCGCTGTGGCCATGAATTCCCAATACGGTGAGCTCGGGGCGATGGCTTGTTCCGCGGAGAGTTTGTCGATGGCAATTCCGGTTGGCCGCATCACATCCCGCGCGAAGGCGTGCATGGCCTGCTGGATGGCTCGTTCGTCGTCGGTGAGCACCTCGAACCCGCTCAGTTCGGTGTATGGCAGGTGCGGACGTACCGAGTTGAGCGTGTCACGCTCGATCTGTTGTGTCATGGTTCTTTCCTTCTGCTCGCAGCTGTCGTGGTGCTAGGTGGCGGCGGCGATGATCGCCGGCAGGTCGCGCTCGTGTTCGGCGTCCTGCATCCAGGCCAGCTGCTCGAGCGATTCTTTGACGCCGGGTACCGTTGACAGCGCCCGCAATCCGGCGTTCTCACTGGCGAATCCGCCGAATTGCGCGTCGATCATGGAGTCGTATACCGCCTTGACGACCTGATCTACTGCCGCGATGGCGGCCGCTGGGCGGGCCGCGATTCCGCGAGCAAGGGCCTCGACATAAGCGGGCAGGTCCTCGGCGGCCAGGGTCCGGTTGACAATGCCGTAGTCGGCGGCTTCCTCGCCGGTGAAATCACGCCCGGACAGGATCACTTCCGTCGCCCGGGCTGGTCCGATCTGTATCGCCAGGCGGGTGGTGCCGCCGCCGCCGGGAAGAAGGCCACCGCTGACCTCCGGGAAGCAGAACCGGCTGCGTGCGGTGGCGAACCGCATGTTGGTGGCCAGCAGGAATTCCAGTCCGGCGCCGCGGCAGATGCCGTCGACGACACCGATGGTGACCTGGGGCAGGGTCTGCCAGGTCGTGGTCAGCGCCTGTACCGCGTTGATGTCGTCGTAATTACTCTGCGGGACCGACGGATCGCCGCTGACCACCTTGACCAGGTCGTTCAGGTCGAAATGGGCGACGAAGAATTCCGGGTTGGCGCTACCGACGACGACCACTGCGGTGTCGGGATCGAAGGCGAGCGAACCCGCCAGGTCGAACAGCTCGCCGACCATCTGCACGGTCATCAGGTTGACCGGTGGGTTGTTGAAGTCGACGTACAGGATGCGTCCGTCACGCCGAATGCTCAGAGTCTGGTAGGTCATTGGTCTTCCTCGGGTTTGTGGATCGGACGTTTATATGGTGCTCAGGATGGTGACGGCGGCGACAGCCTCCTCGGGGCCGTACAGTCCACCGCCGTTCTCTGCCAGTGCGATTCGGGCACCTGGTACCTGGCGAGTGCCGCAGTTGCCGCGCAGCTGGTGGGCGAGTTCGTAGATCTGGGCCAACCCGGACGCGCCCATGGGATGGCCCTTGGATTCCAAACCGCCGGAGGGATTTACCGGAATGCGGCCGCCCAGGGCAGTCTCGCCGGATTCAGCGAGTTTGCCGCCGGCACCGATCTCGCAGAATCCGAGCATCTCGGTTTGCAGGAGCTCGCCGAATGCGGACGCATCGTGGACTTCGGCCACAGACACATCGTCGGGTCCCACACCGGCCTGCTCGTAGGCTGCGCGGGCGGCGGCCCGACTGACCGACTGTTCCCAGTCGTCCACTGCGCGAATCATTCCCGTCTGCAAGACGCTGGCCAGGATCCGCACCGGGTGCGCACCGCCCAAACGTTTGAGCCCGTCGGTGTTGCACACCACTGCGGCAGCGGCCCCGTCGGTCAACGGTGCACACATCGGCACCGTCAGCGGCCCTGCCACTGGTCGCGCGGCCAAGATGTCGGCCACCGACATCGGGGCACGGAAATGCGCCAACGGATTGGCCACGGCGTGGGCGTGGTTCTTCTCCGCGATGACCGCTAATTGATGCTGGGTGGTGCCGAAGACAGCCATGTGCGCGTGGGCCAATGCCGCGTAGACGTACATGAACAGGCTGTGCGACGGCGCGCTGACCGGCGCAGAACCGGCCAATTCGGTGAGAACGGCTCGCACACCGTCGGGGTCGTTGACGTCGACCCCGCCATCGAACACACTCAGCGCCTTGGCCTTGTCGCCGATGCTGAGTCGTTCCACCCCGACCGCAAGCGCGATGTCAGCGGCGCCGGACTTCACATGCAGCAGCGCTTGATGCAGGGCGGTAGCGCCGGTGGCGCAGGCATTTTCGACGTTGACGATAGGGACGCGGTCAAATCCCGTGGAGCGCAAGGCGATCTGTCCGCCGACGACCACCTGACCTTCCAAGACGCCCTGGCAGGTGTTGCCGAAGTAGACAGCCTGCACATCGCCACGCTGCGCTCCCGCGTCTGCCAGTGCCTCGGTCACGGCCTCGCGCGTGAGTTCTTTCACGGAGGTATCGGGCCGGACTCCGAAGGCGGTCATTCCGACCCCGGCCACCCAGACGGGGCTCATAATCACGCCACCGAGTCTTCGGTGAGTCGTGCCAGGCCGTAGGATTCCAAGGCGCCCAACAATTCTCGGTGTCCAACCAGTTCAGCCGGAGAACGGAACCCGATGCCGCTGAAGTTGTTGCCGAGCAGGCGCATCGCAATGTAGGCCTGAATGAGTCCGGTCATTTGGTATCCGCTCGTGCCGTGGATGACGGCGCGTGCGGTCACGTTGTTGCCGCGTCCGGTGCACCAATCGATGGAGCGGTGAACTTGCCGGTTCTCGCGCGGCGGGGTGACCGGTGTCATCCCAGCGGCGACCCGGTCGAGTACCGGGAACAGCTTGTCCTCGGGCAGCCACTGGAACACCACTTTGAACATCCGCTCCGCGGCCCGCACCCGAGTGGGGATGTCGCGGGCCTGGTTCTGCATGGCGACCAACATGCGGCAGTTACGCACTCGGTGGTCGTCGCGGAAGAACACGGGCATGGCGGTACCACCCCAGTTCAAACCGGGAACGACATAGCCGGTGCCGGGAACGACGATGTCCTGTTCGTAGATGCCGTCGTATTTCTTCAGCACGTTGTCTTCCAGGTAGAAGGCATCGGTGCGGATGACGTCGAAGATCGACTGCGTGGATCCGACGGTGGGCACCGCGTTGACGTATTCGCCGAGTTCGAGGGTGTCGATCCCCGGGTATTCCAGCACGATGCGTGCGGCGATATCGGGCACCGCGTACTGGATGGACACCGCAGTGGAGACGGCGGCGCCGGCAGCGGCGAACTTCGGGCCCCAGTCGTTGAGCACCGACAGGTGGTGCTTTTGTTCGCCGGCAGTGTCCAGGTAGTGACATCCGGTCCGGGCCGCGGCCTCCAGCACCGCAGGGGCGTAGCGAAGGAAAGGCCCGACCATGTTGCAGACGATGCGGCGGCCCTCGAACAGCGCGGTCAGCGAATCGACGGAGCCGTCTACTTCGGCGATCTCGTAGTCGGCGGTCTCGATGCCGGGGACTGATTTCAGGATCTCTTGCAGCTTGGCCTTGTTCCGGCCGGCCGCGACAAACGGGATGCTGTATTCGCGCAGGTATTCGGCGACCAGGCGGCCGGTGTATCCACTCGCGCCATAGATGACGACCGGGCGTGGCTCACTCACGAGGACTCCTTCATTGCAGCTGATCGATGTGGCTGACATCACTATGTCGGCGCCGATCTGTTGCTGCTTGCACGAGAGTGCGGTGATGTTTGCCTGTTTGTGCAGGCCGCGGCTGGTCCACCTGTCGGCACGGATGCTTGTCCGCGACCTGCGATTGGTGGGTTAATTAGGGATTGGTAGGTGGAGGTGTCATTTATGACAGCGACTGTGGCAGCCACGTGGTCAACACGCGGGTCGTCGGCGAGTGATGCGCCGGCAGCCTCGCCCACGGGGTTGTCGGACCTGCATGTGGCGTGGGCGTTGGCGCCGTCCGCGCGTGAGGTTCTCGACGTCTCGGCTCGCTACCGCAAGGTCGATACGCTGACCGTCGGTGAATTTCATGCCGGCCGGTTGGTAGGCCGCCGACCCGCAGTGTCCCAGCACGAGGATGTGTCGGTCGGGGTGCTGATGAACCTTTCCGGTCGGCTCAATTGCCGCTATCTAGACGGCCGCGAGTTCGTTGCCCAGCCTGGCCAGCTCATTCTCTGGGACAGCGAAACCGCACGTGACTTCGAGGTCGTCGACCCCCACCACGAGCTGTATCTCCTGCTGCCCCGCAGCCGCGTCTCGGCCGGTCTGGCCGAGGCGGCCGCCCGAGCCAGCGGCGCCATCGCCGCGGGTCCCGGCTCGGGGCTGCTCGCGGTCGCTGCCCAACAACTCGGCACCATCTACCGCGAACTCGATCAACTGTCCGACGCGGCTCTGACGATCGCGTGCCAGTCCCTGTTCGACGTGTTGGACTGCGCTCTGAGCACCGCTGAGCAGCGGCCCACGGCCAGCGCAGCACTGCTGCGTGGCGTGCGCCAGTACATCGAAGACAATCTCGATGACATCAGCTTGGGCCCATCGACAATCGCTGCAGCCCACGGCATTTCGGTGCGCACACTCCATCAGCTGTTCTCCTCCACCGGCACGACCGTAGGACGCTGGATTCGGGACCGGCGGCTCAAAGCGTGCTACCGGGCACTGTCCCACGGTGGGTCGTCCGAGACGGTGACCGATGTTGCATTCCGGTGGGGTTTCAACGACGCCGCGCATTTCAGTCGATGCTTCAAGCAGGCTTTCGGCGTCACACCGAGCAGCGTGCTGATCAACGCTCGGACCGGCGGGCCGCCGCTGCCTGCGGTGACCTCCAAACGACCCGAGCCCACCCTGAATTAGCCTGCCACCGGGTTTCGGCGCGTCAGCTGTGCGGAGTCAGTCCAGCGACACCGAAGCCGTATCGGGCCGTAACACCGGCCTGATCTGCCGTACCTGCGGCAGCGTGGTGACCATATGCGCGGTGACCCGGTCACTGATGCAGACATGCTGGTGCGGGACGTCACCGGGAAACCGCACGAAGTCGCCGGCGGACAGGTCGACAGGTTCGACCAGCGGCCCGGTTCGCAGTTTTCCGGTGATGACGTACAAGTGATGCAGGGTACCGGGCGCGTGCGGGTTGATGATTCCGGACTCGCCGCCGGTTTTCTCCAAGCGCAGCAACAATGTTCGGACATAACCGGAGCCGTAGACCTCATCGAGTAAGCGTTCGGACCAGTCAGCTCCGTCGGCCCACTGGCCTTCGTCGTGGCGCTGCACGTACACCGGAGTACCCCACTCGGTGAGCAGGCGGCGGGCCGGCAGATCCAGGGCCGCCCCAAGTAGGGCGAGGGTCTCGACCGTCGGATTTCCCGTGCCCTGCTCAATCTTGGACAAGGTCTGCTTTGATAGCCCGGAGCGCCGCGCCAACTCCCCCAGTGACATCGCCCGCTCCCGACGGAATCGGCGGACGTTGCGCGCCACCAGCTGATTCTCATCCCCGTGGCCGTCACTTTTAATAGTCATATCGTCATTATTGACGAACGGCCCGTTGTTTTGCATCATGGTCATCTAGAAGTGACGAATGGGGTACTCAAAGTGACCCCGGCGCGATGGAGGTGTCGTGATGTCCACAGCAATGGGGTCGGTCCGCGATGATCGCGCGGCGATCGACAAGGCCTTCAGTCTGCTGGTTGCGTTTGGCGATCAGGCAAGTTCGGGCCTCGGCGTCAGCGAGTTGGCCCGCCGGACCAACCTGAGCAAGTCGACCGCGTACCGGGTCCTGGGAATGCTGGAGCGCAATGACATGGTCGAGCGGATCGGGACCGCCTATCGATTGGGGTCGCGACTGCACGAACTGGGACTCGCGGTCTACGCGCCGGGCCAGGACCGGGTTCGCGACCAACTATTGCCGTATCTGACGGATCTCTTCGAATCCACCAGGCAGACCGTTCATCTGGGCGTTCTGTATGGGGACGAGGTGGTGTACCTGGCCAAGCTGTACGGCCACCGAAACATGGCTGCGCCGTCCCGCATTGGCGGGCGTTTGCCCGCGCACTGTACGGCGGTGGGCAAGGCGCTGCTGGCGTATCGACCGAGCGGCGGCCGCGTTCTGGATGGCCGTCCGCTGCCCGCGCTGACACCACGGTCGATCACTGATCCGGCGGTGCTGGCCGCCGAGCTGATTCGGATTCGCCATGAAGGGATCGCCGTGGAGCGCGAGGAAAGTCGCCCGGGAATGACGTGCGTGGCAGCACCGGTGTTCGGCCGCAACGGTCAGCCGGTGGCGGCGCTGTCTGTCGCCGCGCCACTGACCACCGATCTGCGCAAGCTCACGGTGAATCTGCGTCAGGTATCTTCCGCAGCCAGCCGGATGATGAGCCGGCCGAGTAATTTTCAGGCCAGCTAAGTTCCCGGCACCCGGTCCAGGTCGATACTGATCAGCCAATCCGCCTCCCGCACAAAGAGAATCAGTTCTGCACCGGGTACCTCAACATCGACGACGTGCCGGTAGCCGGCCGACGGCATCACCGCGATCCGGGCGTCCTCAAACGTCGCGAGAGCCACGACGACCCGTCGGCACGTGGGGTCGTCGGCCAGCAGCGCCGTGGTCAGTGCTGCGAGATGCGCACCGAACTGCGTGGACGTTGCATCACCATTCAGGCAGATCTCAACATCATGGGCACTGACCGGGTAGGCGGTACGCAGCGGGCCGTCGGCAGGCCGGCGCACGACCGCCGCAAAGATGCCGTCCCCGTCGTCGAAATGCAACGCAGTCTGCCGGTCATCCTGCGAGGCCACCGTCCAGCCCGAGCCGAGCCGCGCCAAAGGGTTGATCACAGTGCATCGCCGCCCGCTGCGCTGGCGAACCCGCGTACGCCGATCCCGCCGTCCACCGAAATCGCCTGTCCGGTAATGGGTCCGCTCTGTTCGCGGCTGGCCAACAGCACATAGGAACCGGTGAAATCCTTCGGATCGGTGCTGGAGTCGTGTAGTGGGATCGGCGGCGGCGGTGTGTCGGCAGTCTTCTTGGCGAACGACATCGCCAGCGTACGGTCTTGCAAGTTCAGCGACTCGGGCCCGCGCAGTTCGGTGTTCATCGCTCCGCACGCCACCCCGTTGACACGGACCTTCGGCGCCAGTTCGTAGGCCAGTTCCCGCATGAGGCCCAGGCAGGCATGCTTGCTCGCGGTGTAGATGGGTCCGCCGCCGTTGACGTAAAAGGACGCGTTGGACAGCGTCATGACTATGCTGCCCCTGGTTTTGACCAGCTCGCGCCACGCCGCCTCGGCGGCCAGTAGGTACCCCTTGACGTTGACGGCGAACAGTTCGTCGAAGGTCTCGCCAAGTTGTTGTCCGGTCATGCGGGTCAGCTGGCGCTGGTAATCCCAGATGCCGGCGTTGGCGACGAGCGTGTCGAGTTTGCCGAAACGCCGCACGGTCTGCTCGACTGCCTCGTGCAGTTGGTCCGAGCTACGCACATCTGCTTGGACGGCGTGCATCCTCGACGGGTCCGCACTAGCGGCCACGACAGCGCCGAGTTGGTCGAGATCACGTCCAACGATGGTGACCGATGCGCCTTCGGACACAAACCGTTCCGCCACCGCCCGACCGACGCCGGAACCGCCGCCAGTGATAAGGGCTGCGTAGTCGTTGAGCCAGCCGCTCATGGCAGTTCGGCAAGAAAGTCAGCGACCAGTCGTTCGAAGTCGCGGCGGCGTTCCAACTGCACCCAGTGCCCGCAATTGCCAAAGACATGCAGTTGCACATCACGGATCTGCTTGAGCATGATCTGCGATCCCTCCAGGGTGATTGTGCGATCATCGCGACCCCACAGCAACAGGGTCGGCGCGGTGATCCTATGCAGATCACGCCACAGCGGGTCCATGCCGTGGCGTTTGCCGAAGGCTGCGTTGTAGCGGTGGTAGAACTCGATATGGCTGGGGTCCAGGGATGCCTCGTAGCGGGCCTTGACCACCTCGGCGCCAAACTGTTTGTGGTCGAACACCATGGTTCGGATGAAGTTCGCCATCTTCTTTTCGCTCGGACCGTCACCGTTGTAGTAGCGGAACATTTCCTTCTGGCCCTCGGTCGGTGTCGGGCCGAACGGCAGCCATCCGCCGCCGGGCGCCATCAACACCAGGCCAGAGACTCGCTTTGGCTGCGCCTGTGCCATCGCGATGGCCGCCGCGCCGCCAAGGCTGTTGCCCAACAAGTGAAATCGGTCAATACCGAGGGCATCGAGGGTCTCGAAGAGCGCACCGACGGCGATCTGAGTGATCGACTCGGCCTCCAGATCAGCCTCGGTCGGCCGGTAGCTCCCCCCGAAACCCGGTTGATCAGGTAGCACCACCCGATACCGGCGCGTCAACGCCGCCAGATTCTGGTGGTAGTTACTCAGTCCGGATGCGCCGGGACCGCCGCCGTGCAGCATCACCAGCACAGGGCCGTCCCCAGCCTCGGCAACGGAAATGTCACCTCGGGACGTGGTCACAACGCGGTGGCGCACGGCGACCGATTCTGTGACGGAGGAATCGAGTTCAGCGGTGGACACGATGGTTTCCCTTGTTAGTTGGATCAGACTTCGGTTTGAGTCAGAAGAAGGTGGAGATGTTCTTGGCCTGCAGCACGCTCTGGTCAAGCAGGATCACCCGTCGCGCGACCTGCAACGAGCCGTCGCGCGTACGGCGCAAGATGTCGCTGCGCTGCCCGGCGAAAACGTTCTCTTCACGCTCAAGGCGATTGCGGTACACCAGAAACGCGGACCGGACATCGAGGTCGGCAGCACTGACGTCATCGTGGGGCCCGGGGTCGGCGTATCTGACGACGACGTTGGTCACCAGATGGCGGGTTCGTGACGGCGGGTCCTCGGCCCACGCCATGCCGGAATCGAAACGCCGGATCCGCCACGCCAGACTCTCTTTGGTCTCGTCGTAGAACGCAGCCTCCCCGCGCGCGGCGATGGACAAGGCTTGCTGTCGGCGCAACCGGTTGGTGCGCGTGGGCATCCAGTAGTCGAGATCGTCGGCCAACAGGTCCAGCCAGTCAGCGAACCGGCCGTCATCGAGCAGGTCTGCTTCCTCGAAGTAGAACTGCTCGACCTCGAAATGTACGTCGCGGTCGGCGCGCATCCCCGCGACGCCGGCGATTATTGTTGGTGTGCTTGTCATATCACGCTCTTTCCATCGTTTCGTCCTCAGCGCTTGAGCATCTTGCGCAGGTCGGCGGCGGGGTCAGCCAGCGCAGTCGGGTCGATCGACAAACCGCGATCGATCATGCGCCGGGCGGCACGTACGGAGGTGGAGTCGTCCACCCCGACCGCCCCCACCACGCGACCGTTGGTCAAGCCGAAAGAGGCCCACGGTGTCGTGGTGCACTCGCCGCGCCGTACGAAAAGTTCGGCGTCGCCCAGGCTTCCGACAGCTTCGACGTGACGACCGTAGCGGTCGGTCCAGAACCACGAGGCTGACGGCGCAGGTCCAGGTTGACCGAGGAGTGCGGCTGCGGCGCGCTGTCCGTCGACTTGGGCCGCCTCCCAATGTTCACTGCGGTGCCCTGGCACGCCGTCGACGCAGGTGCGGGCCACATCGCCCACGGCCAAGACGTGAGGATTGGAGGTGATGTTGCGGTCATCGACCAGGACTCCGCGCTCGACGGCCAGACCTGCGTCGCGGGCCAAGGCGGTGTCGGCGGTCATCCCGACCGCCAGCAGAACGGCATCGAAGGTCTGCGGGGGCTGGCCGGTGAGTACGGCGTCGATAGCGTCATCGGCTGCAGCACTGAATGATTCGACCGTGCCGGTCACGGCTTTCACGCGATGGTCGGCATGCATGCCATGGAGCCACGCGGCGACGTGTGGGCCCACAACGCCCGCCAACGGTGCTGCGATCGGATCGACCAGGGTGACCTGGCAGCCGAGTCCCGCTGCAGTGGAAGCGACTTCGGCGCCGATCAAGCCGGCCCCTACGATCAACAGGCGCGACCCGGGTGTCAGTGCGGAGCGGAGCCGGTCGGCGTCCTCGGCGGTGCGGAGCGTGTGAACGTGTGGGTCGTCGGCACCCGGAATCGGTGGTCGGGCAGCCTGCCCTCCCGTGGCCAGCACCACTGCGTCTGCTGCGATCACGGTTCCACCATCGAGTTCGACCGCGCCTTCGCCAGTGCGGATCGCGGCAACAGTGCTCTGGGTGATCAGCCGCACACATTGCTCGTCGAACCACGTAGGTGACTGCAACGCAACGTCTTTGAGTTCAACTTGGCCGGCGAGGTATTGCTTCGACAGGGGTGGGCGGTCGTAGGGAAATACCCCGGCATCGATCAGCGTAAGGTCACCGTCATAGCCGCCGGCCCGCAGCGCAGCGATGGTACTGACCCCGGCTACTCCGCCGCCGACTACCAGGACCCGGTTGGGAACCATCACGGTCGCTCATTCGGGAACAGGTACACAGCGCCTTCGCGGACTTCGACGCGGTGTGGGCGGGCATCTTTGGTGGCCGGAAGGCCGTCGACCGCGCCGGTCTTGAGGCAGAACTTGCTGGAATGCAGAGGGCATTCGACGTGCCCGTTCTCGACCCACCCTTCCGCCAGAGACGCATCGGCGTGGGTGCAGGTGTTGTCCAGCGCCCAGACACAGCCGTCGTCGTCCCGCAGCAGAGCGATGTCGTCGTCGGTGCCGGTGACGGTGCGTTCGATGACGATGCCTTCACCTTCGGGGACGTCGTCGAGTACGGCGACGCGGATTCCGTTAGTCATGGTGATCATTCCGTTCGTGCCAAGCCGGGGTGTTCATCTCATCGCGCCAGCGCGAGTAGAACGACCGCGCCGCGGCGTCGCTGTAGAGTTCGCTGGTGATGCCGGGAAAGCGCCCGTCGTGGCGCTCTGACCCCAGACCCATCTGATAGTTCAGTGGCACGGTGTTGGTGATGAAACCGTGCGAAATGGCCTGCACTTCGCTCCAGTTTTCGCCGTCGTCCTGCTCGAAGATGCCACTGGGACCGAATGTCCGTAGGTTGTAGAGCCGCTGCGCCTCGCGCACGTGTTCGGGCATCGACCTGTCCACGATGGTCCAGGCCCAAACCTCCATCCGGTCAGGTCCTTTCGGATGCCAGATCCGGATCGACCCGTTCACAGGAAGGTAGGAGAAGTTGGGAAACACGGTCGCATGCCCGGTCGTGACGGGACCCTCCACACGCGCATCACCAAGCCGTTCGCGCAGGGCTGCGTAATCCATCCACTCGTGCACGGTCTGCGAGTCGAACCGGTTCTTCGGATGATCCGGAAATCCATGGCCGTGCCCTTTCGGGTCGACGTACTGCCGTCCGGTGCGGTGCACCACCTCGTCCTTGGGCTTGCCGCTGGGTGAAAGCACCGTCAGCGCCGAGGCGTGACTCATGTTGACGTGATACCAGTCACTGGCGAATTGCTCAGCGGCCAGCTTCCAGTTGCCTTCCAACACCCATTTGTGCACTCCCCCAACAACAATGGTGCCTTCGTCGTCGTGGTCCAGCATGGCGTCCATGTACCACGCCATGTCACCCAGCGCTTCGCGCAAGGTGACAGCGTTGGCGTCCCAGTTGCCAAAGATCAGCCCGTGGTACGAGTCGACGTTGGGCACTTCGACCAGACCCCAGTCCGCAGCGTGGAAACCGTCCGGATATCCCTCTTTGTTGGGGATGCTGATCAGCTTGCCCTCAAGGTCATAGGCCCAGCCGTGGTAGGTGCAGGTAAAACTGCGGGTAGCGCCGTAGTCGGCGCGGCACACGCGGGCTCCACGGTGCCGGCATGAATTCAGATAGGCACGCACCTTACGGTTCTTGTCCATCGTGACGATCACGGGGTCTTCGCCCATATAGGTGGTGAAGAAGTCGCCCGGCTTGTGGAATTGGTCGGTGTGCGCCAGAAAGAGCCAATTGGTGGCGAAGATACGGCGCAGCTCTTGGCGGTAGATCTGCTCGTCGGTCCACACCGCGCGGTCCAGTAGCCCGCCGTCCGAGTCCACGAGCCCGGACACGTCGATATTGCGCGCCATCTGTGCGGGTCGGCGCAACGCAGTGCACGGCGGCGCCATGTGCCCTTCGGGTCCGGTACCCGGCTGCAGTGTCGAGGTCATGGGACCAGACAACCGCGTCCGGGACCGATCCTCCAGCTACCGTTTCGCACAGCGGCACAGCTGCTGGGTCCGCCCTCGTGAAGAGGCAAACATGGACGATGTGCTTGCCGCCATCGCTATTTCGCAACATCCCGACGATCCGCTTGCCGGGTTGGAACTTCGTGATATTCCCGTCCCTGAACCTCGGCCGGGGTGGGCGGTCGTGAAGGTCGCCGCGTCGTCGCTCAACATGCATGATCTGTGGACCTTGCGCGGTGTAGGTCACCCGGAGGAGCGTCTTCCGATGGTGCTGGGGTGCGACGTAGCCGGCTTTGACGAAGGCGGTCGGGCGGTGATCGTGCATCCGGTGCTCGCCGACCCCGACGCCGGCGGCGGCGACGAGACGCTCGATCCCAACCGGACCTTGCTGACCGAACGTGATCACGGTGGGTTCGCCGAGTACATCACGGTGCCGCGGCGAAACCTGGTCGCCATGCCATCCTGGCTGTCGTTCGATGAGGCGGCCTGTCTGCCGGTGGCCTGGACTACGGCGTACCGAATGCTGTTTACCCAGGCCAACATCAGAGCAGGCGACCGGGTGCTGGTACAGGGCATCGGCGGCGGTGTTGCTTCGGCGGCGATCAAACTCGCGGTTGCCGCAGGTGCGGTGGTCTATGCCACCAGCCAGAGCGAGACCAAGCGCACGGAGGCCCTCAGTTGGGGTGTGCGGGCCGCGATACCCAGCGGCCAGCGGCTGCCCGAACGCGTGGACATCACAATCGATACGGTCGGTGAAGCGACGTGGTCGCATTCACTCAAGGCGTTGCGCCCCGGCGGCACCCTCGTGATCGCCGGCGCGACCACCGGTACAAATCCGCCCGCGGATCTGGCGCGCATCTTCTACTCGCAGTTACGGGTGTTCGGTTCAACCGGCGCCACGCGTAGCGAGTTCGAAGCGCTCCTCCGCATGCTCGAGGCAACAGGCGTCCGTCCTGTCATCGACCGAACACTTCCACTTCGGGAGATACACAAGGGTTTTCAGCTGATGCTCGACGGAACAGTCACGGGCAAGGTTGTCATCCACCCGTCATCAGAAGAGGTGAACTAACCCCATGACCGCAGCTGTTGTCGGCCTGTCACATTCGCCGTTGATCGGCAAAAACGACCCCGCCCCAGACGTTCTGGCACGCGTTGGGCAGGCCGTCGCCGAGGCCAAGAATTTCATTGCGCACTACGCGCCCGACCTGGTGGTGCTCTATGCGCCGGATCACTACAACGGCTTCTTCTACAAGGAGATGCCACCATTTTGTCTTGGCACCGAATGCCATGCGGTGGGCGACTTCGGGTCTGCGGCCGGGCCGCTGTCGGTGGACACCGAAGCAGCCAAACATCTGGCTCGTGGCGTCCTCGATCGGGGTGTTGACCTGACCGTATCGGCCCGGATGACCGTGGATCACGGATTCTCGCAGCCGTTGGAGGTGCTCTTCGGCGGCATCGACCGAGTGCCGGTGGTGCCGATCTTCATCAATGGTGTGGCCACCCCGTTGTGCCCAGTGAGCCGCATCCGCGCACTGGGCAATGCAATTGGCGAATCCGCCGCTGAGCTGGGCCGCCGGGTGCTGTATATCGCATCCGGCGGTCTATCCCACGACCCGCCGGTGCCGGTGCTCGACGGAGCGCCGCCCCGGGTCGTTGATGCCCTCATCGAGGGCCACCCGCCCACACCCGAGCAGCGCAGCAAGGGAGAGTCGCGCGTGGTCGAGGCGGGCCGACAATACGCCGCTGGTTCCACCACCATGATTCCCATCAACCCGAGTTGGGACAACCGGCTGCTGGACCTACTTGAGCATGGGCCGCTCGAGGAATTCGACAATTGGACGGTGGAGGCCATGGCCGCCGAGGCCGGTGGGTCGGCCCACGAAGTCCGGTCCTGGATCGCCGCGTTCGCATCGTTGGCGGCCACCGGAGGCTACAGCATGGATTATCGCTTCTACGAGCCGATTCCGGCATGGATCGCCGGTTTTGCCGTCGCGACCGCCCAGCCCGTCAGAGGGTCCCGATGAGCAAGAGCCCCACCGCCTTGGCCGGTGTGATCGAGGCCGCTGACCTCTTGGCCGTGGCCGCAGACAGCGGCACCCCGACCGCGCCGGTTCGGGCACTGCTCGGCGACTCCGATATCGCCGCTGCATACGCGGTGCAGCAGGAACTGGTCAGGCGGCGGGTTGCTGCCGGCGCGGTGATCGTCGGCCGCAAGATCGGCCTGACCTCTCCTGCTGTGCAGCAGCAGCTCGGTGTTGATCAGCCCGATTTCGGCGTGTTGTTCGCCGACATGGATATGTCCGGTGCCGCGCTGGTGCCCTCAGAGCGGCTGCTGCAACCCAAAGCCGAGGCAGAGATCGCCTTCATCCTCAAGACCGACCTTGATGGCAATGACTTTGCGCCCGAACGAATTCGGGCCGCGGTCAGCTACGCTGCGCCGGCCATCGAAATCGTCGACAGTCGCATCGCCGATTGGGATCTGACCATCGCTGACACGGTCGCCGACAACGCATCCAGTGGCCTGTTCGTCCTCGGTCCCGGGCGGGTCACTCTCGACGACTTCGAACCCAAGGACGCCACCATGCGGATGTACGCCGACGACGAACTGGTCTCCGAAGGTACCGGCAGCGCCTGCCTCGGTGACCCGCTCAACGCCCTGACCTGGCTGGCCCTGACCGCTGCCGCATACGGAAATCCGTTACGCGCCGGGCAGATCGTCCTTTCCGGCGCATTGGGCCCGATGGCCGCAGCACCGCCCGGAACCCGCATCCGCGCCGATATCAGCGCCCTCGGCGAGGTGTCGACAGCGTTCTCACTCAAGGAGACACCGTGAACAAAACCAAAGTGGCCATCATCGGCTCGGGCAACATCGGCACCGACCTGATGATCAAGATCCTGCGAACCTCCGACACGCTCGAAGTTGCTGCCCTGGTCGGGATCGATCCCGAGTCCGACGGGCTGGCGCGCGCACAACGCCTCAACATTCCGGTCACCCACAAAGGCATTCAAGGGCTGCTTGCGATGGAGCATTTCGACGACATCGCCATCGTTATGGATGCCACCTCGGCGCGTGCCCATCTCGCCAATGCCGAGGCCCTAGCACCGCACGGTAAGAAGCTCATCGATCTCACGCCGGCCGCGATCGGCCCGTTCGTCATCCCGCCCGTCAACCTTGACCAATGCCTGCGGGAACGGAGCCGACAACGTCAATATGGTGACCTGCGGCGGCCAGGCCACCGTGCCGATGGTGGCAGCCGTCTCTGCGGTCACCCCGGTGCCTTATGCCGAGATCGTCGCCTCGATCGCGTCCAAATCCGCCGGGCCGGGCACCCGCGCCAACATCGACGAATTCACCGAAACCACAGCACATGCCATCGAGACAGTCGGCGGGGCCACGAAGGGCAAGGCGATCATCGTACTCAATCCTGCCGAACCGCCACTCATCATGCGCGACACCGTGTTCTGTCTGATCGGCGACGCCGACCACGACGCCATCCGGACCTCCATTCACGAGATGGCCGAACGCGTCGCTCGCTATGTCCCTGGTTACCGGCTCAAGCAGGACGTCCAGTTCACGCCGATCGAGCCCGACGAACCTGTGCACACGTTGGTGCCCAGCGATGCGCCACCAGTGACGACGCGGGTATCGGTGTTTCTTGAGGTGGAAGGCGCCGCGCACTACCTGCCCGCGTACGCCGGCAACCTCGACATCATGACCTCGGCCGCGATCCAGGTCGCAGAATCGATCGCCCGGCAAACGAACACCGCCCTGACGGAGGCCCGCCGATGACCCGCCAGCTGTACATCCAGGACGTCACGCTGCGCGACGGCATGCACGCCATCCGTCACCGGATCAGCCCCGCCGACGTGGGGCGGATCGCCGCCGCACTCGACGCGGCGGGCGTCGACGCGATCGAAGTTGCCCACGGTGACGGACTCGCCGGCGGCTCGGTCAACTACGGCCCCGGCAGCCACACCGACTGGGAGTGGATCGAAGCCGCAGCCGCCAACATCAGCCGCTCCGTACTCACGACCCTGCTCCTTCCGGGCATCGGTACCATCGCCGAACTACGCCGCGCCTTCGACCTGGGTGTGCGGTCCGTGCGCGTGGCCACCCACTGCACCGAAGCCGACATCTCCAGCCAGCACATCGCGACCGCACGCGAACTTGGGATGGACGTGTCGGGCTTTCTGATGATGAGCCACATGGCCTCGCCGGCACAGTTGGCCGAGCAGGCCAAGCTCATGGAAAGCTATGGTGCACAGTGCGTTTACGTCACCGATTCGGGTGGCCGCCTGACCATGAACGGCATGCGCGAACGTGTTCGTGCATACCGCGATGTCCTCGATCCCCAGACCCAGATCGGTATCCACGCGCACGAGAACCTGTCACTGTCAGTGGCCAACAGCGTCATCGCGGTCGAGGAAGGCGTCACCCGCGTCGACGCGTCACTAGCAGGTCAAGGCGCCGGCGCCGGCAACACCCCGATCGAAGCCTTCATCGCGGTTGCCGACCTGCAGCAATGGAAGCACCGTTGCGATCTGATGGCTCTCGAAGATGCCGCCGACGACCTGGTGCGCCCGCTGCGTGACCGCCCGGTCCAGGTCGACCGAGAAACCTTGACACTCGGTTACGCAGGTGTCTACTCATCGTTTCTCCGGCACGCCGAGAATGCCTCTCGCCAATACGGACTCGATGCCCGCACGCTGCTGCTCGAAGTTGGCCGCCGCGGTTTGGTCGGCGGGCAGGAAGACATGATCGTCGACATCGCCCTGGACATTCTCGCCAAGCAGAACGCCCCAGCAACCGTCTGAGATACCCGTCAAGGACTGACAAATGAACCAGCGACTCAATGTCGAGTTCGAATCCGACGGCACGACGTGCCGCGCCTGGCTCTACCTACCGAAACAACCGGTACCGGCCCCAGTCATCGTGATGGCCCACGGATTCGGCGGAATTCGGGAGATGCGCCTGGATGCGTTCGCTGACCAGTTCAGCCAGGCCGGCTACGCATGCTTGGTCTTCGACTATCGGCACTTCGGCGCCAGCGACGGGCAACCACGTCAATTGCTGGACATGAACCGTCAGCTCACCGACTGGGCCGCGGCGATCGCCCACGTACGCAGACGCCCGGACGTGGATGCATCCAGAATCGGGTTGTGGGGCAGCTCGTTCAGCGCCGGGCATGTCCTACGAACAGCCGCCCGCGTACCTGGCATCACCGCCGTCATCGCGCAGTGCCCATTCACCGACGGCACCGCGTCGGTACTCGCAATGGACCGGCTGCACGCCCTGAAAGTTGGACTCCGTGGCGTAATCGACACGGCCGCAGGGGTACTCGGGCGTACACCCCTGATGCTGCCCATCGTCGGAGCCCCCGGCTCGACGGCGATGATGACCGCTCCCGATGCCCAGCCGGCGATGGCGGCGATGGTGCCCGACGGTGTGTTGTGGCGCAACGAGGTCGCGGCACGAGTTGCTCTTCAGGTGCTGCGATACCGCCCTGGGCGCGATGCTGCCAACATTCGGTGCCCGCTGCTGCTCTGCGTGTGCAGCGGCGACAGCGTCGCACCGGCTGACGTGACGTTGGCCTACGGTCGGCGAGCTCCGCGCGGCGAGATCAAGACATACCCCTACGGCCACTTCGATATCTACAACGGTCCAGCGTTTCAACGCGTCATCGCCGATGAACTCGAATTCCTGCGTCGCCACCTGCCCATCGACTCCGTTTCGACGCATGTCGTCAAACAGCCATAGAAGCCTGCCGGTTGACCCCATCCCAACCGCACCCACCTCACTGCAGGAGACACGATGAAATACGACCTCACGAACCGCACCGTCGCGCTGACCGGCGCCGCCGGCAGCCTAGGCCAAGATCTGGCCAAAGCGCTCCGCACCCGCGGGGCGAGTGTCGCATTGCTCGACCTCAATGCCGACGCCGTGGGCGACCTCGCCGAGAGTCTCGGCGATGAAAACGTGGCCCGTGGCTGGAAAGCCGATGTCCGCGATCTAGACAACCTCACCGAGGTAATGGATGAAGTCGCAGCACATTTCGAAGGGCTGGACGTCGTCGTGGCCGCCGCAGGTACCGGCGGCCCGATAGGACCGATTGCAGGCATGGCGCCCGGCGACTGGGAACGCACGATCGATATCGACCTCAACGGCGTATGGCGCACATTCAAAGCCGCGCTTCCCCACGTCGCCTTCCAACGGGGCCATCTCCTCGCCGTGGCGTCGATGGCCAGCTTCGTACACTCACCGCTGCACTCTCCCTACAGCGCCAGCAAGGCCGGCGTGCTCGGGATGTGCAACTCGTTGCGCCCCGAACTGCGCCAATTCGGCGTGACGGTAGGAAGTGCGCATCCCAGCTTCTTCCGATCGCTCATGGTCGACGAGGTTCTCGACGACCCCGTAGCGCGCAACGTATGGAACGACTTCGGCGGACTGTTCAAGCTGGTGCCCCGTGAGACGGTGGTAGACGCCATCGTCGCAGGCATCGAGCGAAGGGCAGAACAAATCGTCGTCCCGAGACTGTCTACCCCCACCGCCAAGCTGTCGGGACTGTGAGGGGGACCCGTTTGGTGGTCCAGTCACTATGCGACTTGGGGTTGGTGGGTCGTGGTCCACTGTAGAGCGAACTCGGCTGGGGTGAGTTCGCCGTGGGCGGAGTGGGGTCTGTTCGCGTTGTAGTCGGCTCGCCAGTCCTCGATGATCACCCGGGCCTCCAGTAGCGAGTCGAAGCGCCATGAGTTGAGCAGTTCGTCGCGCAGTCGACCGTTGAACGATTCGATCCATGCGTTCTGCCATGGTGAGCCTGGATCGATGAAAAGTGAACCGGCACTGTTGAATCGGCACCAATCGGCCACGGCGTGTGCCACGAACTCAGGTCCGTTGTCGAAGCGTACGTAGCGCGGCGCTCCGTATGCGAGGGCCAGTCGATCCAACACGTCGACGACGCCGTCGGCGTCGATACTGCGATCAACCTCAATGGCGAGAGCTTCGCGGGTGAACTCGTCGATCACATTCAGCATCTTGATCGTGCGACCGTCGGCGGTGGTGTCGAACTGAAAGTCCATCGCCCAGATGACATTCGGACGGATAGGTGACATCGCGCCCACCGCGACACCGATCCCGGTCAACCGCTTCTTGCGGCGCCGCTGAGGGACCCTCAGGCCCTCCTCACGCCACAATCGGCGGATCCGCTTGTTGTTGACTGCCCAGCCCGCTCGACGGGCCATCTTGGCTGCTCGTCGCCATCCCCAGCGCGGCCGGTCGGTGGAGAACCGCCGCAGCCAGGCCCGCAACTCGGCCTCCTCGGCGGTGACCGGCGGCGGCAGCAGCCGCATCGTGGAACGGTGCAGACCAACGACCGTGCAGGCCCGGCGCTCAGACACCCCGAACCGCTCACGCAGCGCTGTGACGGCGCTGCGCTTACGGTTCGGGGTTAGAAGTTTCCCGCCGAAATCTCCTTCAGCATGTCGATATCCAGGGCCTGGTTGGCGACCAGCTTCTTGAGTCGGGCGTTCTCGGCTTCGAGTTCCTTGAGTCGTTTGGCCTCGTTGGCCTTCATACCGCCGTACTGGGCGAACCAGCGATGCCACGTCGATTCCGCGATCTCCAGATGCCGGCACACCTCGGCCAGTTCCTGGCCGGTCCCGAGGAGTTTGTTGCCCTCAGCCAGCTTGCGGATGATCTGATCCGGGGTGTGCCTCCGGCGCTTGTTCGATGCCATGTCGTCGTCGATTCTTCCCTGCCCGCGGACCGGGCAACAGAGTCCCACAACGACTGGACCACTACAGCGGGCTCACCTCAACTGTTCCGCCCATTGGTGGAGCGTTTCGTATTCCAGGATTCGCGGATTATGCAGGCGATCTCGCATTTCGCAACGAGCAGTTCGGACGATTCAGAGCTTTCTCCCGAAGAATCTCTAGCGGCATTGCACACGCGCGACCGCGGTGATACCCACGGAGCGTGACACGGTAACTGACGACGGCTTCTTGTCGCGTCCGCAAACCCGCGGTCCCAGTGTTCAACGACCGTAACCGTGACGAGGACGCCAGCTCCGGGGCGGCGCCGATAACACCCACATGTATCTGGCTAGATCCGTGCTCGATATCTCCGATACTGTTGCAGTACAGGCCTATTCGCCGGTGCAAGGTGGAGCGTAGATACCGGGTGGTGATCACGGTGCCGGCATTCGGCAGCCCCGTTGACTGTCCCTCTCCCAGTCTCTGCACCTGCACTCTGATGTGGCACATCCCGTCTGTGGCACGTACCGTCAGAAAGAACAGGTATAGGCACAGGTATGGGTACGGGTAGTACGCCGGATGTGTGACGGATCACTGTTCTTCACGATGAAGACATGGACACCACTGACGTCGACGTCGTAATCGTTGGAGCTGGATTCTCGGGTCTCTATGCGACCCACCGACTGCGCAATGGGTTGAAGCTCTCTGTGCAGGCGTTCGAAGCTGCACCCGGCGCCGGCGGGGTGTGGCACTGGAACACCTACCCCGGGGCGCGCTGCGATTTCGAGAGCATCTTCTACTCGTACTCGTTCGACGAGGATCTGCAGCGCGAGTGGCGCTGGACGGAGCGTTTCGCCTCTCAGCCCGAGATCAAGCGATACCTGGAACACGTCACCGACCGATTCGACCTCCGACGCAGTTACCGCTTCAACACCCGGGTTACCTCGGTGGTGTGGGACGAGGACGCCGAGCGGTGGCGCGTCGGCACCGACGACGGGGCCACCACGACCGCACGGTTCTTCCTCAACGGAGCGGGTGCATTCGGGGTGACGAAGCCCAACGACTTCCCCGGACAGAGCGACTTCGGCGGCACGGTGGTGCACACCAGCAGCTGGCCCAAACAGGGCATCGAGCTGGCTGGCAAACGCGTCGCCGTGATCGGCACGGGGTCTACGGGCATCCAGGTCATTCAGACCATCGTCAACGAGGTCGACCAACTGACGGTCTTCCAGCGGACCCCCAACTTCGCCTGCCCCCTGGGGAACACGCCGATGTCCGATGACGAATTCAACGCCACGGTGGCCGACTACCCGCGGATTCGCCAGGAGGCACTCAACAGCATCGCAGGCGCGGCGTATCCGCGCGCGGTGCTTCCAGCGGCGGCCCACACGCCAGAACAACAACGCGCGGTCTACGACCAGTTCTACAACGGCGGCGGTTTCCGCATGCTTGCCTCCACCTACTACGACCTGATCACCAATCCCGAAGCGAATCGGACGGTGGCCGACTACATCCGAAGCCGCATCCGTGAGCGTGTGACCGACCCCGAGGTCGCCGAACTGTTGTGCCCGACCGATCACCCCTACGGAGTCAAGCGGGCGACTTTCGAAACCAAGTACTTCGAGGCGTTCAACGAGCCCCACGTACGCCTCGTCGATGCGCGCACGTCACCGATCGTTCGCATCACGGAAAAGGGTATCGCCACCACCGAGCAGGAATACGAATTCGACGTCATCATTTTGGCCACCGGATTCGATGTGGGCGCGGGAGCCCTGAAGCGGATGGGCGTCATCGGCCGCGAAGGCAAGCAACTGACCGATCACTGGGCGCACGGCCAGCGGGCCTATATCGGCACCGCCACCCACGGGTTTCCGAACCTCTTTCACATCAACGGTCCGCAAGGTCCCGCTGCCTTATTCAACAATCCCATTGCCATCGAAGAGAGCGTCGACTTCATCGCAGCCGTGATCACGACGATGCAGGAGCGCGGGTACCGAACGGCGGAAGTGACCGACGAGGCCGAGACGCGCTACAACGAGCTGGTCTGTGAAGTCGCCGATGTGACACTGTTTCCCACCGCGACCACGTGGTACATGGGCGACAACATCCCGGGCAAAGCGCGAACCCCGTTGTCGCTGTTCACCGGCGCCCCGATGTTTCGCGCGATCGTCGCCGAGGTCGCGGCACACGATTTCAGCGGATTCGCCTTCGATGGGCACGAAAGGCCGGTTTCGACACTGGTCAGTCTCGACGGCAGCGAAGTCTTCCTGCTCGCGGGAATGATGAATATGGGCATGAAACCCCTCGAGCAGTGTTCCCTGGAGGAAGCCCGTTTCAGCCTGGAGTCCTTCAAGGCCTTGCAGCTTCCGCTGCCGAGCGGCATCTCCGTTACCGAGGTTTCCTATCCCACGGAGGAGGGGCAGCGCCCGGTGCGGCTGTATCGGCCCGAAGGTAGCACCGGCCCGCTGCCCGTCATCGTGTTCGTTCACGGTGGTGGTTGGATCGGCGGAAGCCTCAACGCGTTCGACGAGCCGTGCGCGGTCCTGGCTGAACGCGTCGGCGCGGTCGTGGTGTCACCGGACTACCGGCTGGCACCCGAACATCCTTTTCCCGCAGCGCCAAATGACGTCCTCGCCGCGCTGCGGTGGGCGGGTGAGCATGCACGCGAGTTCGGCGGAGACCCCGACCGTATTGCAATCGGCGGCGAGAGCGCGGGGGCGAACCTTGCCGCGGTGACCGCACTACGCGCCAGAGACGAAGGCGGCCCCGAGCTGCGGGCCCAGATTCTGGTGACGCCACCGGTAGACCCGTTGGCCGACAACGACTCTCGCAAGCAGTTCGCTGAGGGACCGATGATCTCGGCCGAGGTCGGGGAACGCATGTGGACCATGTATCTGGGTGACCCCGCCAACGCCACGTCGCCGTGGGCGGCGCCGATCCGGGCCGAGGACCTGTCGGGGTTGCCGCCGACACTGATCGTGACCATGGAGATCGACCCGACCCGGGACGAAGCCGAGGACTACGCGGCTGCGTTGCTGGCCGCCGGGGTACCGACGCAATGCCGACGCCTCCCACGCCTGTTCCACACCACGTTGTCCGTGTCGGGGGCGGTTCCGCGGGCCGCGGAGATTCACGACGCGATGGCGGAATTCCTTGTCCCGCTGCTGGCTAGGCAAGCCGAGGCCAGCGTCGTCGGCTGAGTCGTGATGGTGGCCGGGACGGTGCAGTGACCGGCCACCACCGACGAAATACCCACGATCACAGCCTGATTCATCCTGTCCACACTTGACACGAACAGAAAGAAGATGCGCAGACATGAGCAGTTCCCTCCACGGCAAGCGCGCGCTGATAACCGGCGGACACCGCGGGATCGGTCGCGCGATCGCCGAGGCCTTCACTGAGGCCGGTGCGGTCGTCGCGATCGCTGATATCGAGTGCGCCGAGGCCGCGGCAAACGAGATCGGCCGTGGCGCGATCGGTGTCGCATGCGACGTGAGCTCAGCCGACAGTGTCGCCGCGGCAGTGCAGGCGACGACGGCGTCCCTCGGCGGACTCGACGTGCTCGTGAACAACGCCGGCGTGGAGACACTCGCCCCGCTGCACGAGACCACCGAGGCGGACTTCGACCGCTTGGTGTCGATCAACGTGCGCGGGCCTTGGCTTGTCTACAAGCATGCCGTGCCGGCGTTGATCGATGGCGGCGGTGCCATCATCAACATCGCCTCGATCAGCGGCGTGGTGGCCTTTCCCCTACTGGGCATCTACTCGGCGACCAAGGCGGCGTTGATCAGGCTCACCGAGGCTATGGCGCTGGAGCTGCGTGACAACGGGGTGCGTGCCAACGCCATCTGTCCAGGCTTCGTCAACACCGAGATGGTGGCACGCACCAATGAGGTCTTCGCGGACATCACCGGTATGCCGTTCGAGCAGATGGTGACCCAAGGTCAGGGCGGCATGGCCGCACCGGCCGACATTGCCGGCCTGGCAACCTATTTGGCCTCAGACACCGCATCCTTCGTCAATGGCACGGCCACCGTGGTCGACGGAGGCATGAACCTGCGGCGTGTTTAGCGCGGCGACGGGTGCCGGGCCATCCAGGCCGCCACTTGGGCGCGGGACGCGAAGCCCAGCTTGGCAAGGATGCGCTCGACGTGCCCGTCGGCTGTGCGCTTGGAGATGACAAGGCGCTCGGCGATCTCACGGTTGGACAGCCCCACCTCGACCAACGCTGCGACTTCGAATTCCCGTTTCGTCAGCGGTTCGCTGGGTAGGCGCGCTGACCTGTGCACTCCGTCGAGGACTCCGAGCACGAAATCGATCGCCTCGTCGACTTCCATCGGCCTGGCTGAACGTGACATGTCCGCCGGCGCAGGCTCGGTCGGCGTGGGAGTGTGCGCGGCAGCAAAACCGGACAACTGGGGCCCGAAGGCATCGATGGAGGTTCCCATTGCCTGCCACAGTTCCTTGGCCGTGCGCAACAGCACCCGGGAACGACCAAATTGACTGCGGTCGTTGGCAATCCACCCGAGCAGATCGGTGGCCAGCGCGACCGCAATGCCATCACCGAAAGTACGTCGCAGCTCCAACACTCGGCGCGCGGAGCGCTCCGCCTCGTCATGGTGGCCCAACGACCAATGTGCCAGCGCCGCCGCCCATTCGGCATATGCGTGCGCCGAACGTTCACCGTACTGCTCGCAAAGCGTCGCGGCGTCACGGGCTTCGGCGAGGGCTCGGTCGGTCGCGCCGTCCGTGACCAAAGCGCTGGCAAGCATGTATCGCGCCGTCAGTTCCATTTCGCGATCGCCACGGGCGGCGTGATCCTGCACCGCTTGGCCAAAGCCGCGTACTGCAGCGGTCGTGTCGCCGGTGAACAAAGCCCGCAGCGCCGTCCACTGGCGCACGTGCGCGGCGAACACTTCGTCACCGGACTCCACGGCGTACAGCTTCAGCTCGTTCAACCAGGGAACCGCGGATTCCTGGTCACCCTGCAGCAAGGCGATCCAGGTGACGACCCACAGACAGTGCGCCCGCGCGGCTGATGGTGACGTTTCGGCCTCGAGCATGGATTCGATGCGCATCCTGCCTTCTGCGAGGCGTCCGTTCGTCAACCAGTGATAACGCAGCCGGCCCAGCAGTTCGAGCGCGGCCTGTCCTTCTGACGGAGTCGTAGCGCTCCAATGCAGGGCGGCCACATAGCTGGGGTGATCAAGGCTCAGCTGCCGAATCAAGTTGTCTTGGTTGGGTCCACACCACTGCGTCAACATTTCGGCAGCGCGACGCAGCATCACGTCGCGGTGGCGGCGGTGCAACTGCTCCGTCTCTCCGGCCTGGTCCGCCAACTCAGCAGCGACCTCTCGGACGGCGGCCGGCAGGTGGTAACGCATGGTCCCCGCACCGCGGTCGGTGAGCACGATAGACTGGGCGACGAGCCGGTCGATCGCGTCGAACACGTCCTCCGCGCGCAGCTCGCCGAAAGCACAGATCTGTTCGGTGAGTTCGAGGTCGAAGGTCGCTGGAAACACCGCCAGGCGGCGCCACAGCACCTGCGCGTTGCCATGACACAGGTCGTAGCTCCACTCCACCATCGCCCGCAGTGATCGGTGGCGTGACACTGCGTTGACGTCGGAGGCGGTCAGTGAGGTCAACCGTTTCCGGAACCGCTCGACAACCTGCTCCACTGTGAGGGACCTCAGTTTGGCCGCCGCCAGCTCGATGGCCAGTGGCGATCCCTCCAGCAACCGGCACAGCTCGATCACGGCGTCGGCGTTGACGCCCGTGACGTCGAAGTCCGGATCCACGGCGGCGGTGCGTTCGATGAGCAAGCTCACCGATCCGTCGGCGACCAGCTGGTCGGCAGGCGTACCCGGTTCGGGCACGCTCAGCGGAAGGACCGGGCGCAGCACTTCACCCACCACGCCCAAGTGCTCCCGGCTGGTGGTGATGATGCGTAGGTTCGGGGCGGCACGCAGCAGTACGGGCACGGTGAGGCGCACGGCGTCGATGACGTGCTCACAGTTGTCGAGTACCAACAGGACTCGGCGCTCGGGGAGGAACGACAGCAGCTTGTCCCGTGGCCGTGTCGCCGACTGATCGCTGATCCCCAGGGCGCTGACGATCGCGGCCTCGACGTCGTTGGCGCCTGCTCCGACGCTCAGATCGGTCAGCCGGACCAGCCAGGCGCCGTCGGGGAACTTCCCCACCACACGATGTGCCACTTCCAGAGCGAGCCGGGTCTTGCCGACACCGCCGGGCCCGGTGAAGGTGATCAACCGCGACTGGGTCAGCATCCGTTGGGCTGCTTCCAGATCATGGCGGCGGGCCACGAGTCGATTCAACGGCGGACCTACCCGCTCGCCTCCTCGTCGCTGGCTCCGCGCTGAGCTCATACCGAGATCGTAGGTTGCGTCGGCCTACCTGGACACCACCGTTCCGTTGCACGGCACGAAGACTCGCCCGTCTCGTCTTCGGTCGGTGCAATGAAGCCATGAAGTCGACGCTGATGTCTCGCCGTGATCTGGACTTCCTGTTGTTCGAGTGGCTGCGGGTCGATGAGTTGCTGAAGCGGCCACGATTCGCCCATCACACCACTGAGACGTTCGCCGACGTGCTGACCCTCTGCGAGGAATTGGCCGAGCGCCATTTCGCGCCGCATTACAAGCGCAGCGACGCCGAGGAACCCACCCTGCGCGACGGCACTGTCACGGTCCTGCCCGAAATCAAGGACGCGTTGCGTGCGTTCGCCGACACCGAACTGCTCGCCATGACCTTGGACGAACAGTACGGCGGAGCCCAAGTGCCCGTGGTCGTGTCCACGGCGGCATTCACCTGGTTGAATGCGGCCAACTTCAGTACGAGCAGCTATCCCCTGCTGACGTTGGCCAATTGCAACCTGCTCGTTGAGTTCGGAACCGAAGACCAGATCGCGGCTTTCGTGCCGCCCATGCTCGCCGGCCGATTCACCGGCACCATGTGCCTGTCCGAACCGCAGGCGGGCTCGTCGTTGAGCGACATCACCACCCGAGCCGTCCCGCAGGACGACGGCACCTACCGACTCTTCGGATCCAAGATGTGGATCTCGGGCGGTGACCACGACGCCAGCGAGAACATCGTGCACCTCGTGCTGGCCAAACTGCCGAGATCGCCACGTGGCACCAAGGGCATATCACTGTTCATCGTGCCGAAGTTCCTCGTCGCCGAAGACGGATCGCTCGGCGAGCGCAATGACGTGGTGCCGGCGGGCCTCAATCACAAAATGGGACAACGCGGACTGGCCAACCTGGCATTGAACTTCGGTGAAGGTGCCTTCGAGCCCGGCGGCGCCACGGGGGCTGTCGGTTATCTCGTCGGACAGCCGCACCACGGGTTGGCCTACATGTTCCACATGATGAACGAAGCTCGGCTGATGACCGGTTCCGGCGCCACCGCGCTGGGCTACACCGGGTACCTCAAGTCCCTCGACTACGCTCGGATGAGGCCGCAAGGCCGCCCGCTCTCTGCGAAAGAACCCGATACGGCGCCGGTGCCGATCATCGAGCACCCCGACGTCAAACGCATGCTCCTGGCCCAGAAATCCTATGTCGAGGGTGCGCTCGCGCTGGTGTTGTACTGCGCGCGGCTGACCGACATCGCTGCAGGCGCCGAGACTCCTGAGGAGCGCGGGGACGCCACCGAGCTACTCGACCTGCTCACCCCGATCACCAAGAGTTGGCCGGCGCAGTGGTGTGTCCAGGCCAGCGATCTGGCCATCCAGATCCACGGCGGCTACGGCTATACGCGCGAGTACGACGTCGAGCAGCTCTATCGCGACAACAGGATCAACCCGATCCATGAGGGCACACACGGCATCCAGAGCCTGGATCTGCTCGGCCGCAAAGTGCGCCAACATGGAGGTGCGGGCTTGAGACTGCTGGAGCAAGAGGTCACCACAACTATCACCCGGGCCACCGCGTTCGGTGGTGAGCCGGCGCAGTTGGCCGCGCAGCTGCAGGCGTCGTGGCAGGCGTTGCGCGATGTCACCACAGTGCTGCTCAGCTGCGGTGACCCGACCGTGGCGTTGGCCAACAGCGCGCTCTATCTCGAGGCGTTCGGCCACATCGTGGTGGCATGGCTGTGGCTTGACCAGGTGCTTGCCGCCCACGGCCGGGAAGACGATTTCTACGTTGGCAAACGGTATGCGGCCCGCTACTTCTACCGGTACGAGTTGCCAAAGACCAAGGCACAGCTGGAATTACTGCGCACACTCGATCTGACGACCGTGGAAGCAACCTTCGACGGCTGGGAGGCCTAGGTGACGAGAGGGATTCACCCGTGAAGAGCACGATGCAGGACTACTCCCTGACCATCGGTGCCATCGCCCGGCACGGAACCACCGTTCACACCCGGCGCCAAGTGAGAACCCGTCAGCCCGGCGGGACCATGCGTGTCGTGACGTTCGGCCAAACAGCCCAGCGCACAGCGCAATTGGCCAACGCACTGCACGCGGCGGGGGCTGGTACCGACACCGTGGTGGCCACCTTCATGTGGAACAACCAGGAGCACGTCGAGGCTTACTGCGCCGTGCCCGCGATGGGCGCGGTGCTGCACACACTCAATATCCGGCTCGCCGCTGAGCAGCTCGTCTACATCGCCAACCACGCCGGTGACGAGATCGCCATCGTGGATGCCAGCCTCGCCGAACAGTTTTCAGAGATCGCACCGCACGTGGCCACCTTGCACACCATCATCGTGACCGGCGATGCCGACCTGAGCTCTCTGGTACGGACGGGTAAACGCGTCCTTCGCTACGACGACATTCTCGACGGGCAGCCCGCCACATACGACTGGCCGGACATCGACGAACACAGCGCCGCAGCCATGTGCTACACGTCCGGGACGACCGGCAACCCCAAAGGCGTTGTCTACAGCCATCGGTCGACTTATCTACACACCATGGCGATCTGCGCCAAGGGCGCACTCGAAGTCGGGCCCGACGACGCCGTGTTGCCCATCGTGCCGATGTTTCACGCCAACGCATGGGGCCTCATCTACGCCGCACTGATGGCCGGCGCCGACCTGGTCCTACCCGACCGCTTCCTGCAAGCCGAACCACTCGTCGAACTCATCGAACGCGAACGTCCGACGATCGCCGGCGCAGTGCCCACGGTCTGGAACGACATCGTGCAGTACCTCGAGGAGCGTCCCGACGCCGACATCTCGTCGTTGCGACTGGTCGGATGCGGCGGATCAGCGGTGCCCGTGCACCTTATGCGCACCCTGCACGACAAGTACGGGATCTACCTGGTCCAGGCGTGGGGAATGACCGAAACATCGCCGTTGGCAACGATATCCAAGCCGACACCGATCTTGGCGGACAGTGAATACTGGCAGCGCCGCGCATCTCAAGGCCGGCCGGCGTGCGGCGTGGAGTTACGGATCGTCGACTACGACGGGACCCTCGTTGACCACGACGGAGAAGCCGTCGGGGAGGTGCAGATACGGGGCCCGTGGATCACGGGCAGGTACTACAACTTGGAGGCTGATGACTCCTTCGACGCCGGCTGGCTCAGCACCGGAGACGTCGGCTCCATCGATGCCGACGGGTACGTCACCCTCACCGACCGCGCCAAGGACGTCATCAAGTCGGGTGGCGAATGGATCTCCTCGGTGCAGCTCGAGCTGGCTATCGCTTCGCACCCAGGCGTTTTCGAGGCAGCGGTCATCGCCGTGCCCGACGATAGGTGGCAAGAACGCCCCCTCGCAGCGGTCGTGCTCGGCCGCACCACAGAGGTGCCTATCGCCGAACTGCGAGATTTCCTGCGTGACAAGGTCGCGCGTTGGTGGATCCCGGAGCGGTGGGCGTTCGTCGACCAGCTTCCTCGCACATCCACGGGCAAGTACGACAAGAAGCGTCTACGCGAGTGGCACCGGCAAGGGCGGTTGACTCCGGTCGATCTCACCGATTGTTGAGCACGATTCCGGAAGGAGCCGTCGTGGCCGCTCCTGTCGCCCCAGGGAGCACGGACTGGGATGAGGTCTCTGATGCCGTGGCAAACGCCTATTTCCCGCACGAGTTGCATCCGCTCGGGCACGCGAGAGCAGGCCAGGCGCGTGCCGATGGGGTCGATCTGGGGCCGATCAGGATCGCCCATATCAGCTGGGGCGCAGCCGTTTCCGTCGTCACAACCCATCCGGGCGCCTACGCCGTCAACATCCCGGTGTCCGGTCATCTGGAGTCGGTCATCGGTCAGGACGAATTCATCGCTACACCCGAGCGCGCAACGATCTTTCCTCCTGATACCCCCGCACGCATTCGGCGCTGGAGTGAATCATGCGGCATCATCGGGGTCCGCTTCGATCGCGACTACCTGCATCGGGAAATTCACCGCGTGCTTGCCGAACCCGTCAACTGGCCGCCCCATCACCTCGACCTCGCCGACGGCGCCGGCGCGGCCTGGGTACAACTGGTGCGGTGCTTGTCGGGCGACATGGCATCAGAACAACATCCCCTCGTCCATGAACAGCTGTGCGCTGCAATCACAACCGCATTCGTGCTCGCCGCGATGCCCGAGAGCGGCACTCAGGCATCGGCACTGCGGCCGCGAATCGTCAAACGCGTTGTGGACCAGATGCGCGAGGACCCGGCCCGCGCCTGGACTGCCGGCGACATGGCCCAGGTCGCGGGAGTCAGTGTTCGCCGCCTGCAGGAAGGGTTTCGCTCCTACCTCGGCGTCACGCCTCGCGAGCTGTTGGCCGACATCCGCCTCGCCCGGGTGCGCGAGGAGCTGCTGCACGGAACCGAGGGTGCCACCGTGACAGGGGCTGCCATGCGGTGGGGCTTCACCCACACCGGCCGCTTCGCCGCCGCGTACCGCCGCAAGTATGGCGAGTCGCCATCTCAAACCCTGCACGCCTGACAGACGTGGCCTTCCCAAGGCGAGGACCCGCCACCGGTGTGACCCGGATCGCAAGTCGTCGCGCTTTGTGGACCGTGTCCGCGCTTTGCGGATCGACGCGGCCGCTGACCCCAAATAGTTTGTCCCACAACGATCTCAGCGAGGAGGATCATGGGCGAGCAGCACGATTTGAGGAGCGTCTTTGGCCAATTCGCCAGCGGCGTCACCGTCATCACGTGCCGTAACGGCGACGGCGCACCGCACGGCGCCACGGTCAACGCCTTCACCGCAGTGTCATTGGAACCGCGTCTGTGTCAGGTGACGATGACCAGGCGATCCAAGGCCTGCACGTACCTCAGTGGAGCGCCCTTCGCGGTCAACGTCCTGGCCAGCGATCAAATCGACACGGCAATGCACTTCGCCGGCCGGCCCTGCGTGCGTGACCCCGCATGGGCCGAAGGCCCGACCGGTCCGATCTTGACGGGTACGTCGGCCACACTGTCCTGCCGCCCATGGGCCGAGTACGACGGCGGCGATCACGTCATCTTCATCGGCGAAATAGTCGACGCCGTCGCTCACAACAAACCGCCACTCATCTTCTACCGCAGCACCTTTCACAGCCTCGGTGCGCCATCGGCTCAAGCGACATGGGCAGGCAGCGCCGATGACCCCGAAATCGGTTGGTTCGACGCTGCGACGTCCTTCACTCCCCTACATCTCCCTCACACCGTCTAACGCGAAGGAACACCCGACCATGACCACCACCACCCAGGGCACCGACACCACACGCACCGAAAGTAGTGCCGTCAACTACGCCACCCGCCCCATGACCGGCGACGAGTACATCGAATCGCTGCGCGACGACCGCGAAATCTACCTGCATGGTGAACGCGTCTCCGACGTCACCACCCACCCCGCTTTCCGCAACCCGATCCGCATGACGGCACGGCTCTACGATTCGTTGCACGGCGGCGAGCACGTCGACGAGGTGACCAGCCCGACCGACACCGGCAATGGCGGTGTCACAATGCCGTTCTTCAAAGCTCCCCACTGCGCCGAGGACTTGCTCAAAGAGCGCGACGCGATCGCCCGCTGGGCGCGCATGACCTACGGATGGATGGGCCGCAGCCCTGACTACAAAGCGTCTTTCCTTGGCACCCTGCACGCCAACAAGGAGTTGTACGCGCCGTTCCAGGACAACGCCGAACGCTGGTACCGGGAGTCGCAGGAGAAGGTCCTGTACTGGAATCACGCCATCATCAACCCTCCGGTGGACCGCCAGCTGCCTCCCGACGAGGTCGGTGACGTGTACATGAAGGTCGAGAAGGAGACCGACGCCGGCCTCATCGTCTCGGGCGCCAAGGTAGTCGCCACGGGTTCGGCCATCACCAACTACAACTTCATCGCCCATTACGGCCTGCCCATCAAGAAGAAGCAGTTCGCCCTCATCTGCACGGTGCCGATGAACGCGCCAGGAGTGAAGTTGATCTGCCGGTCCTCGTTCACCCAGCAGGCCGCGGTCATGGGCACCCCGTTCGACTATCCCCTGTCGAGCCGCATGGACGAGAACGACACCATCTTCATCTTCGACAAGGTCCTGGTGCCGTGGGAAAACGTGTTCATGTACGGCGACGTCGACAAGATCAATGCCTTCTTCCCGCAGTCAGGCTTCCTTCCCCGCTTCACCTTCCAGGGCTGTACGCGACTGGCCGTAAAGCTCGACTTCATCGCGGGGCTCTTGATGAAAGCGCTCGAGGCAACCGGCGCCGGTGGATTCCGCGGAGTGCAAACCCGGGTCGGCGAAGTGATCGGCTGGCGCAACCTGTTCTGGGCGTTGAGTGAATCAATGGCGCGCGACCCTGAGCCGTGGGTGGGTGACACAGTCATTCCCAAGCTCGAATACGGCCTGACCTACCGGATGTTCATGATCCAGGGGTACCCGCGCGTCAAGGAGATCATCGAGCAAGACGTCGCGTCGGGCCTGATCTACCTGCCCTCCAGCGCAGCCGATTTCCAATCACCGGAGGTACGCCCGTACCTCGACAAGTACGTCCGCGGATCCGACGGCATGTCCGCGGTCGAGCGCGTGAAAATCATGAAGGCGCTGTGGGATTCGGTCGGTACCGAGTTCGGCGGCCGCCATGAGTTGTACGAACGCAACTACTCCGGCAACCACGAGAACGTGAAAGCCGAGTTGCTGTTCGCTGCCCAAGGTCGCGGTGACGCCACGGCGATGAAAGGTCTTGCCGAGCAGTTCCTTTCCGAATACGACCTGGATGGCTGGACGGTGCCAGACCTCATCGGCAACGACGACGTGTCCTACTTCGGCTACCGCTGAGCCCACAAGTCCTTCGTTTCGAGTTCATGTCGCTCATCGGCACCGCCAGCGCCCGGCCCGCGCGGTGTCCTGACGCCGGGCGGTACATCATGCTCTCCGCCCGGCGTCATCGCACCTGTCATCCGGTCAGTGTGTGAGCTGAACTGCCTTGACAATCAACAGGACTGCTCCGATCACCAGATAGCTGCGCAGTGCGATCATGCCCAGCCGCGTCCCCGGCGACCACTTCACCGGCTCCAGCAAGCTCAGCGGCGGCATACGCCAGGTGCTCTTGTCGGCACGAGCGAGCTTGCGGATGAGCGCCTCCTGCTCCGGTGAGCGCTTATGGCGCCGTGACATCCACCGCAACACCACGGCAGCACTCACCCCCAACACGACCAGTGCCAGACCCAGGTACTCCGCGACCGAGACCACGTCGACATTCGGGAACAGCGTGGTAGCCATCAGGATGCCCGACAGCAACAACAACGTCCCGACGATCACCGCGGCTACACCGTTGAGCCACGGACGGTTCACCCACGGCCCCAGCACTTCCCGATCGTTGCACAGTAAGAGCAGGAATACGCTGGCGCTCGGCAGCAGCAGCCCCGCCAACGCCTGCACGGCGGTGGTGATCAAGCCGAGCGGCGCACCCGGGATCAGCACGATGATCGCCGCCAACACGACCATGGCGGTGTAGGACAGGTAGAACGGCTTGGCGTCGGAGAAACCGCGGTGCAGTGAGTGTTTGAGCCCGAAGACATCACCGAAGGCGTAGCTGGTCGACAGCGTCACCGCGGCGGCGCCGACGATCGAGGCGTCCAGCAGCACGATGGCGAACAGGCCCCCGAGAATCGAACTGCTTTGTCCGAGCAGGTGAGCGATATTGCCCGCGTCGACGAAATTGCCGATCGCGCCTGCGGATCGCCCGGCCCAGTCACCGGTCATGACGAGCGCCGCGGCGCCGAGGACGACAACGACGGCACCGAGCACCGTGTCGGCCCGTTCATACCCGATGAACCTGGGTGTGATCCGCTTGTCCACGATGTTGGACTGCTGGAAGAACAGCTGCCACGGCGCCACAGTGGTACCGACGATCGCAATGATCAGCAACACCGCGTCGGAGCTGACCCCGCCCGAAATACTCGGAACCACAAATGATTTGGCAGCCCGCCCCCACTGGGGGTCGGACATGAGCAGCATCGGGATCTGCAGCAGCGTGATCGCGATGAAGACGAACATCATCCGTTCCCAACGCCGGAAGCTGCCGGTCGCCATGATCGCGATCAGTGCGACAGCCGATGTCGGCACGACAATGTAATTGGACAGCCCGATATAGTCGGCGGCCAGGCTGATCCCGATGAATTCGGTGACCAGCGTGAGAAAGTTCAGCAAGAACAGGTCGCCGACCGAGAACCAGCCCCAGCCGCGGCCGAAGCGCTCGTTGATCAGCCGCGCGTGGCCGACCCCGGTGACTGCGCCGAGTCGGACGACCATCTCCTGATTGACGATGAGCACCGGAATGAGCAGCAACAGAACCCACAGCAGGCTGTAACCGTAGTTCTGACCGGCTTGCGCATAGGTGGCCACGCCGCCGGCGTCGTTGTCGCCGACCATGACGATGAGACCCGGGCCGACGATCGCCAGCAGGGTGAGCAGCCGGGTGCGCAAGGTGCGCGGCCGGTCGGTGTCGTTGACGTTGATGCGCCCGAATGCGCCCTCGATGTCGCCGAGGTGGGCCGAATCGAGCACCGCGGTGCGCGGCGGTTCGTTGCTGGTCATCAGCCGTGGGCTCCGGCGCCTGTCGGGCTCTGGTCGTCAGCCTCGCGTACGGGACGCGCCGCCGGTTCTCGCCGCCGCCAATCCTCGGGAATCGTCGCCTCGAGTACATCGTCGACCGTGACGACGCCAAGCACGCGGTCGTTGTCGTCGACAACGGGAACCAGGTAGAGGTTGTAATCGGCCATCAACAGCGCGATATCGGTGAGGTCAGCGTCAGCGTTGACCCGGACGGGATCGGTGTCCATCACCTCGGCGACGGCCGTGGTAGGCGCGACCTGCAGCAGCGCGATCACCGAAACGACTCCGGACAGGCGCTGATCCTCGTCCAGCACATGGACTTTCAGCAGAGCCTCGGGCTGGACGGTAGTGGCTGCGCCGATCGAGGCAAGCGCGTCGGCTGCGGTGGTGGAACGCGCGCACGAGACGTAATCGACGTTCATCAGCCCACCCGCGCTGTCCGGGCTGAAGCCCATCAGCGTGAGCACTTTGGTGCGCTGCGCAGCGGGCATGAGGTCCAGCACGCGCCGCCGGCGTGACTGCTTGAGATCCGCGATCGTGTCGGCGGCATCATCGGCGCGCATGCGCCCCAGCAGCGTGGCGACGTCCGCGTCGGACATGTCACCCAGCAGGCGGCTGGCTTTGTCCGGATCGAGCTCCTCGAAGACATCGGCTTCCAGTTCCGGATTGCTGCGCACCCGGTCGAGGATCTCCCCACTCTCGGCCCGGTCGGCGTCTTCGATGAGGTCGGCGATCTGCGCCGGTTTGAGGCTCCCGACCCGGCCGGAGATCCGGCGTACGGCGACCGAGCGGTCATGGCCGATCAAGGGCTCGAACGCTTTCCAGTCTCGGGCCGCATGCCCGCCCGACCCCTTGATGAGACCGAAGAACCGGGCCGGGCGACGGGTATCGACCCGGGTGAGCACCCACCCCTCGCGGGTGCTCTCCAGTTCTACGTCGTAGGCACGGACCAGGTCGGCGGCCGCCACATCGATCAGCCGGTGATCGAGCACGTCGGCCTGCAGCAGCACCTCGCCATCGCGGCGTTCGAAGCCGCGGAGGTTGATCTTGTTCTTACCGAGCACAACTCTGCCGGGCGTCAGCTCCTCGACGGCGTCGGTTCCGACGAATACGGCTCGACTCCCGACTCCGACGACCAGGCCGGTCACCACGGGATACGTGTCAGCCCCGCGCAGCCGAACGATGACGTCATCGACCTTGCCGACCGCCTCTCCGGACCGGCTCACCACTGGCGCCCGCAACAGCTGGGAGAGATGTATCACCGGTCGCCCCGTGCCCGACACCTCTACCGCGTCCAGCTCACTCATCGGTGCTCCTTGAAGCTAGTAAGGACTGGAAACCCACTCGGGCCCTGCCGGAACACGGCTGCTCCCACCGTCATTGGTCGTTCGCGTGGAGTCGCGTCGCCGATGCCCGAACGGATGCAGTGCCGCGGGGGGATACCGCGACACCGTGCGTTATTCAAATGGTTCTACAAGTGTATTACCGAACGTACGCTAGCAGACCACCTAGTGCGATGCATCCCCGGCGAGCGGCGGTCACACCTGTCTGTCCTGAGGTGTCGAACAAGGCGAAGCACCTTCACCGAACACACCGAACAGGGCATCGAGATGACTGCAATCACCACATCGCACGGCACGTCCACCCGTGCGGTCGCCTACTGGGTGGCGACCGGCCTGCTCGCCGCCGAACTGATCGTCGGCGGCATCTGGGACATCCTGCGCATACCGCTGGTCCGTGACGTTGTCGTCCACCTCGGATATCCCACGTACCTGCTGGTGATCCTGGGGACGTGGAAGATACTCGGCGGAGCCGCCATCCTGGTTCCGGGATATCCCGTACTCAAGGAGTGGGCATACGCCGGGGCGTTCTTCGTCTTTTCCGGGGCGATGGTGTCGCACTTGACGACGGGTAAGGACTTGCAGGAGCTTGGAGTTCTGGCCGTCGCGCTCATACTCGTCGTCGCGTCATGGGCGTTGCGTCCACCATCCCGCCGCGTCAGCGGCAACGCCGGCCGGTCGGTGTCCGGCCCATGACATCGACAGAGGAGTCCGACGCCATGGCCGACGACTGGGCAGAGGCGTTCGAAAGCGCCCGACCGCAGTTGCGCGGGGTGGCCTACCGCATGCTGGGTTCGCTCGCCGACGCAGAAGACGCCGTGCAAGAGGCCTGGCTGCGCCTGCACGGCACCGAGGCCGCTGCCGTGCACAATATCGACGCCTGGCTGACCACCGTGGTGGCCCGGATCTGCTTGAACATCTTGCGCGCACGCCATGTCCGGCCACAGGAACAATCGCTGTCCACTCTGCCGGACCCGGTGATCGATCCGGCTGACGATGTGGACCCCGAACATCAGGCGCTGCTGGCCGATTCCGTCGGATTGGCACTGTTTATCGTCCTCGACCAGCTGGCTCCCGCCGAGCGCCTCGCGTTCGTATTGCACGACGTGTTCGCGGTGCCGTTCGACGACATCGCACCGATTGTCGACCGCACGGTGCAAGCCACCCGCAAACTCGCCAGCCGGGCCCGTCAGCGCGTCCAGTCAGCTGACGCGTCGCCGGATAGCGATCTGGCGGCCCAGCGCAAAGTCGTCGACGCGTTCTTCGCCGCCGCGCGCGACGGCGACTTCGACCAGTTGCTGGCCGCGCTGCATCCCGACGTCGTGCTGCACGGCGACTTCGGACCGGGCAACAGCCGCACGGAGCGCGGAGCCGACGCCGTGGCACGCCTTGCCGGGTTGTATGCGCGCGGCGGCGGTTCGGTACACCCGGCCACTGTCAACGGGGCGGCCGGTGCCGTGATCACAATGGCGGACCGTGTCGCAGCCGTGATGGGCTTCGTCGTCGTCGGCGGCAGGATCACCGAAATCGACGTGCTGGCCGAGCCGCAACGACTATCGCGCCTCGACGTCAGCGCGGTGATCGATTGACGGTGTCTGTTCCGTGCTGCGATACCGCTGGCGCGGCAAGGATTTTGAGCACTGACCGCCCCGCGGGACGCAGATCAGGCCTTCCCGCTGTTCCATACCCGATCGGCAGATCCCAAAACAGGCGCTGCGGGCAGTGCCGCGTGCACGCCCGATATTTTCTAGGCGTGCCGCTTGCCTGCGACCGATGTGCGGCCGGGGGCCGCGTTGAGCAGGTAACCCCACTGCCGACGCACGATCCGCAATGCCGGATGCAGTCGGTACGCCTCGCTCGTCACCTGCACCCCGGAGGCCATGTCCACCAGCGCCTTGGCCAGCTCATATGGCGACATCCGGCAGCTCTGGGCAACCTCGATCAGTTCGACGATTTCGTCTTCCCAGCGTCGGCACCGCAGGCCGACCAGGATTCCCGCGGCGAGACTGATCATCCGCATCTGCGCGTTGTAGCGCTTCTCTGAGCCCGGTACCGCTTCGTAAGTATCCAACGCTCTCTCCCGGACGACTCCGTCGCTGACCACCACGGATACCCACGCAGCAGTGCACGCAAACCGACCGCGGCGGTGCACGTCACGCGTCCAGGGATACTTGTACCCACTCATGACCTCGATCACGGTGGACGACCTCAGGCCGGTATCCCTCTGGGCAGCGGACTGCGCCGAGCGTGCGCTTCCGTGCTTCGAGAACGTTGTGCCCGGCGACGTCCGTGCCCGCGACGCCATCGAGGGGGCGCGGGCGTTCGGGCGCGGGCAGCGGCGAGACACGCGTATGCGCACGCTCGCGTTTGCTGCGCTCAAGGCCAGCGGCGAGGTCGACGATCCAAGCGCCAAGGCCGCGGCGCGCGCGGCGCAGATGGCGGTCGCCGTGGCGTATACCCACCTCGACCTGACCGGCATCGCGGCCGCACGGCAGACCATGCATCTGCTCGCGCCCGCCGTCTATGCCGCGCGAGCATGTGAATTGGCCAGCGGGAGCGCCGCAGCCCATAGGGAAATCGATTGGGCCGCAACCCATTGCACAGCCCTGGTCCGTGACGTCGTCACCCGTATGCCGATCCCGCCGGCCGGACAGACCCCGCTCGGTGATCTCTACCGAGCCATCGACGCGGCGCTACGGTGCCCCGATATCGATCGATAGCTCTGGTGGACAAGCTCTTTCATGACGGCGTCAGGTTTGCGTCAGACGATCAAGCGCCGCCTGAAGTTTGACTGCGACCTCATCCGCGACAGCTTTGAGCGCCGGCTCGCCGGTCACCTGGACGAGCAGTTGCGGGTTCATCGCCTCGATATGAACGAGTCCCTCGCTGCTCGGATCACTACGCACAACGACGTTGCAGGGCAGCAGCAAACCGATCTGCCGGTCGACAGAGACGGCCTGATGCGCCAGCGGCGGATTGCACGCGCCCAAGATCAGATAGTCCTCCATGTCCTCACCCAGCTTGGCCTTCAACGTTGCCTTCATGTCTATTTCGGTGAGGACACCGAACCCCTCACTGGCCAGGGATTCTCGGGTTCGCGCAACCGCATCTTCGAACGAGCAACGCAGGGTTGTCGACAGCGCGATACTCATCGCTACCTCCTCTCGATGCCGGGTCGGCATTGTTCATGCTGACCACCATCATGCCGCCCTCGGGCGTCGTTTCCCACCGAAGTGACCTAGCGGTAATATGGCGAGCGTTCGGCACCCGCCGTGAGTGAGGAGAGCGCGTTGTCCCTTCGCCGCGCCATCGAAGAATTGGTCCAGCGCCGCACCCTGTTACCCGACCGAGTCGAGGCCGCACTCTCCGGCCCGGGCCGCGACGTCCGGGGTCTGACCGTGGTGGTCACGGGTGCATCCGCGGGCATCGGCCGGGAGGCGACGACGCAACTGCGGTCGCGCGGCGCCCGCGTCATCGGCGTGGCCCGGCGCGCCGACGAACTGCGTTCCCTCGCCGCGGAGACTGGCTGCGAGTGGCGCACGTGCGACCTGGCCGATGAACGTGCGGTCGCGCGGCTGCTCGACGATCTCGCCGACGAGAACGTCGACGTGCTGGTCAACAACGCCGGCCGGTCCATTCGGCGCCGCATCGTCGACGCCTCCGACCGGTTCCACGATTACCAGCGGACGATGACACTGAACTACCTTGCCCCGGTACAGCTCACGTTGGGACTGCTGCCCGGAATGATCGAACGGGGCAGCGGCCAGATCGTCAACGTCTGCACCTGGGCCCTGCACGCCAACACTTTTCCGCGCTTCTCCGCGTACGCGGCATCGAAGAACGCATTGGCCATCTTCGGCCGCAGCCTAAACGCCGAACGACCGCATCCCAACGTCCGCGCGACCAACGTCTACTTTCCGCTGGTGCGCACCGAAATGATCGCTCCGACAGCAGAATACACTTCAGCAGGCGCACTCTCGGCGCAGGAGGGCGGCCGGTGGATCGTCCGGGCCGTGACCCACCGGCCGGTCGAAGTCAACGCGGCGGTACTGCGGGCCCTGCTGCCGGCCATCGACCTGCTGTCCCCGTCCGCGGCGGATCGCACCATCGCGTCCATCACGTAATCTTCGCGCGCCAGGACGGACCATTTGTGAGCGACGTCCGCTACGGTGACCAGTCGTGGCTGGGGCTGAATCGGATCCGGAGCGTTGGGGGCTGCTCGACGTCGGCGATGACAACCGCGTCTACTGGGAGACCCGAGGAATTCCCACCGGGAAACCGGTGCTGATCGTGCACGGCGGACCGGGCAGCGGACGGTCCCGCACGGCCCACAAGATGTTCGACCAGACGGTGTTTCGGACCATCGCATTCGATCAGCGCGGATGTGGCGACAGCGTGCCAAGCGCCGCCGATCCGGCCACCGACATGGCTCACAACACCACCGAACACCTCCTCGACGACATGGAGGCGCTTCGGCGGCATCTGCGGCTGGACCGGTGGTTGCTCTACGGCGGGTCGTGGGCCTCGACGCTGATCCTGGCGTACGCCGAACGCTATCCGGAGCGCGTGAGCGGAATCATCCTCATCGGCGTGACGATGACGCGGCCTCGCGAAATCGACTGGCTGTACCACGGATTGCGCCTACTTCTGCCCGTGGAGTGGGAACGCTTCCGCGCCGGAGTACCCGCTCCCGAACGCGACGACGACCTCGTCGAGGCGTATCGCCATCTCATGGAACACCCCGACCATGCGGTTCGCGAGCAGGCGGCGCGCGACTGGTGTGCCTGGGAGGATGCCGTGATCGCTCATGAGACGCAGGGAAACCCAGGTCAGTACAGCGCCAAGCCAGATGCGGCGAAGCTGGCCTTCGTACGCACCTGCACCCACTTCTTCGCTCACAACGCCTGGCTGGAGGACGACGAGCTGCTGCGAAATGCGGATCGGCTCAGCGGGATTCCCGGTGTCCTCATCCACGGCCGCCTGGATCTGTCCGGGCCGCTGCTCACGGCGTGGGAGCTCGCCCAGGCCTGGCCCGACGCCGAGCTCAAGATCATTGAAGACTCCGGCCACACCGGCAGTCCCGCGATGCGCGCCGCGATCGAGGAGGCCGTCTCACGATTCGCCGCGGGTGCATGACGGCCAGTAGCTCACGATGTGGGAGATGGTGCCGGATTGGGAGTCTGGCCGAGGTCGATGCAGTCGCTCATGCCATTGGACGCGGCATCTCGCTCGGTCAGTGCATCGAGACCGAACGTCGTCTCGCAGAATTTGAGAAGGCTGACATGGGAATTGAGCTGGCTGCTGACATGTCCTGCTTTGGCGTACGGCCCCACCACCAGGCATGGCACTCGTGATCCGTACCGGAAGGGCTGACCGTCGAACTCGGCCAGCTCGTCCGCCGGGCGCTGAGCGTGGGTGTGGTCCCAGTTCTCGACGACGGGCGGGTCGACGTGGTCGTACCAGCCGCCCCAGTCGTCCCACGTGATGAAGATCGCGACGCGGTCCCAGAGGCCGCCCGAGACGATGGCCTGGATCTGCTGCATGGTCCATGTCATGCCGTCAGTGACGTTCTGCGTGGGATGTTCGGACAGGTCGGGCTTGCCGTCCCCGTATACCCAAGACACAGCGGGAAGCTTGCCCGCCCGAGCGTGGACGGCGAACAGGTCGCGTCCGTGGTTGTTTCCGTGGCTGTTCAGGCCGGCGATGTAGGCGAAGGCGTACCCGCCGTAGTTGCCCCATGTCAGACCCGCCTTCTCCAAGACCGCAGGGAGCGAAGGCAACTGGTAGCGATCAGACGGGGTGGGGCGATAGTGATGGTGGGGGTTGTTGATCACCGGGGAGTCAGCGCTTATCAGCATCAAGTGGTTCGGCGTCGACGGGCCGGCAACTTCGGAGAAGTAGTTGTCGCACAACGTGAATCGACGGGCCAGGTCGAAATAGTCCGGAATGTCGGCTTCGGTGTACTGGACTTTGTGCTCGGTGTCGCCCGCGCGTGCCATCCAGGCCTGATGGCGGTGATCGGGGTCGGCCGGCGGCGGGTTCTGCGCACGGTCCAGGGTCGCGCCGTCGGCACCGGGAAAGGTGCCGAAATAGTTGTCGAAGGTGTGGTTCTCCTTGACGATGATCACCACGTGTTCGATCTGGCCGGCCATCGAGCCCTCCTATCCGCGGATTACGGCTCCAGTGTTGTCCGGGTACACCGGACACCGCTGTGAACGCGCGATGAACATCGCGTCACGGATGCAGCGAGGTGCCTGCGACGACGAGTTCGACGCGGCGGGCGGCTTCGTAGTCCCCCGCCAGTTCCGCCGTCACGCTGCGCACCTGCTCGTAACCCGTGAGTGCCAGAAACGTCGGCGCGCGGCCGTAGGACTTCATCCCGACGACATAGATGTCGGGTTCATCCGGGTGCGACAGCTCCACCACGCCATGCGGCGGGACGCTGGAACAGGTATGTACGTTCGGGTCGATCTGGGCCGCCAGTTTCAGCGGGGCCTGCAAAACCGGGTCGAGGGCCAACCGCAGCTCCGACAGGAACGACAGGTCCGGGCGAAAACCGGTGAGCCCCACGATCGCATCGGCGGCGGGTAAGGCACGTCCGTCCTCGGCGACGAGAACCGCTCGGGCGCCGTCCACTTCGATACGTTCGGTGCGGAATCCGCTGACCACCGTTAACAACCCGTCCTCGGCCGCTTCACGGACCCGCGTGCACAATGCACCCCGCTGAGGTAGCGCGGTGTCCGCAGGCCCACCGAACGCATCGCCCACCCCGCCGCGACGAAGCGCCCAGGTGACACGCGTCCTCCTTTCCTGGTGCACCGTCTCGGCGAGCCCGATGATCGCCGTCATCGCCGAGTGCCCGCTGCCGACCACCACCACGTGGCTGCCCGCCCACGACGCGGCCTGCTCAGGCGACGGCGGAACATACGTCACCAAACCTGCGGCAGCCGCGAGGTGTTCGCCTACGGCCGAGATGCCGTCGGAACCAATGGGGTTGGGCTGGCCCCAGGTCCCGGATGCATCGATCACGGCACGGGCACACAACCGCGATTCCGCTCCGTCCGCGCCCGTGAGATGAACGACGAACGGAGCCTCGTGCCGTCCCGGAGTGAGAACGCGATCATGGCCTTGCCGCGATACGCCAGTCACCCGCACGCGGTAGCGCACCCGCTCGCCGAGGATATCTGCCAGCGGGGCAAGGTAGTTGGCGACCCACTCGCGGCCACTCGGGTACCCGGATGTCGGTGCCGTCCAGCCTGTCGGCGCCAACAGCGCGGCCGCGACACCGTCGATCAACTCGGGCCAAGGCGAGAACGTATGCACGTGCCCCCACTCCGCAATGGCCGCTCCCGGGCCGGCTCCGGCCTCGATCACGACGGGTTCCAGACCTCGCCGCAACAAGTGAGCCGCTGCGGCCAGGCCCTGCGGTCCGGCCCCGATCACCGCGACCGGCAGCTCTGATGAGGCGTTCATTTGGTCACCGCGCGATCGATATCGAAGAGGTCATCGCCGGGTTGATGTTGCAGCACTTCAGGTTTCACCCGCCAGAGGTAGGTGAGGTATGCCCCGCCGATGAGGACCAGGCCGACGATGACCCAGACCGGCGCCAGTGAGTCAGAAGGTGCAATGACCATGAACATCACCAGGACCGACCAGACGAACGCGCCCACGGCGACCGGCATCTCGAAGCGGCCCAGGTCGAATGCACCTTCTCTGCGACCGAGCCGCTTACGTACCGCCAGGTACAGCAGGATGGTCATGCTGTAGAGCAGCGTCTCGTTGAGTGTCCCGGCCTGGATGAGTTTCAGGAGCGCAGATCCGGGCAGAACCACCATCAGCAGGACTCCCAGCGCGAAGTACAGAATCGTCGCCGGGATCGGCGTCTGCGTACGCGGATTGACCCGCCGCATCAGGCGGTGACCAGGGAATCGGCCGTCACGCGCCATCGCGAACACGATGCGGGCACACGTCACGATGACGACCAGGCCACCGCCGAAGAACGCGAAAATGATGCCGACCAGCAGCACTCGCTCCACCACCGGCCCCAGGCGATCATGGATGATCAGGGCGACCGACGACTCGCTCGCACTGACGCGAGGGATGTCTTTGATCGAGATGGTCAGCACGATCAGAAACACCATGCCCAGCAGCCCGGACGCGATGACCGATCCCACGATCGCGCGGGGGACGCTGCGGAACGGGGCTTTGGCCTCCTCGGCCATGTTTGCGCCGACCTCGAAGCCCTGCAGCGTGGTCATGCCCATCAGCATGGCCAGCATCAGGCCGCCACTGATACCGAAGTAGTTCGCGGTGTGCTCGGCGACACCGAGTGAGGTGAGGTTACCGGGCGAAGCCGTTCCGGTGACAACGATGACGACCACCAGAGCGATGCCCAGCGCAATGACGATGACGAATTCCAGTCCCACTGCGGCCGTGTTGATCATGCTCATGATCCGGGTCGAGGCGATTGCGATCGCGACCTGGACGGCGAGCGCCGCAAGAGTGATCAACCGTGCTGTGTTCTCGTTCGGCGGGATGCCGAAGAGAGGCATGAACGCCGTGTTCGCGAGCGCCGAGTCGATCGCTGCGACGGTGATTCCACCACCGCAGACCGACAGCCACCCGTATACCCAGCCGATCTTGGGGCTGGCCAGCCGAGAGCCCCACTGGTAAGACGAGCCGGTCAGCGGGATGCGGGCGGCGAACTGTGCATACACCAGTGCGATCAGCAACTGCCCGGCTAAAGCGATGGGCCACAACCAGATTCCGACCGGACCCGCACTACGCAGCACGTCGTCGTACGTACTGAAGATCCCGATCGCCACCGACATGGACGCGAACGAGATCGCAAAAACCTGAAATCCGCCCAAACTTCGTTTGAGCTCCGGCTGATACCCGCAGTCCTCGCAGAATGAGTCGGCGGCGGTCTCACCGGTTACCGGAACTTTCGTCACCTCAGCCATTACGGCTCCCGTCTGTGAAACGGTGGGACGGCATGGCCGGCCCGGGCTTGACGCAGGGTCACTCCGCGGATCAGTCAGACCACTCGCCACCGGATGTTATGTCTCGATGCTTTGCGGCAAACCCGTTTCGCACATAAATTGACTAAACTGATAATTTTCTGTGGACGCTCATGGTTCCCAGATCCTTGCCATCGCGAACATCTGGAACTCGCCCCTGCCGAACCCGGTCGCTTGCGCCTTTGCCATACCCATCTCGTGATGGCATCCGGCAAATTACGATGCGCGTCAACCGGCGAGAGGCTCTGGCATGGACCACACCCCGTATCGACGCTCCACTGCGGCACGCTCGCACTACGCGACTACTGCCAATTCTGTTGTCCGACAGATCCTCTCGATATCCGCGGTCGGCCTGATGGCACTGGTCGGCAGTCCCGGCGTTGCAGCCGCGGCACCCCTGCCGCGGTGCACCGATCAGGGCTGGGTCGGCGTGTGGGCGGCCGCGCCATCGGATGCCTCGCGGGGCACCGACACCGCCGATTCGTTCGACACGGACCAGTTCGACCAGTCGCTGAATCCCAAGTCCACGGTGCGCAATGAGACCACCCGGGCGATTCTGACGCCTACCTACGGTGGTTCCACGGCACGCGTGCGACTGTCGAACCGATTCGGCGAGGTTCCGGTGACATTTGCTCACGTCACCATCGCCCATCGCGCCAACGAGGCAACCCTGGTGCCGGACACCACGCAGCCGCTGACCTTCAACGGAGCTCAGGACGTGACCGTCGCGCCCGGCCACGATGTGGTCAGCGACCCCGTCGGATTCTCCTTTCAAGCGTTTGAGCCGCTGGCGGTCAGCGTCTATGTGGCCGGCGACGTCGGCAAGCCCACTGAGCACTACACGGCACGCCAGACCTCCTATCTGACACCGGAAGACGCCGGCGACCACACCACCGACGTCGACGGTGGTGCGTTCACTCAACGCACCACCACGAGGCCGTTCGTCTCGGGCGTCGACGTGCTGGCACCGCGCTCCACCGGCGCGGTCGTGACACTGGGCGACTCGATCACTGATGGCTTCCAGCAACCGGCCGACGTGAACACCGAAGCGCAAGACAGCCTCGACGCCGACGGGCGGTGGCCCGACGTGCTGGCGCGTCGACTCCTCGCTGCACACCGGCCACTGGCGGTGCTCAATGTGGGCATCTCCGGCAACGCGGTGTTGCAAGACGGAACCGCGGAAGGCAGTGACGTTTTCGGCCCCGCGTCGATCCGCCGCCTCGACGCCGACGTGCTGAACCAGGATGGCGTCACCACGGTGATCCTGCTCGAAGGCATCAACGATCTGAGTATCCCGCCCGTTGCGACGGTCGACGAGTTGATCGGCGGGTACCGCCAACTGATCGACCGCATGCACGCACACGGTCTGCGAGTACTGCTCGGCACGATCACGCCGGCGGGCGGCGCCGACGGCGTCCCCGCCGATGCCGAAGGCAAACGTCAGGCCGTCAACACCTGGATCCGCGAGAAGAGCCCAGCTGACGGCGTGATCGACTTCGACGCGGTCGTACGCGATCCGGCCGACCCGAAACGCATTGCGCCGCAATACGACGGCGGAGACCATCTGCATTTCAACCTCGCCGGCTATCAGGCGATGGGTGACGCCATCCCGCTGGATCAGTTGCGCGACCCCGCGTGCTCATGAATCAGCCACCCTGATGGGGCATCTCGGGGTAGAAGGTGCGCGGCACCGACGATCCGCCGCCGCTTTCCTCGCTCCCCAGGGCTCCGCCCGCATGGCTTGACGTACCCGGTGTGGTCGCCAGGTTGTGGGTTGTCGATGTCCCCGAGTGTTGCGCGGGCGCCGCGGCAGCGGTGCCGGTGTCGAGGCCGAAGGCGGCAATCCCCACGGCTCCTGCGATGCCAGCCGCGGCGGCGAGCTTCTTGATGTTCACTGCTGAACCCCTTTCGGTCGTTGCCGGATTCCCCGGCCTCCCGATAAAGGTATGAGCGGGGGAAACAGCCCGGCATCGGGCGAAAGATGCGTTCATCGAGGCGCGTATGGGGCGAATGATGTAGGCCGGCTGCGTTCAGGGACTCTGCAGGAGGCCGCCCAGATCCCTTGTACCCCAGCACATCGACGGCATGAGGCACGAGCACCAGGGCGTTTCAGACCGAGGCCGGCGGGGTATCAGACGTGCGAGCGATGCACCCGAGTATCGCACCGACCGTGGGAGGCCGCGATGATCCACGACCTGATTCTGGCTGCTCAAACCCAGCCCGAGGCCGCAGGTTTCATCCTGCGCGGCATCAAAGGCATCTTCGTCGCGATCGGCAGCATCATCGCGGCGATCATCTGCGCCATCATCGCCGGCCTCAAAGGACGTAGCGCCATCGGCTGGGGAATCCTGGGGCTGTTCTTTTCGATCATCACGCTGATCGTCGTCATCGTGATCCCCTCGAAGAAAGACTGAACCGCCCTACCTGGGCTCGGGCCGTCTCGCCACGCCCCCGGAGTCAGGGCAGGCCCGCCTCCTCGGACGGCAGGGCCGCTGGGCCCGTGATCTTCGGCTGAGCTTTCATCGGGGCCGCGGTAACGGGCGCCGCGACTCCCGTTGTCGTGGTCGCTCCGAGTGTCATGGGCCCAGAGTTCGCCGTCGGCGGCGGTGGAGGCGAATGGAGCGCCAACGGTGTCCCCTGCCCGCCGATGCCTGCGCCCAGCCAGCACAGCGCCAAGACTGCGCCGCCGCCTGCGACCGCCGATACGGTTCGGACGTTGATCTTCCTGTCGCCGGCCATGTGTTCGGCCCTCCGTTTCGTCTGCAGCTCGGCGCTGGCGTCCGGCTGTTATCCCGATTGCTCCCCCGCATTCCCAGGCTCACTCGTTCATGACACTTGTGCAAGTGTTTGAATATTGGGAGTCGCCGTAGGGGTTCCTGGATGTTGCGGCCGGACAGGGCGCGATGATGCCACTGCTGGTTGGCCGCACAGTCCACGCAGCCAGCGGCGAAGGTCGCGCTCAAGGCCCGCAACCAGGCGATTCGGACGAATCGCGGGCGCCGCCCAGCACGCCCCCGCACCGCCACCGGGCAAACCCCGCCGGCACACCCGCGCACCAGGCGAAAAAAATCCTTCTTGAACGGTTGACATGAACAACCGTCCATGTCATTGTTTTTCCACTGGCGAGAGGCCGTGATTGGCATCACACCAGGCGGGTCAGGAGTGAATTCGATAGGCCCTCAAGGAACCAAGAACAGCGGAGTGCAGATGATTCACCTCGTAACCCTAACCCGGCTTTCGAGGTGGCCTTCGAAGCGACCCCGTATGTGACCAAGGTGCTAATTCCGTGTCTGGAAATGGTGCACCGAAGATCGGAAGTTCGGCTGAGTAGTCGAGCTGTTTGCACACCACATGAAT
>NZ_LZTB01000066.1 GCF_001665685.1 Mycobacterium sp. 852013-50091_SCH5140682
TTGTCGCAGTTCCATTCCTCGTTGACCTCGGGATCGTCACCGGCCAAGCGGCGCAGCACTTTTCCGCGGCGGTGGTCGGTGCGCTGGGCACATCCCGACGCACAGTGCTCACACACACTGGGACTGGACACCAGGTCGAACGGCCGGGCCCGGAACCGGTAGGCGGTACCGGTCAGCGCCCCGACCGGGCAGATCTGCACGGTATTGCCGGAGAAGTAGGACTGGAACGGCTCATCGTGCGCGATCCCCACCTGTTGCAGCGCACCGCGTTCCAGCAGCGCGATGAACGGATCACCGGCGATCTGGTCGGAGAACCGGGTGCACCGGGCGCACAGCACGCAGCGTTCGCGGTCCAGCAGGACCTGGGCGGAGACATTGATCGGTTTGGGGAAGGTCCGCTTGACGTCGGTGAACCGGGTCTCCGGGCGCCCGTTGGACATGGCCTGGTTCTGCAGCGGGCATTCCCCGCCCTTGTCGCAGATCGGGCAATCGAGCGGATGGTTGATCAACAGCAGTTCCATCACGCCGCGCTGGGCCTTGTCGGCCGCTTCGGAGCTGAACTGCGTGCGCACCACCATGTCCGGGGTGACTGTCGTGGTGCACGATGCCATCGGCTTGCGCTGCCCCTCGACCTCGACCAGGCACTGACGGCACGCACCCACCGGATCCAGCAGCGGGTGGTCGCAGAACCGGGGGATCTGGATGCCCATCAGCTCGGCCGCGCGGATCACCAATGTTCCCTTCGGAACACTGATTTCGTCGTCGTCGATGGTCAGTGTGACCATTTCCACCGGCGGAGTGTCCTTGGTCGGCTCGGCCAGCGTCACTTAGTGGCCCCCTTTCCTTGCGCGAGCAGACATAAAAGTCCCCGGATCCTCGGCGTGTCGGGTACCTACATGTCTGCTCGCGGTGAGAAACATCTACACACCCGCCTCTTCGGTCGCCATCAACGCCGA
>NZ_LZTB01000067.1 GCF_001665685.1 Mycobacterium sp. 852013-50091_SCH5140682
GCGGCCACGGCTGCTACTTGCCGAAGTTACCATACTTCCTGGTACGGCCCGGCGTATCGATACAGTGAGCAACGCTCACCGTGGCGCTCAATCCTTTTCGGCGCGCAACACCAGCACCGCCCGGGATTCCACGGTGACCTTCGCTCCGGCCGCCAAGGGTGTGTCGTCGAGGTTTGCGGCGGTGCTGATCACCGGCGTCCACTGGGCCGCGAAGTCCTTCGGCGGCAACACGAACTCGATCGGTTCGTAGTGCGCGTTGAAACACAGCAGGAACGAGTCGTCGACCACCTGCTGGCCGCGTACGTCGAGGTCGGGGATGCCGTGCCCGTTCAGGTACACGGCCATCGACTTGGCGTAGCCGGTTTCCCAGTCCTCGGCCGTCATATCGGAGCCGTCAGGTGCGAGCCAGGCGATGTCGGGCGCACTGGGCGCGCCGGTCTGACGGACGGGCCTGCCGTCGAAGAAGCGTCGCCGCCGGAACACCGGGTGGGCGGCGCGCAGTGCCGATACCGTCCGGGTGAACTCCATCAGCTCCGAATCCGCTGTGGCCCAGTCGATCCAGGAGATCTCGTTGTCCTGGCAGTAGACGTTGTTGTTTCCGCTTTGGGTGCGGCCGAGTTCGTCGCCGTGCGCGATCATCGGAACACCTTGGGACAGCAGCAGAGTGGTGAGGAAGTTGCGCTGCTGCCGGGCCCGCAGTTCGTTGACGGCCTCGTCGGTGGTCGGGCCCTCCTCGCCGCAGTTCCACGACTTGTTGTTGCTCTCGCCGTCGCGATTGTCCTCGCCGTTGGCTTCGTTGTGTTTCTCGTTGTAGGACACCAGGTCCCGCAGCGTGAAGCCGTCGTGCGCGGTGACGAAGTTGATCGACGCGAACGGACGGCGACCGGTCTGCTCATAGAGGTCCGAGGATCCGGTGAGCCGCGATGCGAACTCGTCGAGAGTCGCGGGCTCGCCGCGCCAGTAGTCGCGCACGGTGTCGCGGTACTTGCCGTTCCACTCGGTCCACTGCGGCGGGAAGTTGCCCACCTGGTAGCCGCCGGGCCCGACGTCCCACGGCTCGGCGATCAGCTTGACTTGGCTGACCGTCGGATCCTGTTGCACGAGTTCGAAAAACGAACTCAGTCGGTCGACGTCGTAGAACTCGCGGGCCAGGGTGGCCGCCAGATCGAACCGGAAACCGTCCACGCGCATCTCGAGCACCCAGTACCGCAGCGAATCCATGATCAGCTGCAGTGAATGCGGATGGCCGACGTTGAGGCTGTTGCCGGTACCGGTGTAGTCCATGTAGTACCGCTTGTCGTCGTCGACGAGCCGGTAGTAGGCGGCATTGTCGATACCGCGCATCGACAGCGTGGGCCCCAGGTGATTGCCCTCGGCCGTGTGGTTGTAGACGACGTCGAGGATCACCTCGATGTCGGCCTCGTGCAGCGCACGCACCATGGCCTTGAACTCCTGCACGTGTCCGCCGGCGGTGGCACTCGAGCTGTATCGCGGGTCGGGAGCCAGGAATCCGATGGTGTTGTAACCCCAGTAGTTCGACAGTCCCTTTTCCTGCAATGTCGAATCGTCGACGAAGTGGTGCACCGGCATAAGTTCGATCGCGGTCACGCCCAACGACTTCAGATGCTCGATGATCACCGGATGCGCGACCGCCGAATAGGTGCCGCGGATCTGTTCGGGGATGTCCGGATGCGTTTCGGTCAGACCCTTGACATGTGCCTCGTAGATGACGGTGTCGGCGTACTCGTGACGCGGCGGCCGGTCGGTGCCCCAGTCGAAGTACGGATTGATCACCACGGACTTCGGCATGTGCGCTGCCGAGTCCTCGTCGTTGCGGCTGTCGGGGTCGCCGAAGTTGTAGCCGAACAGCGGCTGGCCCCAGTCGAACGACCCGTCGATGGCCTTCGCATACGGATCGATCAGCAGCTTGTTCGGATTGCAGCGGTGCCCGGTGGCCGGATCGTACGGGCCGTACACCCGGTAGCCGTAGTGCTGACCGGGCTCGACATTGGGCACGAAGCCGTGCCAGACGAACCCGTCGACCTCGGGCAGCACCAGCCGCTTCTCCGTGCCCTCGGCGTCGAACAGGCACAACTCCACGCGCTCGGCGACCTCGCTGAACAGCGCGAAATTGGTGCCCGAACCGTCGTAGGTGGCGCCAAGGGGGTAAGCCTTACCCCGCCAGATTTCGAGTTCGGGTTCCGTGGTTCGCTCGGCTGGATTCACAGTCCGACCTTACGGGTCCGCCGCGTCGCGTGACCATCGGACGGACCCTGCGCCATGCCCCGGATGGGCGCGCATTCATCGCGTTTACCGCCTCTGAGCTGGTCAAATGCCGCACGCTGCGGCTAGTTGACCTCGACGCCCGCCGAGCGCAATTCGTGGATCGCCGCGGTGGTGCTCTGCGGGGCCACCCCGGCGGTGAGCCCGGTGAGCACGCGGGTCCGCAGGCCGGCTTTGACCGCGTCGGCTGCCGTCGCCGCCACGCAGTAGTCGGTCGCGATGCCCACCACGTCGACGGCGTCCACGTCGTGGGCGCGCAGCCAGTCCGTCAGCGTCGTGCCGGAGTCGTCGGCACCCTCAAAACCGCTGTAGGCGGCGGTGTAGTGGCCTTTCTTGAACACGGCCTCCACCGCGCTCGCGTCGAACTCAGGGTGAAACGCCGCGCCCGGCGTCTCGGCCACGCAGTGCCGCGGCCACGATTTCTGATAGTCCGGATGTTCGGAGAAGTGTTCTCCCGGGTCGATGTGGAAATCCTTGGTGGCCACGACGTGGTCGTATCCGTGGTCGCCTGCGAGCAGTTCGGTGATGGCCCGGGCGACGGCTGCGCCGCCGGTCACCGCCAGTGAGCCGCCTTCACAGAAGTCGTTCTGGACGTCCACGACGATGAGTGCGCGCATGGTGTTTATTGTGCGCCGCGTCGTCATCCGCCGAACAACAGATACAACCCGGTGAAGGTGTAGCCGACCATCACCAGCATCATCGACAGCTGGCCGGTGAGCTGATGGCGTTTGGGCAGCAGCTGCAACGCCCGGTCGTGGGCCGCGATCACGCCGGCGACGTGCCCGGTAAGCACGAACCCGACCTTGAGGCTCGCGAGCACCGAAGGATGAAGCGACAGAATGTAATTCACGCTGACGTTGTCCAGCCCCAGTAGCAGGATCACGGTCTGCTGGCCACGCTCGACGAGGTAGGACAGGTAATGCGCGAACACGTAGCCGATGACGATCGGGATGAGCGAGTGCGCCATCAGGCCGGGTAGTGCGCGGCGGCGCTGCCGGTCCACGCCGCCGGTGGCCCGCGCGGCGGCGCTGAAGGTGACGGCCACCGTGGTCGCGAACACCAGCAGGGCGGCGGTTCGGATGAGCGACGCCGCCGCAGGCGAGCCGGCGTGCGCATCGACGAAGTTGCGCCACTGCGGCATCGCCGAGAAGCTGTCGAACGCCGTCGAGCCCAGCAGCACCGCGAGCGTCGCGACGACACCCGAGCGGACCGGAAGGGTCGGCAGGTGGTTGAACGGATTGCCGATGACGATCCGCCCGTCGTGCCGCCGTAGCGGGGACAACCGCGACGCCACCATGCTGTAGACATCGAACGGATCGGCCCGGGTGAGCCATGGCTCACCGCAGCACATCGCACCGGCGAACGTCACCGCCACGTACGCCAGAAGCCAGTAGCGGATAGCGGCCAGCGACGCCGGGTCCGGGCTGGCCAGCTCCAGCCAGACGAACGCGAACAGCCCAGCGGCCGCGGGCCAGTAGCCCAGCCGTTCCGGGTAGGGCCACGGTTGCCTGCGGACCGCCAGGCGGACGACGCGGTAGACCGTGCGGACCGGTGAGAGCACCCGCCACACCGGCCCGAACGCCAGGGACAGCGCCACCAGGCCCACCCAGAGCAGCACGTAGAACACTCCGGGCAGCGGATTCTTGGCGTCCTGCGGGCCGAGCGACGAGGCGATCACCACCCACCCGGCGAAGCCAAGCGCGATCAATCGCACGGCCCACCGGGTGACCGGTGAATCCACGGTCGCCTCAACCCAGCCCGGCACGGCCCGGCCGGGCTTGGCCGGGTCGAACCGCGGCCGGCGCCACGCGAAGGCGACGACGGCAAACGTGAAGGTCAGTGTCCACGCGGCGCCGAGCAGCGCATACGTGTACGGGATCGGGAGATCCGTCGAACCGCCCAGGCCGTGGGCCAGGATGGCGGTTCGGTGGGGGGTCACTGCTGCACTTGCACGCTGGCGATGGTGCGGTTCAGATGATGCAGCTCGATCTCGACGGTGCCGGGCACGTCAACGGTGAACTGGAACTGCTGACCGGTGCGCGGCTCGATCTTGAAGGTGTGGTCCGGCGTCGAGTGCACGTGCAGTTCGTCGGCAGCGTCGCTGTTGACGCGGACCACGATGGGCTCCTTCACCTTGCTCTGCAGCGACGCGTTGGTCGGGGTTACCTCACCGCCCTTGATGGTCACGTCGATCACCAGGCGGTTGGGCGCCTGCTGCTGGTTGGTCATGTCCGATGGGTTGACGGTGGTCACCGACGGAGTGGTCGAGGCGGCGCTTTCGGCAGTCTTGGACTTGTCCGAGCCGCTGCATCCGGCCGCCAAGAGTGCTGCAGCGGCGGCCAGAACGATCAGTCTGCTTGTACGCGTGGTCACGGTGAATCATCTTCGCCTGTACGGCCCCGCGTTTCATCTTCATCCGCCGGTTCCTCGTCGGTGTCGGGGTTGCGGCGGTCGCGGCGGGCGATATAGACGATGACGCCGACGACCACTACGGCCGGGACGAACGCAGGCAGGGCCAGTAGCAGCGTGTGATCGGCCAGGTATGTCTCGGTCACGTCTGCGGCTGCACCGGTCGGGGACCGGAGGTCTTGCTGCCCGCCTCCAGCTCCTTGGCGTTGATGCGGCCGGCGCCCCAGGTCAGGCCCGCGATCAACACCAGCGTGCACACCAGGACCACGAGCGAGGCGACGTTGTAGAGCCAGGCCGGGTGGTTGAGGTTGCGTTCGCGCTGCAGGATGGTGATCTCCTGGACGAAGGGACGCGTGATCGACTGCATCGCGGGGGTCTCGGGCGCGCCGATCCCCGGGTCCGCGGGCAGGAAGATCGGTATGCCGCTCATCGTGGTGCCGTCCTGGACCCGCAGGAGCGTCTTCCACGAGCCCGACACCGGGATCGGCTGGGTAGAGCGATAGTGGCCGGGGCCGACCTTCTGCAGGCGATCCACCACCAGTCCCCGATGATGCGCCAGACCGCCCTGCCACGAGAGGATCGACACCCATTCCGGGTTGTCGCTGATCAGATTGGGCGGGGTGATCTGCACGTCGGCGGCCACCATCCGCTGCCCGCCATCGTTCGACAGGTCGGTCAAACTGATGGTGGCACCGGCATTCTGCGGTACCTCGGTGCGCAGGCCGTTGGCCACCGCGCCGCCGAGCACCAGGACTGTCACGATGACGATGGAGATGCCGATCGCCGGGCGGGGGAGACGTTGTCCGGTCAGCACGAGGGCCAGCAGTGCGCCACACACGCCCATGGCGATCGCGACGGGAATCGCCATCGCCAGTGCTTCGCCCCACATGCTCTTTGGCCAGGGGTAGTGGTAAACCGCGCCGATCCACAACGATTCCAGCCACAGTCCCACGGTGGCCACGCCCAGCCCGCTCACCGCACCGAAGATGATGGGCCGCTTGACAAGTGGCGTCAGCGCCAGCAGTTCGACCACCAGCGCGGGGCCCAGATACAGCGCGAACCAGCTGATCGGTGCACCGAGTATCGGGCCGACGATGAAGGCGACGGCACCGCGCAGCGCGACGGCGAATGCGGCGGCGATGAGCGCGGCACCCGGCCCGAGCACGAGCCGCGCCGCGACCGCGGCCAGCGCGGCCGCACCCGCGATCATCATCGGCTGCAGCACAAGGCGGAACTGCTCGACGCCGAAGTCGTACTCGATCTGGAACACCGACAGCCCGATGAACAGGCCACCGAAAGACAGGAAGTACAGAAACTTGTTGAACTTGCTGTCCTCGGGCACATCCGGTCCCATGGCCACGCGGCCCTCGTGCTCGAGCAGCAGCACCGCGATCAACGACAGGCCCGCACCGCCGATGAGCATCAAATGCGTTGGACCCCAGAGTGTTACGTCTTGTCCGAAGATGCGATGCCAGATGTCGTCGAGCGGGAAGCCAATCAGCGCGTACAGACCGCACAGCGCCATCAGAACCCCGCCCACCGGCGCGTACCAGGTGCGCGTGATCCTGATCGCGGCCGGCCCTGGCTTGTCGTAGGGCAGCACGATGGCCAGCGATCCGGCGATGAACAGCAGGAAGAGTCCGACAAGGATGAAGTAGTGCGCGGGGTTCGCCAGCGGGCCGGGATCGCGGCCTTTGCCGATGTGAAGGCTGACATCCCAGATGAATCCGAACAGTGCGCAGATGATGGTTGCGGTGAACAGGAACACCTGCAATGCGACCCAGGGTGGCCGATGGAACTTGCGGCCCAGGCGTTCTGCGAAGCTGCTCAACCACGTGATGCGTCGCATCCGGTGCAGATATCCCACCCACAGCAACGCAACGCTGACCACCAGCGCGGCCACTGACATGCCGATCACCTGATCAAGGGCGGCGCCGCCACCCTCGGTGCCTGCCGCAGCCCAATACGAAACTGCCTGGATTGAGACCTCCGGTGAACCCATCATGATCCCCACCCACTGACTATGTCCGGATGACTTTGGTCAGTGGTGATGTTGCCAGAACTCGTCAGGTCAAAACCAGACCTACCGAATCAGTGGTCAGCGGGTACTCCACGGGGTCACGGGGCGTTCCCGCTGCACATGGTCGAGCGTGACGTCGACTCGCTCGTCGAAAAAGCAGATCAGTCCGCGCACCGGCCCGGCGTCGTGCAACGGGTCGTGGTAGCTCCACGCCACATCGGCGGGACCGTCCGGCAGCGAGTAGTAGCTTGCCCGGCCCTTGTACGCGCAGAAGCTGATCGTGTTGCTGTCGGCGAGCGGCACCACCACGTCCCCGCGGGGAAGGTAGCAGCGGGTGGGCAGCAGGGTCTCGAAAAGTAATGTGGGATGGTCAGATTCGGCCAACAGGCGGCCGTCGAGCTCGATGCGGATGTGTCGTCTGCTGGGCAGGATGTCGATGCGGTGGAACGGGTCACGCGGGTGGGCGACGATCGGTTGGTCCTCCTCGCGCCACTCGAAGGCGGCGAAGTCGAGGATCAGGTACCCGGCCAGGTCCGGATCGTCGGGCTGATACGCAGCGCCGGCGCTGGTCTCCTCACCGGCGATGACGTCGTATGTGGTGCCCGGGCAACTGTGAGTGGTGAACGGGACGGACGGATCGAGAAATCCGGGGATCTCATCGTCATTGCCCGCGGCGCCCGCAGGAATCAGCCCGGCGGTCAGCGCCGTGCGGGGCACCGCGTAGGCCGGGACGACCCGGCGCGGTTCCCACACCAGCACCGCCTCGCACGTATCGGCGACCGGTTCACCGCCCATGCAGGCACGGATCCGTTTCGCCGTCGGTTGATAGCGAAGCGAGTTGAGACGTTCTGCCAGTAGGTCCGACACCTTGGCGGCCATACCGACCATTATCGGCCGCCCGGACCGATAACTGTCAGGTACCGACGTAATCCGCGAGATGTTCCCCGGTCAGCGTGGCTCGGGAGGCGACCAGATCGGCCGGGGTGCCTTCGAAGACCACCTGGCCACCGTCGTGGCCTGCGCCGGGGCCCAGATCGATGATCCAGTCGGCGTGTGCCATGACGGCCTGGTGGTGTTCGATCACGATCACCGACCGACCCGCATCGACCAGCCGGTCCAGCAGGGCCAGCAGCTGGTCGACGTCGGCGAGATGCAGACCGGTGGTGGGCTCGTCGAGGATGAGCACATTGCCGGCCTCGCCCATGTGGGTGGCCAGTTTGAGCCGTTGCCGCTCGCCGCCGGACAGCGTGGTCAACGGCTGGCCCAGGGTCAGATAGCCAAGGCCGACATCGCCCAACCGTTCCAGGATCTTGTGCGCAGCAGGAACTTTCGCATCACCGCTGGCAAAGAACTCGGTTGCCTCGGCGACCGGCATCGCGAGCACCTCGCTGATATCGCGACCGCCGAAGGTGTATTCCAGGACCGACGCGTCGAACCGGCGCCCCTCACACACCTCGCACGGGGACTCGACGGTGGCCATCACCCCGAGGTCGGTGTAGATGACGCCGGCGCCGTTGCACGACGGGCAGGCGCCCTCCGAATTGGCGCTGAACAGAGCGGGTTTCACGCCGTTGGCCTTGGCGAACGCCTTGCGGATGGGTTCGAGCAGGCCGGTGTAGGTGGCCGGGTTGCTGCGCCGTGAGCCCCTGATCGGAGCCTGGTCGACCGTCACCACCCCGTCGCGTCCCGAGACCGACCCGTCGATCAACGAACTCTTGCCCGACCCGGCCACCCCGGTGACGACGACCAGCACCCCCAGCGGGATGTCTACGTCGACGTCGCGCAGATTATGTGTGTCGGCGCCGCGGATCTCCAGTGCGCCGTCGGCCTTTCGGACCTCCGGTTTGAGCGCGGCACGGTCGTCGAGATGGCGACCGGTCACCGTGTCGCTGGCTCGCAGCTCCTCGACGGTGCCCTCGAAGCAGACGGTGCCGCCCGCGGTGCCCGCACCGGGTCCGAGGTCGACGACATGATCGGCGATCGCGATGGCCTCGGGTTTGTGTTCGACGACCAGCACGGTGTTGCCCTTGTCCCGCAATGCGAGCAGCAGTTCGTTCATCCGGGCGATGTCGTGCGGATGCAGCCCGATGGTGGGCTCGTCGAACACATAGGTGACGTCGGTGAGCGAGGAGCCGAGATGACGGATCATCTTGGTGCGTTGGGCCTCTCCGCCCGAGAGCGTGCCCGACGGTCGGTCCAGCGACAGGTAGCCCAACCCGATCGTGACGAAGGAGTCCAGCGTGTGGCTCAAGGACGCCAGCAGTGGCGCCACGGATGCCTCGTCGATGCCCTTGACCCAGTCGGCGAGATCGCTGATCTGCATGGCGCACACCTCGGCGATGTTGCGCCCCTTGATCTTCGATGACCGGGCTTCCGCGGTGAGCCTGGTGCCGTCACAGTCGCCGCAGACGGCGAACGTCACGGCCCGCTCCACGAACGCGCGGATGTGCGGCTGCATCGAGTCGACGTCCTTGGCCAGGAACGACTTCTGGATCTGCGGTATCAGCCCGGCGTAGGTCAGGTTGACGCCATCGACCTTGATGCGGGTGGGCTCCTTGTACAGAAGCGCGTCGAGTTCCTTCTTGGTGAACTTGCGGATCGGCTTGTCCGGGTCGAAATAGCCGCAGCCCCGGTAGATTCGGCCGTACCAGCCGTCCATGCTGTAGCCCGGGATGGTCAGGGCGTTCTCGTTGAGCGACTTGCTGTCGTCGTACAGCGCGGTCAGGTCGATATCGCTGACCGAGCCGCGGCCTTCGCAACGCGGACACATCCCACCGGTGATGCTGAAGCTGCGGCGTTCCTTGGTGGTGCGGCCGCCTTTGGAGACGGTGACCGCACCCGCGCCGCTGATCGACGCCACATTGAAGGAAAACGCTTGAGGCGAACCGATATACGGTTTACCGATCCGACTGAACAGGATGCGCAGCAGCGCACCCGTGTCGGTGGCGGTGCCGACCGTGGAGCGTGGGTCGGTACCCATCCGCTGCTGGTCGACGATGATCGCCGTGGTCAGCCCGTCGAGCACGTCGACCTCGGGCCGGGCCAGGTTCGGCATGAAACCCTGGACGAACGAGCTGTAGGTTTCGTTGATCAGTCGCTGCGATTCGGCGGCGATCGTGCTGAACACCAGCGAACTCTTCCCCGAACCGGACACTCCGGTGAACACCGTCAGGCGCCGCTTGGGCAGCTCGACGCTGATGTCTTTGAGGTTGTTCACGCGTGCGCCGTGCACGCGGATGAGGTCGTGGGTGTCAGCCGGGTGGACCTGGGTAGTCTTGGCGCTCTTGGCCATTCAGCGGATCTCCTGGAGACGGATGAGGTTGCCTGCCGGGTCGCGCAACGCGCAGTCGCGGATGCCGTACGGCTGATCGGTCGGTTCCTGGATGATCTCGGCGTCCGTCGCCTGCAGCTTTTCAAAGGTGCTGTCGAGGTCCTTGGTGGCCAGGAGCAGGCTCGCGAACGTGCCCTTGGCCATCATCTCGGAGATGACGCGTTGCTCCTCATCGGTGATGCCTGGGGTGGCCTCCGGCGGGAACAGCACGATGGAGACATCGGGCTGGTCCGCGGGTCCGACGGTGATCCAGTGCATGCCGTTGTAGCCGACATCCTTGCGGATTTCGAAGCCGAGGATGTCGCGGTAGAACGTCCTGGCGGCCTCCGGGTCGTTCTGTGGAAGGAAACTTGAGCTGATGGTGATGTCCATGTCCGTCACGCTAATTGCGGTTTGGGGGTCGACGCTTCTCGATTCCTGATCGGTCTGGTCACCTGCTTGGCGACGCACGACGGTATGCCCTCGGCCGAGTCGGCCATCTGCTGGCGGTAGGTGCTCGGCGGGATGCCGACGAGTTCGGTGAAGCGGGTACTGAAGGTGCCCAGCGACGAGAAACCGACTGCGAAGCACACTTCCGTGACCGTGAGATCGCCGACGCGAAGCAGCGCCATGGCGCGTTCGATACGCCGGGTCATCAGGTAGCTATACGGCGATTCTCCGTAGGCCAGCTTGAATTGCCGGGACAGATGCCCCGCCGACATGTTCACCCCGCGCGCGAGCGCTTCCACGTCGAGGGGCTGGGCGTAGTCGCGGTCCATCCGGTCGCGCACACGACGCAGCAGCGCGAGGTCGCGCAGTCGTTGCACGTCGGGGCTGGTGGCCACCTGATCGATGCTGCCACATCCGTAGGGGTGCGGTCGGTGTTCGGCGGTAGGCTCCGGGCGGTGAGACCGGCACAGCTGGCCGCGCTGCGGTTGCGGCAACGTGACGGTGTCACCTGCGGCCCGACCGTCGCGGTGGTGGCGGGCGTGCTGATGGATCCGGCCTACCGGGCGCCGTTGCTGGGCGCGGGTGGTCTGCAGTGGTTCTCCGACGAGCAGCGTCGCGTCCACGCGGAGATCAACCGCTTGTGGCCCCGCCGGCTGGGAGCTACCCCGGCGGGCATGGCGCAGGCCCTGACCCGCCACAGCATCGGAGCCACCTACCGTTGGCGCCCCTTTCGCGGCGACCGGGATGGGTTGGCCGACGTCCTGGCTGCGCTTGAGACCGGCAGGCCGGTCGCGATGCTGGTCGGTGGTCGCGGGATCCCACGGCACTGGGTGCTGATCGTGGCGGCGGCCGACAACGTGTTGCAGTGCTACGAGCCGTCCTCGGGAGCGGTGGTGCCCGTTGACATCGCGGCCGTCCGCGGCGCACGTCTCACGGGGCTGGGATTTCCGCGACCGTTTGCGTTCGTCCTGCCACGCTCAGGATGAGTAGCGTCGAAGCATGGCCCGAAAGTATGCGACGGCGGACGCCGTGGATCTCACTGCCCTACTCGACTTCGTTCGACCGCGACATCGGATGGTGCTCACGACATTTCGCGCCGATGGCAGCTTGCAGAGTTCGCCCGTGACGGGTGGGGTGGATGAGCAGGGCCGGATCATCGTCTCGAGTTATCCGCAGCGGGCGAAGTCGGCCAACATTCGCCGGACTCCGCGGGCGAGCGTGACGGTGCTCTCCGATGAGTTCAACGGGCCCTATGTCCAGGTCGACGGCGATGCCGAAGTCATCGCCCTGCCCGACGCCGTCGAACCGCTCGTCGACTACTACCGCTCGATCGCCGGTGAACATCCGGACTGGGACGAATACCGGCAGGCGATGGTCGACCAGGGCAAGTGCCTGATTCGGTTGACGCCGCGACGCTGGGGGCCGGTGGCTACAGGAGGGTTCCCGCCGGAGTGAGCTACCGGCGTTGACTCTGCGCTGAGGGCGGCGATATCTCGGAGTATTGCGCCGTCACCGCAGACTCGAAAGCTGCTAGTCGACTGCTCAGCGGTTCACGGACCCTCACATCGGATGCGTTGCGTCTGCTAGCACGTCAAACTATAGTCTGGACACATGTCCAGAGGGTCCGGAGTCGCTGCGTGAGTCCGTCTGCCCTGTTCAGCGCCGTTTCCGCCGACGAGTGAGCTGACTATGCGTATCGCGTTGCTGTCCTACCGAAGCAAGACCCACTGCGGCGGTCAGGGCGTTTACGTCCGTCACCTCAGCGCCGGGCTGGCCGAATTGGGGCATGAGGTCGAGGTGTTCTCCGGCCAGCCCTACCCGGAGCTCCTGGACCCCAGGGTCAAGCTGACCGAGGTGCCCAGCCTCGACCTCTACCGCGAACCCGACCCGTTCCGGGTGCCACGACTCAGCGAGATTCGCGACCACATCGACGTGCTCGAACTGCTCACGATGTGGACGGCGGGTTTCCCGGAGCCCCGCACGTTCACCATGCGGGCCGCCCGGATGCTGGCCCGCCGCCGCGACGAGTTCGACGTCGTGCACGACAACCAGAGCCTCGGCACCGGGCTGCTGAAGATCGCTGATCTGGGTCTGCCGGTCGTCGCCACCGTGCATCACCCCATCACCCGTGACCGGCAGGTGGAGGTCGACGCCGCCACGTGGTGGCGTAAACCGTTGGTGCGCAGGTGGTATGGCTTCGCAGAGATGCAGAAGCGCGTAGCTCGGCGGATGCCGGAGCTGCTGACGGTGTCATCGTCCTCCGCGGCAGATGTCGCCGAGGACTTCGGGGTGTCCCCGGGGCAGCTGCACGTCGTGCCGCTCGGCGTGAATACCGAGCTGTTCAAGCCGTCCGATGACCGCGTCAGCGGCCGCATCATCGCGATCGCCAGCGCCGACGTACCGCTCAAGGGCATCAGTCACCTGCTGCATGCCGTCGCCCGATTGCGCGTGGAACGCAACCTGGACGTCCAGCTGGTATCCAGGCTGGAACCCAACGGCCCCACCGAGAAACTCATCGCCGAGCTCGGTATCTCCGACATCGTGCACAGCTCCAGCGGGTTGTCCGATCGAGAATTGGCCGACCTGCTGGCCTCTGCCGAGGTCGCCTGCATACCCTCTCTCTACGAAGGCTTTTCGCTGCCTGCAGTGGAGGCCATGGCCAGCGGCACGCCGATCGTCGCGAGCCGTGCGGGAGCCTTACCCGAGGTGGTCGGCGACGACGGTGAGTGCGCCCGGCTGGTCCGGCCCGCCGACGTCGACGAGCTCACCGCGGTGCTCGGCCAGTTGCTCGATTCGCCGTTGGAGCGGCGCAGGCTGGGTGCGGCGGGGCGACAGCGCGCAGTCGAGGTGTTCAGTTGGGAATCAGTTGCTGCCCAGACTGTTTGGGTGTATGAGATGGCGCGTGAGCGGGTTGGGGTGTGAACGCGCACGCGAGGAGCACAGAGGTGAATAAGTGTTGACCGTTGATTTCGACCGGCTCGGCATCGGCCCGGGTACCACGGTGATCGATGTCGGTTGCGGTGCGGGTCGGCACACCTTCGAGGCCTACCGGCGGGGTGCCGACGTGATCGGCTTCGACCAGAGCGTGTCGGACCTCAACGACGTCGAGACGATGCTGCGTGCCATGCGGGAGGAGGGGCACGTACCGCTCTCGGCCAAGGGGGAGGCCGTCAAGGGCGACGCGCTCGACCTGCCGTATGCCGACGGCAGTTTCGATTGCGTCATCGCCTCGGAGATCCTCGAACACGTACCGGAGGACGACCGCGCGATCGCCGAACTGGTGCGCGTGCTCAAACCCGGTGGCGCGCTCGCCATCACGGTGCCACGCTGGCTGCCGGAGAAAGTGTGCTGGCTGCTGTCCGACGAATACCACGCCAACGAGGGTGGGCACATCCGGATCTATCACGCCGACGCGTTGCGCGACAAGGTGCTGGCCCACGGTCTGGAGCTGACCCATACCCATCACGCCCACGCCCTGCACTCGCCGTACTGGTGGCTGAAATGCCTTGTGGGCACGGATAAGAACGACCATCCCGCGGTCAAGGCGTATCACCAGCTGCTGGTGTGGGACATGATGGGCAGGCCGTTTCTGACCAGGGCGGCCGAGTCGCTGCTCAACCCCGTGATCGGTAAGAGCGTCGCGTTGTATTTCGAGAAGCCGATGTCATCGAGCAGGCGGTGAACGTTGCGACTGCCTGAAGCTCCCGGGGTGGCGGGTGTCCTGACGCCCGCCGCGTGCCGCCAGACAGCAGAGTCGATCGCGGCGACCCAGGAGACCTCGGGCGCCCTGCCGTGGTTCGACGGCGGGCACACCGATCCGTGGGATCACGTTGAGAACGCCATGGCGCTCACCGCGGCCGGGCTCATCGAACCGGCCAGGGCAGCGTTCGACTGGTGTCGCACCGCCCAGCGGCCGGACGGCTCGTGGCCTATCCAGTTGCGCGCCGGCGTCATCGAGGATGCCAACAGCGACAGCAACTTCTGCGCCTACGTGGCGACCGGGGTGTGGCATCACGTTCTGGTCACGCGCGACCGTCGGTTCGCCGAGACGATGTGGCCCGTGGTGACCGCGGCCATCGACTTCGTCCTCGGACTGCAGGCCTCCGGTGGCGAGATCTATTGGGCCAGTACGCCCTCGGGTCCCGTGCGAGAGGCGTTGCTGACGGGCTGCGCGAGCATCTACCACAGCATCCGGTGCGGATTGGCGCTCGCCGACTACCTCGACGATCCGCAGCCGGAGTGGGAGGTTGCGCTGGGGCGACTCGGCCATGCCGTCGTCGCGCATCCGGAAGCCTTCTCCGCCAAGGACACCCACGCGATGGAGTGGTACTACCCGGTGCTGGGCGGAGCCCTGCGGGGAGCGGCGGCCGTGGCCCGGATCGAGGACCGCTGGAGTGATTTCGTGGTGCCGGGTCTCGGCATCCGCTGTGTGGATCACCGGCCCTGGGTCACCGGCGCCGAGACGTGCGAACTGGTGATGGCGCTCGATGTGATCGGCGACACCCGGCGGGCGCACCAGCAGTTCACCGCGATGCAGCACCTGCGGGAAGACGACGGATCCTATTGGACCGGACTGGTTTTCGCCGACGGCAAACGCTGGCCCGAGGAGCGCACCACCTGGACGGGTGCGGCGATGATCCTGGCTGCCGACGCGCTGTCATCGACCACGGCGGCCGGCGGCATCTTCCGCGGCGAGGGCCTGCCGCGTGGTCTGGACGGCGAATTCGACTGCGAGTGCGTCGTCCGCTAGCCGAATTGGCCAGGCTGTTCTGTTTCGTCCTCCTCGCGTGCGGGGCCGGCCATCCGCTCCAGCACCCGCATCGAACCCACCACAGCCACCTCGCGGAACGCTCCGGTGCCCAGAGCGCGCTGATAGATGTGGAAGGGCGCCTGGCCGCCGTCGGCAGGGTTCGGGAACACATCGTGGATGATCAGCGCACCGCCGATATCGACCCAGTGGGCCCAGCCGTCGAAATCCCGCTGCGCGGCCTCTTCGGTGTGGCCGCCATCAATGAACAACAGCTGCAACGGCATTCGCCAACCGCGGGCCACGACCGGGGACTTTCCGACCACCGCCACGACGTGCTCGTCGAGCCCGGCGGCGTCGAGGGTGTGGCGCATGGTGGGCAACGTGTCGAACAGTCCGGTGACGGGATCGACCAGCGACGTGTCGTGGTATTCCCAGCCCGGCTGGTGCTCTTCGGAGCCGTGGTGATGATCGACGGTGTAGACCACCGCACCGGTTTCCTGCGCGGCCGCACCGAGCAACACTGTCGACTTGCCGCAATACGTCCCGATCTCCACGCCGACTCCGCCGTCGAGGTAGCGGAGTGCGGCGTCGTAGAGGGCCCGTCCCTCGTCGGCAGGCATGAAACCGGTGACCTGCTCGGCCAGCGCGAAAAGACGCTCAGCCCGTGGTGACAGCGGTGATGGCACAGTGTCGGTGGAGCCCATGGGATCACAATCTACGTTGCTGGGCTCCGGGTGTTGTAGTAGCGTCCGGACACGTGTCCGATCCGGCTCTGGAGTCGACTCGCCGTCGGCTGACCGCGCGGCAAGCCGACACCGTCGAACGTCTGGGCCGCGCCGCGGTCGAACTCATCGGCCGAGAAGGATTCGCGGGGTTGACCGTGCGCCGGGTGGCGGCGCAGGCGGGTGTCGGCTCGGCGACGGCCTACACCTACTTCTCGTCCAAGGAACACCTTGTCGCCGAGGTGTTCTGGCGCAGGCTCGCCGGCGCTCCACCCGCAGCGCACACCTCACCGGATCCCGCGACCAGGGTCGTGGAAGTGCTGCAGCACATCGCG
>NZ_LZTB01000068.1 GCF_001665685.1 Mycobacterium sp. 852013-50091_SCH5140682
CAAACCGTTGTAGGTGACCTCGGCCATCGACGGGTCGAAGAACAGGGTCAGCCACACACCGGTGATCAGCAGCACGACGAAGCTGTACATCGCGATCTCGCCCAGCAGGAACGACCAGTGCATCGGGAACACCTTGTTCAGCTGACGACGTACCGAAGCGGACGGGTGGTAGCGAGAATCGATCGCGTCGGCACTGGAGCCGGCGTCCGGTCGCGACCAACTGGCGGACATGGCAGCCACGCTAGCCTGCTGGTGGGTTATGGCGGGGCTCCATTTTGAGGCAGATTTCGGGTACCACTTTTCCTGCACGGCGGGCCGTCAGGGCCGGGTTAGAGTGATCGCCGGGGGACACATGGCACGACGACCGGCGACCCGGCTGCAACTGGGCGGGCACCGCTTCCTGATTCGGCGAACGCTACACGCCCTGGTGCGCGGCGACGCTCGGATGATCGACGATCCGCTACGCGCACAGTCGATTTCGCTGAGCACCGGCGCAGTGCTGGCGGTCGTGGTCTTCGGCGTATGCGCGGCGACGGCACTGCTGCGTCCCGGTGGCGATCTCGATGAGACGCCGATTGTCATGGCCCGCGACACCGGGGCGCTGTACGTGCGAATAGCCGACACCGTGTTATCTGGGGTTGGATTCGGGTGTGTATTGCTGTTCCCGCTTAGGTGACACGGCGGGATTGAGCCCTATGCGGACACACGTGAATGCTCACGTGTTCCCGGTTAGGTCGGTCAGCGGTTGGCTGTAAGCAGCCGATCCGGCGATCGTGGTGGCTTCCCTCCTGATGCTTGGCTGTGAATCGGTCACCCCCTGCTGCGTCAACCGATCGCACGGCTTAATATCTGCGTATGAATGCAGGTAATGCAGACGGTCCGGCCGTGTTGGCCGACGATCAGGTGCGGTTGGTGGTGGAGGTGTTCCGAATGTTGGCCGATCCCACCCGGATTCAGGTGTTGTGGGCGCTGAGCGCCTCGGAGTTGTCGGTCAACGAGCTGGCCGAGCAGGTGGGCAAGCCCGCGCCGTCGGTGTCACAACATCTGGCGAAGCTGCGGATGGCGCGGCTGGTGCGGCCCCGCCGATCGGGGACCACGATCTTCTACAGCCTGGAAAACGAGCATGTCCGCCAGCTGGTGGTCGACGCCGTGCAGAACGCGGAGCACGCCGGCCCGGGCGTGCCCGCCCATCATCGCGACGATGCCGGGATCCAGGTCATGGATGCCGAGCGCCCGGTGCGGAAGGTGCGTGCGCGATGACCGACCACCACAACCACGACTCCCACGATCATGGTGCGGAACGCGAAACCATCGGCGCGGCAGTAACTTCAGGTCACGATGATCATGCTCACGGTGCCGGGCACTCCCATGGGAGCGGCCATTCCCACGATCATGGGCACGGTCATGATCACGAGCACGCCACCGGGGTGTGGGGTGTGGTGAAAAGCATTTTCGCACCGCACTCCCATGACGCCGCCGACAGTGTCGATAGTGCGTTGGAGTCCAGTGCGGCCGGGATCCGCGCGGTGAAGATCAGTCTGCTGGTGCTGGGGATCACCGCGCTGGTGCAGGTGGCGATCGTGGTGGTGTCGGGGTCGGTGGCCCTGGCTGCCGACACGATCCACAATTTCTCCGATGCGTTGACCGCGGTGCCGTTGTGGATCGCGTTCGCCCTGGGTGCCCGGCCGGCGTCCCGGCGGTTCACCTACGGGTATGGCCGGGTGGAGGATCTGGCAGGGGTGTTCGTGGTCGCGATGATCACCCTGTCGGCGATCGTGGCCGGCTACGAGGCCATCGACCGGTTGATCCACCCCCACGTCATCGAACACGTCGGCTGGGTCGCCCTGGCTGGTCTGGTCGGGTTCATCGGCAACGAATGGGTGGCGATTTACCGGATCCGGGTTGGCCGGCGGATCGGGTCGGCAGCTCTGGTCGCTGATGGGATCCATGCCCGCACCGACGGGTTCACCTCGCTGGCGGTGTTGATCGGCGCCGCTGGTGTGGCTCTGGGCTTTCCGCTGGCCGACCCGATCATCGGCCTGGTGATCACCGTTGCGATTCTGGCGGTGCTGCGCAGCGCGGTCCGTGATGTGTTCATCCGGCTGCTCGACGGGGTCGACCCGGCCGTGGTGGACAGCGCCGAGCGGGTGCTGGCCGCCCAGCCCGGGGTGCGGGCGGTGCATAGCGTGCGGATGCGCTGGCTGGGCCACCGCCTGCACGCCGACGCCGAACTCGACGTCGATCCCGGGCTCAGCTTGGCCCAAGCGCACCGGATCGCTCACGACGCCGAACACGAACTGATTCACGCGGTGCCCAAGCTCACCACCGCGCTGATTCACGCCTATCCGGCCGACGACCCGCAGAGCAACCCGGCCGCCGTGCACCGCGCCCATGCTGAAGCCCCGCATGAGCACGCCCATTAGCTCGCGTTAACCCGTTGTGGTGCAACGATAACGGCGACCGTGTCTACCTTTCTGATCGCGTCGGAGCTGCCTGGTTATACCGGTGGGCAGGCGGTGAGGGGCACCGCCATCCTGCTGGGCGTGTGCCTGTTCCTCGGGATCACGCTGGCGGTGGCGTGGTGGCGGCGCCGCTGACCTATTTCGGGGCGGGTGCGAGGTGGGTGGCGTCCAGGGCGGGGCGCAGCGCGGTCGCGAGGGTGGCGGCGTCGTCGACGGCCCAGTAGTGCAGGAAGAACAGCCGGGGTTGCTCGGTGAGCATGTGGTTGTGCAGTTCGACGATGGCGATGTGCCCGGCGCGCAGGGCGGTGATGACGGGCTGTATCTCGGGGTCGGTGAGCGCGAAATCGCCGTTGATGGCTGCTTTCCCGCCGCCGAAGGGTTGGAAGGTGATGGCGGTGGTGACCCCGGTGCCGGGCGGCAGCACATGTCCTTCATCGGTGATGGTGTCGGCGCGGGCAAAGGTGAACTTGTAGAGCCCGCCGTCGGCGGTGCCGGTGCGGCCCAACGCCGCATCGATCGCCGCGGTGTTCAGATCCAGTGCCGGGGCCGGTGCAGGTGCCGGTGCGGTGGCAGGGGGCGGTGTCGGGCCTGGGATGGCGGTGGTGGCCAGGACGTCACGCAGTCCGGTGGCCAGGGTGGCCGGGTCGCCCATGGCCTGGATGTGGGTCCACCAGACTGGCGGGGTCTGGGCGAGCTGGTGCTTGTGCAGGGCGGTCTGGGCGATGCCGTGGGAGTGCAGGGCGTCGGTGACCTTGGACAGTTCGTCTTCGGTGACGACCAGATCCCCCATCACCATGGTGGTGTCGGGGTAGCGGACGAACGCCGCATACCCGCCCAGCGACAATCCCGGCGCGATATCGACTCCGCCGGTCTGCACGTGTAGATCCGTGCGCGTCAACGGGATCCGATAGACCGTGTTGTGGTCACTGAGCTTGCCGGTGCGGCCCAGCACATCGGCGACAGGTTTCCAGTCCGCATCCCCTTGCGCAGCCACCGGCGCCACCGTCGCCGGAACCGCGGTCGTCGAGGTGACCGCCGGTGACGCCGCGCCCGAGGTGCCGGCCGGGTTGGATACCGGCGTCGATGACGTTGAGCAGGCCGCTAACGGGACGGTGAGCAGGGTGGCGGTCGCCAGGGCGGCCGCGGTGGTCAGGGGTCGGCGGGTGGTGGACATGACGGACACCTTCGGATCGGATCTAGTTGGTGGGGGCGTATTCCCAGAGCTGCGGGGTGCCGGCGGCATCGGCGATGGGCAGGAAGCTGTGCCCGGTGCCGGGATCCAGGGCCAGGGTGTGCGCGGCCTCGGCGACGTGTTCGGAGCCGCGGCTGGTGAGGTGGCCGTGGTCGTTCTCGGCGATGCTGACCCAGCCGCTTTCGGCGGCGACGTAGACCCGGCGCCGGGCGGGGTCGTAAGCCAACACATCGGGGGCGTCACCGACCTGTTGGTGGTCCACCACGGTGCGGTGGGCGAGGTCGACGGTGGCCAGGGTGGCGTTGCCTTCACACCCGACGAACATCACCTGGCTGGCGGGGTCGAGCACCTGGCCGTGCGGCCCGTCGCAGCCCGGGGTGGCGATCCGGTCGGTCACCACATGGGTGGCGGGATCGATGACGGCGAGGTCGCCGCGGCCCTGCACGGCCACCACCATCTTGCCGATGACCGGGTCGTAGACGACATTGCCGACATCCCCACTGAGCGGCACCGTCGCCACCACCGCCCCGGTGATGGTGTCGATGACGGTTTCGGTGCCGGCGTTCTCGTTGGTGGTCCAGATGGTGTGCCGTACCGGGTCGTAGGCCAGGCCGTCGGGATAGGCGTCGGTGGGCGCGGTGAACACCACCGCCCCGGTCTCCTCATCGAGAGCGACCAGCTCGTTGCGGCCGGTCGCGGTGGCATACACCCGTTTCTGGTCGGGCACCACGATCACCCCGTGGATATCGGGCAGATCCTCGATGGTGCGGACCACCTGGTGATGGGCGATGTCGACCTCGATGAGTTGCCCAGCACCCATGTGCGCCACGAACAACCGGCCGCGACTGGCGTCGAGAGTGGTGTAGTCGAACCGGCCGGTGCCGCCGGTCAGGTCCAGGGTGGAGACCTGCTGCCAGGGCAAGTCGCGTGGTCCGGGTGGATCAGTGGCGCACCCGGCGCCCACCAGGGCGGCTGTTGCGAGCAGCCCGGCGAGCGCTGTCCGGTGCATCACCACACCCCAATGCGTGATGTAACCACGGTTGCAACACTACGCTGGAGGCTGTGGGTCGCAACAGGCCGCGATCATCACGGCGGCGGCGAAGGATGGGTGGTGGGCGTGACCTCGTCAACAGCTGGGCAGCCGGGGCAGTGGGTGATGCTGTCCTACCGGATGCCGCGGGAACCGTCCACGCCCCGGATCACGGTGTGGCGCAAGCTCAAACGCCTCGGGGTCGGCCAGCTCGGCGACGGCGTGGTGGCCTTGCCGGCCGATGCCCGCACCCGCGAACAACTGGAATGGATCGCCGAAGAGATCCTCGAGGCCGGCGGCACCGGGTCAATCTGGCTGGCCCGACCCGCGACCCTGGCTGCCGAGCGGGAGCTGGCGTCGATGATGGCCGCGGCCCGGGCCGCCGAGTACACCGCCCTCGCCGCCGAGGCGACCGCGGCGCTGGCCGGGGATCCGCAGTCGGTGGCGCGGCGGTTGCGGGCCGAGTTGCGCCGTATCACCCGCCGCGACTACTTCCCCCCACCGGAACGCGATCGCGCTGTCGCTGCCATCGAGGCGCTGGCCCGCGCCGGTGCCACGGTCACCGAAGCCCCGACCGGGCCCGCCAGGAGGAGGCGGTCGTGAAGTGGGCCACCCGCGCCGGGATTCACATCGACCGCGCCGCCTGTGCGTGGTTGATCCGCCGTCACATCGATCCCGATGCCGAATTCGTGTTCCTGTCCGACCCGTCCGAATTGCCCAGTGATGCCACCGGTTTCGACATGCGCGCTGTCGAGTTGTCCCATCATGGCGGGGACTGCAGTTTCGAAACCATCCTGCGTCGCTACGACTTGGGCGACCCGGTGCTGTGGAAACTGGCCGAGATCATCCACGAGGCCGACATCGATGACGAACGCTTCTACGCCCCCGAAGCCCCCGGCCTGGATACCGTGTTGCGCGGCCTGTCGATGATCGCCGACGACACCACCATCCTGCAGATCAGCGGCCCCGTGTTCGACGGCCTGTACGAGTTCTTCCGCCGCGCCACCCTGCTCGGCCACGAACCCGCCTAAACGCCATGCCCCGCTGCCCTGCGGCGCGAGGCCGGAGGGATCTGCCGGCCCCACCGGGCACGTCGGGTGCAACCGTGGTTACATTTCTGTCATGGGTGGTATTGATCGTGTCGACAACGGCGCCGGCAGTGACCGGGCCGCTGACCAACCGGTATCACCGCCACCGTTCGGGCGGCTACTCGGGTATTTCCTGAAGCTGGGCGCGGTCGGGTTCGGCGGGCCGATCGCCACCGTCGGCTATATGCAGCGCGATCTTGTCGAGCAGCGTCGCTGGATGGGCCGCCAGGACTTCCTCGACGGGGTCGCGTTGGGCCAGACCATGCCCGGTCCGTTGGCCGCCCAGGTGGCCATGTGGGTGGGCTATCTGCGCCACGGCGCGGCCGGGGCCGCTGCGGTCGCGGCGGCGTTCGTCGCCCCGGCGTTAGCGATCGTGGTGGCCACCGGCGCCCTGTATCGGCACTACGCGGCCACCGGCATCGTGCAGGGGTTGTTCTACGGCATCGCCCCGGCGGTGATGGCGATCATCACCCTGGCCGGGATCAAACTGATCCGGCTGACCGACGGCAGAGACTGGCGGCTGTGGGTGATCAGCACCGCGGTGTTCACCCTGACCGCGTTCACCGGGTCCGAACCCGTCCTGGTCATCCTCGGCGCCGGGCTGCTCATGATCATTCTCGATGCCCGCCCTCGGCTGCGCTGGCCACCATGGCGTCACCGCTCCCGCAGCGACGAACACGGCGGCGATGACGGCCACGACGATGGACCCGACAGTCCGCCGACCGAAAACCGTTCGGCGGCACCGCTCATCGTCGCGGTCGGTGGTGTGGGCGCGGGCAGCACCTTGACCTCACTGGGCTTGTTTTTCCTCAAGACGGGGGCCATCGTGTTCGGCTCGGGGCTGGCGATCGTGCCGTTCATGCGGGCCGGGGTGGTCGACCAACATCACTGGCTGACCAACGACCAATTCCTCGACGCGGTCGCCATGGGGCTGATCACCCCGGGTCCGGTGGTCATCAGCGCCGGGTTCATCGGCTACCTGGTCGCCGGGTTCCCGGGCGCTGTGGTGTCCAGCCTGGCCATCTTCACCCCCATCTACCTCGGCGTCGTCGTCCCCGGGCGGTGGTTCCTGCGGCATCGCACCAACCCGCAACTACGCGCGTTCGTCACCGGCGCCACCGCCGCCGCGGCCGGCGCCCTGTGTGGGGCGGTCGTGGTGCTGACCCGCCAAGCCGTCACCGACTTGCCCACCGCCGCCATCGCATTGGTCACCCTGGCGGTGCTGTGGCGGTTCAGCATCAAAGAGCCCTACATCGTCGTCGCGGCCGGGGCGCTGGGGCTGCTGCTGCACTGAGTGCCATGCCCTTCGTGCCGTGATCCTCTTGGGCGGCGAGTCATTTGGGGTCGGTTTTAGGTGTGTATTGATGTTCCCTCTGACGTGATGTGCTGATTGTGAGCGTAAGAGGGAACGGTGTATGGCAGCGGTGTTGCCGCAAAGGGATTCGTTGGTTCGTCAACCGGAGCGGGCAGCGTCTGTCTTGTGTTGGCGTCAAAGATCTGTGCTGTGCTGTCGGTGCCGCGCAGTGCGGGTTGGTCGGTGTTCCCGCGTTGGGTGGTGGCCGGCGGTTTGGTGAACCATCCTGTGGGATAGGGGTCTATGAGGGCCGGGTCGAGTTGTGTGGTTGGTCTGTGCCGGAGTCGTGGGTCTGACCGCCGTGCCCGCTCATCATGGCCATCATCATCACGGGACAGGCCAGCACGACCAACGCCAGCAGGACAGTCGAGGCGCGACCTCCACCGGCTAATACGCCAACGATGATGGCCGCCAGTGCTAGGGCGTACCACGCGAGGTGTTGTCGCTTCATTGTTGGTCCCTTTCCCTCTGCGGTGTCAGATTTCACGGTGCGCCGACGGTGCCTCACCCCGTAATGGCCTTATGTCCTTGTGCCGTAGGGCCGGAGGTCGCCATGTCTTCCGGCTCGTGTGCCTGGGTTCCTGTTATCTGCCTGCAGGGAGATGTGCGTGGCTGATGGCGTGAGCGGGCCGGCGCATGATGGTGGCCGCTGGCATGGCGATCCCGTAGGTGGACAGGATGTGGTGTGGTCGGATGGCGATGAAGCACATGTCGCCGGTCTCGGCGACGATGCGTTGTTCTGCCCGCAGGATCCGGCGGTGAAACCACGTCGACTGAAACGCTGCCAACGCTGCGACGTCGTGGGAATCGAGGATTGTTGCGGTGGCCTGGAATTGCACTGTGGCGGGGGGAAACAGAGGCAGGGCACGGTGGGGTACCGGGATGACGAAGGCCACCGCGGATGCCTGTGCGATGTGGGCGACCTTGACGGTGCTGGTCCTGGTCGTCACGTACAGCACCAAGGGCTGCGCCGGCGGCGATACGGCGTAGATGACCCCGCTGGCCTGCGGCAGGCCCCGGGGGCTCACGGTGGACAGGGTGCCGAACGTGCGTTGGCGAATGGCACGTTCGACGTGCTGGAATTCCGTGTCCTGCTGCGTCATTGCGGCCCTACCCGGCGACGGGTGCTTCGGCTGAAATGGTTACGGGTGGTGGGTAGTGGGTCCGGACGGTGTGACAGACGTGGGTTGTTGACCGGGTGCGGGCATTTCACCCGGCCCCATCATCGAGCCGGGGCCCATCATGCCGCCTGGTGTCGTCATACCTCCGGGTGTAGTGGTGCAGGCTGGCCCTTGCTGCCATTGGCCGTGGCGGTAGCCGCCGGTCCAGTAATGGCCGGTGTTGGTGCTGGCGATGAAGAAGCCGGCGAAGAACACCACCGCGACGATGAACACCACACCGGCGACGATGCCCACCCAGGCTGCCACGTGGGTGAGTCGGCTCGGTCGTTCTACTGGCGAGGGCGCAGTCTGGGATTCGACAGGTGGTTCAACTGATGCGGTCATGGTTGGCGTCCCTTGTGTTGTGGTGTGCCCACTTGGCCGGCGAAGCAGGTGCCTGCGTCGGGCGATACAGCCAGTTTCGACGTGCAGGTGCCGGGGCGGTTAGGGTCTTTGGACCCCGGTTGGATGGACCTGCGCCATGGGGTGTTGGGTCACGGTGCTCGGGACACACGAACCGCTCAGCGCGGCGCGATGAGATACCGGTGGCCAGCAGGTCTGACGGGCCGCTGCGGCTAGGTGTGATAGTCGAGGCTGCTCATCATCCCGGCGGCTTGGTGATAGGTGTTGTGGCAGTGCATCATCCAGATGCCGGGGTTGTCGGCGATCAGCGCGACGGCCAGTTTCTGCATGGGCAGCACGATCGCGGTGTCTTTGCGCGGTCCGCGGCTGCCGTCGGGTTTGATGATCTGGAAGGTGTGGCCGTGCAGGTGCATGGGGTGCCACATCATGGTGTTGTTGGCGAACGTGAGCACCGCGCGCTGGCCCTGATTGATCTGAAGGGGCTGGTTTTTGCCGAAGGGTGCCCCGTTGATGGTCCAGTTGTATTGCGCCATACCGCCACCCAGAACCGCGGCGAGATTCACGTCAGGGGCTGTGCCGCCGAGGTCGACCGGTGGTGTGGCGGTGAATGTTTCGGCGGTGCCGACCCGTTTGGTCAGTTCCGGTGGTTGCAGGCCGGGGTCGGGTGGGCTGCCCGCCCCGGTGGACAGCAGTGCCCGTGCCAATGCGTTTTTCCCTTCCGCCACTGCGACGAGCGGGTAGACGCCGTCGGCGGCGGTGACTAGGACGTCGTAGCGTTCCCCCATGCCCACCAGTACGGCGTCGACGTCGGTGGGGGTGACCGGGTAGCCGTCGGTGTGGGTGACCGTCATCGTGTGCCCGGCCAGCGCGACCCGAAACGCGGTGTCCGAGCCGGCGTTGATGATGCGGATGCGGATCCGTTGGCCGGGTTTGGCGGAGAAGACTGTGGGTGCGGCCGGGATGCGGCCGTTGATCAGGTAGTACGGGTAGGCGATGTCCCCGGCATCCCCGCCCAACAGTGGACTGCTGCCCACACCGCTCATGGAGCCCATCGATCCCATGCCACCCATACCGGGCATGCCGTGGTGGAGGGTGTCGAAGATCTGTTGGGGGGTTTTGCCGATGCCGTCGGTCCAGTCATCGAGCACGACAATCCACTCGGCGTCGTAGGCGCCTGTGTCGGTGGGGTCGTCGACGATCACCGGCAGATACAGCCCGAAATCGGCGTCGAGTTCGGTGTGCGGGTGGGCCCAGTAGGTGCCCGGATGCGGCACGGAGAACCGGTAGGTGAAATCGTGGCCGGCGGCGATATCGGGGGTGGCCGGGGCGGCCCCGTCCATGTCGTTGCGCAGGGCGATGCCGTGCCAGTGCACCGAGGTGGGGTGATCGAGCCCGTTGCTCACGGTGACGGCGACCTCGTCGCCGACGGTGGCCCGGATCGGCCCAGCGGGGATCGTGTCGCCGTAGGCCAGGGTGTGTGCGGTGGGACCACCGAGGTCGATGGTGACCGGGGCGGGCTTCAATGCTGCGGTGACGGTGCGGCCGGTGTGCGGGCGGGCCGCCTCGGCGGCGTCGATCGCGCCCGTCAACCCGCCGGGGTGTCGCCCGGGGCCGGTGACGGTGTCCGGGTGTTGCTGCAGCCGGCCAACGCCAAGCCGCCGGCGATGGTGGTGGCCAGAAAACCGCGCCGGTTGAGCCGCACGCCCAGTGGGGATGACGCCATCGCGAGCCTCTTCTCTGGTTGACCGCGGCGTGGTTGGTTCAACTGCGACGGGTGTCGGGCGCGGCGGGTCCGCCTAGCCCAGCCTGCCACCGAATCTGCGTAGGGGTGGTGAGGGTCAGCGATGTTCGCGCAGCAGTGCCATGCGCCGCCGGAACTCCTCTTCATCGATCTCACCGCGCGCGAAACGTTCGGTCAGCAGGTCATCGGCACGTGGTGATCGGTTGGGGCCGCTGCGGTTTCGGCTTTCGACGCCCAGGGTGCGGCCGGCCAACACAATCGTGGTAATCAACCCGCCCCAAAACAGCACCATTACCACCGTCATCATGATCCAACCGCCCCAGCCGCCGCCGTACCACATCATCATCGTTGCCTCTTCCGGTCCACCACCGCATCGTGCCAGCGGTGGTGCTGCTTGCGAGGATGCCCGCACGCGGCTTGTGTGGGTAGGGCCGAAAGACCCCCTGATGTGTGCGGGGTGCCCGCAGATCCCTGCCCGGTGATTGCGCGGTGAGGCCACCCGGGGGTTCGCGGGCCCTGGACGTTGTGCGAATGGACTATTGGCCCTATCCGCAGGTGCCCGCAGCGTCGCATGGTGGATGCGGGCACCGCGCCAGGGATCGTGGGGTACGCAGATGCGGCACAGCAGCCAGGACATGGGTGAGCAGCATCGCGGTGATCTCGACACTCGGCAGCATCTGGTGCACCGGCCCCGCGCCGGGGCTCGCTGTCGCGCCGCGGTGACACCTCGGCTGCCCCGCTGGTGTGTGGCGGCCGTTATCGACGGCTGTCGGTGGGAGCGACGCCAGGCGAGATCGGTGCTGGGCGGCGGCGGGGAGGTGCCGCAGTGGTGAGACCGGAAGGGGCGGCGATGAATACAACTGTTCTGGGTGTGGGTGGTTTGGCGTGGGCGTCGTCGCAGGCCGTGGTGGAAAGCGTCCTGGGACGCCGACCGGGCGTGGTCGCGGTGCAGGCCAATGCGGCCAACCAGACTGCGACGGTGACCTATGACCCGGCGGTGACCACGGTGGCGCAATTGTCGGGCTGGGTGCGCGAGTGCGGTCTGCACTGCGCGGGCCGATCAGTGCCCCATCATCTGTGTGACCCGATGGCCGAACCGCCCCAGCCCGCCGAGCACCATCGGCGCCCCGCCGAGCGTGACGCGCATCCCGCGCCCTCGCCGCACGAGGCGATGGGTCACGGCGGCCACGGCGCCATGTCCATGGATGCCATGGTGCGTGATATGCGCAACCGGTTCCTGGTGGCGCTGGTGCTGTCGATTCCGATCATGCTGTTCTCCCCGATGGGCCGCGACATGCTCGGGTTCACCGTCCCGGCGCCGTTCGGGCTGCGCGACGACGTCTTCACCTTGGTGCTGAGCTTGCCGGTGGTGTTCTACTCGGCATGGATCTTTTTCGACGGGGCATACCGGGCCTTGCGGGCCCGCACCCTGGACATGATGGTGCTGGTCGCGGTGGCCGTGGGCACCGGCTGGGGATACAGCGTCGGAGTCACCCTGACCGGCGGCGGAGATGTCTTCTACGAAGCCGCAGCCATGCTGACAACCTTTGTGCTGCTGGGACATTGGTTCGAGATGCGGGCCCGCGGCGGCGCCAACGACGCCATCCGCACCCTGCTGGAGCTGGCACCGCCGACCGCGGTGGTGGTGCGCGGCGGCGAACCGATCGAGGTGCCCACCGCCGATGTGGTGGTCGGTGACCTGCTGTTGATCCGCCCCGGCGCCAAGATCCCCGTCGACGGGACCGTCGCTGAGGGCCACTCGGAGGTCGACGAGTCCATGGTCACCGGGGAAAGCTTGCCGGTGACCAAAGACGCCGGGTCGGCCGTGATCGGCGCCTCGATCAACACCACCGGCAGCCTGCGGGTGCGGGCCACCAAAGTGGGGTCGGACACCGCCCTGGCCCAGATCGTGGCGATGGTGCAGGAAGCGCAGAACTCCAAGGCCCCCGGTCAGCGGTTGGCCGACCGCGCCGCGTTCTGGCTGGTGCTCGTGGCGCTCATCGGCGGCACCCTGACGTTCGTCATCTGGTGGGCCACCGGTGCGGGTATCCAGACCGCGCTGCTGTTCGCGATCACCGTGGTGGTGATCACCTGTCCCGACGCGCTAGGGTTGGCCACCCCGACCGCGATCATGGTGGGCACCGGGCTGGGCGCACAGCGTGGGGTGTTATTCAAAAACGCTGCGGCCCTGGAAACCTCGGCACGCATCGACACCGCCGTGATGGACAAGACCGGCACCTTGACCAAAGGGGAACCCGAGGTCACCGACATTGTTGTCGACGGCATCACCGAGGACCAGCTGCTCGGGTTGGTCGCGGCCGTGGAATCGGCCTCCGAACATCCCCTGGCCACCGCGATCGTGCGCTACGCCGCAGGGCGGGCGATCACCCCGTTGCCGCTCACTGACTTCCGCAACATTCCCGGCCACGGAGCTACCGCCGAGGTGGCCGGCCGCACGGTCGCGGTGGGCAACCGCAAGCTCATGGTGGACCACGACATCGACTTCGGTGCGCTGATGGACCGTCGCGAGACCTTCGCTTCGGGTGGGCGCACCGCGGTGCTGGTGGCCGTCGACGGGCACGGTGTGGCGGTCATCGCGCTCGCCGACGCGCCCCGGGAAACCTCGGCCGCCGCGGTGCGTGCCCTGCACAACCTCGGCGCGCAGGTGGTCATGCTCTCCGGCGACAACACCGCCACCGCCCAACGCATCGCCACCGGGCTGGGCATCGACACGGTCATCGCCGAAGTCCTGCCCGGTGATAAGGCCGCCGAGATCGCCCGACTGCAACGCGCGGGGAAACGGGTCGCCATGGTCGGCGACGGGGTCAACGACGCACCCGCGCTGGCCCAGGCCGACCTCGGCATCGCCATCGGTGCCGGCACCGACGTCGCGATCGACACCGCCGATGTGGTCCTCATGCGCTCTGACCCGCTCGACGTCGCCATCGCCCTGCGCATCGGGCGCGCCACCCTGGGCAAGATGCGGCAAAACCTGGCCTGGGCCGTGGGCTACAACGTCATCGCGATACCCATCGCTGCCGGCGTCTTCGCCCCCGCCTTCGGGCTGGTGCTACGCCCCGAAATCGCCGCCCTGTCCATGTCGGGATCCAGCGTCATCGTGGCCGTCAACGCGCTGCTGCTCAAACGAGTCACACTGCCCTCACCAGGCACACCCGCCACCGCTGTGCCAGCGCAGCGCGACCCGGCGCGACGCTAGGTGTTCTGTTCATAGCGGGCCTCAAGTTGCCCGTAGAGCAGCTCGATGGTCGCTTTCTGTTGCGCCACCGTGGCTTTGAGGTCAGCGACCTCCTTGTCGCGGGCGGCGAGTTTGTTGCGCAGCGCCGTGACGATGCTGGTTTCGCGACCGGTGGCCGGCGGCGTCTGGGTGTCGCGGTGATGGCGGTACTGGGCGATGATCGCCATGACGTGATCGTGTTTGTGGACGGTCTTACGCGTCACCCCGGCGCGGGCGGCCACGGCAGACACGGTGATTGTCGCGTTGGTCTTGCGCAGGTCGGCCAACGCCTTCTCGATATCGCGCAGCTTTTCTTGGCTGACTTGCTGGCGGTATTTTTCCAGCCCGGCCAACGCTTTCGCGGTCGGCGCCGGCGGCGGTGTGCGGCTCATCGCGGGGTGTCCGGGTCGGCTTTGCGCAGCACCGATTCGTGGCTGCCTCGGGTACTGATCTGCAGGATGGGTAGCCGGTGGGCGGTACCGGCGCCACCAATACTGGTGCGGGACCGTGCGGTGGTGTCGGTGCGTAACCGAGTGATGATGGCGTCCAGGGACGCGATTTCGCGGCGCCGCTCGTGGATCCAGACGTTGTCGTCGGTGAGTTCGCGGCCGGTGCGGGCCCGGTACTGATCGCGGCGCACGTCGATCAGGGCCAAGGTTTGAGTGCGCTGGTCGAGCAGTTCGTCGAGGTGGGTGGCGTCGGTGGCGAAATGCCCGCAGGACAAACACGCGTTGCCCTTGTCGCAGCTGGCCACCGGCGGCAGCAGGCAGACCCCGTTGGGCAGCACCCGGTCGGTGCGCGCCGCGAGTTGGGTCATGTCGTAGATATCCGACGGGCTGATGGCGATGTCGCTGCCGTGGGCCCCGATCTTTTTGTGCCGCAGGAACTCCGCTTCGGCGGTAGCGGCCAGGGTGGCGGCATAGCGCAGCGTCATCTCCGGGGAGGCGTGCCCAAGGTAGCGCTGCACCACGTGGATCGGAACACCGTCGTTGAGCAGTTCAGTCGCCCTAGTGTGGCGTAGCCGGTGGGTTTGACTGAACCGCATCGGCTTTCCGGCGGTATCGGTCAGTCCGTGGATCTTGTCGAGCTTGCCCAGCGCCATGCTGTAGGAGTCGTAGGTGCGGGGGCGTTGTCCCTGATGCTGAAACCGCACTCCTAGGAACAGATACTTGGGGGTGAGGTCGGGGTGGCGGCGCCGGATCCAGGTCTGCTGTTCGGCGATGACGTTGACCACGGCCTGCTCGACGAGGATGGTCGGGATGACCCCGTCGACCTTGGTCTGCTGATAGCGCAGTTTGGCGACGAACCCGTCGGGGTCATCGGCAGCCTCCGACGGGCGTTCCTGGCCCGGAATGGGCCCCAGCGGGTCGAAATCGAGCATCAGGATCTCCGAGGCCCGCCGCCCGGTCAGGGCCTGCAGCAGCCAGATCCGGGCGGCTTGCGGATCCCCGAGCCCGGCGACCACCGAGATCGTCGTGTCGGGGTGCGTGATCACCACCGGCGCACCAACGTCGGCGGCCAGCACGTCGAGGTAGCACAGCATCTGCTGCAGCTCGCCGGTGGAAAACCAGGTCAGTTCGCGGCCGCCGGCGGCGCGGCGGGAGCGGAATGCCGCGCCCCAGAGCCGGGTGTGGGTGTCGGTGAGGTCCAGCCACCGCAGGTTCCCGGTGGCTGCGGCGGCCTCCTCGGCGTGATCGACCATGAACGTGTAGAACGCTTGGGTGCGCGACTGGGTGCCTGCGATCGTGCCGGGGGTCAGTGGGTGGTCGGGTTTGGACTGGGCCGCAGGGGATTTCAGGTAGTCGGCGAAGTCAGTGAACAGCAGCCGCAACTGGGCGCGGTCGCTGGCGATTACCGGGTCGGTGACCTGGCGTGCGGCCAGGAACGGGCCGAGGTGGCGGGCCATGTCGCGGGCCCGTTGCATCACCGAGGACCAGCGCAGCAGATCGGCGGTCAGCGCGGTGCGCAGCCAGAACCGGACTCCTTCGCGCAGCCAGCCCGGCTCGATGCCGCCCAGGCGCACCACCTGGTCGTGGCACGGTTCGTGTTCGCGTTGCGGGATGCGCGGGTCGGCGTGTAGATCCCAGATGTCGTGGGCCCACCACGGTGCGGTGGTGCAGCGCACCGACACGTGCAGATGCAGGTGCTCGATGAAACTGGACACGTTGCGCCGCGCCCCTGCCGAGGGCAGGCGGTGGTTGCGCCGCTCGAACTCGATCACCGCATGCCGCAGGATCGTCTCGGCGGTCAACTCGGCGATGCTGGTGAGCCAGTGTCCGTGGTGGAGGCGGTGTTCGGCCGCCGCACTGGTGATCGCGCGGCCGGTCCATTTCAGCAGGGCGGGTTCGATGCGGCGGGAGTTTTCGTGACCGCACAACCACACCCACCACGCCATCTCCCGGGCTATCCGGCGCCCGACATCGGTTGGGGTGAAGTCATGCCCCGCCGGGGTGGGCAGGTACCGCGGATTAGGTTGGAACACCGCATCAAACGGGGCGCGGTCGAGGTGATAGACCAGATGCTGCCAGGGCGGGGGAACTTGGGCCCACTGCGCCAGCCACTGCTCGTCAAGGGCAGTGGATCTGCCTGTGATGGCGGCCGGCGCCCGGTGTTCAGAGCCCGTCACGGTTCACCTTCCAGCCGGCGACATAGTTCTTCCACTGGGCCAGGGTGCGCATCTCGGCATCGGCGGTCACCCACCCGTAGGTCGACAGGGTGGTCTGGATGTCGGCGTGGCCGAGCCGGCGCATCACCACATGCGGGTCCACCCCGGCCAGCAGCAGTGCGGTGGCATGGGTGTGGCGTAACCAGTGCGGTGTCCACTCGCCCGGCAACAGCTCGGTCCGCCGCTCGGTGATGAGATCGACCTTGTCGTAGACGGTTTCAGCACTCATCGGGTCGTACTTGACCCCGCGCACCAGATTGACGAACACCCAATGCGCCGACAGGTCCCCGACGACGACATCGGCGGCGTCGGCGATCAGCTGCCACACGTACTCGCTGTAGAGCGCCACCAGGTCGTCGCCGATGTAGATGCGCCGTGGCCCGGATTTGGCGCGCACCCCGCGGGGATGGTCGTCACGGCCGGCCACCAGCACCGACGGGGTGCCGCCGCCGGCGATGTCAAAGTCGTGGTGCCGCAGCGACAATGCCTCCCCGATTCGCATCCCGGTCTCGGCCAGCAGCGCGAAAAACAACCGGTCCCGCAGCCCCGCTCCGCCGCCCGACCACGCGCCGGTCGGGGTCTGGATACTGCAGGCGTCCAGGATCGCGTTGACCTGCACCGGCAGCAGCACTGGGGTTTCGGCGCGTTGCCGGGCCCGCAACCGGTGGATCGGGCTGTCGCTTTGGCGGTGCGGTCCGACACCGGTCAGAAACGGGGCGTAGCGGCCGCGCCGCGCGGCGCGGGCATGCGAGGCGAACAACCGCCGGTAGGGACGGTCCAGGTCGTGGGCGTTGGCGAAATACCGGTACATCGCCAACACCGCGGCGCTGCGCGGTGCCAGCGACGACTCGGCCATGCCCGGTTCGGGTTCGCCGATGCGTGCCGTGCCCGGCAGATCCCCACTGCGCAGATACGCCAGGAACTGCCCGAACAGGCTGGTCGGGAAATCATCCCAGGCGGTTCCGGTGTGCTCCAGCACCGTGAACCACGCCGCCAGCCCATATGCGTAGGCGCGCACGGTGTTCGGCGAGGCACCCTCATGGCGCAGGAACGTCAGGTACTCCCGTGCCGGGGCCACGGGCAGCAGATCTTCACCGACCACCGTGTAGGTGGGTGGACGGTCGGCGAACCGGACCCGCTGCACCGCCGCCACGCTCAGCCGCGTCCTATCCTGGCCACTAGGGCCGGCCCCTGCGGCGGAAATCCTCGAGCCGGATCACCGGCGAGGGCGTACCCGCCGGCGCGGGCGCCGGCCGCGCCGCACCAGCGCTGGCGGCGACCGGTTTGCGTTCGGTGCCCGGTGCGGCCCGCTGGGTGGCCAGCAGCCAGTCCAGCACGTCGGCCGGGTAGATCATCGACTCGCGGGCGGCCAGCATCGGCACCGACGCCCCGCCGTAACAGCGTTCCACCCACTTGCGCAGCAGCCGCGGCCGCTCGGGTGCACGGTCCTGCCATCCCGGCTCGGTCATGCCCCAGGTGTGCCCGGTGGACTGATTGATCCGTGAATACAGCTGAGAAGTCAGCATTTTCGCCTTCGTTGGGGCAATCAACCCGGAGTCCCGCAGATGCATGATCAACGACCCCAGCGACAAGCCCCACCTGGCCTTGATCGGCTGCAGATTCAACAGCGACACCACCTTCGGCAGCTCACCGGCGATCACCTGCGCCGGGGCCAGCAACTCGGTAGCGAACCGGTTGGCCTCCTGCTCATGGGCCGAGTTGACCGAACAATCCACCTGGCTGTGCAACACCAGATGACCCAACTCGTGGGCCACCGTGAACCGGGTCCGCTCCCACGAATCGCTCTCCCGCAACACCACCAGCGGCCGATCCCGCATCCGGCCCACCCACGTCGAATAACCCAGATGCCGCTCATCACGGGAACGCCCACCGGTGGCGGCGAACTCGCTGGTCCACTCGCCGGCCACCCGGCGCCGCACAATCACCGGAGCACCCAGCCGCTCGGCCTCATAGGTCAAATCATCAAGTGGCTCATCAGGTTCCACACCCATCGCGGCGCGTAGCCGCGCCGCGGCCGTCGCGATTGATGTCCGCGCCAGTTCATCATCGGCGACCATCGGGATCTTCACCGGCGGCAGCTTCGAGCGGGTATCCAACTCGGCGAGAAAATCCCCGGCCAGCGACGCGAACGTCGCCAGAAAGTCCTGCTCACCGACCGTCATCGACTTCGGCGCCCGAAACAGCAGCTCAGCCGCAGTCACCCGGGACTGCGGCTCCGAGGTGAAAAACGCTGCCGGGAAACGGAACAACTCCGCCATCACCTCGACATCGGCCGCCGCCAGCCGTACCGTCACCGATCTCTCGATCTGTGACTGCCGCGCGGTGCTCCAGCCGGTGGACTCCACCACCGAGCGTGCGGTCATCCGTCGCAACAACCGGGCCTGCCGGACCCGTGTACCAAAAACCTCAATCATCGTGCGCTCAATTCAACGTCACCGAGCTTCAGACCCGGCATGCACCCAACACTGTGCACGATGGCTACGACGAGTGGGGGCCGTCCTCCTGGTCCTCCTCGCTGGCCGCGTCCTCGTCCACCTCGGCGAAATCGTCGTCGCGACGCCGAGATCCCGAACTTGCCTGGCCCGAAGACCCACCGCCCAGCCCGATGTTCATGCCGCGGTGTTCCATGATCGGCTCCGGCAGCGGAGTCCGGCCGTAGAGCACCTGCACCTTCTTGGTCAACAACCCGGCAGCCAGCGCAGCGCCACCGAACCCGACACTGCCCGGCCACCACAACACATACAGCCGATACCCCTGCGGCCCGGCGATCCCGTCCTCGTCGCCGAGCGGACCAAGGACGTCTTCGATGCTGTACTGCTCCCCGCCGGGCACATACGGCACCGGCTCCAGCAGGCTGCCATCCCAGTTGCGAGGATGCTTGCGCACACCGATCTGAGTACCGTTGCCGTCGAGCAGACGGATCCCAAAACCGTTGCCCGCCGTCGCCTTTAACGTCGAATCTTCCGTCTGGCGCCGCAACCGCGAAAACAGCACCGTCTCCAGCACCGCACACGACGTCGTGATAGGTCGCACATTGGTGCCCTGATCGATAAACCGATCCGGCACCTCCCCATGGCGAGCAGCCAGATCGCCATGCACCTCGCCCAGAACCCGAGCGTGCTGCTGGGCGTACTCCTCGACCAGCCGCTGAGGATCGTCGTGTAGCTCCATGGGGTAAACATTTACCCCGGTTTCCTACATTCATCGGGAAGGCGCGCCGTGCAAATTCCAGAGAATGTCGGCTGCTCATAACCTAACAATATACAGTGTATCCGCAATAAAACTGCAGCTCAACACGCATAAATAGGTACCACTAAGGCATTTAACGCCTGATAATCGGGGCACCCGGTGCTCAATTTGGCCTCAGCCCGGTTGTTGGCCGCAACGCCCGCCAACCCACGGCCGGTGAGTGCCCGCGCGCTCGCCGCGGCCAAACGCGGTCCGCTCGTGGGCATCCCGGGGGCGCCCACGCAGATCGACCGTCCGCTGAGCATCGACGAGTCGGGTTGGACGCTGTGCGATGTGGCCGATCCGCCGGCGACAGTGCTGATCGTGGGGCGCCTACCCGCGGGTACCGGCGGCCTGCCAGGCGGGCAGGCGTTGCTGGTGGCCCCGCGTGGTGAGGGGCCCGCGGCCACGTATCTGCTCTTCGACGGCTGGCGCGCGGCGGTCGATCTTCGGGATATCGCGGTGATGCGGGCACTGCACCTGGAAGGTGTTGCACCGCTGCCGGTCTCGCGTTCGCTGCTGGACAGCGTGCCCGAGGTGCCGGCGATCGCGGCTCCGCCGATCGCAGATGCGGGCGCACCCGGCCCGCCCGCATTGGGTGGCCTCGGGGTCGGCACCGTGGTGCGGGTGGAACGAGCGGCAGACCATGAGTTCTACGCCGTGCTGCCCGACGGAGTGCAGCGCGTCGACCCCGTCGTCGCCGACCTGATCCGGTTCACCGTCGCCCAGCCTGCCGGACAACCCCCGGTGGTCGCAGCCGACGTGATCGCGACCGTGCCGTTCGTCGAGACATTGCCAGTACGCAGGTTTCCCAATCGGGTCGCGCAGGGCATCGGTGACACCGTGTGCGCCGGCTGGGACCCCCGGCGGCAGAGCTCGGAAACGAATACGACGGTGTTCGTGGGCAGTTCGTTGCCCGTGCCCGGGAGCGACGGGGTGACGCTCGCACAGTCGGATGGCGAAGGTCCGAACATCGATCGGGTCGTCACCCCGGCCGGTCGCGGTGCGTTGGTGCGGTCGGCAGCAATCGTCGGATCGGGCGGGACCGCCGGATCGCTCTTCTACCTCAACGACCGTGGGGTGCTGTTCGGTGTGCACGACGAGCGGACCGCCGAGCATCTCGGTCTGCCGGGGCCTGCAGTCGCCGGCCCGTGGCCGATGTTGGCCGTCCTGCCCCGCGGCCCGGAACTGAGCCGCGACGCCGCATCAGTCGTCCGAGACGGGCTCACTGTCGCCCATGCGCTCCCGTAACCTCCTGGCGGACAACATGATCGTCAGGGTGACAACGATGCACGCGGCCGCGCCGCCAAACGCGACCCGGCGTGGCTGCCCATCGCCAACCGCTGCCGACGGCGCCGGCAGTACAGGTGCAGTGACCGGTGCCGCGGATGCGGGTGTTCCACCGCTGACGGCTGCCAAAGTGTCGACAACTCCACTGCCGACAAAGGGGTCCCACCCCGCAGGCGGACGGTGTGCGGTCGCCTCGATGCGGAGCATGACGTCGCGCGCACTGAGTTGCGGAAACCGTGCCCGGACCAGGGCGGCGATTCCCGCGACGACCGGCGCTGCATAACTGGTGCCCGAGATCGGTTTCCCTGGCGCCAGAAGGTCGATCACCCCGTCTGCGTCGGGATGCAGTGACACCACTTCCTCACCCGGTGCCGCGACGTCGACCCAGGGCCCGGCCAAGGTGAAATCCGACGCGGCACCGTCGCGGCCGACCGATCCAACCGTCAGGACCAGATCGTCATACCAGGCCGGGCTCGCGACCGAACGCACCCCGTCCCAGTCCGGTCCGCCGGCAGGCCCGGATGGCGGGTTCTGCTCCGGACACTGGCCGACTCCGCCGACATTGCCTGCCGCGGTGACCACGACGACGTTTTTCACGTCGACGGCGTACGCGAGCGCGGCGCCCAGCGCCCGGTCGTCGAGACGGTCCGCGGCGGCCACGCAGGCCACCGACGAGATGTTGATGACGGTGGCGCCCAGGTCGGCTGCGGTGCGCACAGCCCGGGCCAGGGTGTCGACGTCGCCGACCCCCGGCGCCTGGCCTTCGACGGCGAACTTGGTGCTCGACTGGCGAATGCTGAGAATCGTTGCCTCCGGAGCGATCCCACTGAAGCCGAGGCCGTCGGGAGCCCCGCCGATCAGCCCGGCGACGATGGTCCCGTGCCCGTCGCAATCACTCGTCCCGTCGCCGCGCGCCACGTAGTCGCCGCCGCCGACGAGGTGGGGCAGCAGGCGGTGCCGGACGACCCCGGTATCGATCACCGCGACGGTCTGACCGCGCCCCTTGGTGAGTCGCCACACGGCCTCGAGCTCGACCGGATTGTGGGCGCCGTCGGCCGCACGTGCTGTCGGTGTGAAGCATTGCCCGCGTTGCCGCGTCGGTCCCGGGGGACCGGGTGCGGACGCCTGCGGCAGCAACGCACTGTCGACCGACGGCGGATCCACCGTCGGAATCGGTCGTGGTCCCAGCGCAGTGGCAGCCGGTGCCGCTGCGAGCGCAAGGACTGCAGCCGCCGCGATCAGCCGGGCGAGCCTGCTCATGGCAGGTTCAGACCTCGGGCCAGGTCGAAGAGCCCGGCGAGCCAACATGCCAGCGGTACCACCGACGCCAGTGCCAGGTATTCCACGGCATCGAGGACGCGGGTGGCGCGGTGACCGGCTGCCAGGGTGGCCATCCGCGGCGTGAGTGCCGCCAGTCCCGCGCTGACGGCAATGCCTGCCGCCCAGTGCGCGGATTCCGGCGACCACGCCACGATGAGAACGAATAGCGCTGTGGTGGCGGCGAATCCGGCTACCGCGAGCGCGATCCGGCACGGGCCTGAAGCATACGAGCGGGCACGCAGCATCAGTGCCACCCCCACTGCGGCGGTGAATGCCACGGCTGCCGGCGTCACCGCGGGCCCAGCGCCGACACCGACAACCATCGTTCCCAACCCCGCCGCGGCGGAGAACCCGGCGACCAGTCCCGTCAGCGTTCGGTGCCCGCGGAGCACGCGGCCGGCGACGTTGCCGTCAGGTTCATCGTCGTCGCCGGGGAGCGCAGGGGTGAGACCGGCCAGCGCGATCGACAATCGCGGAGACGCCGTGAGCCCGCCCAGTGCTGCCGTGGCCACCACAGCCCCGAGCGCCGCCGTAGACATCGGCCAGATCACCCCCACCCCGCTGATCACCCCGACAGTCGCGGTCGCCGCCACCACGGCGATCAAAATGACTGTGCTGCCGTCAGTTACCCGGAGCAGAACCGCGCCGACCGAAGCCGACGCCACCGCGGCCAGAAAGACATTCGCCGCTGCCGGGCCGCCAGGCACGACCAGAAATCCGAGCACTGCGGCCTGCAGCACCGCGCACATGTCCAGCGCGACGACTGAGTGCGGGCCACAGCGCACCCGGCGCGCGGCCAAGGCGGCGCAGGTCACGGCAACGGTCAGGGCCGCAGCGGTGGCGAGCCGGCCCACACCGTCCGCTGCGACCAGTGTCATCGCGCCGACCAGCACAGCGCCAAGACAACCGACCGGGCGTAACGCGGGGTGCTGGGGGTCCGGGATCGCCTCGGCGAGTGCACCGATCAGGGACGGGTCGCGGGGCCGTGGCTTCGGCACCGCAGCGGCACACAACAACAGCAGATCGCCGTCTCGAATGTCCTGCTGGCTCAAGGACATCGATTCGTCCAGTGCCGGCCCGCCGACGCGGGACAAACTCCAGCGGCGCGGTCCGGTTCCTGCACCGACGGCATCGGCGATGGCGGGTATCAGTTGCCCGACGGTCATCGACGACGGCAGACTCAGATCGACCGTCGCCGGCTCGTCGGCACCGGGCAACTCACAGTGAATCGCGACTCGGCACAATGCATTCGGCACGCCATCACCCCCCGGTTGACGCCAGTGAACACACCGTAGCCGAGCAGCGCGGGGGCGCAGTGCAGCAATTTCGGGTGGAACGGATCGGCTCCGGTGTGCGTCTTAACGTTGATGGAGCTCACCGCGCAACCCCGGCCGAGCTCGCCGGCATCGCCCGGCGAGCTCGTCATCGATGCGCCGCCACCGGTGCCGACGAGTGCACCGACGAACCTCCTGGCCCGCCTGCTGCCGCTGGTACTTGTGCTCGCCGTGGTCGGCATGATGGTCGTCTACTTCGGATCCGGTGCCGCGGCCTCGCGCGGACCGATGTTCACGCTGTTCCCCGTGATGATGGTGATGTCGGCGCTCGGCACCCTGGCCTACAGCATCCGTGGCACCGGGCGGACCGCGGAACTCGATCGCGACCGGCGGAACTACCTGAACTATCTCGACGGCATCGACGTGGCGGCGGCGGGGACCGCCCGCGCACAGCGGGATTCGCTGTACACGCGCCATCCGGACCCGGATGTGCTGTGGATGTTGGTCGGTACTGACCGCATGTGGCGACGTGGGCCTGGCGATCCCGATTTCTGTGTGGTCCGCATCGGTGTCGGGGACGTCGTGCCGGCCGCCAGGCTGGTCGCGCTCGAGTCGGCTGCGGGTGCCGAGCAGGATCCCGTGACAGCGGCCGCATTGCAGCGCGTGATCGGTCGACGGGCCATGGTGCCCGAGGCGCCGGTCACCGTGGAACTGCGCAAAACCGGGGTCCTCTCGATCGGCGGCGACCGCTCGCGCGCCCGGGCATTGATCCGCGCGATCGTCTGCGGGCTGGCGGTATCGCACGGACCGCACGACGTGCGAGTCGCCGCGGCGCTGGACGACGCATCGGCGGCGCAGTGGGAGTGGCTGAAATGGCTTCCGCATCACCGGCATCCGCACGATGTCGAGAGCCATCTTCGCTACCGCACGCCCGCGGAGGCATCCCGCAGCGCAGTAGCCCCGCACCTGGTGGTCATCGTCGATCACCCGGGTGCGCAACTGCCGCCACCTGCTACCGGCATCACCGTGGTGCACACCGGTGAGGGGGCCGGAAGCGCAGACCTGAGGCTTGATGTCGACTCGGACGACATCCTTTGGGACAGTGTGACGCTCGACGACGCGCTGACGTGTGCGCGACGGCTCGCGCCGCATCAGCCGGACGTATCGCTACGGGCACCGACGGACTGGCCGGGTCTGCTCGGGGTGGGCAACCCCGCGGCGCTGGATCCCGAGTTCACCTGGCAGCGATCCGGTTCCGTACTACAGGTTCCGATCGGCGTCGGTGACGACGGCGCACCGGTGCACCTCGACCTCAAGGAGGCCGCCCAGAACGGTATGGGCCCGCACGGGCTGTGCGTGGGTGCCACCGGGTCGGGCAAATCCGAGTTCCTGCGAACCCTGACCCTGGGCTTGGTCGCGACGCATTCGCCCGAGGTGCTCAATCTGATCCTGGTCGACTTCAAGGGCGGCGCAACATTTCTCGGCCTTCAGTCGGCACCGCACGTGAGCGCATTGATCACCAACCTCGCTGACGAGGCCGCGCTGGTCGCACGCATGGCTGATGCGTTGGCCGGGGAGATCACGCGCCGCCAGGAAATCCTGCGCGCGGCAGGAAATCTCGCGAACATCACCGAATACCAACGGCAACGGCCCGACCTGCCGCCGCTGCCCGCCCTCCTGATCATCGTCGACGAATTCTCCGAGCTGCTCTACCAGCATCCGGATTTCGCCGAACTCTTCGTCGCCATCGGCCGGCTGGGCCGGTCTTTGGGTATGCACCTGCTGCTGGCCAGTCAGCGTCTCGACGAGGGCAGGCTGCGCGGGCTCGAAACCCATCTCTCCTACCGGGTGTGTCTGAAGACCTTCTCCGCAAGCGAATCCCGTGCCGTGTTGGGAATCGCCGACGCTCACCAACTGCCGAGTACTCCGGGCGCGGCCTACCTGAAAACACCCGCCGGTGATCTGGTGCGGTTTCACACCGCATACGTCTCGACGCCGATGCCCGCGCCACTGCCGGCCAGGCCCACCGCGGTCCGCCGGTTCACGGCGGAATGGGCGTCGGCGGATGCGGTGTCGTGCCGCGAGACCGGCTCCACCCTGATAGACACGGTGCTCGCGCGTATCGCCGGGCACGGCAGGCCCGCACACCAGGTCTGGCTTCCGCCACTACCGGAGATCGTGCCGCTGAGCGACGTGTTGCTGGCGGGCTGCACACCGTTGACGGTGTCGATCGGGTTGGTCGACAGCCCTTTCGAACAGCGACGTGACCGGCTCACCGTCACCCTGGACGGTGCCGCGGGCAACGTGGCGATCGTCGGCGGTCCACAGTCCGGCAAGTCGATCACCGCCAGGTCCCTGGTGATGGCCCTCGCGGCGACACATCATCCCCGAGACGTCCAGATCTATTGCCTCGACTTCGGCGGTGGAGGCTTGGCGTCCCTGCTGGCGCTGCCCCATGTCGGTGCGGTGGCCGGCCGCCACGACCTGGACCTGGTGCGGCGCACGGTGGCGCAGTTGGAGGATGTGGTGCGCCGCAGGGAGGCGCGGTTCGGCGAACTGGGCATGGACTCGATGGCCGCGTATCGTCAGCGTCGCGCATCCGACCCGACGGCCACCGACGATGAATTCGGCGATGTGTTCCTGGTCGTCGACGGTTGGCCCGTATTGAGGCAGAACCTCGACGCGGTCGAGGCAGCAATCACCGGTATTGCCGCACAAGGTCTTTCGTATGGCGTGCACGTGGTGCTCACCGCGTCACGGTGGGCGGAATTCCGCCCATCGGTCAAGGATCAGCTCGGCACCCGGATCGAACTGCGGCTCGGTGACCCCGCCGAATCGGAGATGGACCGCAAGCGTGCCCGCACCCTCGCCGACCGGCGCCCCGGACGGGGACTGACTCGAGAAGGCCGTGAGTTGCTGATCGGAGTACCTCGGCTCGACGGTGTGCCGGGTACGACGGGTCTGGTCGAGGCTGCCGCACGTGTCGGCCAGACACTGCGCGCTCAATATCCCGACATGTGTGCTCCGCCGATTCGGTTGCTCCCGACGGTGATCGACCATCGTGGTCTGCAGCAGGCCATCAAGACCCGGCCGGCCAGCCAGGTGCTCATCGGAATCGGTGAGCACGAACTACGGCCGGTGCTCCTGGATTTCACCGACCAGAGCAATCTGCTCGTGCTCGGTGACACCGGGTGCGGCAAGACCACGGCGTTGCGCACCCTGTGCGCCGAGCTGGCCGCGAACAACAGTGCCCGCGAGGTGCGTCTGCTCCTCATCGACTTCCGACGCACGCTGCTCGGCGTGGTCGAGTCCGAGCATCTGGCCGGTTACGCCATCTCACCGGCGGCCGTGGCGACCCACCTGCCTGCTGCGCTGGAGCTGCTGCGAACCCGGATGCCCGGGCCCGACGTCACCCAGCGGCAGCTGCGCAGCCGCTCCTGGTGGTCCGGGCCGGAGTTCTACATCGTGATCGACGACTACGATCTGGTCGTCGGCGACAACGCCAACCCGCTGAGCCCGCTACTCGAATACCTGCCGCATGCCAAGGATGTGGGACTGCACGTCGTCGTCGCCCGCAGGTCCGGGGGAGCGGCACGGGCCATGTTCGACCCGATGCTGGCACGGATGCGAGACCTCGGCTGCATGGGCCTCGTGATGAGCGCGGGCGCCGATGACGGTGTGCTGTTCGGTAGTGTGCGACCACGGCAGTTGCCGCCTGGGCGTGGCACACTCGTCACCCGTACCGGTGGCGATCAGGTGATCCAGGTGGCCGTCGTCCCCGAGCGAGAGATGCCGTGACGACCGCCGTCATCGAGGCAGGCCCGGTACTGGTGCGCGGCCCCGGCACGGTTCCTGACGAGTCTGCGCGGATCGCCGTGGAGTGCATCGACGACACCGTGGCGCTCGTCGATGACGAACCGGTGCCGGTCGACGACCTGTGGGCTCAGGTCATTCGTGCGGCTGCCGGCCGGCACCTCGAGGCACCGATCGTCGTGTGCCCGACGTGGTGGACCACCGACCAGACCGACCGGGTCCGGACTGCGGTTGCCGACCTCGACGGTGTTGTGCTGCACCGGGCTCAGGCCCTCGCCGCGGCGCTGGACGCCCCGTCATGGGCGGTGGTGGAGATCGCCGACGAGCTGATCATGGTGTCGTGCGAGGACAGTGAATCGGTGCGTTTGGTCCGCCGGGGTACGCCGTCCGCATTGGCACGCGAAGTGGCCGGGGCGACCCGAAGAGCCGCCCAGGTCGTCGTCGACGCGCCGGGTGAGGTCGGCGGTGCCGCTGCGCTGGCGCGCGCGGTCGGCGACGCCGTACGCGCCTGCGGCACAACGATATCCATGGCCGGTCCCCGGATGATGGCGAACGGCGCGCGGGTAGCCGTTCCGCGAGAGGAGGTCCGCCCGGCCACCGTGACCAGGCGCCGTCGGGACAACCGCTATCTCATCGGGATCGCTGTAGCCGTAGCGCTCACATGTGCGGGCCTGGCCGCCCGGCCCGCTGCCCTGCCCAGGCAGACGGCGTTGGTGGAGGGCCGGGTCAGCATGCAGACCCCGGCGGATTGGCATGTGCGCCGGGTGACGTCTGGCCCGGGATCAGCTCGGGTGGAGGTGGTTTCGGTGGCCGATCCGGATACCGTCATCTATCTGACCCAGTCGCCGATCGACACGGCCGACCCGCAGACGGTGGCCGACACGTTGCGGCGCGCTCTGGACAAACAACCGGCGGGGGTTTTCACCGACTTCAACCCGGCCGACCGCATCGCCGACCGTCCAGTGGTCAGCTACCGCGAGGTCCGCGGCGGGCGGGAGATCGGTTGGGCGGTGTTCGCGGACAAGACGGTCCGCATCGCCGTCGGCTGCCAAGGCCCCGCGGACCGGCGCGCGGCGCCGTGCGAGGAGGCGATCCGCTCTGCGCACGCTGTGCTGTGAAATCGGGTGGAACCGAATCGGCCCCGCCTGCGTCGAATTGATATACCCCGCAAGACAACCGGAAGGTGCGAGATGGCTTCAGCTTCGGGATCCCTTGGTACCGACTTCGATGTGATGACCACTGCGGCCGGCCGGATCGATGTCGTCAACGATGACATCCGCGCCATGCTGCAGACGTTCATCGGGCGAATGAGCAGTGTGCCACCGTCAGTGTGGGGTGGGGCGGCGGCTGTGCGGTTCCGTGATGTGGTCGACCGCTGGAACAGTGAATCGCTCAAGCTGCACACCGCGCTTCAGCGTATCGCCGAAACCATCCGCTACAACGAACGCACGCTCCGTGAAGCTGCCGAGGGACATTCGCAGCAGCTCGGTGCCGTCGCGGACACCCTGTGACCGATCGGAGCGACGCATGAGCCAAGTACTGTCCTACAACTTCGGTGAGATCGAATACACGGTGCGCCAAGAGATTCACACCACCTCGACCCGGCTGAACGCCGCCCTTGAGGACCTGCGCACACAGCTCGCCCCGCTGCAGCGTGTCTGGACTCGCGAAGCCGCCGAGGCGTATCAGCTGGAACAGACGCGCTGGAACCAGGCCGCAACGTCCCTCAACGAGATCCTGTTCAACCTGGGCAATGCGGTTCGCGACGGCGCCGACGATGTGGCCGCCACCGACCGCAGTGCCGCCAACACGTGGGGCTATTGATCCCCACGGGCGAAGCTTGTGCGGTCCCGCTCGGAATGGAGAGGCCAGCGGGGCCGCACATTTCGCTGGGCGCGCAGCCATGACAGCTGGCCGGCCACGCGGCTGCGCTCGTCGCGGTAGTGCGTCGCCAGCCACGCCGCCCGGTACACGTCGCCTGCCCGCTCAGCTTTGGCGATGCGGTCGTGCTCACGCGCGTCGAGCCACGACAGCCGCAGCGCGAACACCGGCCCGGTCAGGGTCTGCATGGCACGGTCATACCCACTGCTGAGCAGTGAAAATGATTGGGCGGCCACGTTTTCTGCCTGCACCCTGGCGGTTTCAGCGTGTCCGCGGTAGTCGGTGGTGCTCAGCTGCCTGCGGGTGCGGTCCACCAGGGCGCGCCAATTGACCGGGGTGTGGAAGGAGGCCAGTGCGGCGTTCACGGCAGCCAGTGAGCTGAGCGTTCCACCGTGGGCGCGGTCTCGGATGTCGGCGGCCCGCTCGAACACCGCGGCCATCGTCGGGGCCGGGGTCCTGGTGATCAGTTCAGTGGTTGGCCTGATCAATTCGGTTGGGGCACCGAAGTGTTCGAACACCGCGCGGGTCAGGCCGTCATTGCGGACGAAATTGCCGACAGCGCGGTACAGCCAACCCGCCATCAGGAGCGCCGGGATCCCGAACAGCACCTGGTAGACCCACCACGCGTCGACCCACAGCAATGCGTAGTAGACGACCAGCGCGGTCAGCAATCCCAGACCAACCAATGCGAGCCGGGTGATCTCCATGCCGCGCTGCGGATACTGCGCCCGGTAGGCCACCGCAAGGGTGACCCGGTCGATGTCGGCGGCGATCTGCACGCTACCGGGCGTTGTGGCAGGCAGTTTCTCGGCGAGCAGCAGTGAGCGGTACAGCCCGCGCTGCAGTTGCCCCTTCGTGGTGAAGTCGGTGTGGCCGGTGGCCACGCCGATCACCGCGGGGGCAACCGCGACCAATGGCGCGCAGGCCATCACGACGTCGTACAGCATCGCTGCAGAGTCTAAGCGGCCCGAGCCGTTTAGTGTTTGCTGTTACCCGCGGCGTCGTTGGGACGACTCGGCCGGCGCCGCCGGCCATTGCGGGCCGCGGGGCTTCCGGCACGGGAGCCGGTGACCCCGGCAGGGTGCCCCGCGTTGCGCGGCTTGTTGCGCCCCGGTTGCGCGGGCTGAGGCCGGGCCGGCTTCGGCTCGAGACGCTTGAGCTCACCGAAAACCCGCTCGCCGGGGGCGATCTGCTGCAGCACCGGATGATCGGTGCCGTTGATGCGGGTGATCGTCGGCTTGACGCCGGCCTTGCGGGTGAGGTTCCGCACGTCCGACACCTGCGCGTCGTGCATGAGGGTCACCACGGTGCCCTCGTTGCCGGCGCGCGCGGTACGTCCGGAGCGGTGCAGATACGCCTTGTGCTCGACCGGCGGGTCCGCGTGCACCACCAGGTTCACATCATCGACGTGAATTCCGCGGGCGGCGATGTCGGTGGCAACCAGCACGGTGGCAGAGCCGTCGGAGAATGCGGTGAGATTGCGAGTTCGCGCGTTCTGCGAGAGGTTGCCGTGCAGCTCGACCGCGGAGATGCCTCGCGAATTGAGCTGGCGGGTCAGGTTTTTCGCGCCGTGCTTGGTACGCGCGAACACGATGGTTCGGCCGGGAGCCGCGGCAAGGTCGGCGACGACGTTAACGCGGGCCGCGTTGTCCACGTGCAGTACGTGGTGCACCATCGCGGAGACGGGCGACTGCGCCGAATCGACGCTGTGCACCACCGGATCGTGCAGGTAGCGCTTGACCAGCACGTCGACGCCGGCATCGAGGGTGGCCGAGAAGAGCAGCCGCTGACCGTCTTTCGGGGTCTTGTCCAGCAGACGCTTGACGCCGGGCAGGAAGCCCAGGTCGGCCATGTGGTCGGCTTCGTCGAGCACGGTGATCTCGACGGCGGACAGGTCGGCGTGGCCGGATCGCACATGGTCCTCCAGCCGGCCTGGGCAGGCGATCACCACGTCTACGCCCTGCTTGAGGGCCGAAATCTGCGGGCCGGGGCCAACTCCGCCGAAGATGTTGATCGACTTCAGGCCGGTTGCGGCGGCCAGCGGGGCCAGCGACGCCTCGATCTGGGTGACGAGTTCGCGGGTAGGCGCGAGAATCAGGGCGCGCGGTCGACGCGACATCCGGCGACTCTCGCTGCGGGCGAGCCGGGCGACCAAAGGCAGCAGGAACGCGTAGGTCTTGCCGGACCCGGTGCGGCCGCGGCCGAGCACGTCGCGGCCAGTCAACGAGTCGGGCAGGGTGGCGGCCTGGATCGGGAACGGCGAGGTGACGCCGTTGGCGGCGAGGGTGGTGACGATCTCGGCGGGAAGGCCGAGCTCGGCGAACGTGGGCACAGTGCTGCCACTGTGGTTTGGCGCAGACAAAATGAAACTCCGAAAAGTAGAGGGCGGTCGTCCTGCCCGGCGCGGGTGATATCCCGCGGCGCTCGGTGTGACGATCGAGGAGGCGGCACTGGCAGAACAGATGTGCCGATCGGCGATGAGTCTACCGGTACGAAACGGGGGATTGCGTGCCGGCGGGGTGTGACCTGCGCGACTGAGGGGCCACCTCTGGATGCGACGCGGGCCTGACATTTCTCCTTGCGAGCACGGTCAACTATCCTGGCGAACACGCGGTGGCCTGCGGAAATGGCATGCCGCGAGGAGCGTGATCGAGGTGGGCATAGCGAGGACGTCCGGCGGCCGGTTGCCGTCGGCGCAGCTGCGTGCCGTCCGCGAGCTTTTCGTCGCCGGAGAGGTCGACGCCGCCTACCTCGACTCGACCCCCGTCCGGCGCGTCGTCGCCGAGAGCTGGCAGCGCAGCCTGGCCACCGGTGTGGACCCCGACCGCGGGGCACAGGCCGCGGCGGCCGCCGCCCGGCTCGGCGCGCTGCGGGACGCCAATCCGCTGTCGAGTGCCCTTCCGGTGATCCGCAGGCTGCTGGTCGATGATGCCGCCGACTCCGGCGTCGTCGTCGCGATCACGGGCCCCGATGGCACCCTGCTGTGGGTGGAAGGTGACCTCGCCGTGTGTCGCAAGGTCGAGGCGATGAACTTCGTCCCGGGTGCCGACTGGAGCGAGCGCAGCGCGGGCACCAACGCGCCGGGCACGGCCCTGGCTCTCGACGCCGAGGTGCAGATCCGCGGTTCCGAACACTTCTCCCGCGTCGTGCAGCCGTGGAACTGCACGGCGGTTCCGGTCCACGATCCGGTCACCGGAGCGCTGCTCGGCAGCATCGACCTCACGGGTGGCTCAGCGATCGTGACGCCGCAGACCTTGGGGCTGGTCCGGGCCACCGCCGTGGCGGTGGAAAACCATCTGGCGTTGTTGCGGCTGACTGGGCCCGCGAGCCGGCCGGCGCCCACCGAGCCCCGTCTCACCGTGCTGGGGGCCGATCGTCCGCAGTGGCAGTACACCGACGACGACGGCGTGGTGCGGTCCGCCATGCTGACCGGTAGGCATGCCGACATCCTGGTGTTGCTGCTGCGCCATCCGGAAGGTCTCAGCGCCGATCATCTCGCCGTGCTGCTCGATGAAAAGGATCTCGACGTGGTGACCGTCCGGGCGGAGATGTCCCGGTTGCGCCGGGTCATCGGTGAGGCCTATCTCGCGTCGCGGCCGTACCGGCTGGTCAAACCCATCGCCAGCGATATGGGTGAGGTGTTCGACGCGCTGGGTGCCGACGAGGTGGACGCGGCGTTACGGGCGTATTCCGGCGAGCTGCTGCCGCAGTCGGTGTCTCCGGCGGTGGCGCGGCTGCGGACCGAGCTGAGTGCCGGCCTGCGTGGCGCTGTGCTCGCGGAATCCAACCTCGATACGCTGCGGCGCTGGCTGGACCTGCCCGAAGGGCGCGACGACCGCGAGGGTTGGCGCAAACTGCACGACCACAGCGACGCGGGTGCAGGCACCCGGGCCAAGGCGTTGGGCCATCTTGTCGGCATCGATTTCGACCTGAGTTGAATCAGCTGGGCGCGACGTTGCAACGTCGTGCAACTGTGGTGCAACCCTGCTGAACCTATCTTCAGTGACCACCGACACATTTCGTCGTCTGAAGGCAGGGAGAAGTCATGACTGTGTACGCCCGTCCGGGTGCCGAAGGCTCGTTGATGACCTTCGAGTCGCGTTACGCCAACTACATCGGTGGCGAATGGGTGGCCCCCGTCGAGGGTCGGTATTTCGAGAACCCGTCGCCGGTCACCGGGCAGGTGTTCTGTGAGATCCCGCGGTCCACCGAGGCTGACGTCGAGAAGGCGCTGGACGCCGCGCATGCGGCCGCACCGGCGTGGGGCAAGACCTCGCCTGCCGAACGTGCGGTGGTCCTGAACAAGATCGCCGACCGCATCGAGGAGAATCTCGAGGCCATCGCGCTGGCCGAGTCGTGGGACAACGGCAAGCCGATCCGCGAGACACTCAACGCCGATATCCCGTT